>JABWBP010000158.1 GCA_013360445.1 Calditrichaceae bacterium | reverse complement strand
TATATGCGCTGGTTTTCATTTCCGGCGCGTCCGTGCTGGCGGTAGAAATCCTGGGAACCCGGATTTTGGGGCCGTTTTACGGCGTCAGCCTGTTCCTGTGGTCCGCCCTGATCACCGTCACCCTGGTAGCCCTGAGCGCGGGATACGCCCTGGGAGGCCGTTGGGCCGACCGCGGCGCGCGCCTGCCGCGGCTCTGCTACCTGTTAGCCGGGGCGGGACTCTGGCTGCTCCTGATTCCCTGGCTCAAACACCCGGTGCTGGCCATCGCGGAACCGCTGGGACTCCGGTTTGCAGTGCTGTTAGCGGCCTTCATCCTCTTCGTTCCGCCGCTGACCCTGTTGGGCATGATCAGCCCCTACGCCATCCGCCTGCGCGCCCAAAGCCTCAATGAGGTGGGGCGCACCGCCGGAGACCTCTACGCCGTTTCCACCATCGGCAGCGTTATTGCCGCGTTGCTAACCGGTTTTTTCCTGATTCCCAACGTCGGGGTCAACCGCTTAGTGCTGCTGATCGGCGCCCTGCTGATCCTCACCGCCGCCGCGGGACTGGCCGCGGAACGAAAACTGAAAGGAGCCGCCATGGCGACGCTGCTGCTGGCGCTCGGCGCTATCGTCGCTTCCTGGTTAGTCGTGAAAGACGCGGCGGAAACCGGCGAGAGCGTGGCGGCAGTCAAACAAAGCCCCTATGGGGAAATCCGGGTAGTGGACGCCGATTTCGGGCGCCACATGCTCATCGACGGGGGCATTCATACCATCGTGGATTCTCAATCGTTCGAGCCGCTTTTTCCCTACGTGCACGTGCTGGATATTACCCGCCATTTTTTCGAGAAACCCGGGAAGATGCTCCTGATCGGCGTCGGCGGGGGATCGGTGATCAAGCGCTTTGCCCGCAAAGACTGGGCAATCGACGCCGTGGAAATCGACCCGGTGGTCACCGAAACCGCCTATCAATATTTCGGGCTGGATTCTGCCGCGGCGCGGGTTTTCCATACCGACGGGCGGCAGTTCCTCATCGCCCGTCCGGAGACTTACGACCTGGTGGTGATGGACGCTTTCGGGAGCAGCTCCATTCCCTTTCACCTGGTTACCCGGGAAGTATTCGGCCTGATCGCCTCCCGGATGAACCCCGGAGCGGTTCTGGCGATCAACGTGGAAGCCCTCGGCTGGCGCGACCTGATCGTGCGCTCCCTGGCCGCCACCCTGAAGCAGCATTTTTCCGAAGTGCTGGCCCTGCCCCTGGCCGAGCCTCCCGACCGCCTGGGAAACCTGATTTTACTGGCCGCCAACCGCAAGTTAGAATTGTTGTGGGATCTGCCCCCTACTTTGGATCGCTTCAGCGAGGACTATCACCGCAACCACGCCTGGGACAACCGTTTTGCCCCGGATATCCGCAGCGCCCCGGTGTTGAGCGACGATTTGAACCCGGTGGATTTATGGTCGGAGCGCATCAACCTGGCGGCGCGAAAGGAACTGCACGACTATTTTAAGGGTGAAGGAGTGAGTTGGTAGGCGAAGGAGGCGAGAGCGGAGCGAACGCTTCCGTTTGGTTTAAAAAAGTGAATTATTTTGCCATCAAATTATTCTGCCTGCCCGACTGATGGTCAGGCGGGCCATGGAAATTATTTTTCCGAAAGACTATGTCGGCGCTAAAGGGGGCGGATTACCCCGGTTTCTTCCAGCACCAGGGGGTAATTTTCAACGGAGTTGGGAAATCTTCGCGCCAATTCCTCCGTTTTTTCGATGACCATCACTTTGATGCACAGCGTCTTCTCGTCATCTAACATGCCGATATACACTCCCACCACCCCCGGAATGGCCATCCACTCCTGAACGTGGGCTTCCATCACTTCATTGATATCCCGTTGCGACATGGGATTTGGCTCCCCGGTTTCCGGCCTGCGGTTGTCGCTGCACGCCGCTCCCAACATCAGGAGCAGGGCAAACAGTAAGCCGCTGATCTTGATTATTCGCCGATCTGTGATTTTTTTTGCACCCATTGCAGTATTTGGGTTACACTCGCTTGAATTACACTCCCAATGAAAACACCCGCGACCGGAGCGGGTGCGGGTGTCTTCATTGCCAAAAATGGAATTAAAATCAGATCAGACTTAATTGCCCACCATGGAAGCGCCGAAGAAGCTCAGCACCTGCCCGATGGGGTTGGCAATCGCCGAGGTGCTGCTGCCGGCATAGAGCAAGCCGACCGAGCGGGGATTGGTGGTTATGTCTTCGACCATCAGTGAGCCGGAATCGCCGCCGGCCAGGAACGCGCTGCGACGGTTTTTGATCACGATCTGCCCGGTAAAGGTTTTGGTAAACGCCGCCCCGCCGGCGCACTCGTTGTCATACGCCACGCTGATGGTGGCATTCAAGCCGGAGACGGAGCTGCGGGTCAGCCCGGTGGTGCGCCCGCTTTTCTTGACCGCCTGGTTGAGGGATGCATTGACGGTGCTGGCGGAGATAGTTCCGACTTCCAGGATGGCGCCGTCGGTCCTCACCATGCCGGAGATCACCTGGGCAATCGCCGCGTCCACGTTCGAACCCGGCAGGCTCTTGATGCCGGAAAGGGTGGCGACGTTCTGGGCGTTATTGGCGTTGCAGGACACGTCGATCAGCGCCGGCTGGATGACCGGGTCGCCGGCCTGCGCCACCCGGCTGTTCCCGCCGCTCACGATGTCCGCTTCCAACACGTGGTAGTTGCTCAGAATATACTGGGTGGAGCCAATCTTGACCAGGGAACCGAGCGTTCCGCCGCAGCAGTAGCCGTTGGCCAGGTCATAGCGCCAGCCCCCGGAGGTGCCTAACTGAATCGGGGGGGTCTGTTTGGCGGTGTGGCTGACCCCGCCGCCGCCGCTTTTCAAGGCGCGGAACGGTTCGGTGTATTCGATGATCACCGGCCGCTGCTCTAATTGTGCGGGAAGGCTGGCTGCGGTTTTCTGGAAAGACTGGCTTTCGAGATTCACATAGATAATTACCGCCAACTCGCCGTTTTCGGTCAGCCCGGTAGCAGTGCCGAGCACGTCGGTGTTCGCCATCAGTTCTGCCGTGTGCGCATCCTGGATGGCCATTACTTTCTGCACTTCCGCATTCAGAATACTCAGCGCGGCGCTCTCATCGCCGGTCTGCGACTGGGTTGGCGCCTGGCTGTTTTCGGCGCAACCTACCCAGATGAGTAAAGAGAATGCGAGCAGAATCAGCATAAACCCGCCCACCCTCATCCAATGGTTCCTCCGGAGAGATCGACTCATAGATTATACCTCCTGCTAATAGGATTTGGTTAGAATATCATAAACCCTGAAAATTAGTATGCAGCATGATTATACCTTAAAAAAATGCGATGCGCAACAGGAAATTAGGGGGTAAAAAAAATATTTTTAGAAAAAAAGTTAGACCTTATTCGTAGGTAAATATTTGATTTTTATGAAAAATTGAATAGCCCCGATCTTCAGATCGGGGACAGAAAATAAGTAAACTTATGCCTTTCCCCGGGGATTTATCCCCGATTGTTGCACTACGCGGGGCTGAAGCCCCAGAAAATTAAGGTATGAGGGTAATTCGTGTCCCCCCGATAAATCGGGGGGCT
>JABWBP010000086.1 GCA_013360445.1 Calditrichaceae bacterium | reverse complement strand
GGAGCAACGCTCCGGGGTAGAAAAAAACACCGCTGGGAAGCCCTGAAAGGGCGGAATAGAAAAATATTTTACCGAAGTGGCAAAAAAATTAAGCGAACCATGAGTAAAAAGGGTTAAGGATAAAGGATGGCAAAACGGGCATTTTTGTTTCCCGGGCAGGGATCGCAGATGGTGGGAATGGGGAAAGATCTATATGAAACCCATCCGGATGCGAAAGCGGTTTTCGAGCGGGCGGAGGATATTTTAGAATTTCCCCTGAAAAAGCTCTGCTTCGAGGGGCCGGAAGAGGAGCTGCGGCAAACCCGCTACACTCAACCGGCGATTTTCGTGCACAGCATGGCCGTGGATGTGTTGCTGAAAAAGAAGGGAATTCAACCCCGGGCCGCGGCCGGGCACAGTTTGGGGGAGTATTCCGCGCTGGTTAGCGCGGGGGCGTTGAGCTTCGAGGACGGCCTGCGGCTGGTGAAAATCCGCGGAGAGCTGATGCAGCGCTCCGGGGAGAACAATCCCGGCACCATGGCCGCGATTGTGGGAATGGCCGCGGAGCAGATCGAAGCGGTGTGCCGGGAGGCCGCGGAAGCGGGGGTGGTGCAGCCGGCTAATTTCAATTCCCCGGGGCAGATCGTTATTTCCGGCAGCGCGCCGGCGGTGCGCCGGGCCATGGAAATCGCCAAACAAAAGGGCGCCCGGCTGGTGAAGGAACTGGTGGTCAGCGGCGCGTTTCACTCTCCTTTGATGGGCGAGGCGCTGGCCGGGCTGGTGGAAGCGCTGAAAGAGGTCTCCATTAAACCCGCGGCCATTCCGGTGTTCAGCAACGTGGAGGCGCAGCCGGCCAGCGATCCGGATCACATCCGCCGGCTGTTGCAGCAGCAACTGCTCGCCCCGGTATTGTGGGAAAATATTCTGCGCAATATGATCGCCGCGGGGTACGATCAATACTATGAAGTAGGCCCCGGCAAGGTGCTGCAAGGACTGTTGAAGCGCACCGATGCGAATTATCCCTGCCAGGCGGTGGGGACGGCGGGGGAGCTGGAGGCGGCGTAGAGGGGCAGGCGGCAGGGGGCAGTCGGAGTGCAAAACTTCAGTTTTGCAGGGCGCGAGGGAAACCCGGCAACTGCCCAGGCGGAGGATTCGCAACAGGCGGGTAAGCAGCAGGTAATATTGCCCCTCAGCTCTTCCTGTCTCGCCTGCAAAACTGAAGTTTTGCACTCCGACCTGACAAAAACGCCATGGAGGAGAAAAAGCGATGCAACTGCAAGACAAAGTCGCCGTTGTTACCGGTTCGACGAAAGGAATCGGGAAGGAGATCGCCCTGGAATTCGCCCGGCGGGGCGCTAAGGTGGTGGTTTCCGGGCGCAACGCGGAGCGCGCCGAAGCGGTCTGCGCGGAGATCAAGGCCGCGGGCGGAAGCGCCATGGCGGTGGTGGGCGACGTTTCCCGCATGGCCGACGCGCAGCAGCTGATCGAGCGGGCCCTCGAGCAGTTCGGGCAGATCGACGTGCTGGTGAACAACGCCGGGATTACCCGCGATAATCTGCTGATGCGCATGAAGGAGGAGGAGTGGGATGAGGTGTTAGCCATCAACCTGAAGGGCGCGTTCAACTGCATCAAAAGCGTTACCCGGCAGATGATGAAACAGCGCAGCGGGCGGATCATCAACATTACCTCGGTAGTAGGGCAGATGGGCAACGCCGGGCAGGCCAATTACGCGGCGTCCAAGGCGGGGATCATCGGGCTGACCAAATCCGTGGCCCGGGAGTTAGCCTCGCGCAATATTACCTGCAACGCGGTGGCCCCGGGATTCATCGAAACCGATATGACCGGGGCGTTAGATGAAAAGGTGCGGGAGAGTTTGCAAGCGCAAATTCCCCTGGGTCGCCTGGGGAGCGTCTCGGACGTGGCCCGGATGGCGGCTTTCTTAGCCAGCGACGAGGCCGCTTACATCACCGGCCAGGTGATCAACGTGGACGGCGGGATGGTGATGGGCTAAGTAATTGGCAATTGTCAATTGCTAATTGCCAATTGGCAATTGCTAACTGACAATTCTCAATTGGCAATTGACAATTAAATTTTTTGCTATTTAATTTAGGCGCATTTTGGTTCTGAATGATGGATGTCTCAAGTAAACTAAACTGAATGAGGAGCAGCTATGTCTTTAGAAGAAAAAGTCAAAGAGATTATCGTAGAGAAATTAGGCGTTGCCGCGGATAAGGTGAAAGAAGACGCTCATTTTATCGAAGACTTAGGCGCAGATTCCCTGGACACCGTGGAACTGGTGATGGCGTTCGAAGAAGAATTCGGGGTGGAAATTCCCGATGAAGACGCGCAGGAAATCACCACCGTCAAGGCGGCGATCAGTTATCTTCGCAAAAAAATGGATCAAGCCGACTAAGCAACGAGATCATCCCAAAGCTGATGCTGCCCCGGCGATTGCTGTTTTCCGGGGCTTTTAGAACTCGAACTGGCAATAACAGGGCGCCGGAAATCATCCGGCGGCGGGCCTGCGAAGGGGCAATCGCCGGGGGCACGCCGCGGCGGATTGTTTGGTTTTTTCGGCAGATCGAAAAAATACCCTCGCGAGGGGGTATTTTGCAGGGGCCGGAGCGCCATCATCGCTTTGGGAGCGGGTCTCCCCTTTTGAATAAAAGGAAGGAATTTTCGTATGCATAGACGTGTTGTGGTTACCGGCATGGGCGCGATGACCGCTATCGGCAACTCCGTGAAAGCGTTTTGGGAGGGATTGTTGCAAGGGAAGAATGGGGTAGGACCGATTACCCATTTCGATCCTGCCCAGTTCAGCACTCGCTTTGCGGCGGAGGTGAAGAATTTTTCCTTCGATGGAATTTTAGACGTTCGGGAGTCGAACCGGATGGACCGATATACCCAGATGGCCATGGTCGCCGCCCACGAAGCGCTGCAGGATTCCGGGATGGATCTGGAAAAGATCGATCACGATATGGCCGGGGTGGTGGTCGGCTCCGGCATCGGGGGAATCCAGTCGTTCGAAACCGAGCATGGCAAATATATCGAAAAAGGCCCCCGGCGGGTCAGCCCTTATTTTGTTCCGCAGATGATTTCGGATATTGCGGCGGGGCAGATTTCGATCCGCTACGGCCTCAAGGGGCCCAATTACGCCACGGTTTCCGCCTGCGCAACCGCTTCCCACGCCATCGGCGACGCGGCGCGGTTGATCAAATACGGGGATGCGGACATCATGGTCACCGGCGGCTCGGAAGCGCCCATCACTCCCATGGGGTTAGCCGGTTTCTGCTCCATGAAAGCCCTTTCCAGCCGCAATGAGGAGCCCGGGAAAGCCAGCCGCCCCTTTGACCGGGAGCGCGACGGGTTTGTGATGGGAGAAGGCGCGGGCATTTTAGTGTTGGAAGAGTTGGAGCACGCCCGCAAAAGAGGGGCGAATATTTATGCCGAGATTCGCGGGATCGGTTTTACCGCCGACGCCCACCACGTGACCGCTCCCGCGCCCGGCGGGGAAGGGGCGGTGCGCGCCATGCGCCGCAGCGCGGAGGACGGCAAATTGAACCTGAATGAAGTGGATTATATCAACGCGCACGGCACATCCACGCCTTATAACGATAAAAACGAAACTGCGGCTATCAAGGCGCTCTTCGGAGATCACGCCTATAAAATGAATATCAGCTCGACCAAATCCATGATCGGGCACTTGTTAGGGGCCGCCGGGGCGGTGGAGTTGATCGTTTCGGTGCTGGCGATCAAGCACAATATCATTCCCCCGACGATCAACTATGAATTTCCCGACCCGGAATGCGATTTGAATTATACCCCGAACGTCCCCCAGGAGCGGCGGGTAAGAAACGCGATTTCCAACACCTTCGGGTTTGGGGGGCATAACGCGTGTATTTTAGTCAGCAAATTTGAATGATTCAGGGGTGAGTTGAATCCGCTCAAGAAATATCTCCGGAAGATTTTTTCATTCAAGCGTTCGGATACGAGCAGCCCGGCGGCGGTTCTCCCCGGGGAAATACCCCCGGGCGAATCCCGGGCAGTGGATGATTTTCAGAATCAGTACAAACTTCGTTTCGCCAACCGCTCCCTCATTGCCACTGCTTTAAAACACCGCTCCTTTCTCAACATCTCCAACGAAGCGCGCATCCTCTCCAACGAACGCCTGGAATTCTTAGGAGACGCGGTTTTGGACCTGGTGGTCACCGATTTTTTGTACCGCAAGTTTCCCAACAAAACCGAGGGGCAGCTCTCCAAGGTAAAATCCATTTTAGTCAGCAAGCCGGTGTTGGGAGACGTCGCCGCCAATATGTCCTTAGGCGACAAGGTGTTGATGAATCGCGGGGAAGAGAAGACCGGGGGGCGGCAGCGCAAATCCATCCTGGCGGATGCGTTCGAGGCCATCATCGGGGCGATTTATTTAGACTTAGGGTTGGAAGAGGCGGATAGATTCATTCACAAATATTTGCTGGCGGACTACAAGAAAATTCTGCGCAAGGGGCTTTACAAGAACTACAAGAGCATTTTGTTAGAATATGGGCAGAGCATCGGGGGGGGAGCGCCGGAATACCGGGTGGTGAGGGAATTAGGGCCGGACCACGCCAAAGAATTTCTGATAGAAGCCTGGATCGGCAACGAAAAATTGGGAGAAGGAAAAGGAAAGAGCAAAAAGGTCGCGGAGCAGGAAGCGGCCAAGCAGGCAGTGAAGCGGTTGGATTTAGAGGAGAAGAATTGAATAGACATTATCTGATGAGAATAACAGCCAGCCTTATTCTGTTGTTGAGTTTTTTTTGCAGTTCTTTTTACCCGCAGACGCTGGACAGGGAGGAAAGAGGCACTAATTTACCCTCTTCCACGGGCATGTCCATGCCTTCCCTGGGAGGCCTGCCGTCACTCAGCGCCTCCAATTTGACGGTTTCGGTGAATGAAGCAGAATATATTGTAGATGCCGGCGACGTCTTTTTGATCAAAATAGACGTGCCGGGGCCGGCGGTCAGAATTCTTCCGACGACCGTTACTTCGGATGGATTTTTGATGCTGCATGACGCGCCTTCGCTAAAAGTACGGGGGACGCTCTTAGCCGAAGTGAAAGAAAAAATTTTAGCCCGGCTAAAACCCAAACATCCGGATGCGGAAATCGAAGTGTTTTTATACCAGGTTCACCCGATCAATGTTACGGTGATCGGCGCGGTACAAAATAGTTTAAAACAGCAATTACTCTCGACCTCCCGGGTATTTGACGCGGTTCAAAACGCGTTACGGCGGGATGAATTCGATCAGGCAGCTTTAAAGGAATCGCAAACCGTTGAAGATGAGTACAGGCTCAGGGAGGAAGAAAATTATTCATTGAGGCGGGTTGAAATCCTGCGAGAGGGGAAAAGGTATGAATATGATCTGCTGCGCTTCAAACTTTTAGGCGATTTAACGCAGAATCCTTACCTGTTAGACAATGACATTGTCAGCGTGCCTTTCAAAGGAGAAAACTCCCATTCGATTCTGGTAGATGGCGCGGTCGGCCAGGAGATCGAGTTCGAATACCTGCCTTCGGATAAGCTTAATGATGCGATTCTTTTTGCCGGAGGATTGCTGCCGGTGGCGGATTCCTCGAAAATCGAATTGTATCGTTTTGCGGAAGACCGGAAATCTCTCAAAAAGTTTATCGCAAGCGTCCCCGGCGACCAGGATATGGCGCTAAACCCGGATGATCGTATCTATGTAAGATACAAGCCGGAGTATCATGAAAAGCACCGGGTAGAGGTTCAGGGTGAAATAAAATATCCCGGTTTTTATGCCATAGAAGAAGGCAGAACGAAATTGTCGGAGATCATCCAGATAGCCGGGGGGTTCACTGATAAAGCCTCGCTGGAGAACGCAAAGATCATTCGGCAAAAGATTCTATTAGAGGACAAAGAGCTGGAACGCTTGGGGAGAATGACGGTCGAGGAAATGACCAACCTGGAGAAGAGCTACTTCCGCCTGCGAAACCGGGAAGACATTCGCCTGGTGGCTTGCGACTTCGAAAAACTGGTTACGGCCAGCGATTCATCCCAGGACGTGCTTTTACGGGATGATGATTTGATCGTCATTCCCCAAAAAAATAAAGTGGTATTTGTTTCCGGGGGGGTCATATCGCCGGGCAATATCGTTTACGATGAGAACTGGACTTATAAACAATATATCGCAACCGCCGGAGATTTTAATAAGCGGGCCAGGCGCGGGAACGTCAAGATCATTCGAAGCAAAACCGGGGTATGGCTGGATGCCACGGAAAATATGAAGCTGGAAGAAGGGGACATCGTTTTTGTGCCGGAAAAAGAAGAAAGAGACTGGTGGGAGATATTCAAAGAATTTTTAACCGTAACGTCGCAGATAGCGGCGATTCTATTCATTATCGTTAACGTTGGCAAATAGAAAGCCGGCAAAATCGCAACGCTCTCTTTTACCCGGGGCAATTGATGAATTCCAATAATAGTTCGGAAACTTTTCAGTTATTGCTGTTCATTCTCAAGCATAAAAAGATAAATTCGCTCATCTTCGGAATCATCTTTGTGCTTTCTACGGTGGTGGTATTCTTTGTAATGGCCAAGCAGTACACGGCGGAAGTCTCCATTCTGCCCTCCGCCGCCAACGCCGCCCAGGGATTGAGCGGCAAATTGGGGAGTTTAGCCAGTCTTGCGGGGGTTAACTTGGGCAGTTTTTCCGCGCGCAGCCAGGAGATGTATTCCGGCCTGCTCTTCTCCCGGGATCTTCTGGAAAAAACCATCTTTCATAAATATACTTTTACGGAAGATGAAGAATTTAAAGAAGCGAACCTGATCGACTTTTTTGAAATCGAAGGCGATTCCGAAGAGGTAAAAATCCAAAAAACCCTCAAAATTTTGCGCGAAGACGCCATGGTGGTGAATATCGACCGCGACAATCAAATCCTCTATCTCCTGGTCACGTTAAAGGACCCCGCGGTGGCTGCGCAGGCGGCCAATTATATGGTCGAAGTTCTGGACGAATTGGTGTTGAGCGAGGTTCAAAAGGAAATTACGGAGCAATACAGCTATTTGAACCGGCGAATCCGGGAAACCGGCGACAGCCTGAGCATTGCCGAGAAAGAGTTGCAGAAATTGTTAGAATCCACCAGCGATCCCACCCGGCCGGAATTTCAGGTAGCGCAGCTGCGCGCGCGCCGGAAAGTGGAGATTCAAACCGCCATTTACGTGGAAATGCGCAAGCAGATGGAGCTGCTCTACCTGCAAAATTTTGTCAATTTAAGCCCCATTAAAGTATTAGACCCGGCTTACCCGCCCTACCGCAAGAGCCGGCCCAAGCGGCTGTTCGTTTTGATCACCTTCCTGGCCTTAGGGGGGCTGATGCAGATCGGCGCCAACTGGGCGGTATATCTCTACCGGCGTGGATTGATTAAAATCCCGACCGAAGATTTGGACAGGGAACGTGTTGAGAATTAGAGCACTATTCCGATCGCATGAAAACAAGCGGCTTTTTTACAATGTTCAAAACTTGTTTTTTTTTCAAGCTACCAATTATATTCTACCCCTCGTCACCATTCCCTACATTGTAAGAGTCATCGGGCCGGAAAAATTTGGGATATTGAGTTTTGCGGAGGCGCTGAACCAATATTTCGTGATGATTACCGAGTATGGATTCAATATTACCGGAACCCAGCAAATCTCCCTGGAAAGAGACCGGGCGGCCAGCAGGAATGCGATTTTTTCGTCGATCACGGCGGTTAAATTGCTCCTGATGGTCTTATGCGCCCTGGTTCTCATCTTGTTGCTCATTTTTGTCGAGAGCTTGCGCCGGGATTGGGCGGTTTACCTGCTCTACTTCAGCATGGTTCCCGCTAATGTCTTGCTCTCCTACTGGTTTTACTTAGGAATGGAAGAGATGCACTATTTGAACTATCCGAATTTGATCACGAAGTTAGGCTATACCGCGGGCATCTTTCTTTTCCTTCACAGGGAGGAGGATTTTTACCTGGTGCCTTTGTTTTATGGAGGTTTTATGGTTGTGGGAGGGATAGTCAGTGCGGCGGTTATTTTCAGGAAGTTCAAGATCAAGTGGGAAAAACCTTCCCGGCGGGATATTTTCGATTGCCTGAAAAAAGGCTGGTCGATCTTCGTCTCTACTTTTGCAATCAATTTGTACCGCCGCTCCAACGTGTTTTTGTTAGGCTTGTTTGCTTCCAAAGAGGCGGTGGGTTTTTACAGCGCGGGCGAGAAGATCGTGGTGGTATTGCAATCGCTATTCAACCCGGTTATTCAGGCGTTTTATCCCTTCATTTCCCGCAAAAAAAAGCTATCGGCAAGGCACAGTTTGAAATCGATCTTTTTTTTGATAAAGTGGTTAGGCGGGGGGACCGCTCTTTTAGCAATAGCGATTATTATTTTCGCCAAACCGCTCACGCTGCTCGCCCTGGGCGATAAATTTCTACCTTCCGTGCGGGTTTTGCAGATCGCCGCTTTGGTCATATCCTTAGGAGTGCTAAATTACGTGCTGGGGATTATTTTTATGACCAACTTCGATTTTGAAAAGGAATTTTCCCGGCGGGTAATGGTTACGGGATTGCTCAATATCATATTGTGCAGTATGCTGAGTTATTTTTTCCTGGAAATTGGCGCGGCCATAGCGTTTGTTTTTGCGGAATTCTTTTTATTGATCCTTCTGAGCGTTTTTATTGCGCGAAGGCAAAGCTTGTGGAGACCGGCGAATGGTTAGCAGTCAACCTCATGTCAGCATCATTATTTTGAACTGGAACGGCTGGCGGGATACGATTGAGTGCCTGGAGAGCGTGCTGAAGAGCGAATATGAGAATTATCATGTGTTGCTGGTCGATAATTGTTCTCAGGATAATTCCCCGGAGAAAATAAAAGACTGGGCGCTGGACAAACTGGAGCATCAGATCGAGTCAGCGCTTCCACAATTCGTTTTCCCGCTAATTGACAAACCGACGCCGTTGTGGGAACTCAAAACAGATGGCAGCAGGATATCGGGCGAGATGCTAAAAAACGACCTGTCGGCGCAGATTCCGGCGCGGTCCATCGTTTTAGTTCGCAATCACGAAAATTCCGGTTTTGCAGCGGGGAGTAATTTGGGCATAAAAATTTCCGACTTTCTTTTTCCAACCGAATATATATTTCTTCTTAACAATGATGCGGTAATTGAACCTCAGGCAATCAGAATTTTAGTAGATTATTTAAGTCACAACAAGGAAATTGGCGCGGCCACTTCCGCTATCTACGCTTATACGGAACCGCAGAAAATCGCCAACTTGGGTGGAAAACTGACCTATTGGGGTACCCAGAGTTATTTTACGAACTCGAATGGCCAAAAAATTCGCAAGGTATCGTTTGTAACCGGCTGCGCATTAATGGTCAGGAAAAATGTCCTGGATAAATTCGGGTTTTTCTCCGAAAAATTTTTTTTCGGAGAGGAAGACTTCGAGTTCAGCATGCGTCTCCGCAAAAACAATATACCGATGGCTTGTGTGGCGGAAAGCCGGGTTTATCACAAGGTAAGCGCCTCTTCGGAGAAGCTGTACCAGAATATTACCCGGAAGAAATTTATTCATGTTTTCAACCGGGTTATTGATATGAAAGACTATTTCAGTTACCCGGTCTGGGTAGCCTGGAAATGGCTTATTTTAGGGTATTCATTGTTCTGGCTTACCGTTAAGCATCGAGAAAGTTTTAGTACCGCTCGAAAATTTGTATTATCACTGAATAAATACACGCACGAGTTCGACAACGCCCGGAAAGCGACGGTAGAAAAAATTTACCAGGAAATAGGGCTATGATTAATTTCCTTTCCAGCCTTGTGTTGTTATTGGCAGTTTTCGGATTAACGGTTTTTGAAAGGAGGCATCTCAACAACTTATTTACGCCTTTTACGGTAACTGCCTGGCCCTTCGCCATTATAAGCATTCTGGTTAATACTGTCGTGGTCAAAATGGATTTCTTACCCGTGAGCGCGAGAGCCAACTTTTTTATACTGTTGAATTTATTGATTATCTGGCTGGTTGGATTCCTCCTGTCTCATACCTATAAACCAGAGATAAAAACGACGAATTTTGTTGATCAATTCAAGAAGTATAAGGATTTTCGTTCTTTTTTGTTAATGCTTTCATGGATTGTGATAGTGGTAGTCGGCTACAGAGTTTTTTCAATCCTCGCGAAAGAGGGCTGGCAATTTATTGGAGATGACCGTTTTGAAAGAATGATGATCGTAGGGCTTCCGGCGCACTTTGCCTTGTTAGGAAAGGTGCTGCTAATCTTCCTGATTTTGATCCTATGGAAATCCAAAAAGAGTCTTTTAGATTATTTGACAATGGCGTTTTTGACTGTTTCGATAATGAGCTTAATGGTAAAGTATCATATTGTGTGGGTAGTTTTAATTGTATTTTTTGTTGTCAATATGGGATTGACTCCTAAGTTGCAACTGCGCAAGGTTGGCTTCATCGTTTCAATGGTAATGGCAATATTTATTGCCAATTATCTAATATTGTTTTTAAGCTGGCAAACACTCTCCTTTTTTGATGCACGCCTTTGGAAATTTATTTTGGGCTGGATGGTCAATTATTTAATGACCGGCCCTATTATGTTAGAACACTGGATGAACATGTCCTTTACAAAACCCTGGTGGGCGCTTTTTATTGTACCAATCAATTTCAAGAATGTCATATTAGGCGATCCTGAGAGACTCAGCACCGTCAAATATGTGAGCCCCGGTTTCATCCCGGTATCTCCGGATTTCGATTCAAACGTCGGAACCAGTTTTGGGGTTTATTATTTGATCGGAGGATTTGCCTTTACCATTTTGTTAACGATCATCATTGCCCTGATCTCATACATTCTTTATTTTCGAGGTTTTAAATCCAACAATCCGGTTACCACTTTTTTCGCTGCTTTTTTTCTGATGTTAGGCACCCTTAGTTTTTTTGTGCAATATTTTACCCTCCTGTCGCTTTATGAGCTGCCGGTTGTATATATGATTATCTTAGGAATCTTACACCTGCTATATAAAATCAAAACAGCCAATTCCGGAAAGGGAGTTCCGATCAGTGGCCATTAGACCAAATACTTTGGGGGGAGCAAAATTACCTTCCCAATCCCGGGCAGCCCATAGCCAGGAAGCTGTCGAGGTGCTGATTGTGGGAGGGTACCCCCCTCCTACGGGCGGGGTTACCATTCATATTGAGCGATTTCACCAATTCTGTCAAAAGGAACGATTTCCAATCAGAATTATCACCCAATTCAACTCCGCGCCTCATAAAGATGTCCTGCGTCTGAAAGGGGGCGCAGTCATTCAATTATTCCATTTGATATATCTTATCCTGCGATTTAAAGGTAAAATAATTCATATTCATGCTGCCCGTTTTAATAAGTTGCTTTATGGAGGATTGCCAATGATCTGGGCAGCATCAAGCAAAGTTAAAATTTTGACATATCATACTGACGCCGGTGCTTCCGCTCCTAAAGGCGCTTTAAAACAGTGGGCATTAAAACGAATTCTTTCCCGATTCGAGTACCTTATTTGCGTAAATGAGAATCAAAAAGAATATTTTGCGAATAATTTGGGAATTACAAAAAATAAATTATTGGTGATTCCTTCGTTTATTCCTCTGCAAAATATTCCGGACAATGTATCCGGGGAGATCCGGGATTTTGTACATGCTGCAAGAAAACGAGTGGATTATCTTGTAATCAGCACCGGATATTTGACAGAGATATATGGTTATGATATGATTATTGACGCGGTAAAAGATATTCCTGGCAAGACAATAGGCATCATCTTTGTTTTTTATACTTCAACCGATAAAACGTATCAAAAAATATTATCCCGTAAAATGAAATCATTTCCCAATATCTGGTCCTTTCAGGATCTCAGTTCCGATGATTTCTTCTACTTGATCCAACACTCGGATGTATTTATCAGAGCGAATCGAGAAGATACTTACGGGATGGTTGTCGGAGACGCCATAACGCTGGGAACCCCGGCGATAGCCAGTAATGTATGCAAACGCCACGAAGGCGCCATACTCTTCGAAAGCGGCAATATCGGTGACTTACGTGAGAAAATAATTACCACGTTGGAAGATTTAAGCGAAGTGAAAAAACGACAACCGGCTTTCAGCGAGCAAAACTTTGCAACCAATGTGCTCGATTTGTATAAAAGAATACTAAGCGAAAAGCTATGAAGCAAATCATTCAATCCTACAAAACCGGGGAAATGGAAGTCGTCGAAGTGCCGCTGCCGGCCTGTGGAGACCAGGGCATTTTAGTGCAAACCTCGGTTTCCTTAATATCCGCCGGTACCGAAAAAATGTTGGTCGATCTTGCTAAAAAATCGCTGCTGGGGAAGGCGAAAGCCCGCCCGGATTTGGTAAAACAGGTCTTGAGCAAAATGAAAAAGGAAGGCTTCAAGGCTACCTTGAACAAGGTTTTTAGCAAATTGGATGTACCCATTCCCCTGGGATATTCCTGTTCCGGGAAAGTTTTGATGGCCGGGGCGAATGTGCCGGGGGTGGCGGCCAACGACCGGGTTGCCTGCGCCGGCGCCGGTTATGCCAACCATTCCGAAGTGAATTATATCCCGAAAAATTTGTTTGCTAAAGTACCCGAACCAGTATCCGATGAAGAGGCCGCTTATACCACGGTCGGTTCTATCGCGTTACAAGGCTTGCGGCAATTGAACCCTACCCTGGGAGAAAAAATTGCGGTCATCGGCGCCGGCCTGATCGGTTTGATAACCGTTCAACTGCTCAAAGCGAATGGGTGCGAAGTGCTGGCGGTCGATATTGATCCCTCAAAATTGAAGTTAGCAGAAAAATTCGGAGCGGATAAAATTTGCCAAAGCAGCGAGCTGCACTCTGCGGCGGATGATTTTTCCCGGGGCCGGGGAGTGGATGGGGTAATTATCGCCGCTTCCTCACAGTCCAGAGAAATTGTAGGAGAGGCCGGGGAAATATGCCGCATGAAAGGCCGGGTGGTAATGGTGGGGCTGACGCCGATTGAAATTCCCCGGGATATTTACTATAAGAAAGAATTGGAATTCAAACTGTCCATGTCTTATGGGCCGGGAAGATACGATCCGAATTATGAGATCGCCGGGATCGATTATCCCTACGCCTACGTGCGCTGGACCGAGCAGCGCAATATGGAAGCGTTTTTGAGCCTGGCCGCGCAAAAAAAATTAGATTTGAATAGCCTGACCACTCACCGCTTTGACTTTGAAAATGTTTTGGACGCTTATCAACTGATTAGCGGGGAAAGTAAGGAATCCTATTTAGGCGTTCTACTGAAATATGGAAGTGAAGAGCTGCCGCCGCAGGCTACCATAAAATTAAATCCCCGCCCGGAGCGCAAAGAATCTTCCATAAAGTTAGGCGTAATTGGCGCGGGTAATTTTGCCCAGGCAGTCATTCTTCCGACGCTAAAGAAAATGGAGGTTTTCCCGGTTACACTGGTTAATTCGAGCAGTATTAACTTAGTTACCGGGGGCAGAAAATTCTCTTTTCAAAACATTGCCTCTGATCCCGGGGAAATTTTTAAAAACGGCGAGATCAACACCGTTATGATCGCCACCCGGCATGATTCACACGCTGAACTGGTCATCAAAGGATTGCAGGCAAAGAAGCATGTATTTGTCGAGAAACCCCTGGCGATCAAAGAAGAAGAACTGAAAGCGATCCGGGAGACTTATGAAGGGGCAGAAAGGCATCTGCTGGTCGGCTATAACCGCAGGTTCTCCTCCCATGCTGCTGTTATCAAGGATGCGGTTAAAAATGTCTCTACCCCCCTGGTCATGAACTATACGATTAACGCCGGCAGCATCGCTGCGGACCATTGGATACAGAACCCGGATGTTGGCGGGGGGAGAGTGATCGGGGAAGTATGCCACTTTATCGATTTTTTGCAGTTTATTGCGGGGAGCAATCCCACCGCGGTTTTTGCCTCTGCCATCAAGACCGCGCACCGGAACTATGCCAACCGGGATTCGGTTCAGGCAATCATCGAATTCGAGAGCGGGTCCATTGCCAATATTACCTACCACGCGTTGGGAGATACTTCGCTGCCGAAAGAATACTTTGAGTTATCCGGCGATGGATGTACGATCAAGATGTACGATTTCCGGCGCAGCGAAATTACTAAACGAGGGCGCACCCAAACCCATAAAACCAAAACCCCGGATAAGGGATTTACCCGGGAATTTCAGCGCTTTTTCGATGCCATTCTGAATCAAGAACCCGGTCCAATCCCGTTCGATTCCCTCTGCCTGACCACGCTAACCACCTTTCGGATTCTGGAATCGATTCGAACCGGGTTGAAACTGGAAATAAAATGAGTATAGCCAGGAGCAATTAAAACGTGTGCGGGATAACCGGCTTAATCGGAATTGGGAATTCGGACATTCTGGCCAAAATGACCGCGCTGCTGGAACATCGCGGGCCGGATGACCATGGGCTGCAATGGTTCCCCCGGCATGGCGCGGGGCTGGGGCACCGCAGGTTATCAATTATTGATCTATCTCCCGCGGGCCACCAGCCCATGGCCAACGACGACGGCGGTTTATGGATCACTTATAACGGCGAGATGTACAATTACCAGGAAATTCGCGACGAGTTAGTACACTTAGGTTTCCGGTTCAAATCCCACAGCGATACGGAAGTGATATTAAAAGCCTACCAGGCCTGGGGAGCAAAGTGCCTGGGTAAATTCAACGGCATGTTTGCCTTCGCTATTTTTGAGGCTCAAACCGGGAATTTATTCGCCGCGCGGGATCAAATCGGCATTAAGCCTTTCTACTATGCCCGGCGAAACGGGCAGTTGATCTTCGCTTCGGAGATCAAAGCCATTCTGCATAGCGGGCTGGTCGAAAAAGAGCCGGATTATGTGGCATTGCACACCCCCACCCGCTTTCAGATTTCTCCGTTAACGGGTTTCAAGAATATTTATAAATTGCCGCCGGCGCATTATTTGATGTTTAAGGATGGGCAATTAGCGATTGAGCGTTACTGGGAGTTGGTTCCTGTCGAAAACTTTATCAAAGAAGAAGATGCGATTGCTGAATTGGAACAGCGGCTGCTGAAGGCGATCAAGCTGCAAATGGTCGCCGACGTGGAAGTGGGCTCTTTTTTGAGCGGGGGCCTGGATTCTTCCCTGATCACGGTTTTAATGGCCAAACATACCAATAAAAGCATCAAAACCTTTACCATAAAGTTCAGCGAAAAAGACCAGAAGCACGAAAGAGTGCCGGATGACAGCTATTTTGCCCAAAAAATTGCCCGCCAGCATGGTTTTCAACACCACGAATTCGAAATTCAACCCGATATCGTTGACCTGCTGCCGAAAATGGTCTGGCACATCGACGAGCCGCTGGCAGATGCCGCGGCGATCAACCTTTATTTAATGTCGAAAGCCGCGCGCGAGTCCGGCATCATCGTTTTATTAAACGGCATGGGGGGCGACGAAATTTACGGCGGATACCGCAAGCAGCTGGCCTGTTTGAAAGCGGAGCTCTATCAGCAAATCGTTCCGGGCGTTCTCCAAAGACCCATTGCCGATATGTTTGACCATCTCCCGGTCGCTTCGGAAGGGGGAGGATTTCGCTGGGTTCGCTGGGCCAAACGCTTCCTCTCTTTTGCTTCCCTGCCGCGGGCGGAACGCTTTCTGGCCGCGGATATGTCTTTAAGCCCGGAAGAGTATCCGCAGATTTTCAACAATCATCCGCAGTACCACAACACGCATTTTTACAAGTCCCAAATGGGAAATTTCAAATCCAACGGATTATCTTACCTGACTCAAATGTGTTTGAACGATACCTGCATTTTTCTGCCGGAGCACAATTTAACTTACTCGGACAAGGCCACCATGGCCGCCGGGGTGGAATCGCGCCCCCCGCTGACCGATCCCGAATTAGTTGAATTCATGTTTACCCTCCCGCCGCGCTTCCGGATCCGCGGCAACCGGCAAAAGTATTTGTTAAAAAAAGTGGCCGAGAAATATCTCCCCCGGGAGATCATTTATCGGCCGAAAGGATCGTTTGCCTCCCCCCTGCGTTCCTGGCTGCGGACTGAATTAAGGGAAATGGTGGATGATTATTTATCCCCGGATGCTCTTAAAAAGCGGGGGCTTTATAACTCCGAGTATGTGCGCTTAAAAATCGTCCTGGACCGGGAAGGCCGGGAGGATAACGCCTATTTAATCTGGCAGTTATTGACCAACGAGATCTGGTTCAGAAATTTTATTGATTTGCGATAGCTCTCCTCGGCTGTTAATTTGATAAAAAACGATGGTTATTTTCATCGCTTCATTAACAGTGAATAATATATTTTATAATCATTGAGGGGAGATCACATCATGAAAGTCTTTTCAGTTCTATTGATCATTGTTTTTAGTCTGACGGCAAACATTTTTCCCCAGGTGCAATTTGCCGCTCATATAATTGTAAGTAGGGAATATGCGGCGGTTTTCGCCCAATCAGTCTATGCGGTCGATGTAGACGGCGACAGTGATATGGATGTGCTCTCCGCTTCTGCGCAAGATAGAAAAATCGCCTGGTATGAGAACGACGGGAATGAGAATTTTATCTCCCATATTATCACAACCGAGGCGTCTGGCGCCCAATCTGTCTATGCGGTCGATGTAGACGGCGACAGTGATATGGATGTGCTCTCCGCTTGTTGGTCGGATGATAAAATCGCCTGGTATGAGAATGACGGCAGTGAGAATTTTAGTGCCCATACCGTCACACCCAATGCAGTTGGGGCTGAATCAGTTTATGCGACAGATGTGGACGGCGATGGGGATATCGATGTGCTCTCCGCTTCTGAAAGTGATGATAAAATCGCCTGGTATGAGAATGATGGTAATGAGAATTTCAGCACCCACACCATCACTACCGGTGCGAATGGCGCCAGTTCAGTCTATGCAGTTGATGTAGACGGCGACGGGGATATTGATGTGCTGTCCGCCTCTGAAGACGATGACATGATTGCCTGGTACGAAAATGATGGTAATGAGAATTTTAGCCCTCATATCATCACTCTTTATGCGAACGGCGCCCAATCAGTTTATGCGGAGGATGTGGACGGTGACGGGGATATTGATGTGCTCTCCGCTTCTGCCGAGGATAAAAAAATCGCCTGGTATGAGAACGACGGGAATGAGAATTTTACCACCCATACCATCGCAACCGGTGCACTTATGGCCACATCAGTCTATGCGGCAGATGTGGACGGCGACGGGGATATGGATGTGCTTTCCGCTTCTGCTGCTATAGAGCCTTTGTATCAAGGAGAAATCGCCTGGTATGAGAACGACGGCAATGAGAATTTTACTACCCATACCATCACAACCAGCGCATATGGCGCCCAATCGGTCTATGCGACGGATGTGGACGGCGACGGGGATATGGATGTGCTGTCCGCTTCTTATTATGATAATAAAATCGCCTGGTATGAAAACGACGGGAATGAGAATTTTATCTCTCATGCCATCACCCCCGCCGCGGATGCCGCCAGATCAGTCTATGCGACGGATGTGGACGGCGACGGGGATATGGATGTGCTCTCCGCTTCTTTTCTTGATAATAAAATCGCCTGGTATGAGAATGATGGCAATGAGATTTTTACCCCCCATCCCATCACAACCGGTGCGGATGGCGCCAGTTCAGTCTATGCGGCGGATGTGGACGGCGACGGGAATATGGATGTGCTGTCCGCTTCTTATGATGATGATAAAATCGCCTGGTATGAGAACGACGGGAATGAGAATTTTACTACCCATCCCATCACAACCAGTGCGGATGGCGCCAGGTCAGTCTATGCCAGCGATGTTGACGGCGATGGGAATATGGATGTGCTTTCCGCTTGTTATGGCGATGATAAAATCACCTGGTATGAGAACGACGGCAATGCGAATTTCATCACCCATACCATCACCAGCGCTGCGCTTGAGGCCACATCAGTCTATGCAACAGATGTGGACGGCGACGGGGATATGGATGTACTTTCCGCTTCTGCCGAGGATGATAAAATCGCCTGGTATGAGAACGACGGCAATGCGAATTTTACCGCCCACGCCATCACCACCAGTGCGGATTACGTGCAGTCAGTCTATGCGGAAGATGTGGACGGCGATGGGGATATGGATGTGCTGTCCGCTTCTTCTTATGATGACAAAATCGCCTGGTATGAAAACGACGGCAATGAGAATTTTACTTCCCATCCCATCACCACCGCTGCGGATGGCGCTTTTACTTCCCATCCCATCACCACCGCTGCGGATGGCGCCTGGTCAGTCTATGCGGCGGATGTGGACGGCGACGGGGATATGGATGTGCTCTCCGCTTCCTCGAATGATAATAAAATCGTCTGGTATGAGAACCTCGGTCCTGTTGGCATTGTGAATAACGATCCACCGGTCGTTCCGGCCCAGCCGCTTTTATACGATAATTACCCTGATCCGTTTAATCCGGAAACAACAATTGAGTTTGATGTCGCCGGCCATCATCCGGTAACGTTAAAAATATATGATCTGCAGGGCCGTGAAGCAGCAACCTTAATCAATGAGCGCCTTCCGCCTGCTCATTATAAAGTAACCTTTAACGCCCGGAATTTAGCATCCGGGGTATATTTTTACCATATCCGTATGGGGGATTTTCAGGCGGTGAAAAAGATGACCCTAATTCGATGACCGGGCTAATAAGTATTGGAACCAGGGTTTGTACTATCACGTGACATATGAGAATCTGCGCTGAGAAATGGTTATCTTGCCGCTCTTAACCTCACCCTTCCCCACCCTAACCCTCCCCTTCCCTCTCCTGCAGGAGAGGGAAGGGGAGGGTGGCGCGAAGCGCCGGGAGGGGATGGGTGAGGTCAAAGGGGCGCTGAAACCGCGTATTCCCCGAGAATTCTCAAATGTCAGGTGATAGTACAAACCAGGGGTTTTTACTACCGGCTCAAAAATTGTTCAAATCATACTTCATCAACAGCCCGTTTTTTGTGATCGCGAACAGGTGCGATCCTAAAAGATCAATAGCATTAAAGAGATCGCTTTCCGCAGGCGTATCGATATAGCGGATCAACTCTAACTGCTTATTCAGAACCGCGATCTTATGATCCAGGCAGACGTAGTACCGGCTTCCATCCCCCACCACCCCTTTTACG
Source organism: Calditrichaceae bacterium (assembly GCA_013360445.1). Taxonomy (GTDB): domain Bacteria; phylum Calditrichota; class Calditrichia; order RBG-13-44-9; family J075; genus JABWBP01. The sequence goes on along the minus strand of JABWBP010000086.1, from coordinate 2,166 downwards.
AATTCTGGAATAGCGCTGAAATCAGCCTCTTTTAACGGGGCATTGAAATTAAAATTGTCCAGATCGTATTGATAAAGCTTTGCTCCAAAGCCAACCAGCAGTTTTCTTCCCTCTCTCAACAACAGCCGGTTGCGGATGCCTGCAAAACCGGCGTTGTGAGCGTTCGAGATTTCCACGGCGCCGGTTTTCAAATTCACCCTGAAAAACCGGTTTGTAATGCCCTGGGGGTGGGCATGGTAGCTGATGCAATAGAGATAATCCCGGTCGTGGAGCATTGCGACAAAGCGAAGCGGTTGCCCCACCACGTCGTCTGCCGGCCAATGGTATTTGATCTCCTGGTCGAATTCGCTCTTTAAACCATTTTGCAGGATTTCCCGGGGCATATAAAAAATCGCTGCCGGGGGGGTGTTGGCGCTGATGGTCATTTCCCCGGTTCCGGCATAAAGATTATCCAGCGAATCGAACGCCAGGGCGGTAAGCCGGGGATAAGAGATCCGGTCGATCATGGGGAGGGATTTTGCGCTCCATTGCTCCCCCCTCGCCCGGGCAGGATGGTAATAGTATAATACCGCCGACCCGCTGGACCCCCGGTAACAACCGAACAACATGCTGCCGGCTGCGCCGGGATAGGCGGTAATAATATCGGCCTGTTCATTAAACCGGACGCCGTTATTGTCGGTTAAAAACTGCGCTGCGGATCGGAAATCCTGGTTAACCGCATACATAAAACCGATGAGGTAGGTGGACATATAAAGATTCTGCGTATAATCACTGCCCAGCGTTAACAATATCGCCCCGCTATTTTCGCTTTTAATGTCGGGAATGATTATCGGCTCCGGTTTGGCTGCCGGCGGCAAAGATACGGTCCGGAACTCTCTTTGGGTAACTTCCACGTCTTTGAGATGGGTATTTTCAGCAATAAGATACTGCTTGCCGTCTAAGGTGAAAGCGCCGATAATATCTCGCAAGTTTTCATAGTTGAGATATTCCAGGGGCTGGTAATCAAACCGGCCCCCTCTAAGAAATTTGATCCGGTAACCCTGCCCGTACAGGTATCCATCGGATTTTCCCAAAAAAATTCTTGAAAAAATAACCCGCATGTCCGAAGGCACCCGGTGGATTTTGGGATTCTTCTGCGCGGGATTTTCAATATAAAACAACGGCTGAGTCGCCAGGGGGGTCAAGGCCCATAATCCCTCGCCATCCGGCGTTAAATGCTGAATGTAGGCTGCGCCGAAAGAGGTTAAATCAATGGTGTGTTCGATAAACGCATTGGATTTGAGGTTGTATTTTAAAATATGGCCGTTTTCGGTGGATACGTAGAGCAAATTTCGCCAGCGCCGAACTGTATAAGTGTAATTGGCGCGAATTCCATTATCAGAGACATTGCATTCTTTGACTTCCCAGGAGTGGTCGGAGAGATCAATTTTAATAATTTTGGGAAATCCTCCCGGCTGGGTATGGTAGCATCCCCAATAGAGGTAATTGCCCACCTGAATGGGGCTGAAAAAGCTGTAAATCCCCAGGGTGTCGATGGTCAGAATTTTTTCGGGAAGCGTGTCTTTTGTCGTATCAAAAATATAGATCTGCGGAACGCTGGTAAATGACTTACCCGTGCCGGCATACAACCGCTTGCTTTTCTCGATATAGATCATCCCGCCCGGCGAATTCTGGTTCTTGTTTTCGGGATGAATTCTAAAGCGGTCTTTCAATTCCCGGGTCTTAACGTTAAAAGTGTAGATGTGCCCGTCAAAAAGGGTTGCCAGGTAAATGATTTCCCCGTTTACGGCATAGCCGTCGGAAGTGCTGGGGCCGATGTCGAACTGGCGGTAGGGGTGAACGGCCAGGAATTCCTGGGCTGGAGAAGCTTGCATGAATAAAAGAAGGAGAAAGGAGACGAAAAAACTGTAAATTTTTAGCATAATGATTCCTTTATTTTTTGCTTTAAAAATAAATAATAGAATGACAATAACCCAATAAATTACTATATTTACCACAAATCAGTATTTAAAATATGTTTCTTATATTATAAGGCAGGAGGAAGAGCCAATGAAAAGAATAATTATTTGAGACTGTAAAATTTTTTGTGTAAATCATTATCTATCCAATTTCAATCGTTCTTCAAATATAATCGCAAATTGGGAAATAATAAATGCCCATCCGGCA
>JABWBP010000005.1 GCA_013360445.1 Calditrichaceae bacterium | reverse complement strand
GGGGAGTATTGTCTGTTGACCCCCCCCACCAGCGACAGCTCGCAATTAACTGCTTGCATAAAAAACCAGACTTTCAGGAAGAGGATGGGGAACTTGTAACTTCTGCCGGATGCAGCAAAAAGGAAAATCCCATGAACCGCCGCGATAGAATTCGGGCCATCATTGCCGGTTTACCTGCGGACCGCTGCGGGCTGTGGCTGGGAAATCCCCACCCGGATACCTGGCCCCTGCTCCATCAATATTTCGGAACAGCGACCGAGGAGCAGTTGCGCCAGGCGCTGAACGACGATCTAAGATGGATACCCGCGGGCGTCTATAAACACCCCGGAGGCAAGCCCATGTTCGACGTGCAGCGTACCGGAGAGGAGCTTGGCGCCGGGGGCGCATTCGCCGGGTGCGAAGACGTGCGCCAGGTAGAGGATTTCGAGTGGCCAGATCCCGATTTCCTGGATTTTTCGGAAGTGATCCGGGCGTTGCAGGAAGCGGGGGACGTCTATCGCGCCGGCGGATTCTGGTGCCCGTTCTTCCATGACGTGGCGGAATTCTTCGGGATGGAGAACTACTTTATCAAGATGTTTACCCACCCCGGGGTGGTTCACGCGGTTACGGAGCGCGTGGTCGATTTCTACCTGCAAGCCAATGCCCGCTTCTTCGCCGCCGCGGATGGCCTTATCGACGCTTACTTCTTTGGCAATGACTTCGGAAGCCAGCAGAACCTTTTGATCAGCCCGGAATTATTCCGGGAGTTTATCGTACCCTATTTCAAGAAGCTGATCGGCCTGGCGCACCGGCAGGGATTGCCGGTAATCCTGCACTCCTGCGGCTCTATTTACCGGATTATCCCTGACCTGATCGAGTTAGGCGTGGATGGGCTGCACCCGCTGCAGGCCAAAGCCGCCAACATGGATGCGGAGACGCTCGCCCGGGAATTTGGGGGAAAGATTGCATTTATGGGGGGAATCGACACCCAGGATTTGCTGGTGAATGGATCGCCGGAGCAGGTGAGGGAGGACGTGCGCCGGGTAAAAAGGTTGTTGGGGCCAAATCTGATCGTCAGCCCCAGCCACGAGGCCGTGCTGCCCAACGTGCCGCCGGAGAATATCCGGGCCATGGCGGAGGCGGCGGTGGAGGGGTGAGGTTCGAGAACACCAGCGCAGCAGGCCTGTTAACGAGCCGCTGGCTTAGAAACTACACCAACACCCGCCCCAACACCTCCCTATAATGCTCCACCTGCACAATCTCCAATCCCTCCCGCAACTCTTTGGGCAGGTCCGCGATGTCTTTGGTGTTCTCCGCGGGCACGATGACCATGGGCACGCGATTGCGCTGGGCGGCTAACAGTTTTTCCTTCAGGCCGCCCACGGCCAGCACTTTGCCGCGCAGGGTAATTTCCCCGGTCATGGCCACGGTGTTGCGCAGGGGGCGCTTGGTCAGGGCGGAAATGATCGCCGAGGTGAGCGCGATGCCCGCGGAAGGCCCGTCCTTGGGAACCGCTCCCTCCGGCACGTGAATGTGCAGATCGTTCTTCTCGAAAATTTCGTTGGCGATCTCCAACTCCCCGGCGATGGAGCGGATGTAACTGAGCGCGGTGCGGGCGGATTCCTGCATCACCTCGCCCAATTTGCCGGTGAGGGTAAACTGCCCCTTGCCGGGCAGCACGCTTACCTCGATGCGCAGCAAATCCCCGGTGCCGAAAGGGGTCCAGGCTAAGCCGGTGGCCACCCCCACCTCTTCCCGCAAATCCGCTTTGCGGTTGAGGAAGTGGGGCTGGCCCAGGAATTCCTCCAGACTCTCCGGGGTGATGTTCAGGCGCTTGATATCCCCGTTTTCCGAGAGCCGCCGCACCGCCTTGCGGCAAAGATTGGCGATTTCCCGCTCCAAATTACGCACCCCCGCCTCCCGGGTAAATTCCCGGATGATCCGCAGAATGCTCTCTTCCGAAATTTGCAGCTCCCCGGAGCTTAATCCGTGCTCCCGGAACTGCTTGGGAATCAGGTGCAGTTGGGCAATTTTTAGCTTTTCGTGCTCCAAGTAGCCGGGCAGCTCGATGATCTCCATGCGATCCTGCAACGGCAGGGGAATATTGGCGCGCACGTTGGCGGTGGTGATGAAAAAGACCTGGGAGAGATCGTAATCCACGTCTAAATAATGATCCACGAAGCTCTTGTTCTGCTCCGGGTCGAGCACTTCCAACAGCGCCGCGGAGGGGTCGCCTCGGAAATCCATGCTCATCTTATCCACCTCGTCTAACAGAAAAACCGGGTTGTTGGTGGCCGCTTTTTTCATGGACTGGATGATTTTGCCGGGCAGGGAGCCGATGTAGGTGCGGCGATGGCCGCGAATTTCCGCCTCGTCGCGCACCCCGCCTAAGGAGATGCGCACGAAATTCCGCCCTAACGCCCGGGCGATGGATTTTCCCAACGAAGTTTTCCCCACCCCCGGGGGGCCTACAAAGCACAGGATCGGCCCCTTCATGCCCTGCACCCGTTTCAGCACCGCGAGGTGCTCCACGATGCGCTCCTTGGGTTTTTCCAGCCCGAAATGGTCCTCGTCGAGAATGCGCTGCGCTTCCCGGATGTCGAGGCGGTCGGGGGTGTGCTGCGCCCAGGGAACCCGGATCAGCCAGTCCAGGTAGTTGCGGATCACGGTATATTCCGGGGAGAAGGGGGGAATTTTTTTCAGCTTGCCCAACTCCTCCACCGCCTTTTCCCGGGCGTGATCGGGCAGGCTCGCCGCCAGGATTTCCTCTTCCAACTTGAGGATTTCCGGCGAAAGCTCCTCTTCCTCGCCCAACTCCTTGTTGATCACCTTCAGCTTCTCTTGCAAATAGTAGTTGCGCTGGTTCTGGATCAGCCGCTCCTGCACCCGCTGGTCGATCTCCTGGCGCACCCGGTGGTGGCCGATGACCTGTTGCAGCAATTCTAACAAGAGCAGCAGGCGCTTCTCCAGGTCGCGTTCCTGGAGAATTTTCTGCTTCTCCGCCGCCTCCGCCTGGATGTTGAGAGCCACGAAATCGATCATCCGCTCCGGGTCGCCCTGGCGGTGCAGGTGCTCCAGCATCTCGTCCGGCAAATCCGGGGTAAAGCTGATGTATTCCTGAAAATAATAGATCAGCTGCTTGAGATACGCTTCGGAAACCCGGGTGAAGGTTTCCTGCTCCCGGAACAGGGAGATTTGCGCGTGAAAGGATTGGCGGTTTTTCAAAAATCGGTTGATGCGCGCCCGGGTGATCCCCTCCACCACTAACTTGGCGTGGCCGTTGGGAAATTCCAGCACTTGCAGAACCCGGCACACCGTGCCCACCCGGAACAGGTCCGCGGAGGTAATGTCCTCTTTTTCGGGATTTTTCTGGGTCGCTACTAACAGCAGGTTGTCGTTATGTTTGGCGATTTCGATGGCCGCCAGGGATTTCTCCCGCCCCACTAACAGCGGCACCACGGAGTAGGGAAAAATCACCAGGTCGCGGATGGGCAGCAACGGCAAAGTGCCGGGAATGCGGATGGTTTCATCGCCTTTGGTAAATTGTTGAATGGTTTTCATGGAAAGTGTTTTAAAGTGACTAAGGTGCGTTAAAAAAATTAAATTGGCAATTGACAATTGCCAATTGCTAATTGCCAATTAGGTGTTTATCCTTACGCGGACTGGCGCGATTTCCCCTGCTTCAAGACCGGTTCGGCGCTGCCCAGGATCACCTCTTCGGTGATCAGGCACTCCTTTACGTTGCCCAGCGAGGGTACCTGGAACATTACGTTGACCATCACCTTTTCCAGGATGCTGCGCAGGCCCCGCGCCCCGGTGCGCCGCTTCTGCGACATTTTGACGATCTCCCGCAGGGCTTTCTCGGTAAATTTCAGCTCGATGCCTTCTAACTCGAACAGTTTTTTGTATTGTTTGATCAGGGAATTCTTCGGCTCCGAGAGGATTGCTAACATTTCCGAATCGCTCAATTCCTGCAATCCCACGAAAACCGGCAACCGCCCGATCAGCTCCGGGATCAATCCGTAATGGAGCAGGTCTTCCGGCTCCACGAACTCCATCACCTCCCCCTCTTTGAGGTGCTTGACGGATTTGATTTTGGCGGAAAATCCCACCGATTTTTCCCCGATGCGCCGGCGAATGATGTCCCCCAGGCCCTCGAACGCCCCCCCGCAGATAAAAAGAATATTGCGGGTGTTGATGTGGATCATCGGCGCTTCCGGGTGTTTGCGCCCGCCCTTGGGGGGAATGGCGGATACGGTGCCTTCTAAAATTTTCAGCAGCGCCTGCTGCACCCCTTCGCCGGAAACGTCGCGGGTGATGGAGGGGCTGCCGGCCTTGCGGGCAATTTTATCGATCTCGTCGATATAGACGATGCCCCGTTCCGTGGAGGGAATATCATAATTGGAAGATTGGTACAGGCGCACTAAGATATTCTCCACGTCTTCGCCCACGTAGCCGGCCTCGGTAAGAGTGGTGGCGTCGGAGATGGAGAAGGGCACTTGCAGCAGCCGCGCCAGGGTCTGGGCTAAGAGGGTTTTACCCACCCCGGTGGGGCCGATGAGGAGAATATTGCTCTTGTCGATTTCCACGTCATCGGCCTGGGCGTCGAAGGAGATGCGTTTGTAGTGATTATAGACCGCCACGGAGAGCGCGATCTTGGCGCGCTCCTGCCCGATGACGAACTGGTCGAGGAATTTCTTGATATCCGCCGGTTTGGGCAGCCGCAACTCTCCCCGCTGGAAGCGCGAGGAGCGGGAATTGCGCAAAATTTCGTTGGCGCTCTGGATGCACTGGTCGCAGATACTGGCGGAGGCCCCGGTAACCAATTGCGCCACCTGGGTGGCTTTGCGATTGCAAAAAGAACAGTAGGATTCGTGATCGAAATAATCTCGCTTGCTCATATCTTTGTTTTTCATAGTTAGGTGACTGGATATAACGATTACTACCGGATACCGGATGCCAATAATGAGAATTAAGGGTTGAAAGTACTGTATCGGATTTATCTTAAAATCGGCTTACGACATCCCCCCTGTCCCCCCCTTCAAAGGGGGGAGCTTCGCATTCGCCCTTGATTTCCCCCTTTTGAAGGAGGGACAGGGGGGATGTTAAGTACCGATCAGCCTCCAAATCCCATATATTTACTCCAATCCTTAATTCAATTCGCATTAATACCGGATACCAGTATTAATTTAATGTTTTCTGATAGTCACTATTCATTAGAGACTTATATCCCTGTATTTGTGATTTGATTAGGAATTTTTTTATGTCTCTGTGCTCTCTGTGGCCTCTGTGGCAAAACGCCTGAATAGTTACTTCTGATAATGAATTTCCGCCCCGGTAGTTATAGCGTTGAGTATTGCGTTTCCGGTACCCGCAGAATACTTGCACGACCTATTCCTCTTCCCGCACTTTCAGCTTCTCGATCCCGCCCCGTTTGGCTAAAATTTCATCCACGATCCCGTACTCCAGGGCCTGCTGGGCGGACATGAAGAAATTCCGGTCCGAATCCTGTTCGACCTTCTCCAGCGCCTGGCCGGTTTTTTCCGACAGAATGTGGTTCAAGCGGTCGCGGATATTCAAAATTTCCCGGGCGTGGATGTCGATGTCAGTGGCCTGGCCTTCCACTCCGCCGAGGGGCTGGTGGATCATGATCCGGGCGTTGGGCAGGGCGAAGCGCTTTCCCCGGGCCCCCGCAGCCAGCAAAATAGCGCCCATGCTGGCAGCCTGCCCGATGCAGGTGGTCACCACGTCCGGCTTGATGTACTGCATGGTATCGTAAATTGCCAGCCCGGAGGTTACCCACCCGCCGGGGGTATTCAAATACAGGTAGATGTCTTTTTCCGGGTCTTCCGCTTCCAGAAACAGAAGCTGGGCAATGGTAAGGCTGGCAATGGTATCGTCGATGGGAGTGCTCAGAAAAATGATCCGCTCTTTCAAGAGGCGGGAATAAATGTCGTAGGCGCGTTCCGAGCGCCCGGATTGTTCGATAACGATGGGGACTAAAGGCATGTATGATTCCTCGCAGCGTTTAAGTTTTCATAACCATCAAAGCCCTGAAAGGCTTTTGAAGTTGGGTGAAAAAATCGAAAAAAATCAGCGCCTGCACGCCGGCAGATAGCCAGCGTTCGCTTACACCCGGGTGATTGCCCCTTCTTCTGCCTGCGGCTGAACAAAGACTTCGACAATATCGGCATTCTGCGACAAGAAATGTAGGATTTTCTCTTCCAGCAAATCCTGCTTCAAGTCATAGAGATAATCCTTATTCTTTTTCCGCTGGTGTTTTTCTTTGACGGTAATATTGAGAGAATCGATGAATTTGAGCGTTTCTTCATCGCTGACAGAGATGCTTTCGGCCCTGGCAATCTGCTTTTTCAGCAGGTGCCAGCGCAGGGCGTAAATGGCGTCGGCGCGGTTTTTTTCCCGCACCGTGGCTTCATCGATTTCTTCATCGGGATAGCGTTCTTGAATCCGTTCCACAATGGAATCCAATTGCCGGTTGAGCATCGAATCCGGCACTTCAAAGGGATTTTCCTTGAGCGCTTCATCGGCCAGGCGGCTGTAGAATTGGGAATTACTGCGCCGTTCGAGGCGGTACTGCAGGTCTTTGCGCAAAGCATCCTTCAGTTGTTCGAGGGTCTCGATTTTTTCATCATCGAGGTTCTTTGCCAGATCATCATCCAGGGGGGGCAATTCTCGCTCTTCGATGGCCTCGGCGGTTACTTTATAACTTTCCAGAAGGGGCTCGCGGCTCTTTTCACCGGGGCGGGGCGGAACCATCCGGCGGATAATCCGTTCCCCGCCCACCTCCATGCCGATCAGTTGTTCCTCGAAACCGGGATCAAATTCCCCGGAACCGATTTCCAGGGTGATTTGATCATATTTTTTGCCGATTACCGGGGTGTCGCCCTCCCCCAACAACTGGGCGGTGAAGGTGATGAAATGCCCTTTGGCGGCCATCTCGACCGCTTTTGAGGTGGCAAAACGCTTGCGAATATTCAACAGCGTTTGATCGACCATTTCATCCGTCACCACCGCGATCTCTTTTTCGACTTTCAGGTTTTTATATTTTCTCAGCTCGATTTCCGGCTCCTCTTCCAACTCAATATCAAACTCCATTCCTTCTTCGATTTCCTTGAAGTCGATCCGGGTAATCTCTCCCACGCCGACAGGTTTCAGATCGGTTTCAGCGAGCATTTCAGAATAATATTTGGCGATAGCAAGCTCCGGAATCTCCGCTTTGATGGCCTCGCCGAAATTGCGCCGGAACATTCCCGGGGGAATGTGTCCTTTACGGAAACCCGGGAGGGTGAGTTTTTTCTGGAGGTTACGGATTACCTGCTTTTCGACTTCCCGCAGCTCCTCCGGGGTCAATTTGATGGTGATCTGCCGTTTGCTCGCATTTACCTTTTTGACGTCTATTTGCATACCCGTTCCTTGTTTATCCTTTCATAATCACGGTTCAAAAGAGATGCACAATATAATACCCCCCCAATATTATTGCAAGGGGGGTTTCATCATGCGAAATGGAACGATTAGAATTTGATTTTATAATTTCCCGTGCGTATTATGGGTTTTCAATGAACGAGGGAACGTTATTGGGCAACTATTTTCGCATCTTATGCTGGCTGGGGATCGCGGCGCTGGCAGCTTCCCCGCTGGCGGGCCAGCCGGCTGCCCCGGGAATCGAAAGCTACGGCGACCAACTGGTGATCGGCGTTCTGAAAGATAAGAATTTCACCCTCAATCCTTTCCAAATCTACACTCCTGCCCAAAAGGAAATTTTGCAGTTGATTTTCGGTTACGGCCTCACCAAAACTCCCGACAAGGTGCTGAATCCTCCCGATTTGATCGAACGCTACCTTACCACCCCCGGGAAGAACGATCCCCGGGTATGGAGAATTTTGCTGGATCGTAATATCAGTTTTCACGACGGCTCCAACCTGCGCAACGTGGACGTCAAATTCACCTTCGAGATGTTGAAAAAATACCGTGGATTCATCCTCAATCGCCGGTTCGATTTCGACAATATCAAATCTATTTCTTGCAGCGGGGACCTGGAAGTGCGTTTCGAGTTATTCGAGCCGGATGAGAATTTCGGGGCCAAACTGGCCGATATTCCCATCGTTCCGGGGAATTATTACCAGGCCGCGCTGCGGATCGGGCCGCGGGTATTCGAGGAAAAAGAGCCGGTGGGGATGGGGCCTTTCATCATAGAATCCTTCTCTCAAAATATGATGAATTTGCGGTTCCACCCGCACTATTATTCCGGAAGGCCGTTTTTAGACCGGGTTAAAGTTCTGTTCTTCCCCGATGAACAGGCTCTCATCGACGCGCTGGTAAACGGGCAGGTGGATTATATCGAATTTTCGGACCCCACCACCCTCTACCGCATCCGGGAATTGATGGGCCAGCGGATGGCGCTTTTCCCGGTTCCCCGCCCGGAGACCAAGGTTTATACCATGCTGTTCAACCTGACCCGCTTCCCGTTTTCCGAGCCGGAAGTCCGGCAGGCCGTCAACCTGGCGCTCAATCGCCAGGACATCGTCAATCGTTTTATGAAAGACGTCGGCAAAGTGGCCAATACCCTGCTGCCGGAGTCCAGCCCCTATTACGAACGCTCCCTCTACCGGGAAGAGTACGACCCCCAGGAAGCCTTAACCCTGATGACCGGGGCGGGGTGGCGTTTGAACAAGCAGAGCGGGATGCTGGAAAAAAACGGCCAGCCGCTCTCCTTTAACCTGTACTTTACCCGCCACTCCCACCTGGAGGAAAACGTCGCCCGGGCGATCAAGATTTACCTGGCAGAATTGAACATGAACGTGGAACCGATTCCCGTGGCGCCGGATGACAAGGAAACGCTGGTACGGCAGGGCGCCTACCAATCTCTCCTGTTTGCTTATACTTATGACCCCCGTTACCTTTTCGAGGCATTCGATGATTTCTTCTTCAACATCTTAGGAGCGGGGCTGGAAAAACCGAATTACCAGAACCGCTATTTGAACCGCTTGTTCAGCCTGGTACGCGAAAAAGCGGAGCTTCACCGGAATATTTACCAGCGCTTCCAAACCTTTGCGGTGCGGGAAAATCCGGCCATTTTCCTGTTTTTCGATGAGCGCATTCTGGTCGGGCTGAACAGCCGTTTCCGGGAGTTCCGGGCGGTGCATAAAGACGAGCGCCGCTTCTATTACCGGATGAACCCGGTAGAAAACTGGTTCGTGCCGAAGGAATTGCAGAAGTATTGACCCGAGAAGCGGAGTGCAAAACTTCAGTTTTGCACAACCCTGAAAAATCCTCAATCTGACGGCAATCCTCCGAAGGAGCCGCTTCGCAACAGGGCAAACGCCGGAACTGCTCGATGAGGAATTAAACTGCAAAGCCGGAGTTTTACACTCCGATACAGTGCAAAGCTGAAGCTTTGCACTCCGAGGTCAAACTCACAACGTGATTAAATGAAACTGGCTTTTCAACAGCGCCTTCGGGCAGCCCGGGGCAATTTCCAACACTTCCTTTCCCGGAAAATCTCCAATCGTTTGATGATTACCTACGTGGGGTTAGGAACCCTGCCGCTGTTGATCGTCAGCCTGATCCTGATTTCCCTGACCCGCAACACCGTGCAATCCTACATTTACGAGCGCAACCTGGAAATCGCCCGCCGCGCCGCCAATGAGATCTACCTCTTCATCAAAGAACCCCTGACCATTTTGCACAGCGCCGCGCTCACCCGCGATATTACCGACATGGACCGCTTTACCCAGAGCAACCTGATCAATAAAATAAAAGATGAAGAACCCATCTTCCGCACCGTTTTTGTGTTGAATGACAGCGGGCGGGTAACCGCCACCACCCGGTTCGGGGAAGAAATGCAGGATTTGAGCGGGGAGCCTCTTTTCACCCGGGCGATGAAAGACAGCTCCTATTTCTCCGAGGTGTACTTCACCCCTTCGCGCTTCCCCCTGCTCACCGTTTCGGAGCCGATCAAAAAATACAACCAGGTGCTGGGGGTGCTGGCTGCGGAGATCGATTTGAAAACCATCTGGGCGGTGGTGGACAGCGTTACCATCGGAAAAACCGGCTTCGCTTTCCTGCTCAGCGCGGAGAGTCAGGTTATCGCGCACCGGAATAAAGAAAAGGTCTTCGAGCAGGAAGACTACTCTCTTTATGAATTTTCCCGGGAGCTGAAATCCGGCAAAGAAGGAATTACCGCCTACACGATCGACCGCGAGGAGAACATCCTGGTGTACGTTCCCATTCCCCAGTTGGGATGGGGCATTGTGGTGCAGCAATCCCTGGACGAAGCGTTTACCCTGGCGCACCAGATGCAGGTGCGCTTGTGGATATTCACCACTATTACCGTCCTGGTGGCGCTGGTATTAGGAATATTAGGGGTGAGACGGTTTACCAGACCGCTGCTGCAATTAGTGCAGGGAGTTCGGGAATACGGCAGCGGCAATTTGCAGCATAAAATTCAAATGAAAAACCAGGATGAGTTAGGCGAGCTGGCGCAGGAGTTCAACTCCATGGCCCGCTCCCTGCTGAGCAACCAGCGGAAATTGCAAAAGATGGAACGGTTAGAGGCGCTGAGCCGTTTTTCCGCCCTGGTGAGCCATGAAATCCGCAATCCCCTCAATTCCATGAACATCAACATGCAGATTTTGAAGCGCCTCATCCATCGCAAGGAAATCTCCCCGGAAAAGAAGATCAAGTACCTGGAGGTAATCTCTTCGGAAATCTCCCGCATCAACGAGCTGGTGACCAACTTTCTAACCATCGCCCGCCCCCCGGAATTGAATCTCATCCGCACCGATATTCACCAGGTGCTGGAGGACATTATCATGATCCAGGCGGCCCGGGCCGCTTCTTTAAGAGTGGCGCTCAAACAGGAATTTGCCCCGGCGAAGGAATTCAAGAACGGGGCCGTTACCGGCATGTTCGATTACAACCAGCTCAAACAGGTTTTTCATAATATCATCATCAACGCTTTCGAAGCGATGGAGGAGGGAGGGATTCTGTGGATCAAAACCGCTATTATCCGCAAAGAAAAATCCGATAAGGAACAGGGGTATTATATCAAAATCGAATTCCGGGATACCGGGGCGGGCATCCCCAAAGAGATTTTGAAGGACGTTTTCGAATTCTACCATACCACCAAACGCGCCGGCAGCGGGCTGGGACTGGCAATTGCCAAACAAATTGTTGAGGGGCATAAAGGAGTTGTGTATATTGAAAGCACCCCGAAAGTGGGAACCTCGGTATTCATCGAACTGCCGATTGATGAACCGGGGGGAAATGTGTAGGGGCAGGGGCAGGAGTGCAAAACTTCAGTTTTGCACGCTCAATCAGGGTATAATTGGCAATTGCCAATTGCTAATTGCCAATTGTCAATTAAAACGGCTGGAGCGCCTCAAAGCGGCTCCTGTGGTGCAAAATTTCAGTTCTGCACGCGTAGCCCCCGGCGCGATGAAGTGCTTTGGTCCGCCGGGACGCTCATAAATCGTAAACTGTTGATCTTCAATCGAAAATTGCCATTGTTATGAAAGAAAAAATCCTTATCGTCGAAGATGACATCAATACCTTGAACGGCCTGGCCGAAATCCTGGAAGAAGAGAACCTCGAAATCTGCAAGGCAAAAAATGCCCGCATGGCCCTGGGCGAGTTCAACAAAGGCGCTTTCGACCTGGTATTGATGGATTACCTGCTGCCGGACCAGAACGGGCTGGAGTTATCCGGCGTGCTGCTGGAAAACCAGCCGGACATCAAAATCATTATGATGACCGCTTTCGGCACCGTCAAAAACGCCGTGAACGCCATGAAAATGGGCATCTATGACTATTTGACCAAGCCCATCAACTTAGACGAGCTGCTGATCATTATCCGCCGGGCGCTGGAAGAAAAACGCCTCATCAGCGAAAACCTGGATCTGAAATCCAAATTGACCCGCACGTATCGCTTCGAGAATATCATCGGGGTAAGCGGGAAGATGCAGGAAGTGTTCCAAAAGATCGCCAAAGTCGCGGCCACGGACGCCACGGTGCTGCTGCGGGGAGAGAGCGGCACCGGCAAAGAGCTGATCGCCCGGGCGGTGCATTTCCAGAGCAAGCGCCAGAATCACGCCATGGTAGAGATCAATTGCGCCTCTATCCCGGAAAACCTGTTAGAGAGCGAGCTGTTCGGCCATGAAAAGGGCGCCTTCACCGGCGCTTATAAAATGAAGAAGGGCAAGTTCGAGATCGCCGACAAAGGCACCCTGTTCTTGGACGAGATCGGCGAGCTTCCGCTCTCCTTGCAGGCGAAGCTGCTGCGGGTGTTGCAGGAAAAACGCTTCAACCGGGTAGGCGGGGTGGACAATATCGAGGTGGACGTGCGCCTGATCGCCGCCACCAACGCCGACCTGGAAAAACGCATGGCGGAAAAGCTGTTCCGGGAAGACCTCTACTACCGCCTGAACGTTATCCCGATCCTGATTCCCCCTTTGCGGGAGCGTTTGGAGGACATCGGCCCGCTCACCGACCATTTTCTCAAAAAATACGTACTGAAGGATCAGCGCCAAATCCAGGGAATATCGGAAGAAGCCCGCAAGCTCCTGATGGGCTACGACTGGCCCGGCAACGTGCGGGAGCTGGAAAACGCCATCGAAAACGCGGTGGTGATGTGCGAGGGGACTCATATCGCCGCCCAGGACCTCCCGGCGTATTTGCAGGGGCCCCGGGCCACCGGCTCGCCCCTGTTCGACCGGGTGTTAGAGGACAGCAACCTGGGCTACAAGGAAAAATTGGAAGCCTGCGAACGGGAAATCATCCGCCAGGCGCTTAGCGAAACCGGGAACAACAAAACCCAGGCGGCCAGAAAGATGGGTTTTACCCTGCGTACTTTGAGAAATAAGGTTAAAAAGTATAATCTGTAAAGCGCAACCGGCCCTTGCGACTTCGGAAAGCGAACCCAAGAGAGTCATGGCAATAAAATTCTGTTACCGGCATCCCGCGGTGATCGCCAAAACCCGTTGTTATCACTGCAAAAAAGATATTTGCCTGGAATGCCGCCGGCACCTGAACCGCCATTATTTTTGCGGGCGCAAATGTTACCTTCTGTTCCGCTTGCAGCAAATCTGGGCCCCGGTCAAGAAGCGCAAATTTCCCATTCTATTAGGTTGGAACGCGGTGTTGACGTTAGGATTGCTGGCGCTGGCGCTCTATCTGCCCGGGGCCGGAAGCGTCTCCCCCGGGGAATCGCCGGCCTTGCTCCCGGTAGATGCCGGCGAGAGCCTTCCCGTTCCCCGGCCCGATCAAATCGACTCCCTGGCGCGCAGCGGGCAGCCATTCCGTTCCGAAATACTCGCCCAAAAAACCTACGATCTGAATCTTTCCCTGGAACGCGGGGCGGTGCTCACGGTCTGGCGCAACGACTGGCCGATTCTCAGCCAGATCGTTTCCGCCGGGGGCGCTCAGCGTTTTCCCCTTCCGTTGCAGTACGGCCGCAATCTCCTCCGCATCGGGGTTTGGAACGAGCGCCAGCAATTAGTGTATGAAGATCACCTGGAAATCACTTACAAGAACTCCCTGGTGGAAGCGCTGCGCTACCCGGTGGTGCGCGGCAATCGCCAGCGCCGGCAGCTTTCGCTTACCTTCGACGGCGGCTCCAGCGCGGAAGGCGCCAAGGAGATCTTAACCATTCTGCAAGAAAAACAGGTGGTTACCACCATGTTCCTCACCGGGCAGTTCATCGAAAAATACCCCGAATTGGTGCTGGAAATGGTCAACGCCGGGCACGAGATCGGCAACCACACCTACGACCATCCCCACCTCACCACCTTCGAGCAAAACCGCCGGCACGATAACGCCCCGGGCGTGACCCGGGAGTACCTCCAGCGCCAGTTGCTGCGCACCGACAGCCTCTTCAACGCCCTGGTGGGGAATCCCATGAAGCCCTACTGGCGGGCGGCTTTTGGAGAATACAACCAGGAAATTTTAGACTGGGCGGCGGAAGCGGGCTTCCGGCACATCGGCTGGAGCAACGGTTTTGATACCCACGACTGGGTGAACGACGAGAACTCTGCCCTCTACAAAACCCCGGAGGTCGTGCGCGACGCCATCCTGGACAAAGATGACGCCAGCCAGAGCTTGAACGGCGCGATTGTGTTAATGCACCTGGGAACGGAGCGGCAGAACGGCAGGATGTACACCATGCTGGCGGAATTGATCGGGGAATTGCGCTCGCGCGGCTTCGAGTTGTCGCCGGTAGGCGATTTATTGGTTCCTTAAAGTGTTTTTAATTGCCAATTGGCAATTGGTAATTGCCAATTCTAAAAAACCCCCGAACCTTTTAGCAGGTTCGCGTTATAATACACTGCAAACGCCCCTAGCGGCGCCCTTCACCGATGCCCGATGCAACAGGCCCGTTTCAAGCATCAAACATCGAATATCGAGCATCGAGCATCCAGTACGAGCAATGGAATGAAACACAAGCGCAGTTGGCATTTTTACCTTTTCATTACCCTTATGTCGGTAGCCCTGGGATGGTACCTGCTCTGGACCTTCACCCCGGTCAAAACCGAGATAAGGACCCTGCTGGTCAAAAAACTCCAGCCCTACTTCGGGGAGTTGTTTTTGATCAACGATTTCTCCGCGGGCTTCAATTCGTTATCATTTTACAAACTCCGCGCCGCCGATGAAAACGCCACCTTCAGCCTGGAATTAGAAGAGATCCGCATCGGGTTCAATCCCTTTAAACTCATCACCCACAAATTTCAAATTCCCCACTGCCTCACTTCGGTCACCTTAGTCAATCCCAAATTCAACCTCTATTATTCGGAGAAACCCGCCCTCGCGGGAAGCGGCGCAATCCCCATGGAAAAACTTTTCCAGGATATTTTTTCCAGCATCCGCGAATTTCCGGGCATTAATTTTATCTCCGTTGAAGATGGGGGCATCCTTCTGAAAGCGCCGGGAGGCAAGGAATTCCCCCTCCTGAACCGCCTGGCGGGACGGGTGGCTTATTCCTCCCACCTGGAGCAGGCGGATTTGAATCTGCAAGGAGAATTCTTAGGCGCCGCCAATTCTTCTATCAACTTAACCGGGACTGTGGATTTTCCGGCCAGGAAATTCTCCGCGGATTTGGCCCTCAACGAATGTATCATTACCTCCAACTGGCCCTTCTGGAAACTCGGCTTCTTGCAACTGGAAAACGCCCGGCTGGCCGGCCGGGTGGGAATCACCAACCGGGGGTTCTCTCCGGACAGCCTCGCTTTTGACGGCGCGATCCGGGTGCGGGATTTTTCCATCTACATCCATAACCAGCACGCCCGGGCCGCGGAGCTTACCCTGCGCTTCGCCCGGCGCGGGGTGGTCATCGAGCCGTTTGCCTGCGAGATCGAAGACGGAACGGGGCAATTTTTTGGCGCGGTTGCGGACCTTTTCCACCCGGAAGCGGACTGGAACTTAGAAGTGGCGAACTATTCCGCTGCGAATCTCAAAAAATCACACTCCATTTTTGATTACGCCTACGAGGGAAAAATTGCCGCCCGCGCCGCGTTTACCGGGCCGTTCAACTCCCTCGACATTGCCGCGGACCTGCGCTGCCCGGCGCTGTTGTACGCCGTGGCGCCCTTCAATACCGTGCGCCTGCGCCTGAATTACAATACCCGCAGCAAATTGATGGAATTCCCCTACCTGCGGGCGGATTTTATGAAATTCCGCACCCAGGGAACCGGGGAGGTGAATTTTGCGGAAAATCGAATCGACCTCGACCTGGACTCCGACATTTCCGTGCCGGCGAGCTACTTTAGCATTTTCGACGCCCTGAACGGCGGGAAAATCCTGCTGCATACCGATTTCGGGGGCGACTTCCGCGCCAAACTGTTCGGGGGAACCTTCAAATACCAGGTACACGGGCAGGACAGCCTGTTCGTAAAAGGGCGGGGACCATTCATCCTGCAGGACCAGCTTTTCGACTTCAGCCTCCATTCCGAAGACCTGGCGGATGATTTTGCCGTCAAGGGCACGATCAAAAACCTGTTCAGCGATCCCAACGTGGCCGTTTTGGACGTGAAGGATTTCCCGGCGCTGCGCTTTACCCGGAATCCCCTGGCGGCCGGATTCGTGGCCGGGCGCGCAGTCGATTTCAATTTTTCCGGCCCCTACAACTTTCTTCATGCAAACATGAATATCATCAGCGGCGATCGCCAGCGCGACGTTTTCTCGCTTTCCGCCAATATCCGGGATATTTTTATGGAGAACCAGAAAATCAAGGGCAAATTCAGCGCTGCCACCGCCCCGCAACCGCTCAAAGGCGACTTTGAAATAAATTCTTCCGAAGAGGGCATGTTCACCCGCATCGATGCGGAAAATCTATTCCACGGGGATCTGTTTTCCGGCGCCCGCCCTGATGCGCCTTTCCGGGGAAATATCCGCATCGAGCGCTTCTCTATCGCCGATTACCTGCAAAATAGCCCCACTATCGGGGCGGTTTTCGAAGAAGGGGTGATCCAGGGAGAGATGGCCGTGGAAGGGACGGTCAGCAATCCCCGGCTGAAGTTCAACCTGGAAGCGACGGATTTTATCGTGAACCGGGTGGGATATTACGACACCCGGTTCTCCGGAACCCTGGAGAATTATCGCTTGAATTTCGACAATTTCTGGGTGCGGCTGAACGGCGAGCAGGTTTTCAACGCGGATTTCGCCTGGAACTTGCAGACCGATTCCCTGAACCTGGCCATCCGGGCGGAGAACGTGGAGAGCAATTTCCTGGCCGAGACGGTATTTCGCGACCCGGAGATCATTCGCGGAAACTTCAATTACACCATTGCGGCCGCCGGTCCCATGAGCCGCCCGGCCATTTACGGGGACGTGCAGATCAAAAACGGGCTGTTCAAAAACAATCCTTTCGATACCATCATCCTGACTTTCGAAGATTCCGTGGCGGCCGGGGAACCGTTTTGGGAGCTTAGCAACCACCTCGTGCGGGTGCGGAAATTCATCTATATCAACCGCGATGAGTACACCGTGGAGGGGGAAGGGTTCATCGGGGTCGATCCCGACGCGCCCATGGATATGCGCATCACCGCCCGGGGAAACGTGCTGGCAGAACTGCCGAAACTACTGCCCTATTTCAAAAACCCGGATTGCGAGGGGAACTTCTTCGCGCGGGTGATCGGAACCCGCTCCCGCCCTTCCTTAGAGGCGATGCGCCTGCAAATTTTCAACGGTTCCCTGGAATTCGACGGCGTCATCCCCGCGCTGGCGCAATTGAAAGCCGAGGTGGAGCTAACCGGGGCGGGCAATTTCATCCATATCAAAACCATCGAAGGGTTGGTGGGTAACCGCCGGGCGCGCATTTACAACCTGCCCGAGGTTACGATAGACACCACCCGGCTTGCTCCCTGGATATTCGACGAAGTGGGGTTGAACTTTGGGGTGCTGGCGCTGGAAACCGCCGATCAGGGCATTCCGTTGGCCATTCCCGGCATGATGGAGGAAGGCGATATCGGCTACTTTGCCGCGAGCGGCAAAAAACCGGGGGAAAAGTTCTACTTCGCCGGCCCCCCGGAGCTGCCCCTGGCCCGGGGAACCCTGACGCTTTACAATTGCCGGGTTACCTTCCCCTTCATCGGCATGTACGACGAGGATGAAAAATTTTACGAAGAGAATAAAGTGGTGGATTTTTTGATGAATATGCGCTGGGACATCAACTCCCTGCCCGGCAGGAATAACCACTACTTCGTGAAGGTGCCGGCCTACGTGGGGGAGGTTTTTATGGAGCTGGATATCGATAACGCCTCTGCCGGGCTGGATTTTAGCGGGCGATTGGCGGATGAAACTTTCCGGGTGGAGGGAGCGGTGGAATCCACCCGCGGGCAGGTGGAGTACCTGGATGTAAAGTTCCGGGTAGAGCGGTTCGGGGCGGAATTCAATCGCTTCGAGATTTTTCCGGAGGTGTATGGCCGGGCTTACACGACTGTGCGCGACTCCACGGGGAATTTCCCCCGGGATATCTACCTGGTATTATACGTCATCGACCCGGTAACCAAAAAAGAGGTTTCCAAGGGGCGCTGGGAGGACTTTCGCTTCAAACTGGTTTCCCGGGATGAGGTTACCGGGGAAACCCAGGAACAGGTGCTCTCTTACCTGGGATACAGTGTGCGAAACCTGCACTATAAGGCCGGGGAAGTGGGTTTGAGCATGACCGAGAACTTTTTGATCCGGCCCCTCTTCCGGCCCATCGAACGCCAGATGGAGCGGGGGTTGCACGTGGATTATGTCCGGTTGCGCTCCAATTTTACCGCGAATCTTTTTTACCTCAGCTTCCAGGACCGGGCGCAACTGAACTCCACCACCTTTTTAGCCCCGAATTTGAACAATAATATTGATCCGGCGTTACTATTACTCCATAGCTCAGGCATAACGATGGGTAAATATTTGCTGCGGGATCTTTACCTCACCTATACCGGCGAGCTGGTTTTGGGATACGAAGAATCCAAATTAGGCGTCAACCATACCTTTGGGATGGAATACCGGCTGCTGTACAACCTTCTGTTTGAAGTGGAGTGGAATAAATTTCAGTTCAACCCGTTCTATAATGAGCAAATCACCAATGACTTCCGCTTCCGTTTCCGCCATTCGTTTAATTTTTGATTTGCAAAAAATACGTGAATCGTTTAATTTGTATGGTTTGAAGTAAAAAAAGGGTTTGATTCGATGCGCTATAAACAACTTAAATTGCTGCTCTTTTTGATGCTGGCGGCGGTAATGCTCCCGCCGGCCCTTTCTGCCCAGGTTCAACAGCAGTTTAAGATCAACAATATCCGGATCGAGGGGAACGAACTCGCCGACAGCACGCTCATCCTGTTAAATAGCGGTTTGATTCGCGGCACCTTCATTACCGGGGACCAGGTGCAGCGGGCGATCAAGAATTTGTGGGCGCTGAACATCTTCTCCGACGTGCAGGTTTTAGCAGAACGCCAGGTAGGAGAGAACCTGGATCTGCTCATCCGGGTCGAAGAGTATCCCCGCCTGGATGGATGGACGGTAGAGGGCAACAAAAAGCTGAAGAAAAAAGATATCGACAAAGAAATCGGCTTTTTTAAGGGGATGGTGCTGACTCCTTTTTCGCAATATAAAGCCAAACGCTCCCTCCTGAATAAATATAAAGAAGAAGGCTACCTGCTGGCGAAAGTTGACATTGATACCGTGCATACCGCCGATAATCGCGTGCAGGCCAGCATAGTGTTGCGGGAAGGCAAAAAGGTGCAGGTAAAACGCATTCGCGTTCTCGGCCTGGATGAGCTGACCGAAAAAGAGGTGAAGAAATCGTTTAAAAAGATTAAAGAAGACCGCTGGTGGCGGGGAGCCGATTACAACCGGGAAAAATACGAAGAAGACCTGGAAAACCTGGTGAAGTTCTGCCGCAAAAGAGGCTTCCGCGACGCCGAAGTGGAAAGGGATTCCATTTATTACAGCGAAGATAAGCGCGACCTGTTCATCGACGTTTACGTCAACGAAGGAAACCAGTACTATTTCGGGAAGATCTCGTTCGAGGGCAATACGGTGTTCCCCAGCGAAGTACTGGAGCGGCAGTTGCTGTTCAAGGAAGGGGACATTTACAACCAGGAGAATTTCGAGAAAAGCATCCGGGAGAATATCCAAAACCTTTATTACAATGAGGGCTACCTTTTCGCCAACGTTTTGCCGCAGGAAATTCCGGTCAACCAGAATACCGTGGACATTAAGCTGCGGATCAACGAGGGGCACGTGGTGCGGATCAAGGAGATCATCATCACCGGTAATTCCAAAACCAACGAAAAAGTGGTGCGGCGGGAGTTCAAAATATATCCCGGAGACATTTTCAACCGCGCCAGGCTGGAACGCAGCGTGCGCGACGTGTGGATTCTGAACTATTTTGGCAACGTGGTGCCGGATGTGAAGCTCCTTCCCAACGACGACAAGCACGTTAACCTGGAAGTGAACGTGGAAGAGCGCTCCACCGATACCGCCAATATGAGCGCCGGTTACAGCCAGCGCGACGGGGTTATCGGCAGCATCGGGTTTGCGCTGAACAACTTCTCCTTGCGGCGGCCGCTTTCCGGCGGAGACGGGCAGCGGTTAGGGTTTCAGTGGGATTTCGGAAAGTTTTACCGTAACCTCACCTTGAGTTTTACCGAGCCCTGGGCTTTCGGCAGTCCCACCCTGTTAGGTTTCTCGGTGTTCGATACCCGCTTTAACGGGGCTTTCCGTCCCTGGGACGGCAAAGAACGGGGGTTCACCGTTCAGGTCGGGCGCCGTTTCCGCTGGCCGGACAACTATTTCCGGGGCGATTGGATTTTCCGGGTCGCGGAAAACGAAATTTTCAATATCCGCAATACCATCGGATTCAACCCGAACCTGTTTGCAACCAGTTCTACCCAGGTTAGCGTTACCCAAATCTTCCGCCGGGACAGCCGCAACCGCCCGGAATTCCCTACCATGGGAACGGTTTTCAACCTGCGCACCAAGCTTGCCGGGGGCTTCCTGGGCGGGGACGAAGATTTCGTCAAAAATATCTTCTCGGTAGAATCCTACAGTCCGCTTCTATTGGGCCTGGTGCTTTACCTGGAAAGTATGTTCGGTTCTATCAACGGGCTGCACAGTAATTATTACATCAATCCCAACGAACTGTTTTTCATGGGTGGTTCCGGCCTGGGATATTCGGAATCGCTGCGCGGTTACGATGAAGGGCGGGTTGGCCCTCCCCAGGGGGGACGCTCCATGGCCCGCTTTACTGCGGAACTGCGCTTTCCCATTGCCCCCAACCCCACCATTTTCGGGCTTTTCTTTATGGAGACGGGAAACGCCTGGGAATCTTCTTCGGAATTCAACCTTTCGGATATGCGCCGCTCCGCCGGGGTAGGCGCGCGGCTGTTTATGCCTTTGCTGGGGATCATCGGGGTGGATTTCGGTTACGGGTACGATTACTACGACCGCTTCGGGAATCGCAAAGGGCAATGGAAAATCCATTTCAAATTCGGGCAATTTTAGGAGTGAAACGTAATGCGTAATGTGTAACACGTAATGCGTAAAGGGTAATATCTAAAGCGAATAGAAAATGAAATTACGCATTACGATTTACGCTTTACACTTTACGTCCCACTTTTCAAATATAACGAATCTGGCTAATTTTTTCAGACCATCAACCTCAGGAGGAAACTGTGAAGTTAAGTAAAATGTATGTGTGGATGCTGTTTATAGGCATATTCTCGTTTGCCATGGTGAATCACGGCTACGCGCAGATGAAAATTCGCTACATCGACTCCCAAAAAATCCTGGATAGCTACCCGGAATTTCAGGAAACCCAAAAGAAACTCGATGAACTGCGGAAAACTTACGAAACGGAATTTACCCAAATGCAGCAGGATGCGCAGAAGCTCTACGAAGAGATCCAAAACCAGAGCCTGCTGTTAAGCCCCGAGAAAAAAGCGGAAAAGGAATCCGAGCTTCAGAACCTGGCCACCCAGTTAGAGCGCTACCAATACGAAAAATTAGGGCCCCAGGGAGAGCTGTATCGTAAGAATAAAGAATTGACCGATCCGATTGTCAACAAAATCAACCAGGTCATCCGTAAAGTCGGGGAGCAGGAAGGTTACGATTATATTTTGGACGCGGTGGGAGGCGTGGTGCTCTTCGCCAAACCCGATTATGACATTACCGATAAAGTGTTGGAAGAATTAGGCAAAGCCCAGTAAGTATTCGCCGGAAATGCTTTAGAGGGCGAGTGTTTTCGTGTTATGGTGTTATGATGTTTTAGTGTTCAAGTTATCTCAATACGATAATACCTGACACTAAAACACTATAACACTCGAACACTTGAACACCATAACACTTGCACACGAAAACACTCGCTCCCGGAATCGGGAAAAGCGTCCAACCTGTGCTCAATTTTTCAAAACACGGAGAGGGTTATGCCGGTTTTTACCCTGGCGGAAATTGCCGAACATATCGGCGGGGAATTGCAGGGCGATCCGAACGTAAAAATCACTAACGTGGCCGAAATCGACAAAGCGAAAGCCGGGGAGATCACCTTTCTGGCCAATCCCCGCTACCGGGAATATTTGGCGAAGACCGGGGCTTCTGCGGTCATCATCGACGCCAAAGCGGGGGTTACGCCCGCGATTCCTTATATTCAGGCCATTGACGCTTATTTCGGTTTTCTGAAAACGTTTCTCCTGTTCAACGCTCCCAAAAAGATGTTAGAAGCGGGGATTCACCCCAGCGCGGTGGTTCACCCCGGCGCCCGGATCGGCAAGGACAGCGCTATCGGGGCAAATGTTTACATCGGGGCGAACGTGCGGATCGGCGAGCGCTGCCAGATTTTCCCCAATTGCGTGATATTAGACGACAGCAGCGTGGGCGATGACTGCATCCTCTATCCCTCGGTGGGCGTCCGGGAAAATTGCCGCATCGGCAGCCGGGTGATCATTCACAACGGCGCGGTAATCGGCAGCGACGGGTTTGGATTTGCCCCTTACCAGGGGAAATTTCACAAAATTCCCCAGGTCGGGCGGGTGGTTATCGAAGACGACGTGGAAATCGGCGCAAACGCCACCATCGACCGCGCCACCTTAGGCGAGACGGTAGTGAAGGCCGGCGCAAAATTAGACAACCTGGTACACTTAGCCCACAACGTCACCGTGGGGGAAAACACCGTGATTGCGGCGCAAACCGGCATTTCCGGGAGCACCAAAATCGGGCGGAACGTGATGATTGCCGGGCAGGTGGGCACGGTGGGGCACATCACCATCGGCGACCGGGTGCAGATCGGGGCGAAATCCGGGGTACCCAAAAGCGTGGGAGACGACGAAATCATCTTCGGGTACCCGGCCCGCCCGATCATGAAAACCAAACGCATTGAAGCGGCGCTCAACAGCCTCCCGGAATTGCTGAAACGGGTAAAGAAGTTAGAAGAGGAGTTGGAGAAAGTGAAAAGTGAAAAGTGAAAAATTTGTCCCCGTGAATGCGGGGATGAAAAGTGAATTTGGGGAAGCGGGGGAAATCTTGTAATTGGCTGCGGGTTCTTGAAGCCTGGTTTTTCGGATTGATGAATATGTGTAAGGGATAAAAATATATGTCCAAAAAGCAACGGACCATCAAAACCACGGCCTCGTTTGCGGGCATCGCGCTGCATACCGGGGAGCGTTCCACCATCACTTTCAAACCGGCCCCGGAAAATTACGGGATCGTCTTCAGCCGCTCGGATTTGGAGAACCCGGTGGAGGTGCCGGCGCTGGTGGACTACGTGGTTCAGGATAATTCCATCGACAGCCTGCGCGGCACCAACCTGCAAAAAGGCGGCTGCCGGATCTATACCGTGGAGCACGTTTTAGCGGCGGTGGCGGGAATGGAAATCGACAACCTCCTGATCGAATTGAGCGCCGCGGAGCCCCCGGTGGGCGACGGCAGCGCCATGCCCTATGTGAACGTGCTCTTAGAAGCGGGGGTTATGGAACAGGAAGCGCCGAAAAATTACTTAGTGGTTTCGGAAACCCTCCATTTTCATAATGAGAAGCGCGGAATCGACATGGTGGCGCTGCCTTTGGATGACTTCCGCATCACCGTCATGATCGATTACCAGAACCCCGCCTTGGGCAGCCAGCACTCCGGATTGTTCTCCTTAGAGAAGGAATTTGTGACCGAATTCGCCCCCGCGCGCACCTTTTGCTTCCTCCACGAGGTCGAAATGCTGATCGAACAGGGATTGATCAAGGGAGGCAACCTGAATAACGCGGTGGTGATTTGCGATAAAGAGCTGGAAGAGATCGACCAGGATAGTATTCGCAATGCCTTGAAGATCGAGGGTGAGGTGTTTGCCGGCTCGAACGGTATTTTGAACAACCGGGCGCTGCGCTTCCGCAACGAGCCTGCCCGCCATAAGGTGCTGGATATGTTAGGCGATCTGTTCCTGGTGGGAGCGCCGATCAAAGGACAGATTCTGGCCGCCCGCCCCGGGCATCAAAGCAATATCGAATTTGCCCGCCGCCTGCGGGAATATTACAAAAGCCAGCAGTTGACCCGCAAATACCAGGACGTTCCCCGCAAAGGAGTAGTGTTCGATTTCGACGCCATTCAGCGCATTTTGCCCCACCGTTACCCCTTTCTGTTAGTGGACCGGATCGTGGAATTCGACATGGGCAAACGGATCGTGGGCATCAAAAACGTTACCGGCAACGAGGAATTTTTCCAGGGGCATTTTCCCGGCCACCCCATCATGCCGGGGGTTCTCATCATCGAAGGGATGGCGCAAACCGGCGGCATCCTGCTGCTGAACGGGGAAGAGAACCCCGACCACAAACTGGTCTATTTCATGGGAATGGACGGGGTGCGCTTTCGCAAACCGGTGCTTCCCGGGGCGCAACTGGTGTACGAACTGGAAATGCTGCGCCAGCGCGCCACTTCCTGTAAAATGTATGGAAAGGCTTTTGTGGATGGAGAATTGGTGGCGGAAGCAGAGATGTTAGCCGCCATTATAGACCGCTAAGGCGCATGGCGCAGAGCGCAGAGTGCAAAGCGCAAGGATAAGACGGAACTGCCCCGCTATGCCCTATGCTCTATGCGCCATGCGCCAAACTCGAAACTCAAAACCTGAAACTCTCATGGCAACCATTCACCCTACGGCAATCGTTCATCCCGGCGCGGAGTTGGGCGCAGACGTGGAAGTCGGCCCTTTTAGCATCATCCAGGACGATGCAATCATCGGCGACGGGTGCAAAATCCAGTCCCACGTATTCATTGATTCCGGGGTGCGGCTGGGCAAGAACGTGCGCGTCTCTCCCGGCGCGGTGTTAGGCACCGCCCCCCAGGATCTGAAGTACAAGGATGAGAAAACCTACCTGGAGATCGGCGACGGCACCACCATCCGGGAATACGCGACGCTCAACCGCGGCACGGTACATTCCTACAAAACCGTGGTGGGCAAAAACTGCCTGCTCATGTCCTACTCCCACGTCGCCCATGACTGCGTAATCGGGAATAATGTCATCATTGCCAACGCCGTGAACATGGCCGGCCACGTGACTATCGAAGATTACGTCGGTGTGGGGGGCCTCAGCGCCATTCATCAATTTGTCCATATCGGCCAGCACGCGTTTATCGGGGGAATCAGTAAGATATCCAAGGATGTGCCGCCGTTTATATTGGCGATGGGCGAGCCTTTGCAATACGGGGGCGTCAATCACGTCGGGCTGTCGCGCAAAGGATTCGGCGCGGATGTGCTGCTGGAAATCAAACGCGCCTACCGCTTTATCTATCGCAGCAATTTGACCCGGAAGGAAGCGGTGGAGAAAATCCGGCAAGAGTTGAAACCCCTGCCCGAATTGGAGGCCATCATCGGTTTCCTTGAAAAAAGCGAGCGGGGATTGATCAAAGGATAAATGTTCGCAGGGCCCCGAGGGAGGGGTATGATTTTTATGCATCCTGGGGCGGCAATATCCATCAGCATCCCAAAAACGAGTTGGCCGGAGTCGAAGCGGTCGAATATTTATGAAGTTAATGCCCTATATCTGCGTGATTTTTTTCTGCCTCTTCTGTCCTGTGGACCCACCCTTATTTGCCCAGGAGATCGATTTAGACAAACTCATTAACGATTCTACATCTACCGGCGTCAATAATCTGAACGCTTCTATCAACAGTGTATTGAATTGCTCCGCGATCCAGAGCATTCAAACCCTGGGAGCGATGCGGGTCAATTTAGCCTTCACGACCGCCTGGGCGGTGGTGAATAAAGAGCAGCAAACCGGGGCGCTGGCCAACACCGGCAATTTCAACGTGCCTTTTTTCCAGATGGAGATAGGCCTGCCCTACCGGGTGCACGTGCTGGGCCGGGCAATGGCGTTCAAATTCGGGCAGCCAAATCCGGAGAACGCTTTTTTGTGGGGCGTGGGGATACGTTATACCATGATCGAGGAAGCCTCCTCGCTGCGGGTCGGTTTCCTGGCGCTCTACCAGCAATTAGAGCGACTGACGGACTTTGATATTCGGATGCTCTTGATCCAGACCTATCTCGGTTATTTTTTGCCCCGGGTAGATTTCTATATCGCTCCCGGCGCGTCTCGCAGTGTGTTCAATACCCATTTGGACGGGCAACCGGACAACCAACCAGGCTCCCTGATCGAAGCATTTCTCAGGCTGAACGGGGGAGTGCACGTTTATCCGACCAAACGTCTGGCGCTGACCGGGAATATCGTATTCGGAGAGTATCTGGCGCTGGGAGTGGGGGGAAGCATTACCCTGTTTTAAGGGGTAAAATTCTCAACCGAAGATAGTTGAAATTTTTTGCCGACATTTTAATGCCAATTCGTTTCGAACCCCTCTCCCGCGGGGATATTTCTATCCTTCTCTATTGATCTTCCTGCCTTTTTCGCCAGAATTTCAATTTTCCCTTGATTTATTCCCTAAAACCGTCGATATTTGCAGTGGAGAAAAATCCACTTAATTCCATTAAAGTGGGGAATAAGGGCGAAATGAACGGATTTTGGGGCAGCGTCAACAGCACTCTGGATAACAAGGGGCGAATTAATTTCCCCGCCAGGTTTCGCAGGAATCTTCAGCCGGAAGATGAAGATACCCTCATGTTGGTTCGCGGAACCCATCCCTGCATTAGCGTGTACCCCCTTACCTCCTGGCGTTACTTAATCGAAGACATCCGGCGAAAGGTGCAAACGGAGCGGGAGTTCGGGCTGATCTCCCGGCGGTTGATGTACCAGGCCGGGGAGCAAAAGATCGACAAACAGGGGCGTTTGAACCTCAGCGCCGATTTGATCGAATACGCCAACCTGGACAGTGAAATTCTGATCGTTGGCTACCAGAACAAACTCGAAATTTGGAACCCGGACAAATACCAGCAATTTGTGGAGGCGACCGAAACGGATTACCAGAATATCGTTCGGGACCTGGATATCTAACCTTGCAGGGATCGCAGGTATGGAAAAGGGATTTCACCAGCCGGCGCTGGCAAAGCTGGCGATAGAGTACCTGGTTCATAATCAGGAAGGAGTATATGTTGATTGCACGCTTGGGGGCGGCGGCCATGGTTACGCTATTTTAGAACGGACTTCTCCCCGCGCGTTTTTAATCGGAATCGACGCCGACCCTGAAGCCATAGAATATGCCGCACAAAGATTGAGCCGCTTCTCCAACAAGTACCTGCAACAGGCTTTTTTCGATCAGTTGGAAGTGGTATTGCACGAAGCCGGGAAGCATCCGGTGGACGGCGTTCTCTACGACCTGGGAATTTCTTCTTTCCAGGTGGATGAAGAGCGCCGCGGGTTCAGTTACCAAAGCGAGGGGCCTCTGGATATGCGCTTTGATCCGCGGCAGAAAGTTACCGCAGCCGTAGTGCTGAACGGTTATTCGCAAGAGGATCTCGGGCGAATTATCCGGGAATTCGGGGAAGAGCGGCACTGGCGGGCCATTGCCCGGGAAATTTCCCGCCGCCGGGAAACCGCGGAATTTCGCACCGCCGGCGATCTGGCGGCAGTCGTGCGCTCGGTAGTAGGCGAGCGCTTCTTGAATAAATCCCTGGCGCGGGTGTTCCAGGCGATCCGGATCGAAGTGAACCGGGAGCTGGAGCGCCTGCGCGCCTCGCTGGAGGCGGCTTTCCAGGTATTGAAGCAAGGGGGGAGGCTGGTGGTGATCAGTTATCATTCCTTAGAAGACCGCATCGTCAAAGAATTTTTCCGGGAAAAATACCAGAGCTGTGTTTGCCCCCCGGAGCTGCCCGCCTGCGTTTGCAACAAGGTTCGGGAACTGGAAATTTTAACCCGCCGGCCCCTGTCGCCGGACGAGGAGGAAATCCGCGCCAATCCCCGGGCGCGCAGCGCCAAACTGCGGGCGGCGGAGAAGATTGTACCTTACCGGGAGGGCCAGGAGTAACGTGAAACGCCCTCGCGCTAAAAATGCGCCCAAAGCCGTCCCGGGCAAATCCAAAGTTCTACGGGAGCCGAAACGGCCGGAACCGCCCCGGAAAAAAACCGTGGAAAAACAGCGGCGCTCCCCCGCCCGGGCCGGGCGAAATGCTTATTATCTCAAACAGGGGGTGCAGCAGGCGCTTTACGTGGTAACGGTTTTTTTGGCGCTGATCCTGCTCAGTCTGGCGTTTTTACTCTACCAGTGGAAAGAGTATAAGATCGTTGAGTTCAACAAGGATATTCAAAAATTGAAATCGGAAGTCCTGCGGCTGGAGAGCGAAGTAAGCCGCCGCCAGGCGCAGGTCAATTCCCAGTTGACCAAGTATCACCGGGTGGCGCAAATCTCCGGTGAAAAATTAGGCTTGAAGCCTACAGTTGAAGAACCGTTGATCTTTAAAGTCGATAAAAAAAGCTGGCGCTACTATGTTGGAAAAGACCGGCAGGCGGATCAATAAAGCCGCCCGGCCAAAATCTTCCCCCCCGCTCCCTCATCACCGCCTGGTGGTGTTAGGGATTTTTTGGGTATTGGGCTTGTCGCTGGTGGTGATCAAGCTGGCCATCATTCAGGTTTTTTCCCACGGGAAGTATGAAAAAATTGCCAAAGGGCAAATGGAAAATCGCCTGGTGCTGCCGGCGCAGCGGGGAAATATCCTGGACCGCAACGGCCAGGTGTTGGCCACGGATTTGATCTATTATTCCCTGGCGGTTCGCCCCAAATTGCTGAAGAATCCGGAGAGCAACGCCCGGAAAATTGCCGACTTCATCCAGCAGTCGCGCAACAGCGTGCTGCAAAAGGTGCGAACCAGCAAGCCGTTCGTGTACCTCGCGCACCGTTTGACGCCGGAGACGGCGGAGAAAATCCGGGCGCTCAAACTGCAGGGAGTCATCCTGGAGAAAAAATTCAGCCGCTACTACCCTTACGGCCAGACCGGGGCGCACCTGCTCGGCTACTGCGATTTCGACAACCACGCCAAAGCCGGGCTGGAAATGGGCTACGACGAATTTCTCAAAGGAACTCCCGGCTGGTCGATCTACCTGCGCGACGCCCTGGGCAACCAGTTCCCCAACCTGGACTTTGCCGCCTCCGAACCGGTGAACGGAATGCACCTCGAAACCACCATCGACGTGGTGTACCAGGGGATTTTGGATGAGGAGGTCAAAAAAGCGGTGGAGGCCCACCAGGCCGGCAGCGGGTCGGCCATTTTAATGAACCCGCTTACCGGGGAAGTACTGGGAATGGCCAACTACCCGGGCTATAATCCCAACGAGTACAACCGCTACTCCATGGAGCGTTACCTCAACCGCGCCATCACCGATCTGTACGAGCCTGGCTCGACCTTCAAGATGGTTTCCCTGGCCCTGTGCTTAGAACAGTTGCATTTAGATATGCAAAACGAAATCATCTATTGTGAAAACGGTTCCTACCCCATAGCACAAAAGGTTATTAAAGACCACCATCGCTTCGGGAACTTGACCGCCCGGCAGGTATTCGAAAATTCCAGCAATATCGGGGTGATCAAGCTTTCCAAACGGTTCAAAGCGCCGCTATTTTACCGCTACGCCCGGGATTTCGGCTTCGGGGCGCCCGCCGGCATCGACCTGCCCGCGGAAGCCGGGGGCATTTTGCACAAACCGGCGGAATACTCCCGCCACTCCCTTTCATTTATGAGCATCGGATACGAGGTGGCGGTGACGCCCCTGCAGATTGCCAGCGCCTACGCCGCGGTCGCCAATGACGGCCGGTTGATGCAGCCCTACCTGGTGCGCCGGGTAGTGGATTCTAAAGGGAAAGAACATAAAGAGTATCGCCCCCGGCCGATCCGCGAGGTCGTTTCCCCGGAGACCGCCCGGCAGATGAAAACCATCCTTCAAGGAGTGGTAGAAAACGGAACCGGGAAAAACGCCCGCATCGAGGGCATCAGCATTGCCGGTAAAACCGGCACCGCCCAGAGACTGGATCGCAATACCAATACCTTTTCATCCAACAGCCACATCGCTTCCTTCGTGGGATTCTTCCCCGTGGAAGCGCCCCGCTTCGTGCTGCTGGTGGTGATCAATAACCCGCGCCTCGGTTACTACGGCAGCCAGGTGGCGGCGCCGGCCTTTCGCAATATTGCCCAGCGGATCATCGGCCTGCCTCAAAATGACCTGCCCCAATGGGACCGGCCGGGGGAGCCGGAAGAGAAGAAATCTGCCAGCGTGGTTTACGCCCGGGCAGATTTTCCGGAAGTGAAAAATGTGATGCCGGCCCTGGAGGGGCTGGCGGTCAATAAAGCCTCCCGGATGCTGAAGAAGAAGGATGTCGAATACGAGATCGTCGGCAAGGGGGAGACGGTCTATCGCCAGGAGCCTTCGGCATACACCCCCTTGAACGGGAAGGAAAAAGTGCGTTTGTTTACCGATGCCGCGGGCGATCCCCGGCGCGCGCTGATGCCCCGGGTAACCGGCCTTACCTTGAAGGAGGCGCTGCAAGTGCTCTCCACCTGGAATATACCCGTGGAGGTAGAGGGCAGCGGGGTGGTGGTAAGACAGTTGCCGGGCGCCGGGCAAAGGATGCAGCATAACACCAAAATAAAATTAGTGTGTAACCCGACATGAAACGCATCTCCGAAATCATGGGAGATCTGCCGGTGATCAGCGCGCGGGGAGACCTCTCTACCATCGTGCGGGATATTCAGTACGATTCCCGCAAAGTAGCAAAGGAGGATATTTTTATCGCCATTCGCGGGCTGCGGCAGGACGGGCATCGCTTTATTCAACAGGTGTATGAGCGGGGCTGCCGGGCGTTCATCGTGGAAGAGATGCCCGCCATCGAAGGCGCGGTGATCGTGCAGGTGAAGGATACCCGGCGCTGGCTGCCCTTCATCGCCCGCAATTTTTACGAAAACGCGGTTGAGGAATTGAAAATCGTGGGAATTACCGGCACTAACGGCAAAACCACCACCGCCTACCTGCTGCACTCGATTTTGCGGGAGGCAAGCTGGAAGCCGGGGTTGATCAGCACCGTGGAGACGGTTATCGGGGAGCAGCGCACCCCTTCGGAGCGCACCACCCCGGAGTCGCTGGATTTGCACCGCACCTTTTACGATATGCACCGCCAGGGGCACAAGAGCGTGGTGATGGAGGTCTCTTCCCACGCCCTGGCGCTGCACCGCACCGACGGCGTGCCTTTTCGGGCGGCGGTGTTCACCAATTTAGGGCATGACCACCTGGATTTTCACAAAACCATGGAGAAATACTTCTTAGCGAAAAAAAAACTCTTTGACAATTTGCAGGAGAACGACCGCGCGGTGGTCAACCTGGATGATCCTTACAGCCGGCGCATCCTGCAAAGCAGCAAAGGCGATGCGTTTACCTATTCGTTTTCCGATCCCGAAGCGACGGTGCGGCTGAAATCCTACCAGCTGCTTTCCGAGGGCATGTTCGTAACCCTGGCGACGCCTTCCGGGGAGATGTTCTTCAGCAGCGCGCTGGTAGGGCGGTTCAATATTTACAATCTGATGGCCGCCGCGACTGCGGCGATCTCCTTAGGATTGTTGGAAGAATACATCACCCGGGGGATCGAAAAGCTTCGCCGGGTTCCCGGGCGCAGCGAGAAATATCTCTCCGCCCGGGGATACCGGGTCTATATCGACTACGCCCACTCCCCGGACGCGCTGCAGCGGATGTTGGAAGCGCTGTTGGAATTCAAGCCTCCCCGCCTCACCGTGGTATTCGGCTGCGGGGGCGAGCGCGACGCGGAAAAACGCCCCCGCATGGGGAAAATCGCCGAGGATTACGCCGACCGGGTGATTTTGACCAACGACAATCCCCGCGGCGAAGATCCGGAAAAGATTTTGGAGCAGATTCAAAGCGGCATTTACGACCGCGCCAAAGTGCAGGTGATCCCGGATCGCCGCGCCGCCATCGAAACCGCGCTGAAGCAGGCGCGAAAGAATGAGATCATCCTGATTGCCGGAAAGGGGCACGAGACCTACCAGGAATTTGCCGGTAAAAAAGTCCACTTCGACGACCATGAGGTGGTGAAGCAGTTTTTAGCGAAGGAGGCGTAAAGTGTTCATGTGTTATAGTGTTCAGGTGTTTTAGTTACGAAAACACTCAAACACTAACTTCCCGTCCTTTTCTGACCCTCTCCTGTCAACCCGCACGGTGGGGATGCCTTCGGGAGGGGGTCGGAAAGGGTCTGCGGGGGAGATAATTGGCAATTGGCAATTAAAAATTACTTCGACCGGGTTGAGCGCGGTGAGCCATGATCGGGGAGTTTTTGAAAGAATATCGCGGTCTGCAATCGGTGAGCGGGAACGCGGAAGCGGCGGATGAGCGACGCCTGTCCATCGACAGCCGCAGCTTGCAGCCGGGAGAATTGTTCCTGGCCCTGCGGGGCGAGGCGCACGACGGGCACGACTATATCGCCGCGGCGCTGGAAAAGGGCGCTGCCGCCGTTGTGGTGGAGAAAAAATGGTGGGAGAAAAACCGCGCGGCGCAAGCGTTCTCCCAAGGCCCGCTCATCGTGGTGGGAGACAGTCTGGACTTTTTGCAGCAGTTGGCCGCCTGGCGCCGGCGGCAATTTGACATCGAAGTGGTCGGCCTCACCGGCTCCAATGGCAAAACCACTACCCGGGAGATGATCGCCGCGGTGCTGGCGACCCGTTTCCGGGTCTTTCAGTCGCAGGGGAACAAGAACAACCACATCGGGTTGCCCCTGATGCTCCTGCAACTGGGCGAGCAGACCGAGATGGCGGTGCTGGAAATGGGCATGAATCACCCCGGGGAGATCGCCCTGCTGGCCGGCCTGGCAAAACCCACCGCCGCCCTGGTGACCAACGTCGGGAAGGCGCACCTCGGGTTCATGGGCAGTCTGGAGGCCATTTACCGGGAAAAAATTTCCCTGTTCGAGGCCCTGGAGCCTTCGGCCCCCATCTTTTTGAACATGGAAGACCGCTTTTTGCGGAATTATCCCCGCGCCGGGCGCAAGGCGATTACCGTGGGATATAATTCCGGCAACGACGTGCGCGGCAGGGTGGAGTTCATCGACCGCTACGGGCGGGTGAGATTCCGCCTGAACGACGCAGTCTCCATTCAACTGAAGGTTCCCGGAACGCACCAGGTGCTCAACGCCCTGTTAGCCGCGGCGGTGGGGCTGCAGTACGGCGTTTCGGAGAGCGAGGCGGCGCAAGCGCTGGAAAATTTTGCCCCGGCAAAGCAGCGCATGGAGATCATCGAGAAAAACGGCATCGTGTTCATTAACGACGCCTACAACGCCAACCCGGATTCCATGCGCGCGGCCCTGAACTACCTGGCCGGACTGCGAAACGGGCGGGGAAAACGGATCGCGGTGTTAGGAGACATGTTAGAATTAGGCGAATTCGCCGAAACCGAGCATCGCCGGTTAGGAGAATTCCTGGCCGAGAAGCCGGTGGACCTGGCGCTGCTCTACGGACCGCTCTCCGGTTTTATTCTGCAAGGCTTCGAAGAAAAGGCCGGCAGGGGTAAGCGAGCGTTCCATTACCGAACCCATGAAGAGATCGCCGCGCATTTACAACAAGTTTTGCAGCCTCACGACGTGGTGCTGCTGAAAGGGTCGCGGGGGATGAAAATGGAAAAAGTTTTGGAGGCTTTTTGAGTGTTATGGTGTTCAAGTGCTCGTGTGTTCGAGTAACATGAACACATGAAAACTCGAACACCCAAAAACAGGTAAAAATATGCTGGCAGATTTTCTATTCGAATTCCGGGACTATTTTTTCGGGTTCAACCTGTTCCGCTACATCACCGTGCGGGCGGCGTTGGGAGCGATCACCGCGCTGCTGTTCAGCTTTGTGATCGGCCCGAAAATCATCCGCCTGCTGCATAAAAACCAGATCGGGGAGGAAATCCGCCACGACGGGCCGGCCACTCACCAGGCCAAGAAAGGCACTCCCACCATGGGGGGATTGATCATTTTAGGCGCGGTGCTGATCTCCGTGCTGCTGTGGGCCAAATGGAGCAATTATTATATCCGCATGATCTTCCTGGCTACCTTCTGGATGGGCGCGGTCGGCTTCATCGATGATTACCTGAAAGTGGTGAAAAAATATAAAAAAGGATTGATCGGGCGCTACAAAATGGCCGGGCAGATTGTCTTAGGGCTGCTTTTCGGCAGCTTGATCTACTTTAACCCGGAGTTCGTGGAAAAGGGCTATAACGCCAACACCAGCGTGCCCTTTTTCAAGAACCTGGAGATGCAGTTCGGGTGGTTATACATCCCATTGATCGTGTTCGTCATCACCGGAACCTCCAACGCGGTAAACCTTACCGACGGCCTGGACGGTCTGGCGAGCGGGTTGATCGCCATTTCCATGCTGGCCTTTGCGGGAATGTGCTACGTGACCGGCAACGCGGTGTTCAGCGATTACCTGAACATCATCTTCCTGCCCGGGAGCGGAGAGTTGACGGTGTATTGCATGACCATCGTGGGCGCGGCCACGGGATTTCTCTGGTACAATACCCATCCTGCGGAAGTGTTCATGGGCGATACCGGCTCCCTGGCCCTGGGCAGCACTTTAGGCGCGGCGGCAGTGCTCATCAAAAAGGAGATTTTCCTGATCCTGATCGGCGGGATTTTCGTGGCGGAAACGCTCAGCGTGATCATCCAGACCAGCTATTTCAAATACACCCGGAAGCGTTACGGGCAGGGCCGCCGGGTCTTCAAAATGGCCCCCCTGCACCACCATTTCGAGCTGAAAGGCTGGCCGGAGACCAAAGTGGTGGTGCGCTTCTGGATCGTGGGAATTCTGTTGGCGATGTTAACGCTGACGACGTTCAAAGTGCGGTAGAAGTGCAAAGTGAAAAATGCAAAATGAAAAGTGTAAAGTGTGAAGTGTAAAGGGAAGAGAGCGAAAGGGATAATCTCCTGCGCAATTTTCACTTTTCATTTAGCACTTTTCAATTCTTCAAGGATGCGATGTTCGAAATATCACACCATAACCGGGAAAACCGCCAGCGCCTGAAGGGCGCGTCTGTGGCGGTGTTAGGGGCGGCCCGCAGCGGGATCGCCCTCGCGGAATTGCTCGCTTCCGCCGGCGCCCGGGTGCTGCTGAGCGAGCAAAAATCCCGCGCGGCGACGCCGTTTTCAGGGGATGAAATCGCGCTGCCCGGCGTATCCGTGGAGTTTGGCGGCCACAGCGAGCGGGTGCTGGAAAGCGACCTCATCTGCATCAGCCCCGGCATTCCCCTCGCCGTTCCGGCGCTGGTTCGGGCGCGGGAACGGGGCATCCCCATTCTCGGGGAGTTAGAAGTCTCCTCCTGGTTCTGCCCCGCGCCGGTCATCGCCATTACCGGCAGCAACGGAAAAACCACCACCACGCAATTAACCGGGGAGATTTTCAAACAGCGCTTCGAGCGGGTGCTGGTGGGGGGAAACATCGGCTCCCCCCTGGCCGCGGAAATCCGCCGCCTGCCCGATCCGCAAGCCGTTATTTTAGAAGTTAGCAGCTTCCAATTGGAAACCATCGCCAATTTCCGCCCTCGCGTTGCGGTGATCATGAATCTGTCCCCCAATCACTTAGACCGTTACCCGGATTACGAATCCTACGTGCAGGCCAAGCTGCAAATTTTACGCAGCATGGAAGAAGAGGACCTTCTGATCTATTGCGCTGACGACGAATTTCTGAGCCGGCGCATCGCCGCTTCGCGCCCGCAAAAAATTCCCTTCAGTATTTCCCGGGAGCTGCAAGCGGGGGCGTTCTGGCGCAAAGATGCCATCGAAATCCGCTGGCAACGCCTCAATCTGCACATTCCGGTGCAGCGAACCCTGCTGCGCGGGCCGCACAATCGCTACAACATGGCCGCCGCCGCCCTGTTAGGAACGTTGCACGGAATTCCGGCGAACGCCATCCGCGGGGTGCTGGAAAATTTCCCC
This sequence comes from Calditrichaceae bacterium, assembly GCA_013360445.1. Taxonomy (GTDB): domain Bacteria; phylum Calditrichota; class Calditrichia; order RBG-13-44-9; family J075; genus JABWBP01. Next base: position 48,736 of record JABWBP010000005.1, on the reverse strand, counting down.
GGGGTGGAGCACCGTTTGGAAGCGGTGCGCACCATCGAAGGGGTGCAATTCGTGAACGATTCCAAAGCCACCACGGTCGCCTCCCTGGGGTATGCGTTGCAGAGCTTCCGGGAACCGATCATATTGATCGCCGGGGGAAAGGACAAGGGAGGCGATTTCTCCGAAATCAATGAACTGCTCAAAAAACACGCCCGGGCGGTTATCGTGATCGGGGAAGCGTCCCGGCGCATGGCGGAGGCGTGGGAAAGAGTCGTGCCGGTGTACCAGGCAGCCAGTTTGGAGGAAGCGGTGAGCCGCTCCCGCGCCCTGGCGCGCCCCGGCGAAGTGGTGCTGCTCTCCCCGGCCTGCTCCAGTTTCGATATGTTCCGGGATTACGAGGAGCGGGGGCGGCGTTTCAAAGAGCTGGTAAAGAAGATGAACGTGCTCGAGGGCGGGTTTATGGTGCTTTAAGGGTAGAAGAATCCACTACGTTTTGCTCGATCCGACGCTCTGCGTCGGATCGCCACCGTGGAGGCTCCGCCTCCCGTACAGTGAAGAAGATGATGAAAAAACGATTCCAAAATTTTTGGCTGGCAGCTGCATTTTTCTTGCTGATCCTGTTGGGGATCATTATGGTATATAGCGCCAGCGCCTTCTATGCCCAGCAATATTTTGGCGACCATTTTTACTTTCTGAAGCGCCACCTCACCTGGCTGTTCTTAGGCTTGATCGGCATGGCCGCGGCTTACAGCCTGCCCTACAAAAAATTGCAGGGGCATACCTGGATCCTTTTATTGATCAGCCTGGCGCTGCTGATTTATACCGCTTTTATCCACCGGGGGCGTTGGGTCTATATCGGCCCGATCCATTTCCAGGCTGTAGATGTGGCCAAATTCAGCCTGATCCTTTTCTTCGCCGACTCCCTGAGCCGCAAGGAAAAGATCCTGGGCAGTTACGGGCAGGGGGTGTTCCCGCACCTGTTCTACGTGGCGCTGTTTTCGTTCCTGGTTCTTTTGCAGCCGAATTTCAGCAGCGCCGCCATGATCATCCTGATCGGAATCACCATGCTGTTTGCCGCCCCCACCCGGGTGTGGCACCTGGCGCTCACCGGGCTAATGTTCATTCCGGCCCTGGCCGCGGCGGCGGTGATTTCTCCCTACAAAATGCGCCGGGTGCTCTCCTTCCTCAACCCGGAATCGGATATCCAGGGCGCGGGATACCAGGTGTATCAATCCCTGGTCAGCTTAGGGCAGGGCGGGATCACCGGGGTAGGGTTTGCCCAGAGCACCCAAAAAATGTTCTTTTTGCCGGAGGCGCATACCGATTTCATTTTTGCCATTATCGGGGAAGAGTGGGGGCTGGTCGGGGCTTTAACGGTAGTCGCGCTATTCGGGGTCATCCTGGTGCAGGGGGTTCGCATCGCCCGCCGCTCGACGGATCGTTTCGAGGTGTACCTGGCGGTGGGCGTTACCGCCCATTTCGTGTATTACGCCACCATTAACATGATGGTGACCCTGCGCCTGATCCCCGCCACCGGCCTGCCCATGCCGTTTATCAGCTACGGGGGAACGGCGCTGCTGTTCTCCTGCATCTACGCGGGAATGCTGCTGCGGCTGGCCGGGCAGGTCTCCGGGCGGGTTGCCGCCAATCGCGTTCCCTGGAAAGAGCGCTCGTTGAGGAGCCTGCGAATGCCGAAGTTCAACTACCTGCCGCGGGAGAGAAGAGGAAGAGATAAGAAGTGAGAAGCTTGCCCTGAGCTTGTCGAAGGGTGAGAAGTGAGAAGGGAAAAGGATTCCTGGAAAGGATGGTGTGGTATGAAGATGAAAATGAAAATCAAGATCAAGCTAAAAAGCATGGCGTTTATCCCGGCGGTTGCCGCCCCGCTGCCGCATGAAGGGGTTCATCTGCCGGTTCGTCGCCGAACCCGCAGCCGGGCGGGGGTGAAAAAGGTGCGGTGAAGGGGAATGGTGAACGGGGAATTGTGAATAGTGAACTGAGAATGATGAAACTTGCCCTGAGCTTGTCGAAGGGTAGCGAATAGTGAATGTGAATGGAAAAGCGAATCTTGATTGCCGGGGGCGGAACCGGCGGGCACGTGTACCCGGCGCTGGCGACTATCGAAGCGCTGAAACGCAAGGGCGATTTCCGGTTCCTTTACGTGGGGGGCAAAAACGGGATCGAAACCCGGATTGTGCCCCGTTACGGCGTTCCCCTGGAAACCATCCTGATTTCGGGATTCGCGCGCAGCTTCAACCTAAAAAACCTGCTATTCCCGGCGAAGCTGCTCATCGGTCTGTATCAAAGCCGGAAAATCGTGAAGCGGTTTGCGCCCCACGCGGCGGTGGGAACCGGCGGCTACGTGAGCGGCCCGGCGCTCTACGCTGCGGCGAAAATGGGCGTGCCGGTGCTCATCCAGGAGCAGGACGTGTACCCCGGCGTCACCACCCGGCTGCTGGCCAAATACGCGCGGCGCATCTGCCTCTCTTTCGAAGCGGCGCGGCGGTATTTTTCGCAGTATGCGGATAAATTGGTGGTCACCGGCAACCCGGTTCGGGAGACCCTGGGCGGCGTTACCCGGCAGGCCGGGCGGGAAAAAATGGGGCTGGAGCCGGATAAAATCACCTTGCTCATATTCGGCGGCAGCCAGGGAGCGCGCTCCATCAACAACGCCATGAGCGGCATTCTCCCGGAATTGCTGAAGAAATACCCCATGCAGGTGATCTGGCAGGCCGGGGAAAGCCAGTTCCAGACAGTGGTGAAGGGATTTCAAAGCGCCGATGAAAGGGTGCGCATTCTGCCCTACATTCAGGAGATGGAGGCGGCTTACGCCGCGGCAGACGTGGTCGTATGCCGCGCCGGGGCGATCACCCTGGCGGAGCTGGCCGCAGTCGCCAGGCCGGCCGTGTTAGTGCCCTATCCCTTCGCGGCGGGAAATCACCAGGAGCACAACAGCCGCATGGTCGCGGAAGCCGGGGCGGCCCTGATGGTCACGGAAAAAACGGGCTGGGAAAAGGAATTGCAGCAGGCATTGGAAACCCTGTTGAGCGATGAATCTCTGCGGCAGCGGCAGAGCGCGGCCTGGAAAACATTGGCCCGCCCCCGCGCCGCGGAGCAGATTGGCGAGGAGATATTGAAACTGCTGGAAAAGCAGTAGGCAAGTAGGCAGTAGGCAGTAAGCAATAACCGGAGTGCAAAACTTCAGTTTTGCAGTGAAAAGCGGCAGAAGCGCAGTTTCTTTTGCCTACTGCCAACTGCCTACTGCCTACTGAAAAACGGGTGGATAAAAACATAATCACCGGAAAAACAGAATGCGCTTAGGCAAAATTCACAAAATTCACTTCGTCGGGATCGGCGGGATCGGCATGAGCGGCATTGCGGAGCTGCTGCTGAACCTCGGCTACCAGGTGAGCGGTTCGGACACCCAGCTTTCCGAACTTACCCACAAGCTCGCCGCCATGGGCGCGCGGATTAGCGAAGGCCACCGGGCGGAGAACGTGCAGGACGCGGAGGTGCTGATCTACTCCTCTGCGGTCAACGCGGATAACTTAGAAGTGCAGGAAGCGCTGCGGCGCAAGATTCCGGTGATCAAACGCGCGGAGATGTTGGGCGAGCTGATTCGCCTGAAATACGGCATCGCCGTGGCCGGAACCCACGGGAAAACCACCACCACGTCGCTGATCGGGGCGGCGCTGACCGAGGGCGGGCTGGACCCCACCCTGATCATCGGCGGCAAGGTTCGCTCCCTGGACACCAACGCCAAGTTAGGGAGGGGAGAGTTCCTGGTGGCGGAAGCGGATGAATTCGACCGCAGCTTCCTTTCCATGATCCCGACCATTGCGGTGATTACCAACGTGGACACCGATCACTTAGACTGCTACAAGGACCTGGAGGATCTGAAAAACGCTTTCATTGCCTTTGCCAACAAGGTTCCCTTTTACGGGAAGGTGATCGCCTGCCTGGATAATCCCGGGGTGCAGGAAATCCTCCACGCCTTGAAGCGCACCGTGATCAGCTACGGCTTCAGCAGCCAGGCGGATTTTACCGCCCGCAACCTGCATTTTTTGCCTTACGGAACGGAGTTCGACGCCTTCCACGAGGGCGAATTGCTGGGCCGCGTCAAGCTGAATTTGACCGGCAGGCACAATATTCAGAACGCCCTGGCTTCCATTGCCGTGGGATTGGAGTTAGAAGTTCCCTTTGCGACCATTCAAAAAGCCCTGGAAGGATTTTCCGGGATCAGCCGCCGCTTCGAGGTCAAGGCGCAGGTAAACGACATCATGGTGGTGGATGATTACGGCCATCATCCCGCGGAAATCCTGACCACCCTGCAAGGGGCGCGCAGCAGCTGGCCGGAAAAACGCATCATCGCGGTATTCCAGCCGCACCTGTATTCCCGCACCCGGGATTTTTACAAAGAGTTTGCCCGCTCCTTTTTCGACGCGGATATCCTGGTGGTCACCGACGTTTACCCGGCGCGGGAGAAACCCCTCGAGGGCGTCAGCGGCAGACTCATCGCCGATACCGCCCGCACCATGGGGCACAAGCAAGTGCTCTACGTGGAAGACAAGCGCAAATTGGCCGGGGAAGTGTTCCCGCTTCTGCAGCCCGGCGATATGGTCATCACCATCGGCGCCGGCGACGTCTGGAAGTGCGCCAATGAATTGGCGGAAAAGCTGGGAAAGAAGTGAAGATTGAAAATTGAAGATTGAACCTTGAACTCGGAGAAGATCAAAAAGACCATCCAGCGGCTGAAACGGGAATACCCGGATAGCTGCCGTCTGGATGCGCCCCTGGCGCCGCTGACCAGTTACCAGGTGGGCGGTAAGGCAGATGTTCTGGCAACCCCCGCGACGGTGGAAGAGCTGGAGCAGATCATTCGCTGCTGCACCCGGGAAGGAGTCCCTTATTTTGTGATGGGAAAGGGCGCCAACGTGCTGGTGCATGATGAGGGATTCCGGGGGGTGGTGGTGCTGTTAGAGCATTGTTGCAGCCAGTTGTTTCACGAGGGGGAGTTGCTCTACGTGGGCGCCGGCGCAACGGTGGCGGATTTGGTGGAATATTGCGAAAAGCACAGCTTAGGAGGATTGGATTACATGTCCGGCATTCCCGGCACCGTGGGAGGAGCGCTTCGCATGAACGCCGGGGCGTTCGTGGGCGAGATCGGCGACCGGGTGCTGCGCATCGACGCGCTGGATAAAAAGGGCCGCCGGGTTCAGCTTCCCCGGGAGGAAGCGCAGTTCGGTTACCGCCGCGCCGACGGCCTGGAAAACAAAATACTCTTAGGTTGCTGGCTGTTCCTGGAGCCGGGAGACCGGGAGCAATTGAGCCGCTCCCGGGAAGATTACCTGAAACGCCGCGCCGAGAAGCAGCCTTTGGAATATCCATCCTGCGGGAGCGTGTTCAAACGCCCCCCCGGGGATTACGCCGGGCGGCTGATCGAAGCGGCAGGGTGCAAAGGATTTACCGTGGGAGGCGCGATGGTCTCTCCCAAGCACGCCAACTTCGTGGTCAACTTCAACCACGCCGCTGCGGGGGACATTTACGAAGTGATCTGGCGGGTGCAGCGCAAAGTGTACGAACACTCCGGGGTGTGGCTGGAATTGGAAGTAAAGTTAGTGGGTTTTTCGGAGGAAGATCAGCGAAGGGTGGAAAAACCGTAAATGTGTTCAAGTGTTTTAGTGTCCGAGTGTTCTCGTAAATTTTGAGAATGACACAGCATAACACTCGAACACCAGAGCACTAAAACACCCGTGTGCTTGAAAAAGCTATGAAGCGTAAAAATAAACAGATGCCAAAAATGCTATATCCCAGCCCCAAACTGGTGGCGATTTTGGGATTGCTGGCGCTGGCGGGGTATGGCGTCTATCGCGGGAGCAATTACCTGATGTACCGCACCTCGCTTTTCCGGGCGGAAACGGTGCGTATTACCGGCAACCGTTTCATCGATACGCAGGAGATCCGCAAGGCGGCTAAGATCGATACCACGCAAATCATGTATAAGGTTAACGTCGAGGAGTTGAACAAAACGCTGCTGAAGAACGCTTATTTCCGTGGGGTCAGCGTCTCCCGGGTGATGCCGGCGACGATTTTGATCAACGTGCAGGAGCGCGAGCCGGTCTTCTACCTGGCCGATAAGGCGCTCTACATGGTCGATGAAGAGGGTGTGATTCTCAAAAAATTGCCCTCCATGCCCATGAGTAAATACCCGCTGGTGACCGGCATAACCGCCCGGGAGTTGGCCAAAGACAGTTTAGCGCTGCAAGAGATCATCGGGGTGGTGCAAAAAATTCGCGAAGTCGATCGCAATCTCTTTTCGTTTATTTCCGAGATCAACCTGGGGAAAAATCACGAGCCGGAATTGATTTTAGTAAAAGGCGCGGCGCGGGTAAAGATTGGCCGGGAAAAGCATTACCAGCGTCTCTACCTGCTCAGCCAGTTGCTGGAAAAAGAGCCGGTCGTCGGCCAGTTGCCGGCCATCCGGCAAATCGATCTCACCTTTGAGGAGCGCATCGTCTTGCGGAAAAAGGGGTGAAAGTTGGGATGCCGGATGCTGGATACTGGATGCTGGATGCCGGATGCCGGATACCTGGCAGCGGATTTGATCTATATCGAGCATCGAGCATCGAGTATCGAGCATCGAGCATCGATAGAATCAGATTTGGAATAACAAAGCAGAATAACAAAGCAACAGAGACCCTGACACACAAAAGGATCAGTTATGGAAGGCAGACTCATTACCGGGTTAGATATTGGCACGACCAAGATTTGCGCCGTGGTGGTGAAAGAGGACCCCGACGGCAAGCTGAACGTCGTGGGGATCGGCAGCTCCCCCTCTCACGGGCTGCGCAAGGGAGTGGTGGTAAACATCGATAAAACCGTCAATTCCGTGCGGGCGGCCGTGGAAGAGGCGGAAGCGATGGCCGGCATCCAGGTGGAATCGGTTTTTGTGGGCATTGCCGGGGACCACATCCGCAGCATCAACAGCAAGGGCATGGTGGGCGTCTCCCGCGACGATCACGAGATCAGCGAGGAAGACGTGGAGCGGGCTGTCAACGCCGCCAAAGCCCTGGCACTTCCCATCGACCGGGAAATCATCCACGTCATTCCCCAGGAATTCCTGGTGGACGACCAGGACGGCATCGCCGACCCGGTGGGCATGTCCGGGGTGCGCTTAGAGGTAGAGGTGCACATCGTTACCGCCGCGGTCACTTCCGCGCAGAACATCGTGCGCAGCGTGCAGCGCGCCGGTTACGACGTGGAAGAGATCGTGCTGGAGCCGCTGGCCTCCAGCATCGCGGTGTTGGATGACGACGAGCGGCAGTTAGGGGTGGCGCTGGTGGACATCGGCGGCGGCACTTGCGACATCGCCATGTTCTTCGACGGGCACATCCAGCATACCTCCGTGGTGGCCTTAGGCGGGCAGCACGTCACCAATGATATTGCGGTGGGATTGCGCACCCCCCCGGAGCAGGCCGAGGCGATCAAGATCAAATACGGTGCGGCCATGCGCGACAGCATCAGCGAGGCGGATACGATCACCGTGCCCGGTGTAGGAGGGCGGCTGCCGCGCACCATCTCCCGGGCAGTGTTAGTGGATATTATTGCCCCGCGCATGGAGGAAATCCTGTCGTTAGTGCACCAAAAAATGAAAAAATCAGAGCTGTTAGATTTGATGGCCGCCGGCGCGGTGATTACCGGCGGCGCGGCGCTGTTAGAGGGCACTGCAAAAATGGCTGAAGACATCTGGGGAATGCCGGTGCGGTTGGGAGTTCCCAAAACCTTAGGCGGGCTGACCGACTCCGTGCGCAGCCCCATTTACAGCACCGCGGTGGGATTGTGCCTCTACGGGCCGCTATACCATCAGAACGGCGTATTATCCAATCCCCAGCACGGGGTTTTGTGGGACGACGTGTTAGGCAGTTTCCGGCAGTTTTTTAAGCGGTTCTTTTAGATTCGGAGTGCAAAACTTCAGTTTTGCACTGGGGTAATCTTCGACTTTTTGCGGAAGCAAAAAAAACCGCATCTGGAATGCAAAACTAAAGTTTTGCACTCCTGTTGAAAAAAGCGGCGCCAGGAAGGCGATCAACTATAACCAACTGGAGGCGTTATGGCGATAGAGTTTGACGAACGAGCGGAATTGAATGCGAAGTTGAAGGTAATCGGGGTCGGCGGCGCCGGCGGCAATGCCATCAACACCATGGTAACAACCGGCCTGAGCGGGGTGGATTTCATTTCCATCAACACCGATTCCCAGGCGCTGGAGCAGAATCACGCCCAGTTCAAGGTGCAAATCGGCAAGCAGCTCACCCACGGGCTGGGCGCCGGGGCCAATCCGGAGATCGGGCGCAAGGCCATCGAGGAAGATTATGAAGAGGTGAAGAAGGCGCTGGCCGGGGCGGACATGGTGTTCGTGACCGCGGGAATGGGCGGCGGAACCGGCACCGGGGCCGCGCCGGTGGTGGCGCAAGCGGCCAAAGAGTTAGGGGCGCTGACGGTCGGGATCGTGACCAAGCCCTTCACGTTCGAGGGCCTGAAACGGTCGCAGCGGGCGGAACAGGGCATTCAGGAAATGCGCAAGGCCGTGGATACCCTCATCGTGATCCCCAACCAGCGGTTGTTCGCGGTGGTGGATAAAACCACCCCCCTGTTAGACGCCTTCAAAGTGGCCGATGAGGTGCTGCTGCATGCCACCAAGGGCATTTCCGACCTGATTACCGTGCCGGGGCTGATCAACCTGGATTTTGCGGACGTGCGCACCATTATGGCGGAGATGGGTGACGCGCTGATGGGAACCGGCTACTCCCGCGGCGACGGCAAGGCGGTGCAGGCGGCGCAGCAAGCCATCGCCAGCCCGCTGTTGGAAGGAGTTTCCATTCGCGGGGCCCGGGGCGTGCTGGTCAATATTACCGGCGGCAGCCAGATGTCCCTCTACGAAGTGAGCGAATCGACCACCATCATCTACGAGGAAGCCGGGGAAGACGCCAACGTGATCTTCGGGGCGGTGATCGATGAAAATCTGAACGACGAAATTTTCATTACCGTGATCGCTACCGGCTTCAATACCGATGAACGGGCGGTGGTCAAACCGGAAGTTAGCAAGCCCATGGAGGTCAATCCCCGGGTGCTGGATTTGCCGACCTTCTTGCGGGAAAAACGGAAAAAAACCGAGGAAGCGGCGGAAAACCGCCCCCTCATCCAGAAATCGGACGGGATCACTTTCGATTCGGAAATCGACGACCTGGACATCCCCACTTTTTTGCGCAAGCAGATGGATTAGGGATTTTCGATTGAAGATTGCCGGGTTGGAGATGCCGGCCCGTGTGACGGGGAAAGGCTTTTAAATTGGCAATTGCCAATTGGTAATTGCCAATTGCGAATTAAATTGGTTATTCGCCACAACGCCACAACGCCGGGACGCAGGGAAGCGTCCAACTATCGGGCGGTTCTCCCGGCCTCGTTGCCGAAGAGAACCGCTTTGTATCGCTGGTAGAGGTACGATACGCCCAACAGCACCAGCCCCAGGCCGATGAAGGAAATAAAGCGGTACAGGGTGCCGAGAAATGACAGGTCGTACACAAAAATCTTCAGAATGGTAAGGCCGAACAGGCCGATGGCGGCAAAGCGCGCCCCGGCCATGCGCCGCCAGATTCCCACCCCCATCAAAATAATCGAATACATCAGCCAGACCAGGGAGATGGCCAGTTGCTGCACGTCGTGCAGGGTTTTTACCTGCGGATGAGCGTCCGTGGTTTGATTTTCTAAGATAAAGGAAACGATCTTTTTGTCGAATGCGTCGTTGGTTTCCGCGGTGACCAGCGCCAGGATCAGCAGCAATGCCGCCAGGCGCAGCGCGGTCACCGCTTTCCGGCTCCAGCGCAGCGGCAATTCCCAACGATAGATCCATTGCCCGTGCACGAATAATCCCAGCGCCAGGAAAAGCAGCGTCGCAGCCCGCCCGTTCCATAAAACCGTAAAATGCTCGATGGGGCGGTAGAGGCTCAGATCAAAGACGGAAAAGAAAACCGCGATTCCGGCAATTCCCAATCCCACCCAGCGCAGCGCCGGATTCCCCCGGGAAGCGCCGAAGAAGGCCAGCAGCAGGGAGTAGGCCATCCAGGCGCTGTAACGCAGCAGCAGGAGCCGGAACTCCAGGGTTTCGGTATGATCCGGCGAGGCTTCGAGCAATTTACGGAAATATTCGTTGATCTCAACGTTGATCCAGATAAATCCTAACACGCTCCAGGCGTAATGCAATATCTGCTGAATGATGGCCGGGCGGTTTTCACCAGTTCGGTTTAAGAGCGCGGCGCTCAACCCGCAAGCCAGCGCGGCCATCGCGAAGGCGGCGGTGCGCTTGCTGAAGAGAAAGGGATATTCCGGTTTTCCGAAAGGGAAGGCTTCAAAAATCAGCTCCCCCAACAAGCCCGCTACTGCTACCGGCAGCAGCAACAGGGCGATTTGCCAGACCCGCTTCAGGTTGAAACGCACCCCCGCGCCCACCAGCGCCAGCCCCTCCAGGGACCAGAAAAATACCCGCCAGTACCCGGAAAACTGGATCGCCGTGGCAATGGCTAACAGCGCAACGGCGATGACCGCGAAGGAGGCTAAGCTTTTTTCTTTTTCCGGCTGCCGGGAATTGACGTTCAGATAAGGAAGGAAGTAAACCGTTCCCAGCGCCAGGGCCGCCAGCGCGGTTGTGGTGGGGTGTTCCGGGTGGAGAATGATATGCAGAAAGAGGTAGTAAAGCGCCGCGTTCAGCGCGGCGATGGCCTGGTCCAGGGGAGCAAAAGGGAGTTCCGCCCGCAGCAAATTGGGCAGGGCGGCGGCGTAGAAGAGCGCCCAGAACAGGGTGAGGAAGAAAATGGTCAGGGCTAAGCGCTCCGGAGAGTAGTACTGGTCGAACCAGAGCAGGTACATCAGGTAGGTGGCGCCCAGGGTGAGCGGTTTTAAAATCGCCCAGTTGGGTTTCCGGTAGAGAATCGCCAGCAGGGCGATGTCTAAAAACGCGATATAGCTGAACAATCCCACCTGGTTGGCCTGCCCGGCGCTGAGCGCCAGGGGGGTTAGGAAGCCGCCGGCCCAGCCTAATATGGCGATGGAGAGGGCATTGAAGCGCAGGGCGAGGAAGATGCTCAACGCGGTAATGATGATCATCAACCCGAAAGCGCCCGGCTGGGGAACGAGTTGATAAAAATTGTAGGAAGCATAGCTGGACAGGTAGAGCAGGCCGATTCCCGCCCCGAAAAGTCCCTGGGAAAAGATGTGGAACCCTTTCCGGTGGGAGCGCAGCGCCGCGAAGAGCGCGGCCAGACCCGCCAGCCCGCCTAACAGCACCCGCACGGTTTCGTTGATCCAGTCATTGTCGAAGGCGTATTTCAGGAAAAAGATCGCCCCGATGATCAGCGCCAGCGCCCCGATGCGGTTGAGCCACTGCCCGCCGATGAGCGCTTCCCACTCCTCCCGGCTGGCGGACTTTTTCAGGAACGCCGGCGAGGGAGAGGGAAAAACTGGCGATGCGGGGGGTTCTGGCTGCTCTGCGGGCTGCGGCGGCAGGAAAGGTTGGGGGGGCGGCGCCGCTGCGGCCATCTCACCGGCAGACGGTTCCGGGGAGAGCGGCGAGGGCGCCTCGTCGCGGGAAAACTGCCGCCGTAGATCGGAAAATTCCTGCCGGAGCAGGCGCAGCTCATCGCGCAGGATGAAGGTCCTGCGGATGAAGACGGCCAGGAGAATGAGAATGATCAGCAACAGGAATTCAGTCATAAACACCCCGTTTCTTATAGGAGTGCAAAACTTCAGTTTTGCACACTGGCTGCGTTTTAGGAGTGCAAAACTGAAGTTTTGCACTCCGGCTGCCCCCTGTCCTCCTAATATCCCACCCGGATGTGGGGAAATTTTTCAGCGATGGTCTTCAGCCACTTGCGCATGCCCGCCTGGGTGCGCGGGAGGGTCCAGAGCATCAGGCGATCCATGTACCATTCCGGGTCCACGTTCAGATTGACCGGGCGAATCCATTCCACCCCGGTTTCGGAGAGCAGCTTTTTCAGCGCTTCGAATTCCAGGGGATGGTCAGTCAGTCCCGGGAAGACGCGATAGCGTAGAATGGCGCGGCGGCCGGCCTGGCTGACGGCTTTCAGGGATTCCCGCAGGTTGTCGAACGAGAGGTCGGCGAATTTTTCGTAATACTCTTCCCGGGCGGAATGGGTGATCGCTTCCAGGCCGTCTAAGCCGGCGCGGCAGCACGCTTTTATGCGCCGGGGATCGAACACGCTCGCGGCGAGGTGTACCGCCCCTTTCTCGGTTTGGGAGCGAATTTCACCGATCATTTCCGCCGCCGCCGGCAACTGCTCCAGGTGGTTTATCTCGAAGCGAACCAGGCCATGGGGGACGCTTTTCAAGTGCGATGCTGCGGCGAAAACAGTTTCGGAGGCGGCGTTATCCGGCTGGATCACGAAAATCTGCTGATCGGGAAAAAGCGCTTGCTGCAACGGCGTTGCCGCGACCACGTAGCGGTCTTCCAGGCGTCCCACCGCAGTAAAATTTCCGTTCGGCAGGCGCGGGGAATCCAATACCATGGAAAACGCGCTTCGCAGGAGTTGCAGGCAGGTATCGGGCAATATTGCCGCCGCCGGGAACACCCGCGTTCCCCCATATTCCCGGAGGGGGATAAATTTTTCCAGGTCCGCATCGTAGCCGATGGCGTTCCGTCCCGGCAGCGCCGCCAGCCGGGCCTCCGGGGGAAGGGGAATAAGCTCTTCCGCCCGGGGCAGAAGCGGCTTCACAAAATTGACCCCCGCCATATTCAGTTCCGGAACCTCGGTAAAATTCCCGTTTCCATCTCCCACCACCATTAAGGGGGTTTCCACGTTTGTCTCCTGCGTTTAGGAATGTCCGGCTCGATGAATGAAACGTGATGCATAACTCGTAATTCGTATTGCATATTGCGTATTTATTACGCATTATGTTTTACGCATCACGTTTTAAGTAATACCCAATCCCCCCTCACATGCCCCCCCACATCAGGGCGCCGCCAAGCAGCAGGCCGAGCGCCAGGCCGATCCCCTTGATTACCAGGGAATCCTTGAGCGATACCGAGAGCAGGGGCAGCAGGGCGTGGCCGTTTTGCACCAGCATATTGGTGAACAAAACCGAAAACGGAATGGTCTTTTCCATGAACATGCTCACGAAAATCAGATGCGGGCCGCTCTGGGGGATCAACCCCACCAGCCCTGCTGCTAAGAGCATTAAATACGGTTTGTCGCTCAAAAATTGCTCCAACTGGTAGGCGGTTATTGCCCATTCGATCAAAAAAATGGCCGCAAAAGTCCACAGAAAAATTTTGATCATGTGCTGCTTGATGATGTGGTTCCAGACATGGTCGAGGGTGTAGTGCCGGAAGGAAAACTTGACCGCGGGATGAAAAATAGCCGTCACGCAATGGAATTCGTGCCCGCCGCGCCGCCGTTTTTGCGCTACATCGACCAGCCAGCCGGCGAGGTAGCCTATTAAGAAGAGCAGCGCAGTCAATCCCAGGGCGGCGAGAGGGAATTCGGAGAACATCACGTAGGCTTCGTCGCCGGTGGTGGCGATGAACGCCGCTATCAGCGCCCCGAAGGTGATCAATCCGTGGGTATGGAGGGAGACCGCTAAAAAAGCGCCTTCGCAACCGGGAACGGCGCCCAGGAAAGCGCTGATGAGGTACTGGGCGCGGGGGTATTTTTGCAGGAAGGAGAGCATTTGACCGCGAGAATACACGTAGGCCAGGTCCATCGCCACCAGGGCGACAAACACTAACCCGGAAATCTCCAGGGTCTCCCAAAAGGTGTGTCGGAGGATCTCAATCATCATATTTATTCGCTTATCAGCCCGGCGCCCTCAAAATGGCGGGAGCCAATATAACTAATCCTCTCCGCCATTTGCAAAGCGGATGTCAATAATTTAGTGGGAAGCGGCAAGTGGGAAGTGGAATTACTACCTCTCACTTGCCACTTACCACTTGCCACTTGCCACTTCTCACTCGCAACTTTTCAGCAAGAAAATCAGCTTGATTTTAAGTATCTGAAATCATTATATTTGACAGCCTATGAATCAAAAATATTACGTTATACTCTGTACCGTTCCCGACGAGGCGACCGCCGCAGCGATCTCCCGGGCGCTGGTAACGGAGAAATTGGCTGCTTGTTGCAACGTCATCCCGGGGCTGCGCTCGATCTATCGCTGGAAGGGAGAAATTTGCGATGACCGCGAATACCTGCTGATGATCAAATCCCACACCGACGTTTACGGGCGCCTCGAACAGCGCATTCAATCTTTGCATCCTTATGAGATACCGGAAATCCTGGCTCTGCCGGTAAATGAGGGATTCTTGAAATACTTAACATGGGTGGATGAAAATGTCGAGTAGCAAAGCAAGCAAAGAAATCAAGGCAAGTAAAGAAATCGACGAATTGAATGGCTCGGAAGATGACGGCTTAGAGTATTGGAGAACGGACGTCGCCAAAATCCGCGATGATTCCACGCACGGTTCCATTTACCTGGCCAACCAGGCGTTAGATATTGTGGATGACTTTGTTCGCCGGCAGTTGTACAAAAACCGCACCGAGTTGATTCAGGCTCTCTCCAAGTTGAGCAACGCCCTGGTGCGCGCCAAACCGTTGATGGCGTTGATCTATAACCGCACCCGCCACGTATTGATATTCATTCAGAATATTCCCAAAGAGCAGAAGGATATCAACTCCATCCGCGACGCCACCCTGGAAGAGATCGTTCAAATCCGCCAGCGCGCGGAAGACAACGTGAAGGTGATTACCCGCTGGGGATGCCGCCTGATTCTCGACCACCACGTCATCCTGACCCACTCCGCCAGCAGCGTGGTGGAATCCATTCTGATGGAAGCGCGGCGGCAGAAAAAGCGTTTCCGGGTGATCTGCACCGAAAGCCGCCCGTTGAATGAAGGCACCCAAATGGCCTACCGCCTCGCCAAAGCCGGGATCAAGGTGCGCCTGGTGCCGGATGCGGATATCGCCCGGGCGGTGGAGGAGTGCCATTTTGTATTAACCGGCACCGACCGCTTTACGGAAACCACTTTTGTGAACAAAACCGGCACCCACGCCATCGCCGTCATGGCAAAGCACATGAATAAATCCCTTTTCGTGGCCGGGGAAACCGCCAAAGTGCTGTTAAAAAGGACTTACCCGGTACGGTTTGTGCAAAACAATCCCAAAGAGTTGGTGAGTAAATTATCGGATAACTTGCAAGTAGAAAATATTTATTTCGAGGAATCCCCCATTTCCATGGCCGATAAGATTATCCTGGAAGACGGGGTGTTCGAGCTGAAAGAGTTTGTGGACCGGTATTTGTAAAAACAGGGGAAGATGGTTCCGCAGCCAGAGAAAACCAGGATCAATGTGTTAGTGGTGGACGACGACCCGGTTACCCGGCAGATTCTATCCGACCTGCTGACCGGCAGGGATTGCCGGGTGGCTACCGCCACCAACGGAGAGGATGCCATCCAACTGGCGCTGGTGTACCGCCCGGATTTAATTTTTTTAGACGTGATCATGCCCCACTTAGACGGTTTCCAGACCCTGGAGCGGCTGCGGAAAATGGAAAAAACCCGCGCCATCCCGGTTATCATCATCACCTCGCGCACCGACAGCGCCACCCTGATGCAGGCGTTACGGATGGGCGCCAATGATTTTATCACCAAACCTTTTTTACGCGGCGACCTGATCCGCAAGATGAACTTCGTACTGCTGAACCGCCAGCAGCAAAATAAATTCACCGAGGCGGCCCTCGCCCCGGACCCGCTCGCCGCGCCGCCCGGCAAATCCTACGAGCGCATGAGAGAAAGCTTCATTCTGCACTTCGAAAATATCTACCTGACCCTCCTGCGTCTCATCTCCGAGCGCAATCAAAAAGAACTGGAGCGGGTGATCGCCCGTTTGCTGGATACGGTGCAATTCTACCAATTTATGGGCGTTGAGGAAGAAATCGCCCAACTGCTGCGGGCGGTTAGCGAGCGGGAGTGGGATCGCGCCGTCGATTACCTGGAAAACGCCTACCACCTGTTCCGGGATTTCCGCACTACCATTCCGCGGGTACTACAGTGATCAAGTGTTTAAGTGTTATTGTGTTCATGTGTTATGGCCGTCTTGTGATCGAAATTTAGGAAAGCACCTTAATACTAAAACACTATAACACCTGAACACTTAAACACTTGGACACCCGCAAAGGAGAAATTGTGAGCGAATTAGGCAAGCGAATCGGCGTGGCTTTGTGGGGAATTCCCCTGCTGCTGCTGCTAACCTACTTAGGCGGCTATTATTTCCTGGCCTTGATTTTGATCATCAACGGAATGGCGCTGTGGGAATTTTATACCATGTACCACCACAAGCAGATCTATCCCTACCGCGCGCCGGCGTTAGTGCTGAGCAGTTTTTTTCTGTTGGCGGCGTTTTTCTATCCCGGCCATTGGGAGAGCCTGCTGCTGCTGGCCCTGGTGTATATTTTATTCGTGCACCTGAGCAAGCAGGAAGGGCTGGCGAGCAAAAACGCCACTTTTACGATTACCGGCTTTGCTTACATCACCCTGTTCCTCTCCACCCTGCTGCGCCTGCGCCTGAATTTTGCGGAGTGGATGCCCGCCGCGGCGGAGAGCGTTTCCCTGACCGGGCTGGAAAGCTGGCTGCCCACTTTCGGGATGCCCATCTCCCCGGCCGGGGGGCGGTTGATCATCGTCATGTTTGGCGCGATCTGGATTTGCGACACCGCCGCCTACACCGCCGGCCGCAAGTTAGGCAAGCACAAATTAGCGCCCGCGGTCAGCCCCAACAAGACCTGGGAAGGAGCGATTGCCGGGCTGCTGTTCGGGATTCTCAGTTTTATGCTGCTGGGAAAGCTTTTCCTTCCCGGCCTGCCGCTAACCTACTCCCTGGCCTGCGGCGCGATCGTGGGGATTTTCGGGCAGATCGGCGACCTGGTGGAATCCCGCTTCAAGCGCGACGCCGGGGTGAAGGACACCTCCACCCTGCTGCCCGGGCACGGGGGTTTTTTGGACCGCTTCGATTCGATTATTTTCACTTCTCCGTTTTTGTGGGCGCTGTTTTACTATGGTTGAAAAAACCACTCCCATCCTGCAAGCCCGCAATCTCCACCTCGACATCCGCAGCGAAAACGGAACCCTGCCCATCCTCCGCGACATTTCTTTCGATCTCCACCCCGGCGAGGCCCTGGGCATTGTGGGGGAGAGCGGCTCCGGCAAGACCGTTGCCTGCCTCAGCCTGCTGCGCCTGCTGCCCTCCCCGCCGGCGCTGTACCGCTCCGGCAGCGTGCTCTTCCGGGGGGAGGATTTGTGGCAGGCTTCGGAGAAAGCGCTGCAAAAAGTTCGCGGGCGGCGCGTCGCCATGATCTTCCAGGAGGCGCTCAGCGCCCTCAACCCGGTCCTCAAGGCCGGGGAGCAGGCCGCGGAAGCGCTGACCCTCCACTCCGGCAAAACCCGCCGGGAAGCGCAGCGGGAAGTGTTAGAATTATTCGCGCGGGTGGGCATCCCCGATCCCGAACGGCGCTTTCAGCAGTATCCCCACCAGCTTTCCGGGGGCTTGCAGCAGCGGGTCATGATCGCCATGGCCTTAGCCTGCCGCCCGGAAATCCTCATCGCCGACGAGCCGACCACCGCCCTGGACGTGACCATCCAGGTGCAAATCCTGGAGCTGCTGAAAAATTTGCAGCGGGAGAGCGGGATGAGCATGATCTTCATCAGCCACGATTTGGGGGTGATTGCGGAAGTGTGCCAGCGCGTGTTAGTGATGTACGCCGGGCAGATCGTGGAAAGCGCCTCCATCGAGCAGATTTTTGCCTCCCCGCAGCACCCCTACACCCGCCTGCTGCTGCAAACCATCCCCGGCTTGGACAAACCCCGCGGCGCGCTGTCGCCCATCCCCGGCCAGATTCCCTCCCCGGGCGCCCTGCCTCCCGGCTGCCCCTTTCACCCCCGCTGCCCGGAAGCGGCGGAACGCTGCCGGCTCGATCCCCCGCCGCCGCTTTCTCTCCCTTCCGGCCAGGAGGTGCGCTGCTGGATGAGGGAGTGAGAAGTTGCAAGTGAGAAGTAAGAAGTAGGAAGTAAGAAGTGGGAAGTGAGAAGTGAGAGGGTGGTGAAGATTCACTTCTGACTTGCAACCTGCAACTTCTCACTTGCAACTTCTCACTTCTAACTTCTCATTTATGCTTCCGCTGCTTTTGAATATGTGTTGTTAACAAGGCGATTATTTCATCCAGCAGACGATATCGATGCCGGAGAACATTGTCGCTGAGCAACCGTCTTCCTCGATAGTACCAACCGCGACACTCGCGAGCAGAGCCTAAAGAGATGCTCAAGAATCGTGCATAGTCTTTTCCAAATCCCCTGCCAAAACCTTCTTCGATATTTGCGCTAACAGAGCCGGCGCTGTCAATCAATTGGTCGGCGATTTTGCGTCCCCGGGCATCTTTTAACATCTTTCCACTATCCTCCCAGGCCAAATCCGAAAGAAACAATGCCTTCGGATAAACCTGAAAAGCCCATAGCGGATCAATCCTGATGCTATCTGGCACCTGCCTTACCCAATCTTCATAGGTCATTATTTCTCCTTTGGGAGGGTGAGCTTACCAGTTGATTTTACAAACAAGACGGGGTAAGTTGCAAGTGAGAATTTGCACCTTTCACTTGCAACTTCTCACTTCTTACTTGCCACTTCTTACCTCCCACTTCTCACTTATTTATTTTTCCCACCCGCCATTTTGGGCAAATCATCAAAATTGGGGTGACGGTTTTGTATAAATTATGCTCACTTCGTTATAATGCCTCAGGGCTGAGGTATGGAACAAAGGGACACTTTAACAGGGATCGTTCGCATGGAAGCAATCTACAAGCAAATTCCGGAAACGGAGGTTCTCAGGAATTACCTGGCGCTATCAAAAGAATTTCAGGAATTGCAGCTCTATCGAAAAGCCGAAAAAACCTTGTTGTTGGCCCTGGAAAAATTACCCAACCATCCCCATTTGCTTACCCGTTTATCTAATTTATACCTCAAATTGGACATGCCGGAAAAGGCGCTGACCATGACCAACCGCCTGGTGCGCCACCATCCCGACCTGCCTTTTTCTTATTTCCTGCGCGGCAAGATCTTCGAGGAATTGCAGGACTCCAAAAAGGCCATGACCGACTATGAAAAAGCGCTCACGGAGAGCAAAAATGATCTCTACGTGCTCTCCCGCCTGGTTACCCTGATGATCGAGCACCGCCGGGCGGAGGAAGCCCTGAACCTCATCCGCGAATATCAAACCCTGCTGCGCAAACCGTTCCTGTTTGCGGAACAGCAGGCGGAAGCGCTCCTGCAATTGAACAAACACGCCGCGGCCTTCACCAAAATGCGCGACGCCCTGTTGGGCGATCCCGCCAACAAGCGCCTCTTGAAACGCTATTTGCAGCTTTCCAGCCAGAGCGGCAAAAAATCTCCCGCGGAAGTGTATCAAATCCTGAAAGCATCGGTGCCCCACCTGGTCTCCCTGGATGAGCTGGATCTGGTAGAGCTGGAAACCGGCTACCTGGCCGGCAATGATCAGCACGAAGAAGCCCTGGCCAGGATCAGCGCCATTTTGAAAAAAGAACCGGAAAGCTACTTCTGGCGCAAAAGAAGAGCCTTCCTGAAGTTAGAAATGGGCAACGTGGAGGAAAGCGTGGAAGAGTTTCGGATCCTGTTTTTGCAGGATTCTACCGATAAAGAGGTGCGCAGCGTTCTGGAAAATTATTTCCTGGTGCAGGACCAGTTGGATAACTGGAAACACTTAGTGCAGCAGGTGCTGTTAGAAAACGCCAACCAGGTGGAGTTGTTCAACTACCTGCGCGGCATTGGCGCCCGGGAGGACTGGCTGGCGATTTGCGAGATGGATCACCGTAAGTTTGTCGAGAGCCTGGAACACCTGAACATCATCAATTCCGACGTGCGCGACGTGACTTACGAAAAATTGCCCACTTACGCCCTGGAAATCTTCATCAGCCAGATTTCCATTCATAACTACATCCCCAATCCCTCGGATCTCTGGGCGGTGATCTACCAGGAGCGCAAGAAAAAAGGCCAGGTGCCGCCCTTCCAATTAGAAGACCTGGAAGCCGCTTACCCGGTGTGGGTCTTTGCGCTGCACGTCTATTTCTTGCTCAAAACCTACTCGAAATACCCGGTTTCTTTTGTCCCCCGGCTGTTCCAGAACGAACAGGTTGCGGCGACCGCGGTGGTGAATGGCGCCCCGGTGCAGGTGGATATTTCCATGTTGCTGCGCGACGGGGAAAACCGGCGTTTGAAGGCGCTGGTGAAGTCCGATGACGGTTTTCGCTGGCGCTGGCGGCCTTCCGAAAGGCAGGCGCCGGAAATGATGCTTCACGAGATCAGTTTCTATTCTCCCGATCAGTTCAAAGAAATTCTCCGGGAATTCGAAGAAAACCTGGCCGAGGCGCTGGCGCTTTCATAAAATGCGGCGGGAGGGGAGCGCCCGGCCGGGGATTATTGGGAGCGGCGGAGACGAGGGCAGGCTCGTTTTTCCCCTACGGCGAAGCGGGTGAGCATCCCCGCGGAGCGAGGTTTCTCCCCAATACCCGGGGCGTCGCCGCCCCGTGGTGTGATCTCCCTTTCAAAATTAGATTCGAATTCACTATTGCGAATTCACCTGCCTGCCATTCAGGGTGAATGATAAACGATGGTCTGCCATCCGGCGTCCGGAAGCTGTGATATCGCCGGGATATGGAGAAGCAACATGGAAAACATGGTTCTGAGCAGGGAAAAGCGCGGCGCCGCAGTCGATTGGAAAAAATACCGCGCTTTATTCCCCCATACCTTCAGCCCGGCGGAGCCGGCTTTGATAGCCCCGTACCGGGAATCCAACGGAAATAACCACGCCGGTTTGGCCGGCGCTTTCGGCCCCAAATTGGCCGAAATAAACGCCCCATCCCCCGCGATGGTCTATTTGAACCACGCCGCCCTGGGGCCCATGCACAGCGAAGCGATTGCCGCCATCGAGCGCCACAACCGGGAACGCTCCTGCGGCAACATCGAGTTCTGGCCGGATTTGGTAGAGGTCAAACGCAGCTTCAAAAATTTGCTGGGCCGTTTCATCAACGCGGCGCCGGAATACCTGGCCCTTACCGACAGCACCTCCATGGGGCTGAACTGGCTGGCGCAGGGACTGGAGTGGAAACCCGGGGAGCGCATCCTGCTGAACGATTTCGAATTCCCCTCCAACGTGTACCCCTTTCTGAACTTGCAGCGCCGCGGGGTGGAGATCGACTTCGTAAAGCAGCGCGACGGCCGGATCGAGTTGGAGGATATCGCCGCCATGATTCGCCCCCAAACCCGCCTGCTCTCCATCAGCTTCGTGGAGTTCTTGAACGGTTTTCGCAACGATTTGAAAGAGATCGGGCGGCTGTGCCGGGAAAATAACGTTATTTTTTGCGTGGACGGCATCCAGGGATTGGGCGCGCTGCATTTGGACGTGCAGGAAAGCGGGATCGATTTCCTGGTTTCCGGGGGGCAAAAGTGGCTGATGTGGCCGTTAGGAACCGCGTTCATGTACATCTCCCCGCGGATTTTCGAGCAAGTCCACCCCATGGCCGCAGGCTGGCTCTCCGTGGAGGATTCCTGGGAATTTTTCAAGTATGAGCTGAAATTTTTGCCGACTGCGGAGCGCTTCGAGCCGGGCAATTACAACGCCGCGGGCGTGGCGGGGGCCGGCGCCTCCCTGGAGATGTTTTTGGAAATTGGCTCCCGCGCCATCGAGCAGCGCATTCTTTATATTACCGCTTACCTCATCGAGCGTTTGCAAGAGAACGGCTACCGGATTTACACTCCCTTAGAGCCGGAATCCCGCTCCGGCATCGTCACCTTCCACCATTCCAACGCCCCCGCTTTGTTCGAGCACCTGAAGAGCCGCCGGGTGCACGTTTCCCTGCGCAACGGCTTCATCCGCGTCTCCCCCCACTTTTATAATAATGAAGATGACATCGACTGCCTGATGGAACTGCTGCTGGGCTTCGACCGAGATTGAGGGAGTATCATGGGGTAATGGAGTAATGGATTGATGGATGGATGAGTAAATGGTTAAATGGCTAAATGGCCAGCCGACCGTTTAACCACTTAGCCATCCAACCATCCAACCATTCAACCAGTTAGCAATTCGATCACCCCGTGTTTTTCCCACCACCCTTTCCGCCGTAACCTCTCCCGCTCTAATCGCGGTGTTGCCGCCCTCCCTCCTTAAAAGACTTGACCAAAATCATGTTTTAACCTGACCAAAGTCATGTTTTTTGAGAATGCCTGAGTTTAACTTGCTGCCGTAATAAGGAAACGTGGTTGCCTGAACCGGTGGTACGGATATTGTAACGCCTCCTCCCCCTGACGCGCCATCCATAGAGGAAGTGGCCGATTTCCCCGGAGTAACAACGGTGATTCAATGGGGAGAATGCCATGAACAGCCTTGCAAATCCTCTCTTCTGCGCCAGTTTCTGCGCGAGAAAGAGGAATATATTCTATTCTGCTTTTTTCTCTCCTTACCCGCCTGAGATTCTTCAACAAATCCGCCCGCCTCCCACCGGGAAGAATGCGTATTTTCCCGAAACTCAAATAAAGGAGTCAATGATGCGCTACCGGTCTCCTGAAATTCGTATTCACCGCATTTTACACTTTACATTTTACATTTTACATTTCCTCCTGCTGGCTTGCAGTTGTGAAAAATCCGGCACCGAACCGCCGCCCCCGCCGCCTCCCAATAAACCCGACACTACCAGCCATAACTTTACCTGGACAACCTATAGTTTCGGGGACGGAAACGCCAGCATTCTGAAAGATGTATGTATCATTAATGAAAACGACATTTGGGCAGTGGGTGAAATTCATGTACTAGATTCCTCTGGCCAGTATAACCCCCATAACGCAGTCCATTGGGATGGGCAAAAGTGGGAGTTGAAAAAAATTCCAGTGAAAATATTCAACACAAACTCTTTCATAATCAGCACATTGCAGAGTGTATTCGCTTTTGCTCCAAATGATGTTTGGACAACCGATGGAGGTGAAGTCATTAGATTTAATGGACAAAGCTGGAGTGAATGGAAATTCTTGTTCGATGATCTGAATGATACCACATTCGGAGGAATCAGACAATTTTGGGGAAGCTCAAACACTGATCTCTGGGGGGTTGGTAAAAAAGGCAATATCTTCTATTACGATGGCATCAATTGGCAGCGGATTGAGAGTGGCACCCATACCAACATTAATGATATTTGGGGAGTTTTAGATAGAGCAACCGGGCAAACCACCATTTTGGCGGTTGTTTCTGACCGGTATTATGTGGGAGAATACCGCCTCTTATCTATAGCGCTTAACGGAATTGCTGATACCTTGAATTGGACATTATCCCGTCGTCTTCATAGTACCTGGTTTGATATAAACTCTCCGGTTTTTGTAAGTGGAAGTGGGTTAAGGGTTTGGAAAGTACATCAATGGGAAGAAATTCTCATACCAAATTATTTCTCGACCCGCGTGCGGGGAAGCGCCTTGAACAATATCTTTGTCGTCGGTGCGTTTGGATTATGTGTACATTATAATGGATCAAGCTGGCAAACTTATGAGGATTTAATGATGGCTACCGGTTCTTTTGAAGGTTTAGCTGTAAGCGACAACCTCATGGTAACGGTAGGATATGTGGATAATCATGATGTCCTGGTAATGGGAAGGAGAAATTAACACCATTTTATAAACATAAGGAGAAACCATCATGAATTATTACCTCAAACTTATTTTTTCAATCTTGCTGTTGCTTCCGGTAAGCAGGTTATCGGCACAAAGCGGCTATACTGTACAAGTGCGGGGGGAAGATTTTCGCTGGGATCCCAACGGCCATGAATGGAATTCCGAAGTTTATGCTGATTTGTATCTGAATGGCAACCCTATACCGCCTTCAGCGAATTACTTTTATGTATGGTATGCCAATCCAAACGGGCCATTCCAAATAAGATCTTCCGGATATAATTTGTATCACGTTAGTCCGGATGGACATCCGAATCAATTTTATCAAATTTATGCGGATATTACAGGTCCGGGCTTTATGGTAACTTCTGATACCATCACTATTGGAAAAGGGGGCACACCTCAAAATGTCGATGTATTTGTCAAAAGAGAAAATATGCTGGATCTCACCGGGAATTATTTGAAACATTATACCAATCCTCACTGGCGCGACCTGTGGGTTCCAGATCCCCTTCATGTCTGGCTGACTCTACAACAGAGTGAAACAATATGGTCGGATACGGGTCTGGTGGAAAACCCTCCCGAGAAATACCATCACTGGAACGATGATGAAAGTGATGTATTGAATTATAGAGCTTTCTTAATTGATAGTTCTATGGATCAACTGATCTCCTGGCTCAAGTCGGTTAAGAGTGCTACGTTGGGAGTATATTTGTTATCTGCAAGTGTTGAAAAAGGAGACATCGGTTTTAAGGACCCGTGGTTGTCAGATGGTCCGGAATTGGGTGGGATTCCCCAAAACCGCGGAACCGCACCCCTTTGGCATACCCACCCCTCACCGTTGGTGATTGAACCAAATTCTGGAGATTTTTATAAAGGAATATTTTTGAATCAAACTGTTTTACCAGGCAAGCCTTACTATGCTGTTCGTGCACGTCAGGATACTATGATTCCTTTTCATGGGCAAAATATTACCTGGTATTTTCAACATTGGGAAACCAGTTATGCTACTATCACTGAACCCAATAATCCGGTGAACGGCTACTACGAAAGCCCGGTGATTTTCACCCAGGACAATGCCACGGTTATTGCCAATTTCAAAGGCCACCTGGCCAGCAACTCTGCTGCCGCCACCGCCTACAACAACGGCCGCCGGGTAGTAGTGGATGAAGATAGAACCTGGCATTTGGTATATGAAGACGGCGGCAACATCTACTACACCGCCTCTACCGACAACGGCCAGAGCTGGAGCGCGGAAACCCGCTTAAGCTCTACCGCCTCCTGGGGAAAGAACCGCTCTCCCAGCATTGCTTATCACACCGGGTTGCTCCGGTTAGGCGTGGCGTGGGACCGGGAGCAAAATGGGGTTCATTTCCCGGTTTTCCGTTATAAGGCAGGAAGCCAGCACCCTGGCGGAGAAACAATACCGCAAAGAGCTTTTCCGCTTGCAGGATTTGCCGGGCCTGAACCTGGAAGGCCGGGCGGCGCTATTGTTCGGGGATATTCAGATTCGCACTCCGGACAGCCTGCGGGTTTGGCGGTTTGATCCGTTGGCGCAAGGCGGTTCCGCCTCCCGCTTCCTGCAAACCCTTCCTCTAATTGTGGACAGTGAGGTGCAATCAGCATTCCTGAAAGCGCGCGCCCGGGTGCGGGATATGAGAAAGACCGGCGCGGTTCCCCACCTGCCCTTGCTGCGCCTGCGTTTGATAGACCATCGCAACGGCGAACCTTTGCTGAGCGCGCGGGAAATTGCCCTGGATTCTCTGAACGGTTCCCAGTTTAGCTGGCAGGATTCACTGGAAATTGATTTACAGCCCTTTGTCGGCAGGGAAGTAGTTCTGCAATTGCAGACCATTGAGCATCTCCTGGGCAGTTGGAAGGCTCAACGGATTCACATCCAGGAATTTTACCCGAAAGAAAGAGAGGGAACCCTCTTTGCCAAAAACAATCTCGAACGGGTTCAGGTGAGCAGCATGCCGCAGACGTATGCTTTGCACCAGAATTTCCCCAACCCCTTCAACCCGGAAACCATCATCCAATTCGATTTGCCAATGAACGGCGCGGTTACCCTGAAGATTTACGACATCCGGGGGCGGCTGGTAAAAACGCTGGCCGATGGAGAATTTCCCGCGGGAACGCACCGGGTGAAGTGGGATGGCCGGGATGAGCGGGGAAATGAAGCGGCTTCAGGTGTGTATCTGTATCATTTCGTTGCCGGAAATTACCGGCAAACCCGGAAGATGGTGCTGCTGCGCTGAGACGCGGCCCAGAAACGAAACCGTTCAACTATTCTTCTTCGAGGCGCGCCGCGGCGCGCTTCTTTTTTGCACCAGCGATGCTTTTCATCGGATCGCCCTCCCTGTTGTTTACTGTCGGGCGAACAGGCTTTAGCCTTGAAACAGTTGCCGGGCGAGATATTTTTTACCTTGCTAATCCGCTTCGCCTGCCTAAATTTAGGCCGTCAATTTCTGGCGAAAGGGACGGCATGCGCAAAAAAAGATTTCTGCGAAAGCTCTGGATGGGGCTGGGATCGGGCGCGGTGGCAAGCCTGGGAGTGTGGATCATGACCACTTTCGGGGCCCTGGGAGAGTTTTTCTACAAATTCGAGGCCGCCACCTACGACTACCGGGTGCGCAAGATCATCGAGCCGCCGCAGAATCCCATCGAAGATATTATCATTTTGGACATCGACGGGCGCACTTTGAAAGAGTTAGGCTCCTTCAGCCAGTGGCCGCGCACCTACTGGGCGCAAATTCTGGAAACCCTGAAACGCGCTAACGCCCGCATGGTGGCCATGGATGTGCTCTTCGACCGCAGCAACCGCTTCCCGGAGGAGGATAAACGCTTTGTGGAGGCGGCGCGGGCGCACGGAAACGTCTTCACCGCCTTTGTGCTGACCCCCATGGACGTGGACAACTTTTTGGAGGCCATGGCCTCCGAGCCGGCCGGTTTCCAGGCCGACCGCTTCCGCCTGGAGGTGCCTGATGAGCTGATGTTCCGCCTCGACGCCATCGACCGCATGGAGCCGGAATTTCCCGATCTGCACAACGCCAGCGCCGGCATCGGCGCGGTAAACCTCTCCCCGGATAAAGACGGCATCTCCCGCCGGGTTCCCCTCTTCCTGCGCTTCAACGACCACGTCTATCCCACCCTGGCGGTGGCCATGGCCATGCGGGAATTGGAAGTGGATCAATTGCACTGGCGCCCGGAACGCCGGGAAATGGAGCTGCTGACCCCCTCGGGCTTCTCGGTGCGCATTCCCACGGACGAGAAGAGCAAAACCCTGGTCTATTATCACGGCCCCTTCAAAACCTTTCGCTACATCTCCTTTTATAATTTATTCAAAGAAGAAGTGCCCCTGGAATTTTTCGCCGGCAAGGTGGTGTTCATCGGCGCTTCCGCGCCGGGGCTGGGCGACTTCCGCTCCACCCCCTGGCAGCCCAGTTTCCCGGGCGTGGAGGTTCACGCGAACGTCTTCTGGCAGATTCTCAACAACCACTTCATCCGGGAGATGTCCAAAGGCGGGCACTTTCTGTTCATTCTCCTGGTCGGAATCTTTGCCGGGCTGGTATTCGCCTTCCTGCGCCCGGTGGGCGGGGTGGCGGCCAGCGTGGCGGTGTACGGGCTGGCCTTTTTGACCGCCTGGCTGGGGTTTGCCCTGAAATTCCTCTGGCTCCCGGTGATCGCGCCCTTTTTGGCGGTGCTGTTCACCTACGCCATTCACTACGCTTACCGCTACCGGGTGGAGGAGCACGACAAACGCGAAATCAAACGCATTTTCACCCACTACGTCTCTTCCAACGTGGTGGATGAGCTTTTGAAGAAGCCGGAGCTGGTGAAATTGGGCGGGGAAAAGAAGCTCTGCACCGTGCTGTTCTCGGACCTGGCCGGGTTTACCAACCTCTCCGAAGCTACCGCGCCGGAGGAGCTGGTCAAACTGCTCAACGAATACCTCAACGAGATGACCCACATCGTTTTGAAGAACCAGGGAACCCTCGACAAATATATCGGCGACGCGATCATGGCCATCTTCGGCGCGCCCCTCGACGTGGGCAACCACGCCCTGAAAGCCTGCGCCACCGCGCTGCTGATGCAGGAAGGATTGGAAAAGATTCGCGAGGATTGGAAAAAGCGCGGCCTGCCGGACCTGCACCAGCGCATCGGCGTCAACAGCGGGCCGATGGTGATCGGCAACATGGGTTCGGAGATCCGCTTCGATTACACCGCCATCGGCGACTCCGTGAACTTAGGCGCCCGCCTGGAAGGGGCGAACAAGTTTTACGGCACCGGGATCATGATCAGCGAGGAGACCCACCGGCTGGTGCAGGATGAAGTGGTGGTGCGGCAACTGGATTTGCTGCGGGTAAAGGGAAAGCAGGCGCCGGTGAAAGTGTACGAATTGCTCTCCCTGAAAGGAAACGCGCCGGATGGGAAAATCCGCGAGACGCTGGAGCATTTTCAGCAGGGATACGAAAATTATCTCTCCCGGAACTGGCAGCACGCCATCAGCCAATTCGAGAGCGCCCTGCAGGTCAACCCGGCAGACGGCCCTTCCCGCCTCTACATCGAGCGCTGCCAGGAATTCCTGAAAACCCCCCCGGGCGAGGAGTGGGACGGGGTGTACGAGTTGAAGGTGAAGTGAATGAAAGGGGCAAGGAGCAGGGGGCAGGGGCAGTGCCGCTCGTGCCCCCTGCTCTGCATCGGCGCGCGATGGGGGCGACGCTCTGCGTCGTAATTCTCGTTGCCGAAATGCCCTGGCTATCGATACTTTTGAAGGGTTAGTATGACACTGGCCAACTGCCCACGGAGTCGGCAACGCTGCACCTATGGCAGAAAATTATCCAAAAGGTTTAGCCCAGGTATTGGTACGCCGCCAGGGTCAGGAAGTCGGTGAAATCCTTGCTGCAGGACAAATCTTCCATGATTTTGGCGGCCAGCTCGAATTTCCGGGCCTGGTAGAGTTTCTCCCCAAATAATTCTTTGATCTTCTCCAACTCCTCGGGCGCCATGGCGCGGTACATTGCCGCGGAAACCTTGCGCCCGTCTTCCAGCGCCGCACTGGAATGGTTGATCCACTGCCAGATTTGCGCCCGGGAGATTTCCGCGGTAGCGGTGTCTTCCATCAGGTTGTAGAGCGCCGCCGCGCCGTTGCCCTGCAGCCAGGATTCGATGTACAGAATCCCCACGTTGAGGTTCAGGCGCAACCCCGCCTCGGTAATCTTGCCGCCGGGAACCCGGAAATCGAGCAAATCCCCGGCGCTCACCCGCACCTCTTCGCGCAGCCGCTCCTTCTGGTGCGGTTTATCGCCCAAAATGGAGTCGAATATCGCTTTCACGTGGGGAACCAGGTCCGGGTGCGCCACCCAGGTGCCGTCGAAGCCGTCGCCGGATTCGCGCACCTTGTCTTCCCGCACCTTTTCCAACGCCACCCGGTTCACCTCCGCGTCCTTGCGGCTGGGGATGAAGGCGGCCATTCCGCCGATGGCGTGGGCCCCCCGGCGATGGCAGGTTTTTACCAGCAATTCCGTGTAAGCGCGCATGAAGGGAATCGTCATGGTTACCTGGGCGCGGTCGGGCAGCAGAAAATCGGGGCGGTTGCGGAATTTTTTGATGATGCTGAACATGTAATCCCAGCGCCCGGCGTTCAGCCCGGCGATGTGGTCGCGCAACTCGTACAAAATCTCTTCCATCTCGAAGGCGGCCAGGATGGTTTCCACCAACACCGTCGCCTTGATGCTGCCGCGGGGGATGTTCAGCGCCTCCTGCGCCCGGTTGAAGACCTCGTTCCACAGCCGCGCCTCTAAGTGGCTTTCCAACTTGGGGAGGTAAAAATAGGGGCCGCTGCCCTTGCCCAGCAGTTTTTGGGCGTTGTGGAAGAAGTACAGGCCGAAGTCGAGCAGCGAACCGGAGACCGCTTTGCCGTCAACCAGCACGTGCTTCTCTTCCAGATGCCAGCCGCGCGGGCGCACCATCAGCACCGCCACTTTCGGGTTCAGCTCATAGCGCTTGCCGTCCGGGCTATCAAAGGTGATGGTGCGGT
The DNA here is from genome assembly GCA_013360445.1 of Calditrichaceae bacterium. Classification (GTDB taxonomy): domain Bacteria; phylum Calditrichota; class Calditrichia; order RBG-13-44-9; family J075; genus JABWBP01. The sequence continues at coordinate 18,949 of JABWBP010000005.1, read as the reverse complement.
CAATGGCGTCGCGCAGATTGATGTGTCCCTGGATCACGTTATACCAGGTGGGGGAATTGGCGTCCTCGAAATCGGCCATGAACACGTTGGCCCCGGAGTTGAGGGCGTTGATCATCATTTTGCGCTCCACCGGGCCGGTAATTTCCACGTGGCGGTTCTGCAAATCCGCGGGGATGGAGCCTACCCGCCAGTGCGGATCTTCCCGAACGCGCCGGGTTTCCGGCAGGAAATCGGGCATTTTGCCGGCGTCGATCTCTCTCTGCCGTTCCTGGCGTTTTTTCAGTAATTCTAACCGGCGGGGGTTGAACTCGCGCTGCAGTTTGGCGACGAATTCCAAGGCTTCAGGGGTAAGAATCTCTTCGAATTGTGCCTGCAATTTTCCGTGGATCTCTACTCCGGCAGGTAGCTGAAGTTTGCTGTGCTTGCTCATGGGAACTTCTCCCGGGTTATCGGCGAATAGGATTCTCTATGATAAATATCAATAAAATATAGGAGTTTAAAGATGGCCAGGTTTAAGGCCTGCCCCGGTATTCGCCGGGGGTTTCCGGCGTATAGAGGCCAAGCCATTGAAAAATATTCCGGAAAAGCTCGTTAACGATGTCCAAAAAATTATAGCCCGTTAACGCATATAGTAAGTAAACGGTAAAAGCGAAGGTTAGGAGTGCACAGATAATAATTAGCCCGCTATCATAAGGCTGAGGGTTTCCTTTTACGATTCTCTCATAGGATTTTTGTAATAACATGGCAGCGAAATAACTGATAAAAAATGCCGAGCCGGTGAACCAGACATCAGAATAACTTCTGACGTACGTAGCAGTCCTATAAATAAAACTAACGAAATAGGCCGCGGAAGCAACCGGCACTAACAATTGGGCGGGGAAAATGAATAATAAAAGATAGTTTCCTTTGAAGAAAAGATTGTACAACATTATCAAAATCATAACAAGGCCAAAAAGGGCTAAGAGGCGAATAACTATAAGCCCGCTTTGAATCAGGGCGAAATTGACCATGGCTTCCATAATGACGATCCTGTTTTTCTATCTCGTTTGGCTGTCTCTAAAACGGACAGGAAAAGTCGGACAAATGAACCGTTATCAACCCGTCATGCGTTTTTCAAAAAAATTATCAGGATTACAATAATTTTTGATCATCATCTCGATCCGTCTGGTTTGGGAAAGTAAATCATGTAAAAAAAACGCTTTTCCTGTTTCTTCCGAAGCGATATTTATGCTGTTGCGCCGAATCCGAATTAGCTCTCCCTTCCGGAAAACCGTTAATGAAATTGACGGCATCAATATAAGAAGTTATTGTCTTAAATTACAGTGAAATTTTGACTTGTGCCCTCAAATCCAGGGTCATTCCCATACCATAAAACTTGCACCGGTGGGTAGAGGTGTATAAATCATGCACACAATTTCGAGGTCTACCATGCTTTCCCCGCGATTCGTTTCTCCACTTCCCTGGGTAGAAAACTCGGGAAGACCGCTTTACAGGCCGGATGTATTTACATATCGTCAAAAATTTTGCGTTGATAACCGTCAAAAAGAAGATTTGGTATTTCATTTGCCTATTTTATTACCCTATTTGCGCTGTGCTGCTTGTTTTCCGCGCGGCGTATTGATGACAGGAAATTATCCCTCAATATAGGCTTGTTCATCGTGATGATGACGAATTCCGGCCAGGATCGAAGAATCGTTGCCTGGCCAGGTAACTCAACTAAAATGGAGTGTTCAACATTCCCGGAAAAATGAAGGAGAAAGAATTATGAAATACGCTTTGGGGTTGCTTGCCCTCCTGGTGCTGGCAGGATGCGCCGATAAGGAGAAAATTGCCCAATTGCAGGAACAGAATACCCAGCTGGCGACGGATTACGATCAATTGCGCCAGGAATCGAGCGCCAAGGATGAATTCATCCGCGACTATACCAGCACCATCAACCAGGTGTACGAAAACCTGGAGAAAATCCGCGAGCGGGAAGGCTACATCGTCAGTTTTTCACAAGACCTGGAAACCAAAGGCGACGTGGCGGTAAAGGAGAAGATTCTTAGCAATATCAGCAGCATCGACGCCTATTTGCAAAAGAGTAAAAAGAATTTGCGGGATTTGCAGGGGAAGTTGAAGGCATCGCAATTGAAAACCGCGGAACTGGAGAAGATGGTGGAGAGCCTCAATCAAACCGTCCAGCAAAAGGAGCAGCACATTGCGGAGCTGCGGCAGCAAGTAGAGCAGTTGAATATCAAAGTGGCCCAGGTAGAAGAACAACTCTTGCAGAAAGAGGAAATGCTGGAAGTACAGGGCCAGAGGCTGAATACGGTTTTCTACGTCATTGGGACGGAAGACGAGCTTGAAGAAAAAGGAATCGTCGAGAAAACCGGCGGGTTTCTGGGGATCGGAAAAACCACCAGGTTGGCGGATAATTTACAAGCGGAAAATTTTACCCGGGCAAATGCGGCCAGCGTGGGCAGCATCCCGATTTATCGCCGCATCGATAAGGTCAATATTCTCTCGCCCCACCCGGCAGAGTCTTATCACCTGCTGGAGCGGGAGGGAGATGAAACCCTTTTGGAAATCGTAAAGCCGGATGAATTTTGGAAGATGAAACACTTAGTGATCCTCTGCAAAGGCTGATGAGGGTCATCGGTGGGAGTTAAAGAATCGGGAGATTCTCATCTCCCACCATATTTTAACCCCTTGATTAGCGAAGTATCCGATAATCTTTTCCCTTTCCTAAACCCTCTTTTTTTCTCGCATTCAAATTTCATCTCCAGGCAGGGCAGGTTTCCGCGCCGCGCCCTGCATTTCACCCGCCTTAGCCGGCCCGGTTTTCGATCATCACCGGCATTTATCCCTTCTTATTCCAGATGTAACAGGTTTGCAACACCGCCTCAAGCAGGAATCAACATCGCCCGGTTATTTTACCGCTGTAAATGATAAGAATTAAAAAATGGAAGAAATGCAGCGGATTGACCGCAAAAAAATCATAAGGAGAAAACAGATGATGCAGTATCCGGAATTTGAAACAGGAGTAGCCGAATCGATGGCCGCCAATCCGGCGATTTATGTGGCCGGCTGGGAAGCCTTAACCTGCCCTTCGCGGGAAAAAACCCGGAAAACCGCAAGTTTACCGGCGCAGGAACCCTGCCGTCGGGAAGGTATCGATCCTTTTAAGGGGATGATGATTGCCTTGCTGCTGGCGGTTCCCTTCTGGGTGGGTGTGGGGATTTTGCTGCTCAAGTAAAAAAAGGCAAAAGTAACAAGGCAAAAGTAAAAAGTATGGTTACACTCTTTCCTTTTTCCTTTTTCCTTAACAAGACCCCATCCCCGCGGCGATTTTTTTCACTCCCTCTTTCCCGGATAGTTTTGTAAGTTTGTTGCATCCGAATCAACGCAATGGTCAACAACAGGCTTACAAACGGAATTCCGGAAAGGGAATTTTAGAATGAAAAATATTATCGAGGGAGTTTTAGAAGTGACGCCGGAAGGCCCGGGCTTTCTGCGCAACCCGAAAAAGAATTTCAATATTACACGCGACGATCCTTACGTTCCCGCCCAACTGATCCGCCAGCACAACCTGCGGGAAGGACTGCTGCTCAGCGGGGAGTTGGGCAGCCCCTCCAGGCCGGGGCAGAACCCGCCGCTAACCCGGGTGCTGAACTGCAATGGCCTGCCGATTGAACAATACCCTTCCATTTCCGATCTCAAATCTCTCACCAGCATCGACCCCGAAGAGCGGTTAGTGATCACCCGCGATGGGCGCGACCTTACCGGGCGAATGATCGACCTGCTGATTCCCATCGGTAAGGGGCAGCGGGGGATGATCATTTCTCCCCCCAAAGCGGGAAAGACCACCATTCTCAAGCACATTGCCCAGGCGGTGCTGCAAAATCACCCGGACGTGAAGGTGATGATGTTGTTAGTGGATGAGCGCCCGGAAGAAGTAACCGATTTCCGGCGCGACCTTCCCGGCGCGGAAGTTTTCCACTCCTCCGCGGACCAGGACGTGGAAAGCCACCTGCGCATTACTTCCCTGACCATGAACACGGCGACCCGGCGCATGGAATTCGGGCAGGACGTATTGGTGCTCATCGACTCCCTCACCCGCATGGGGCGGGCTTTCAACAAGGACGCGGATTCCGGCGGGAAAACCCTCAGCGGGGGATTGGCGGCCAATGCCCTGGAACTGCCCCGGCGCTTTTTCGGGGCGGCGCGCAATATCGAGCACGGCGGCTCCCTGACCGTCATGGCCACGATTTTGGTGGACACCGGCAGCCGCATGGACGAGGTAATCTTCCAGGAATTCAAGGGAACCGGCAACCTGGATTTGGTGTTGTGCCGGGAGTGTGCGGAGCGGCGGCTGTACCCGGCCATCAATATCCGCGAATCCGGCACCCGCAAGGAGCAGAAAATCCTTTCCCCCCAGGCGTTGAAAGAAAGCCACGCCCTGCGCCGCAAGGTGGCGGAGCTGAAAGCGCCGGAAGCGCTGGAAGTGGTGATTGGGGCGCTGCGGGGGAATTAACCCGATCTCGACGGGTGTGTTTCTGGCGGCAGGTTTGTCTTTACGAACTCATAAACTTTGGTCGCGTAATCAAGCGCCTGATCGACCTGTTCCACTTCGAGTTCCTCCTCAAAAAACTCCGATGGATATCGAAAAGCGGTGGCGTAAGGAGTAAGCGTCTCCGCTTCTTCATAGTAATCTCGACAATTCGGATGTATTGACTCGCATAAAGCTAAAAGTGAAGATAGATTATGCGTCTTTTCAAACGATATGTCATTATGGGTCAAAAATGCTTTCAACGCTTTTTCTGCAGCTTGCTGGCAATGGTAAATCGCAGTATCGAGATAAGGCGGCGTTTGTTCCAGCAGGATTTTGGCCGAACCCAGATCGTGATCGGCTTTGGTAAGCCAGGATTTGACCAGCCGGATCTTGGCATTATCCATATAGCACTTTCCCTTGCTCAAAAATTTTTCGAGTCAAAGAGGTGGGAACGGAGAGATTCCGCTTTAATTCTTCAATGGTGCTTACAATAATTTCAACCGGCAGCGTTAAACCGCGCAGACTCCGGTAGGCTTTAGCGGCTCTTTGCGTAGGAGGGGTGTCGTCATCCTTTAAAATAACTAAGAGATCGATGTCGCTGTCAACCTGGGGATTGCCCCAGGCATGGGAGCCGAAAAGGATCACTCGCTCGGGAGAAAATGCTTTCACCAGACGAAAAACAACTTCATCTAATTTTTTTTCAGGAATGATTTGCATTCGGGGTTGCTCCCTATAGTTATTTTTACCTTACTTGATACGAGTATAGCAAAATATTTTACTTTTTGTGCAAACAATATAAACACGGAGCCGGAAGATGACAATCAAATTCAGGTGATGAAAGAAATCGCGGAAAGAAGAGCAAATTCCGGCGAGTTATTTCTGAACTGTCAATCCTGCACAAATGGGTGGGCTCCCCTGTATTCGCGGCCTGCGCATACCGGCGGAGACCGTTATGGTGATGATTGCCAATCGCATGTCCGAAGACGAAATTTTAGAAGCCTACCCGGATCTCGAACCGGATGATATTCAGGAAGCCCTGCTGTTCGCCGCCCAGTCGGTTCGGGAACGGCAATTGCCTTTCATGGAAAGCGCATGAAATTCCTCATTGACAACGCTCTATCCCCTATAATTTTGCTTTGAAGGTTACTATTCAGCCACAGAGACCACAGAGGTCACAGAGGAAGATTTGGGGGTATCCACCAGAGCCTTATATCCCTGTATTTGTGATTTGATTAGGAATTTTTTTATGTCTCTGTGCTCTCTGTGGCCTCTGTGGCAAAACGCCTGAATAGTTACCTTTGAAGATTTCCGTGCAAAATAAATTTTGCACTCCTGCCTTACTTTCCGTAATTTTACGGCGAATTTCCGCTACGAAAACACGAAGGAGAGCTTTGCCATGCAATTCACCCCCCCGTTTCCCACCTTAGCGCAGTTGAAATCCGATTATATCCGCTCCGACATTACTTTCCATCGCGCCCGGCAACTGTTAGACATGGAAATGTGCACCCTCACCAGCAGCGACGGGGTGCACTACCGCGCCGCGGTGGAAGACCGCTTCGAGGATTTCACGGTGGAGGTCAGCCTGGAGAACAATAACCTGGGCCACAAGTGCACCTGCGCCTCCCGGTTGGATTGCTGCCACCACGCCGCCGCCGCGCTGCTGTTGTTGGAAGAGGAGCTTCGCAAAGATCGCGCCGCCCTGTACTCCGAAAAGGGCGAACCCTACACCCGGGAAGAGATGATCGAGCGGGTGCTGAAGGAGCGCGAGGAGCGCGCCGCCAAGGAAGAATTCCGCATCACCTTTGCGGATAACGTGTACGGGGCGCACCAGCTCAAAACCGCCGCCCAGCGGGTGTACGAGATCACCATCCGCGATTTCGACCGCCGCACCGGGTACTGCTCCTGCCCGGATTACCGCACCAATAAATTGGGAACCTGCAAGCACCTCATGGCGGTCTTCCGGGAGATTCAAAAGAAGCTGCCGGTGAAAAAGCTCACCGAAACCCAGCCCTATCCCTTCGTGGAGATTTACTGCGATCCCCTGAACGAGTACCACGTCACCTATTTTTACAAGGGGAGCCTGACCGTGGAGATCGCCTCCCTGTTGGAAAGACACTTCAAAGGCAACGGGCACATCCTGCCGGAGCAGTACCCCCAATTCGTGCACTTTTTGCGGGAAGCGGAGAATATCAAAAAAATCCTGGTGCGCCCGGAGGTGCCCCTCAAATTGGACAAATATTTCGAGCGCGAGCTGTACCAGCGGCTCTCCCGGGAGATCGAGCCGGATTTCGGAAAGATCAGGGCCAACCTGTTCGATTATCAGAAAGAGGGCATCCGCTTCTCCCTGTTCAAGAGCGGCAACATCATCGCCGACGAGATGGGGTTGGGCAAAACCTTGCAGGCGATCTCCATCGCGGCGCTGAAAAAGGACATTTACGGCCTGAAACGCGCCTTAGTGATCTGCCCCGCCTCCCTCAAATTCCAGTGGAAAAAGGAGATCGAGCGCTTCTCCGATGAGAAAGCCCTGGTGGTGGAGGGGCTGCGCAAGGATCGCCAGGAAATCTACCGCGCCTCCGATGCCTATTTCCTGATCACCAACTACGAGGCGGTGATGCGCGACATCACCGTGATCATGAAGAATCCCCCGGACCTGATCATCCTCGACGAGGCGCAACGGATCAAGAATTACACCACCAAAACCTCCTACGCGGTGAAAGCGATTCCCAAAAAACACGCCTTAGTCATCACCGGCACTCCCATCGAGAACCGCTTAGGAGACCTCTACTCGATCATGAATTTCGTGGACCCGGAAATCTTAGCCCCGCTGTGGGAGTTCTCCATGAGCCATTGCTATTTCGATAAAACCAAAAAGGAGCGTATCACCGGGTACTATAACCTCCAGGGTTTAAAAGAGCGGCTAAGCCCCTGGGTGATCCGCCGGGAGAAAAAAGAGGTGCTGGATCAATTGCCGGACGTGCAGGAGATTACCGTGCCGGTGCAGCTGCACCCCTACCAGATCGACATGCACGCCGGGTTTGCCCGCGCGTTGATGCCCTATTTGCAGAAAAAACACAAAACCGTGTACGACATGCAGCGCATCCAGCAATTGCTGATGAGCATGCGCATGGTCTGCAACTCCTCTTTCCTGGTGGATAAAGAGACCCATTACTCTCCCAAATTGGATGAGCTGCAGGAAATCCTCTTCGAAAAGCTCGACATTACCCGCCCGGGGAAGAAGGTGATCGTGTTCTCGGAGTGGAAAACCATGCTCTGGCTGATCGAAAAGATGCTGAAAACCAACCGCTTAGGCTCGGTGACCCTGAGCGGGGAAGTACCGGTGCAGCACCGCGGCAAGCTGATCGAAGAATTCCGCAGCAACCCGGATTGCCGGGTATTCCTCTCCACGGAAGCGGGCGGCACCGGGCTGAATCTGCAATTCGCCGATACGGTGATCAACTTCGAGCTGCCCTGGAATCCGGCGAAAAAGAACCAGCGCATCGGGCGGGTGCACCGCATCGGGCAGGAAAGCCCCAAGGTGACCGCCATAAACTTAGTGGCGCGGGAGAGCATCGAGGAGCGCATTTTAGAGGGCATCGTGCTGAAAGAATCCCTGTTCGAGGCGGTGCTGAACGAGGGCAACCTCACCGACGAGGTGGATTTCTCCCGCAAGGGGCGCTCGGTGTTCCTGGAGCAGGTGGAGCAGTTGGTAAAGCCCTTTGAAATGCCGGCAGAGGAAGAAGCGGAAGCGCGGGAGGCGGAAGCGGAGGCGCTGCGCGAAAAACCGGCTGCCAGAGACCCGCTCTCCCCCTTTGGCGACGACGAGCCGGTTGCCGCCGCCGCAACCGCAGCAGAGCCTGCGGCCGCCCAACCCGCGGCGGAAAAACCGACCGCCGCGCAAGTGCAGCCCCAGGAATTGGAAACCACCCTGAGCCAGGGGCTGCAATTCCTCAGCGGCCTGCTAAAAATGGCCACCGGCAAGGAGTTGCTCACCCGGGAGCAGGCCATTTCGGTAAACAAGGAGACCGGGGAGGTGGTGATGAAGTTCAAATTGCCGGGGTTTTGAGGGGGGTTGTACTCGTTGCGGTTTAGAATTTGAGTTCGCATCGACTGGAGTGCAAAGCTTCAGCTTTGCAGCGATGCTAAAGCATCGCACTCCGACTCAAAAAATCACCCTAAACGAGTATAGAGCGCTATTCCACCACTAAGGTAAGGTCCAAAACCTCCTCCCCACGTTTTACTTTGAAGGGAAGCTCCGCGCCGGGAGCGAACTCCAGCAGCAGAAGCCAGACGTCGCGCAGGGTTTTTACTTCCCGGTGGGCGAATTCGGTGATGCGATCCCCTTCCCGCACCCCGGCTTTGGCAAAGGGGTAACCTTCGTAGGCGCGCGCCACCAACAACCCCTCTTCCGAGGCGCCGGCGTGTGTCTTTAATCCAACCTTGTACTTGCGCCGGCCTTCATAACCAATCTCTTTGATCTCGTCGTATAACTGGTCTTCCTCGTGCCGCTCTAACATGGTCCGCAGCTTGCCCAGGGTCTCGGGATCGTTGCCGGAATCCTCTAAAATGGCGGCATACAACTCCAGTTTGGGAACATCGGAGGAATAGGAACCCCGGTAGTCAAGGTCTTCATTCAGCAGGGAGGCTTTCAGGGCGCTGATTGCCCGTTGGTAATCGCCGGTTTTGTAATAAAACCGCGCCGCCAGGAAGTTCAGCTCCCGGTTCGATGCTCCCAGCGCAAGCGCCTCTTCGAGCAAAACTTTTCGTTCTTCTATGTTCATGCCCAGAAAATCCGCACCGGTGATGTCCTGCTCCGCGTCGGCCTGGCGCAGCAGGCTCACCAGGGCGCCCCCGGCAGAGTTGGCCGCCCGGATGCGCTGAATTTCCTTCTGTTTGGGAAGCAGGGTGATAGCGGTGCGCAGGGCCGGCAGGGCTTCCCGATAGGCTTTTTTCTCTAACAGGTATTGCCCTAACACGCTCCAGTACAAGGCGTTTTCCGGTTGAAGCTGCGTTGCCTGGCGGAGAAGTTCACCCCCTTTTTCCGCCTGCCCATCCTCGCTTAGTAACCATTGCCCGTAGCGAAAGGCAATTTCGGCGTCGCCGGGGGCGAGGCGGTAAGCCTCCTCGAATAATGCGGCGAGGCGCGTCTCGTCTTTCCAGTTGATATCCTGGCGGAGCAGGCGTCCGAGGGTGATCAGCACCCCGGCGCGCTCCGCTTTCGATTGGGAGAATTGCAGCAGCCGGAAACCGTCTAAGGTCAGGGCGGTAATGTTTGTCCGCACTTCTTCGTTGTCGGCGGTCATGGGCCAGTCTTCCACCTCGCGCAGCAGGCTGCGGGCGCGCAGCAGAAAGTACTGGCGCTGCAAGTCCAGGTCATTGGGCTTGAGGGCCAGCGCCTGTCCCAGGGTTTCCACGGCGTAATCCAGGTTGTCGAGCTGCTCGAATTGCGCCGCAGCGGTTTTGTAGGATTCGATGGTCGCCCGCTGCTCCTGGCGCTCAACAACAAAGAAATACCCTTCGCGCAGGGTGTAAAAAAGGCCGAGGAAGGTGGTGAACAGGCCGATGTACATCGCCCCCTTCTTCAGGGCGGTCTCGATTTTGGGGGGAGCAGACTTTTCTAACATCTCGCCGCAATGCCGGCATTTTTTGGCCTCCGCAGGGATGGCCTCCCGGCAATAGGGGCAGGGCTTTGCCGGGGCGGGGGCGGGGTTGGGGGATTGGGGGAGTTCTGGGGTCATCTGCTTGAACGGTAAAGGTTATGATACGTGGACTGTCGCAACCGGCCTTTATTAAAAATCCTCTTTTACTCACAACGCTATTTTTCCCAATCTTCCGTCTTTAATCCTTTGACTCTTTTGAATTCACGGGTATTGTGAGTAACCAGGATTACGTTGTTGGCTAATGCGATGGATGCGATCAATAAATCATTCGGTCCGATGGGAGTTCCGGCCTTCTCTAAGTCAGAACGAATCTCGCCATATTTCTCTGAGGCTTTGTCATCAAATGGCAGTGAAACAAATCGATCTATAAATTTATGAACTTTCTCCAAATTTTCGGTGGGTTTCGCACTCTTTTGAGCGCCATAAAATAATTCTGCCTTAACAATGGAGCATACCACTGTATCCCGGGGCTGTTTTGATCCCAATCTTTTCTTGATATTTTCAGATGTTCCATTCAGGTATTTGATGCAGCTATTGGTATCCAGCAAGTAAGTCATCCAATCGCCTCACGTGTTTCATATTCCCCCTGTTTCCCGCGTTCAATGGGGGCATCTGCCAAACAACCGTACGTTTCCCGGATAAAGCTATGCCACTCTGCCTGCTCTTTTGGAGGTTGCTTACTGATGGCCTCAGTTTGTTCGGCAGCTTCCCCTGCCGGCATTTCAAGCGCTTTAATGATCCGGTATAAAATCTCTAAATAATCATCTTTGAGGTTGTCGATTTCTGTCTTTATTTTTTCTTTGGTAATCATTATGCTCACCTCTGCTCTTTAGTTTAGAACCCGTGTTAAAAATAGATTGTTTACTATTCTTCGCATAAAATCTCCTGTTTAGCGTACCAAGAGGGATGGAAGAAATAACCTGCCGCATTCCCCTGTTTTTGATCCGAATTTAACTCCGCCAGGTGAAAATATCGAAAAAACGTAGAGTTTGCCAATGTTTTTTCTGTTTTGGCTTTTTATTGGGATGATGGTGGGATGGCCTCCCGGCAGTAGGGGCAGGGCTTTGCCGGGGCGGGGGGAGACGGATTGGATGATTTGGGGACTTTTGTAGTCATTTGCGTTTTCCGTACGAACGTTTTATGGAAGACTTGGAGGATATTAAGCCCACTCGGTAATCATTTGCGAGACGGGATGTATGTTTATCATAAGTAAGAGCCTGTCAGAGCCATTTTTGAACTCATGCCAGGTGTCTGCCGGGATAATTACGATTTTGCCGCTTCCAAGCCTCTGAATTTTGTCCTCAACCTTGACTTCTATTTCTCCATCAAGAATGATGAATGTTTCTTCGTATGGGTGGCGATGTTTCCTGGGACCTTGCCCGGGTGAGAATTCAACCACAAAGAATGAAATATTGGCTCCATGCTCGAATCCCTGAAAATTTGCAACCTCTGTACCGGGCGATTTGAGACTACTTATATCAATGGTTTTCATCCATTCTCCGGTGAAGACTAACCGTTAATATCCCTGGGTTATTATAAAATGATTACAGATAATATTACTGCCCGGCCAATTCAGAGACAAGCGCAAAAAATTCCCCATTGAAATTTTCTTTTTTTTGTGTATCTTGTCTATATTTGCAAAAAAATTGCGATTGCTGCGGATCTGTGAAACGATGGTTGCGGATATTTTAAGGAAGATTCAAAATCGAGAGGCGCTGGCAGAAACGCGCCGACACTTAGCCAAACAGGGCAGAACCGTGGTGTTTACCAACGGCTGCTTCGATATTCTGCACCGCGGGCACGTGGAATACCTGCAAAAAGCCCGGGAATTGGGCGACGCCCTGATCGTGGGGCTGAACAGCGACGCTTCGGTCGCCCGCCTGAAAGGAAAAGGCCGCCCGCTGCTGCCCCAGGAAGACCGCGCCTATTTGCTGGCCTCCTTAGCGGCGGTGGATTTTGTGTGCGTTTTCGGGGAGGATACGCCCCGGGAGCTTATCCAAACCTTGCAGCCGGACCTGTTGGTGAAGGGTGGAGATTATCAAATTCAGGACATCGTGGGCCGGGAGACCGTGGAAAGCCGCGGCGGGCGGGTGGTAACCATCCCCTTAACGCCGAACCGTTCCACCAGCGACATCATCCGCAAGATTGTTGAATTGACGAAACAGGGAATTTTCACTTAAGCAGAAGGGACCCAGGGGCATGAAGCAGTATCTGATATTGCTGTTGTTGACCATCATTCTCATCTTTAATTGGGGTTGCAACCGGCTTATTTTCAAAGAGCAGCCCCCCGAATCTCCTCCCCCACAAAGCGAAGCATTGCCGGAGCAAGACCTGCAAACCGCGGCATCCTACCTGGATTTGGCGGAGAACCCTTCCGAAGCCGGCGATTCTCTCAATCCCGAATACTACTATCTGCACGCCCTGGAAGTTCTCGACAGCCTCTCCGCCATCTACGGTGAAGATTCTTCGCTAACGGCGCTGCGCCGGCAGGTAACCCTCTCGTTCGATGATTACCTGAACCAGGGAGCGCCGGAAACCGGCGAGGCCGGCGACACCCTCACTGCGGACATGGTGATGGAGGATTTGAGCGACATCTACAGCGAAGAAAACGGCAGCGCGGCTTTTTTTACCGATTCTCTCCAGACCCTGGCGCGCGACAGCATTCCCATCGTTTTGAACAGCACCGTGGAAAAGACCATTCGTTATTTCACCAACGGAAAGGGGCGTAAGGTTTTCAATACCTGGCTGCGTCGCGCCGGGCGTTATGAAACCATGGTCAAAAGTATCCTCCGGGAAGAGGGCGTGCCGGAAGAACTCTTCTACCTGGCCATGATCGAAAGCGGCCTGAACCCCGCCGCGCGCTCTTACGCCCGGGCGGTGGGCATGTGGCAGTTTATCGCCGCCACCGGCAGGGCCTACGGGTTGAACCAGAGTTGGTGGTACGACGACCGCCGCGACGTGGCCAAGGCTTCCCGCGCCGCTGCCCGGCATCTGCGCGACCTCTACCAGCGTTTCGGGGATTGGAACCTTGCCATTGCGGGATATAATTTCAATCCCAACAAGATCGAAAAGCGCATGAACCAGTACAACGTCAGCGAATTCTGGGAACTGCCCCGGCTTCCCCGCCAGACCCGCAGTTACGTGCCCACCTACCTGGCCGCCGTCACTATTGCCAAGAATCCCGAACAGTACGGATTCGAGATCGTCCCGGAAGAGCCGGTTCAATTCGATACCGTTACGGTGCGGGAGTGCGTGGATTTGAACGTGGTGGCGGAGGCCATCGGGAGCAGTTTCAAGGAACTGAAAGACCTCAACCCCGCTTTGCTGCGCTGGTGCACGCCCCCGGACGTGGAGAAATGGGTGCTGAACCTCCCGCCCCGCACCCGGGAAACGTTTGCGGCGAAGTACGACGAGCTTCCCAAGGAGAAGAAGGTAAGCTGGCTGCACCACCGCATCCGCCAGGGAGAGACGCTTTCCACCATTGCCCGCAAATACGACGTCAGCATGTCCGAAATTCAGCGCATCAACCGCCTGAAGGGTACCATGATCCGCGCCGGCGGCGACCTGGTGATCCCGATTCCGCAAGGGAAGGAGCACTACCAGAAATATATTGCTTCCGAAAAGCCGCAGCCCCGGAAATCCTCCGGCGCGACGGCCCGCAAAGCCCCCGCTCCCGCCCGGCAGCCCCTCGCCGAGGTAAAGGGGCGGGAAAGACATCTTTATATCGTGAAAAAAGGCGACTCCCTGTGGGACATCGCCATGGCGCACAACCTGACCGTGAGCGATATCCGGGAGTGGAACGGCCTGGAATATACCCGGCTGATCAAACCCGGGCAGGAGCTAATCCTCTGGCTTCCGCAGGATGGCGCGCCGCAGAACGGCAGGAGCGGCGCTGCACCTAAGCAGCCGGAAACCCTGCTGGCGCAGGCGGAGAGAGAACCGCTTCCCTCCCCTTCTACTTCCGGGGGAGGAAATGGCCGGGAAACCGTTCACACCGTACGCTCCGGGGAGACCCTGTGGAACATCGCCCAGGAATACGAGGTGAGCATTAGCGATCTGAAACGCTGGAACGGCAAGCGGAGCAATACCATTCATCCCGGCGAGGAGTTGAAGATACTGAAGTGATTTATCATCGAGGAAGATATTTTGAATGCACAAATCCAACAGGTTATTAAACAGATAACCAACCATTTCCGGCCGGAAAAAATCATCCTGTTCGGTTCGTACGCCTATGGAATGCCCGGCCGGGACAGTGACGTGGATTTGCTGGTGATTATGAAGCATACCGGCCCGGCAAAAAAACAGGCCGTCAAAATATTACAAGCGATTGATTATCATTTCCCTTTAGACTTGATCGTACGTTCTCCGCAACAAATTTCGAAGAGAATTAAGGCGGGAGATTTCTTCTTGAAGGAGATCATGGAAAAAGGGAAGGTCTTGTATGAAAAAAATTGTTCGTGAATGGATAGAAAAAGCTGAAGGCGACTATCACACTGCGCTTCGGGAGTACCGCGCACGTAAATTTCCCAATTACGACGCAGCCTGTTATCATAGCCAACAGTGCATAGAAAAATATTTCAAAGCGTATCTTCAGAAAGAACAGGTTCCTTTTCCGAAAACCCACGACTTAAACACTTTGTTGGATTTACTGCTCTCCCGGCAGCCTTTTTGGGAGATATTCAGAAATGATTTAAAAATGTTAACGACCTATGCCGTCGAAATACGCTATCCGGGGGAATCAGCGACCAAAAAAGATACCCGGGAAGTGATTATTCGAATGAGACGCATTCGCAAAGAGATCAGGAAACTGCTCAAATTAGATTAACCCCCAACTATTTTTTACCCCCATCAGAATTTTTTTTGACAATACCCCTCTAACCCGCTATATTTGGCGCTACTTTAGAAAAGGCAGGAGACCCCCGGAATGAGGAAGATCGGCATACTGTTCGGAAAGGAAGAGACCTTTCCCCCCGCGTTTGTGGAGCGCGTGAATTCCAAAAAAGAACCCGGCGTCAGCGCCGAGTTCGTGCGCATCGAAAAAGTAATCCAGGGAGCGGCGGATGATTACGCGGTGATCATCGACCGCATCTCCCAGGACGTGCCCTTTTACCGCGCCTACCTGAAGAACGCCGCCTCCGCGGGAGTCGCGGTGATCAACAACCCCTTCTGGTGGAGCGCCGATGATAAATTTTTCAACAACGCCCTGGCGGAGATGGTCGGGGTGGCGGTTCCCCGCACCGTGCTGCTGCCTTCCCATACCCGCCCGGATGATACGGAAGATAAATCGTTCCGCAACCTTGCCTATCCGCTGGACTGGGACGCCATCTTCGATTACGTGGGATTCCCGGCGTTTTTCAAGCCCTTTGCCGGCGGGGGATGGAAAAACGTGTATAAAATCCACAACCGCGAGGAATTCTTCGAAAAATACCACCAGACCGGGCAATTGGTGATGATGCTGCAAGAAGAGATTCAGTTTACCGAATACTATCGCTGCTACTGCTTAGACTGCCGCCTGGTGCGCTTGATGGAATACGACCCCAGGCAGCCTTACCACCAGCAATACGTGCAGAATCCCAAACCCATCGAAGCAAAGATGAAAAAGAAGTTGGAAGAGGCGGTGCTGAAGCTCTGCGCCGGGCTGGGCTACGATTTCAACACCGTGGAGCTGGCCATTCGCGACGGCGTTCCTTACGCCATCGACTTTGGCAACCCCGCGCCGGACGCAGACGTGCGCTCCGTGGGAGCGGACAACTTCGAATGGGTGGTGGAAAACGCCGCCAACATGGCCATCGAACGCGCCAAAAAATTTAAAAAAGGGGCCATGAACCTCACCTGGGGGAAATTTATCACCGAGGCGGTGCAAAACCGGCGCGCCGACGCCCAATCATTGAAGATATGAGAACCGTTCAGCCTGTTGTTCTTTGACAGGATGCACAGGATGAGCAGGATTGATCGCTTTTTATCTAAGAGAGTGTTTGAAAAATCCTTTGCAGCAGAATTCCTAAAAAAATCTGTGCAAATCCACTTTATCCGTGTCATCCGCGTTCCTATTGAGCGCCCCTAAAATGCGAAATTGAATTTTCAAACAGCTTCTAAGGTCTGTACCATACTCAATCGAATATATCACGTTTATCCTGTGATCCGGTCAAAAAAACATTATAAAAGTGAGTGATTTTCTATGGGCGATAAAAAGTTGTTCACCATCGGGATCGAAGAGGAGTTCCAGATCATCGATCCGGCAACCCGGGAGCTGAAATCCCACATTCAGCAGATCATCCAGGGCACGCATGAGTCGCACCTGGCGCAGCAGTTGAAGCCGGAACTGCACCAGTCCGTGGTAGAGTTGGGCACCAAAGTCTGCATGAACATCAAAGACGCCCGGGAGGAGCTTTATCGCCTGCGTTCCGAGCTGGCGCAGACCGCCATCAACGCCGGGATGCGCATCGCCGCGGCCGGAACCCATCCTTTCTCTCACTGGAAAGACCAGAAGATCACCGAGCATCCCCGCTACAAAACCATCATCGAAGACATGCAGATGGTCGCCCGCGCCAACCTGATCTTCGGCCTGCACGTGCACATCGGCATCGACGACCGCGAGCACGGCATCCAGATCATGAACGAAGCGCGCTATTTCGTGCCCCATATCCTGGCGCTGTCCACCAATTCGCCCTTCTGGGTGGGGCGAAATACCGGCTTCAAATCCTACCGCATCAAAGTATTCGACCGCTTCCCCCGCACCGGCATCCCGGACTATTTTGAAAGCTACGCGGTGTACGAAAACTTCCTGAAGCTGTTGGTGAAAACCCACTGCATCGACGACGCCAAGAAAATCTGGTGGGATATCCGCCTGCACCCCTATTTCGACACCCTGGAGTTCCGTATTTGCGATATTCCCATGCGCGCGGATGAATCCCTGGCCATTGCCGCCCTGTTCCAGGCCGTGGTGGCGAAATTATACCGCCTGCGCAGCCAGAATTTGGGGTTCCGGGTCTATCGGCGCTCCCTGCTGTTAGAAAACAAGTGGCGCGCCTGCCGCTACGGGTTAGACGGAAAACTGATCGACTTCGGCAAGCAGGAAGAAGTCGATTGCCGCTCCCTGATTCACGAGCTGCTCGATTTCGTGGATGAAGTGGTGGATGACCTGGGAATTCGCAACGAGATGAACTACATTCCTACCATTTTACAGCGCGGTAGCGGGGCGGACCGGCAACTGGAGATCTGGGAACAGTCCAACAACCTCAACCAGGTAGTGGATTACATTATCGACGAGACCCATCACGGGCTGGATGTGAAGTTTCCCGATTAAAGAAGTTGTTCGGGTGTTTTAGTGTTTTAGTGTTTGAGCATTATCGCAGAACGCTGGCATCGCACTAAAATACCATAACACCAAAACACCCTAACGCTTGAACACTCACGATTCTAACACCCCCACGTACCCATAAAAGACTGCCATGATCCCGGAAATTCGCGATAAATTCAACGCCGCCTTCGATCAGAAGCGCTACGAGGCGTTCATTCAGGATATAGACCGGAGCTACAAGAACAGTTTGGAGTTCCGGGTGTCGGAAACGCCGCTTTTTTTATCCGGCGAGCTTACCCGGCAGTTGATCGAAGCCTCCTACGAGGTGATGGCGGTGCTGCGGCAGAGCGACTACAAGGAAAAGGCGCAACACGCGATTCCCCCCGGCATGGCGGTCGCTAATGAAGACGACCATACCACCTTCCTGCAGATCGACTTCGCCATCTGCCGGGATGAAAATGGGGAGTTCATCCCCCAACTGATCGAGCTGCAAGGATTTCCCTCCCTCTACTGCTACCAGCACTACTTGCAGGGCAAAATCCGGCAATATTTCCCCATTCCGGAAGATTTTACTCCCTTTTTCAGCGGGCTGGACAGCGAATCCTACAAAACCTTCTTCGGAAAAGTGCTATTGGGCGACAGCGATCCGAAAAACGTGGCGCTGTTAGAATTCCAGCCGGAAAAGCAGAAAACCCGCATCGACTTTTACCTCTGCGAAGAGTATTTCGGGATTCGCCCGGTGTGCGTGACCAAAGTGATCCACCGCGGGCGGAAGTTGTTCTACCGCCACGAGGGCCGGGAAATCCCCATCGAGCGCGTCTATCACCGCTTTATTTTCGATGAGCTGCTGCGCATGAACGTGCAAACCAGCTTTCGCTGGGACGAAGATTTGGATCTGAAATGGGTGGGGCATCCCAATTGGTTTTTCAAGATCAGCAAATACACCCTGCCCCTGATTCACAGCCGCTACTGCCCCCCCTGCTATTATCTCCAGGATTTAACGGAGTATCCTTCCGATCTGGAAAACTACGTGCTCAAACCGCTCTTTTCCTTCGCCGGGTTGGGAGTGGAGATCGAGGTTACCCGGCAGTTGTTAGACTCCATCAAAGACCGCGATAATTACATTTTGCAGCGCAAGATCGAATACGCCCCGCTCATCAAAACCCCCGACGAATACGCCAAAGCGGAGGTGCGGATGATGTTCGTCTGGGACGAGGAGCCGCGCCTGGTCAATAACCTGCTGCGCCAGAGCAAGGGGAAGATGATGGGGGTGGATTTCAATAAGAATAAAACCTGGGTGGGGTCGTCCGTGGCTTATCATCGCGGGGGAGGGCAGGGAGCGGAAATTCCCGCCGGTGGTTAATTCTACTTTAAGACTTTAAAAAAATACTTAAAAAATTCATATATTGGGCTATGATTTTAAAAAACTTTATTACGCATCGGAGCAACCCCGAAGTG
>JABWBP010000085.1 GCA_013360445.1 Calditrichaceae bacterium | reverse complement strand
GGGGAGTATTGTCTGTTGACCCCCCCCACCAGCGACAGCTCGCAATTAACTGCTTGCATAAAAAACCAGACTTTCAGGAAGAGGATGGGGAACTTGTAAATTAGCCCCGGCCGTACAAAAAATGCCTTGATTTAGCGGGAAAGGGAATGTTATATTCCCAGCCGATTTTGATATGGCGCTTTAGCTCAGTCGGTAGAGCAACGGACTGAAAATCCGTGTGTCCCCAGTTCGATTCTGGGAGGCGCCACCAGAAAGCAAAGGGTTACGGCGCATTTGCCGTAACCCTTCTTTTTTGGGAAAGAATATCCAACCGGCCCGGGGGCTGATGAAAGGTATCTCACTGCCGGCCAATACTTCTGTTGGTTTTTGCAGAATTCATCCCGCCGAATTTGCATAAATGCTGTGGAACCGTTAAATTGCCGCGTTTGCAAAACTCATCTTCCGCAAGTGTTTCTCCTTGTTGGAGAAGGCGCTAAAGAATGTTCTTTGTTACCCATACTAATCACAGGAGGCCGTTATGGTAGTTTTCTGTATTGCCGCAGGTTTGTTAGGAGTCATTTTAGGCTACGTGTTTCACTGGGCGATTCGCCGCGATCCTAAACCGGATGCCGCGGAATTGGCAGCGTTGGTGGCAATCCTGGTCGCCGGGGTGGTGATTACCTTTATCAAAGACCAGTTCCTCCAGTGCCCGGCGGCGTTCGCCTGGTACGTGATCGGCTTATTTATCGGCTTCGTTATTTTTCTACTGTTCTTCTTTATGAAGTGGGAGACCTTCAGCCAACAGTTGAAGAAGGAAGGTCAAATGAAGGTTCCCTTTTTCCCCTTCAAATAACATCATCCACCCGGTTTGACCCCGATTGCAGACCGTAGAGACGTAACATGTTACGTCTCTACGTTACGTCTCTACGCAAAATATTTAACCTTCACAAAAGCAATGAATCGTTTGATTTCCACAAATTGGACAGACTATCTGGATTATCCTGCGCCCGGCGCGATGTCGCGCCGGCGTTTTTTAGGATGGTTAGGCATGGTGGGAATGGCGGCGTTCGGGAGCAAAGCCATCGGGCAGGAAGCGGAAAGCAAACCCCGTATGATCACCCGAATCATTCCCTCGGGAGGGGAAAAATTGCCGGTAATCGGCCTGGGCACCTGGCAGACCTTTGATGAACGCCTCGATGAAGAAACCCGGCAACGCCTGAAATCCGTGCTCGCCATCCTGTTCGAGAACGGCGGGCGGGTGATCGACTCCTCCCCCATGTACGGGCGTTCGGAAGCGGCGACGGGAGAATTGACTGAAGAGTTAGGCATCAATGCAGAGTTGTTCATGGCGACGAAAGTTTGGACCAGCGGCGAGGAAGCCGGAAAAGAGCAAATGGCGCAATCTTTCCGGCTGATGCGGCGCTCGCGCATGGATTTAATGCAAATCCACAACCTGGTGGACTGGAAAATCCACCTCCAAACCTTGCGGGAGATGAAAGCGGCAGGCGACATCCGCTACTGGGGCATTACCCACTACACCGCGGGCACGTTTGCGGAAATATCCCGGATCATGGAAGCGGAAAAACCGGATTTCATTCAAATTCCCTACTCGATGGAAGAGCGCCGCGCGGAGGAGCGTTTGCTCCCCCTGGCGCAGGACCGGGGAATCGCCGTGCTGATCAATCGCCCCTACGAAGGCGGCTCCCTCTTTGCGCGGGTGCGCGGGAAAGCCCTGCCGGAGTGGGCGCAGGAATTCGACTGCGCCAGTTGGGGGCAATTCTTCCTGAAATATTTGTTAGGCCACCCGGCAGTGACCTGCGTAATTCCCGGCACCGGCAATCCCCGGCACATGCAGGATAACATCCGGGCCGGTTTCGGCAGGCTGCCGGAGGCGGCGCAGCGGAAACGGATGGCGGAGGTTTTGGATCGGTTATGAAGCCTCAGGTAAAGTGCAAATTGATTTAAACCGCTAAAGATAAATATCTATAGGTATCCTCTCCGGCCAATGTTACATTAGCGCCAATTTGTTGCCCTTCTTCAGCAGACTCAGCAAAGATGGATTCCCTTTGCCGCTCGAGAAGCCGCGGCAAAGCAAAATGAATAAACAACGCGCGATGCGAATCGCACAATCATATAAGAACCATGAAAGAGACACCTTTGATGAAAAAGGAAATGCAGTTGCAAGAAACGAAAAATGACCGGGCGTTCGAAGAATTCGGCCTGAAAGAGAGCCTTCTAAAAGGGGTGAAGGCGGCGGGTTTTATAACCCCCAGCCCGATCCAGCAGGAAGCGATTCCGATTATTTTATCCGGCGCGGACATGATCGGGCAGGCGCAAACCGGCACCGGCAAAACCGCGGCCTTCGGCCTCCCGGCCATGAATGCGGTACAGCATAACGGAAATATCGAAATACTGGTCATCGCCCCCACCCGGGAGCTGGCCAACCAGATCAGCGACGAGCTTTACCGTTTAGGGAAGTTCGAAAATATTCAAACCGTGGCGGTGTACGGCGGGCAGTCGTACGACCGGCAATTGGAGCGAATCCGCCGCGGCGCCCAGGTGCTGGTAGCCACCCCGGGGCGATTATTGGATCTGCTCTCCTCCGGGCGGATCAAAAATTTTCAACCCACTATCGTGGTCATCGATGAAGCCGATGAAATGCTGGATATGGGATTTTTGGATGATATCGAAGAAATTTTCCAATATCTCCCCCCAAAACGGCAAACCCTGCTGTTTTCCGCCACCATCCCGGCGCCGATTCGAAAATTAGCGGACAAGATTCTCTCCAGCCCGGTATTCGTAAGCACGAGCAGCGCCGCGGTCACCAGCCAGGAAATTACCCAACAGTATTACGTCATCGAAGAGCACGAACGCGATGACGCCACCATCCGGCTGATCGACAGCATGGAGCCGCAAAAAGCGCTTCTGTTTTGCCGCACCAAGAGCGAGGTAGACCGCCTGAGCGCCATGTTGGAGGCGCGGGGCTTTTTAGCCAAGGGATTGCACGGCGACATGGTGCAGCGCCAGCGCGAGCAGGTGCTGAAAAGTTTCCGCTCCGGCGCGCTGCACATCCTCATCGCTACCGACGTGGCCGCCCGCGGCTTAGACGTGTTGGACGTAACCCACGTTTTCAATTATCACATTCCCTTCGACCCGGACAGTTACGTTCACCGCATCGGCAGAACCGGGCGCGCCGGCAAAAAGGGCATGGCCATCACCTTGGTAACGCCCCACGAATTGCGCGACATTCAGCGCATTCAGAAAAGGGTGGGGGATATTCAACCGCAATTTATTCCCACCCTGCGGGAAATGAACCGCGCCAATATCAACAAATTGATCAATTCCCTGCGCTCCCAGCCCTTAGAAGACCACGCCACGGAAGTATTGCTGGAGCTGGAAAATGAGATGGAAGTCATCGAAATTGCCAATAAAGCCCTGGCCCTGTTGATGAGCCGGGAAACAGCCAGCGGGCCGGAATTTATCGGGCTGAACCCTAAGCGGGTGGATAAATTGTTAACCCGGGAAGCCCATTGGGGCAGGCTGGAGGCCAACCGCAAGAAAAGGTTCGGCGGCCATCGCAAAGGAAAATTCAGCGCCGGGCGCTCTTTCGACGATCAACCGGCTTTTCGGAAACGGGGTAAAACCGAGCGAGGCTCCCACCGGCAGAATAAGCAGCGTGGGAAATCGTTTTAAGCGGTCAGCTTTCAGCCTTCAGCGGTCAGCAAAAGCATGTGCTCCCTGCGAGATTTTCAGGAGCGGTGAGGCGTGATTCACCGGGTTTCATTCCCCGTTGCCGGAAGCCGCTTCCGGCGCCAGCGACAGGGTATCGCGGCGGGTTACCACGGTGCGGGAAACCGCATCGGCGTAAGCGGCGGCGACGCTTACCGGGAACGGCGTTTCCGGGTAAACGGCCTCCACAGAACGAATCAGTTTTCGGCCCGGCGGAACAATCAGGGCAGCGGCAAGATGCAGGGTATCCGGCGGTTCGGCGCTCCAGCGAAAGACCACTTTCCCCCTGGATTTGCGGTGGTTCAGCTCGCTGGAGAGGGAATCGATCTGCAGGGAATCCAGCGCCAGGGTTATCGTGGCGCGGTACCAGGGCCGGGCGCTGATGAATGTCCAATCGAGCGCGACGGTGTCACATTCCCCCTTTTGCACGGTTTCGACCCCTTCCACAGAAAACCAGTCGGCCTGAAATTGCAACGGTAATTCGTCTTTCAGAATCGCGGCGTTATAAGACCGGCTTAACGTATCCGCTGTTACCGACACGTCGCGGAGAAATTCGTTGCCTTGCACGGTGAATTTGCTCTCCCCGCTGCGAAGGTCATACTTCGCTTCCGCTAAAATTCCTGCCCGCCATTTGGCGCTGTAAGCCGGCAAAGAATACACGTACCCGCCGTAGCCAACCACCATCAATAGTATCAGCAGGCCAACGGCCGGCTTGCGGAAAAAGGCCCCCAACGCCCGCATGCGCGGCGTCGCTGCAAAAGTGTAAGCAAAGATGAATAACCCCGGCAGGAGCCACATCACCATCACCAGGGTAATCGCGGCGCTGTACAGAAAGGAGCGGATGAACCCGCTCACCATAAAGCCGCCCTCCGTGAAGGTGCGGGCAAAGAGCGGCAGGGTTTCCATGAACATCAAGCGCAGCATCGGCAGGGGCGCCAGCAGCGCGAGCAGGATTTTCAAAAAGGGATTGGAAAGATTGATCGCCAGGGCAAACAGCAACAGGGTAAGGGCGGGATAGAGCGCCACCCGGGGGCTGGCAATGCCGAATACGATGATGAACAGAATTAATAAAATGACCGCCTGCCGGGCGTACGGATAAGGATCCGGGCTAAAACGCCAGAAGCGGGTCAATTGCCCGGCGACCCAAACCCCCGCCAGCGCCCAGAGCGCCGCAAAACGGAGGTATTCATTCAGGTGGGTAAACCAGGGGTAGCGCAACCCTTTCAGCAGTTGCATTCCCGCCTCTCCCAACTGGGTGAAAACTGCGATTACGATCATCAGAACGATTATTTTAAGCCCCGGGAAGCGCGCCCGGGCGCTTTTTTCGATTTGCCAGCGGTGCTTGCGGAGCTGCAGCAGGGCGGCGACCCCCAGCGCCAGCGCCAGAATATCCAGCGTGATAATCAGCCAGTTGGGAACGTAGAACCGCCCGCCTAAAACTTCCCAGAGCATATAATGGCCTTCTTTTTCCGCGGGAATCCCCTGCGCCTGGTATTTGGCGATCAGCTCATCCACTAACCGCCCGCTGCGCGCTAACATGGGTTTGCTGAGAAACTGGAGGCGGTCCCGCGGGGTGTGGATGGGGTCGATGTTGATTCCGGCGGTGAAATCGATTGCAGGAATGTTTTTATCCATGAAGGGAGTGTGGTCGGAGCCGGCGGCTCCCCCCGGGAACAGCCCGTTCAGCGAGAAAAAATGGGTGGGATATTCCAGATCATTGTACCCTAACGCCCGGTCGATGGCGTAAGAATCTTCCACCAGCCAGCGGGGAGCCTGCCGGGCGTCTGCATCGATGAAAGGGATCAGCCAGCCTTCGCTGCCCGCCATGTCGATATTCAACATCAAGGCGACCTTCTCGATATCCGGGTAATGCTCGACAAAGTATGCGGAACCTTCCGACCCGGCCTCTTCCCCGCCGAAAGCAGCGAACAGAAGCGTATAACGCCGGGGGCTTTGCGCCCAGATACGCGCCAGTTCCATAATGCAGCCGGTTCCGGAGGCGTTGTCGCTGGCCCCGGGATTGTCGCGGCGGTCGGAGTCGATGTGCGCCCCCACCACGATGGTAGAGTCGCGCTCCCCGCGAAAAATCCCCACCGCCACGCCGCTGCGGGTGTTGATGTCATCCTGCGCCTGCAGCATGGGCATTACGTAGGCCGTATCCGCGCCGAAGCGATCGAACTCATCCACCGCCCACTGCAAAGCCCGGCGCTCGTTTTGCGACCCCATGGGCCGGGGCCCGATGGCCACGCAGAGGTGCTCCACGGCCGCATAGGCGCTGTCGGCGTTGAAAGGTTCGCGCTGCGCCGGGGCAAAGAGGGGCAGCAGCGCCACCAGGATGAATAAAATCTTGAAAGGCGTTTGAAAAGCGCCGCAAAAGCGCAAAGATTCAAAGGAGCCACGAGAGGAAATTCGCATCTTTTTTCTCCGCTTTGCATATCGTTGCAGGGGAAGTTTAGCGATTTACCGGCAAATAGCAAACAACGAGAATCGCCGCTAAAACGGCGCGTTCAAATCACGGGAATTTCCGGCAAGAAGTTTCTCGGGGGCAAATTTTCTTCACCCCGCGGCGCACCCGGCGAAAAAAATCGCCTTTGGTAGCCGGAAAACTGACCAAAATCATATTCCGGGCTGATCAATCTCATGGTTTGGGAGCCAAAAAAACGCGATGTTGGAGCGTCGAGGGAGAGTAAGAAGGATAATGCTAATGAATCCGCAAACACTTCATCAAAAAAAGGAGACCTGCTATGGCCAACAAAGCGGAAAAATGGGCTGACAACGCGCCGGGGAAATTCTACATCGACATGAATTGCGACAACTGCGGGTTGTGCATCACCGAAGCGCCGGACAACATTCGCGAAGGGGAAGACCATTCCTACATTTTCAAGCAGCCGGCAAATGACGCCGAATTGCAGGCGATGCGCAACGCCATGGACTCCTGCCCCACGGAATCCATCGGCGACGACGGGGAATAACAGGTCCTGGAAACGGCTTTTGCAGCTTTCATTCGCAGGCTTACATTTTTCAGGTTTTAGAAGCTGTTTTAAAAGTTACCACGAAGGCTCAAAGACACAAAGAAATCACAAAAAACCATGAAAAACTTAATGAAAACTTGGTGCCTTTGTGTCTTAGTGGTAGAAATTTAGACTTTTAAAACAGCTTCTTAGCGCTCGCAACAAATAGAGAACCGCCCCGGGGATAGCCTTGCTGTAACCCCAAAGGCTTATTTTGCCAGTTTGCAGAAGGCAGATAAGACGTTGGTTGTAGCAAAGTTCCCCCGCGGGGCGGTTTTATTTTTCCGGGAATTGGTTGAACAGATCAAACTTTTCATAGTTTTGCAGGGATAATGAGCTTTGGGTAACATCGGATTTCGACAAAAAATTCGTCGCTTTGTAAACCATTCCGCTGTATCTTTGGTCATACAATTGATATTGTTATACCGCTTAGTATGAATTCGGAAGAATTACAAAAAGCGATTTCAAAAAACTTTACCATCACCGGATCAAAATCTTCCAGCTCCAGGTTAAATAACCATATATAACCCAATTTGAGGATGAACCATGGCAGCACCCCATCCAGGCAAATGGGAAATCGTTCTGGAAGATTTCCAATGTATCGACCCCGATCCCGAAAAAGTCCGCAGGAGCGTGTTAGATACCGAGAAAACCGCCATGCACGCTTTAATCATTTACAACCCCGCGCCGGTGAGGAAATGGAAAGTTCTCTATTTTATCGCCGGCTCCAGGGATAGCAGCGGGTATGTTACCTCGCGTATATGGGATCCCAGCCCGCCCCAGGGCGTCTCACCCATTTCCTCTCAACTGATTCCCAATTGGGATAACGACCCCTCTACGGAGGCCCCTGCCCTGCTCTGCTGCGGCCATTCCCGGCTGGCAGACGAGAAGATTCTTTTCGCCGGGGGAATTCGTCCCTTTCCCCCTCCCCCCAAGCCGCCTATTGCCCGCGGGCTCTGGTACACTTATATATTTAACCCGGTCAATGAGCAGTGGAGCATTCCTGGCCCCACGGGTAATCCTCACGCCATGGCAGATGGGCGTTTTTATCCCACTTTGACAACCTTGGGAACAAAACCCGATGGTCAGCTATCGAACCAGGTCATTGCCATGTCCGGCCGCCGCAAGGATCTGGTCGGCGGCAACCCGGTGGTCAATAAAGACCCGGAGATTTATCATCCGAATGTTGGCTGGAGATTCATGCGCAACCAGACCGTTCCGCAGCCCGATGCCCAACAGCCGTTTGATGATCTCTATACTGGCGCCCATCTGATTCCCTTTGGTTCAAATGCTGGCAAGATTTTTTATTCCATGCCCATGACCCAGGCGCAAATCTTCAATCCCTTTTTTGACGGGCCGCCCAACGGCGGATTCTGGACCGCAGTCGGCCAAAATCGCTCTACCTACCGCTATGCCGGCAATTCGGTGCTCCTGCCCTTGCTGCCCAGCTCCACCAGCGCTAAGGTGCTGATCCTGGGAGGAGGTAATGAACCGAACGGCGGGCAGCCGGGAAGCAACAGCGCGGAAATCATCGACATCAGCAGCGGCTTCACCTGGGAGCCGGCCAATCCCATGTTCTTTGCCCGCCGCAACTCCAATGCGGTTATTCTTCCCGATGACACCATCCTGGTAGTAGGCGGCAACAACAAAGATGAGCATGATGAACCGGTTTATACGGCGGAGAAATTTGATCCTGCTACCGGAGATTGGACCCTCCTGCCGGCGATGAATATTTACCGCACCTATCATTCCGTGGCGATATTGCTTCCCGACGGCCGGGTGTGGGCAAGCGGCACCACCCACCCGGGACAAGTTGCAGAGAACTGGCAAAACAACATCGAAATCCATAGCCCGGGATACCTGTTCGAAGGAACCCGGCCAGAAATTCTTAGCGCTCCGGATAATATTACCTATGGCAGCCTGTTTGGAATCGACGTGTCTTTGCCCATTACCGGCATTCGCTTAATCCGGCTGGGATCTGTTACGCATGCTACGGATATGGATCAGCGCTCGGTGGGATTGACCTTTACACCCGGCCAACCCAACGGAACCAACCCTTACACGGTGAACGCTCCTGCCAACGCCAATATTGCCCCTCCTGGATACTACATGCTCTTTGCGTTGCGGGATAAGCAGTACAGCCTTTCGGGGCAAACCATGATTCCCTCAGTGGCAAAAATTGTTAAACTGGGTTCATAAAACCGGAGGGGAATCATGGCATCTCTCAAACACCTGGATTTGGTGGCGTTATTCATTTATCTGTCAACAATCAGTACCATAAGCGCACAACCGATTCTCCAGTGGGATGCAAGGTATAATGGCCCGGCTAATAATTGGGATACCGCCCTGGCAATAACGGTAGATGATTCCGGTAATGTGTATGTGACCGGTGCCAGCCCGGGGGTGGGAACAGATCGTGATTATGCCACTATCAAATATACATCTGATGGAGATACGCTGTGGGTAAGGCGATTTAACAGTCCAGAGAACGGCTTTGATATTGCGCGGGATATTGCCCTGGATGATTCGGGGAATGTATATGTGACCGGGGGATCGGTAACGCTCAAATATGATGCCAATGGAATATTTCAATGGTTTGCACAAAATAATGGTGAATGTTTTCGGGTTCTGTTGGATGATTCGGGATATGTTTATACGGCTGGCGCTGGTTTCGGGAATTATGTCACCAATAAATTTGATGCGAACGGGAATTTGATATGGCGTCGAACATATAACGGGCCGGCAAATGATCGTGATGATGGGTATGACATGGCTATGGATTCCCAGGGCAATATCATTGTCACCGGTCGGAGTTGGGGGACCGGTACCCACTGGGATTACGCCACTATTAAGTATTCCAGTGATGGGGATACCCTGTGGGTGAGACGATACAACGGCCCGGCAGCGGATGTGCCCACGGATATGGCGTATGCGGTGGCAGTGGATGATTCCGCCAATGTGTATGTCACCGGCCTGAGCCGCAGCAGCCAGAACAGGTTTGATTGCGTAACTATTAGTTACAGCCCGGAAGGGGAATTGCGCTGGTTACACCGTTATCCGAATTCCGGCTCACAAGGCTATGGGGGAGATGATATATTGGTAGATGCTGAAGGGTATATCTATGTGGCTGCCCGGGCCGGGAATAATGATACCCTGCTGAAATACGGCCGTGGTGGCAACCTGATCTGGGCCAGAGCCAATCCGGCCGAGTTGAGCCTTGCCACCAGCTCTCCACGACTGGCCTTAGACAGCTTCGGAAACATTTATATGAGCACCGGTAAAGATAGTGTTCCTACCGGCACTACCTTCGCTGCCGTTAAGTATGATCCTATGGGCAATCGTCTTTGGCTGGTAGCTTATTTGGGCCTGGGCGGACCAATCAATGCTAATGAAGCCTACGCTCTTCATGTGGATGCGAGTGGGAACGTTTATCTTGCCGGGGAGAGCCTCTCTTCCGGCCAGTGGTTCGATTACGCCACGGTCAAATATTCCCAGGTTACCGGCATCGCTCCAATTTCCAATAATATAGCCGAAGGATTTCGACTGGATCAGAACTATCCCAATCCTTTCAACGCCACCACTACTATACCGTTTTCAATTCCTGCCGCCGCGCAGGTGATGTTGAAAGTATATAACATTCTTGGTCAGGAGGTGGCAACGTTGGTGGATGAAAAGTTGGCAGCCGGGCAATATAAGGCAACCTGGGAAGCCACTGATTTTGCCAGTGGTGTTTATGTGTATCAGTTGAGGACTAATGGATTTACGGATTCTAAAAAACTCCTTTTAATAAAATAAGTGCCAGGGGGCGCGGTATAACAATTGCATCAACCCGATCGCCTTATTTGGGGTGGTCGGTTAAAGATTTGTGTGTTTATGAAGTTTTATCTTTCGTTGTCATCCGAAGTGTTATAATCGGCTCCGGGTTATGCAAAACGGTCATGCGAGAGAAGGTTATGTTTCAGAAAACCAAATCGCAAGAAGCGATCGAAGTATATAAAAAGTATTTGCTGACCCACCCCACCTCTTCCCGGGTGGCGTTCATCCTCGCCCAGGCGTTAAAGGAGAACGGGGATTATCGCTCAGCTTTCCAATACCTCCAGCAAAGCCTGAATTTGCTCGCTTCCGATATCGGAATGAGCGAATTCTCCCGAAAATTCATTCAATCCAATGTCCCCCAAATGATGGCGGAATTGGAAGCGCATTTGAAATAACCCGCCGGGCACTTTTTCTACACCTTCAGACATCCCCAGTTACCCTCCCCTGTTTCACATCATCCAGGCGCGGCAATAGCAAATTTCCCCGCTATTGTGGAAAAGGGATATTTTTTCGTATTTTAGAGTAGAGAATGTTCAGAAACTCAATGATGAAGGAGAAGACCTGATGGGATTCAATTCCACCGCCAGGCAGCACGCTTTCCTTTCCTTCCGGAAATTACCGCGCGGATGGTTCCCCTGGGGAGCATTGATCATCGCTTGTTTCCCCTTATTTGCGCAAACCATAAGCGATGCGCCGGAGAGCCTTCACCGGCCCTATGATATTCTCTTACAACTCTATGTTTCCGGCGCCCGGTTTGATTACGACCGGATGTGGCGGAATGAGGACGATTTGCAGCGCCTCGCGGATTATGTGGATACCCTGCAAACCCGGGACCCTTCCGAATGGCCCCGCGAAGCCGCCTTAGCTTACTGGATCAATCTGTATAATGCCGCCACTTTGAACCTGGTACTGCAAAACTATCCCGTAAAGAGCATCAAAGACATCGGCGGCTTCATGAAATCTCCCTGGAGCCGCAAGGTGGCCAGGGTTGCGGGCAAAGAGCTTACCCTGGACGATATCGAGCATAAAATTATCCGCCCGCGGTTCAAAGACGCCCGCATCCATTTCGCGTTGAACTGCGCAGCTATCGGCTGCCCGCCCCTTTCAAACCGCGCTTTTGCGGCGGAAACCCTGGAGCAGCAGCTCGAAGCCGCCTGTTATGCGGCGTTGAACGATCCCCGCTGGGTGGAAGTAACCGGGCGGGAAATCCGGGTCAGCAAAATTTTTGACTGGTACCGGAAAGATTTCGAAGAATACTCCGGTTCGCTGCGGGAATTCATCGCCCGTTACCGGGAAAAAGACCGCGAAACGATCTTAGATGAGACCCGGAAACTGACCTTTAAAGACTATGATTGGAGTTTGAATAAAGTCGAATTGTAATGGCAGGGGAGATTTCTACGCACCCACAACTTCCCGGAGGTTCTGAACCTCCGGGAAGTTGTGAATAGTTTAAAAAGGAAGTCGGGCTAAATTTCAGGAACAACCGCTGGTGGAGCCGCACTCGTTGCATTTGTAGCAGCTTCCGTTGCGGTACATGATCGCGCCGCAGTCCGGGCAGTAGGGCGCGTCCGCCTGCATTTGATACACTAATTTTTCCCGTTCTTCCAACGTCTTCGCCCCGTTGTTCTTCCCCGGGGAATGATTTTCCGGCTCCCCCTCCCCAAAGGGCAATTCGATGGTTTTGGAATTGCTCTCCCCTGCCCCGACGCTCACGTACAACGCTTTCTCATCTTTGGGAAGGAATTTCAGCGCCAGCCAGCGGAAAATGTAATCCAAAATCGACTTGGCCATGGGAATCTGGGGATTGTTGGTGAATCCCGAGGGTTCGAAACGGGTGTGGGTGAACTTGTTGATGAGCACCTTGAGGGGCACCCCGTATTGCAGCGCCAGGGAAATGGCGGTAGCGAACGAATCCATCAACCCGGAGACGATGCTGCCCTCTTTGGCCATCACGATGAAGATTTCCCCGGGAGAGCCGTCCTCGTACATCCCCACGGTGATATAACCCTCGTGCCCGCCGATGGAGAATTTGTGCGTAATTGCCTGGCGTTCATCCGGCAGGCGGCGGCGGTAGGGCCGGCCATAATCTTTCACCGCTTCGCTAACCGCGGTGGACAGGGGCTGGGTGCGCTTGGAATTGTCGCGGTAAATGGCAATCGCCTTGATGCCCATTTTCCAGGAACGGATGTAAGTATCCATGATCTCGTCCACGGTAACGTTTTCCGGCACGTTGACGGTTTTGGAAATCGCCCCGGAAATGAAGGGCTGGGTGGCGGCGAGCATCTTCACGTGCCCCATATAGTGGATGGAGCGCAGCCCGTTCACCGGCTTGAAGGCGCAATCGAACACCGGCAGGTGCTCCTCCTTCAATTCCGGCGCGCCTTCGATGGTGTCGTTTTCATCGATATAGGTAACAATTTTGTTGATGGCCTGTTCGGAATAACCTAACTTGCGCAGCGCCGGGGTTACGGTATTGTTCACGATCTTCAGCATCCCGCCGCCGACCAACTTCTTGTATTTCACCAGGGCAATGTCCGGCTCCACCCCGGTGGTGTCGCAATCCATCATAAACGCGATAGTGCCGGTAGGCGCCAGCACGGTCACCTGGGCGTTGCGGTAGCCGTTTTGCTCGCCTAACTGGTGCGCTTCATCCCACACCGCGGTCGCCGCGGCCAGCAGTTTTTCCGGCACGTAGGCGGGGTTGATTTTCCGGGAAGCGGCGCGATGCTTGTCGATCACCCGCAGCATGGGAGCGCGGTTCTGCTCGAATTCCTCGAAGGGGCCGGTAACGCCCGCCAATTCCGCGGAGGTGAGGTAGGCCTGGCCGCAGAGCAGGGAAGTAAGCGCGGCGGCGTAAGCGCGGCCTTCGTCGCTGTCGTAGGGGCGGCCCATGTACATCAGCAGGGCGCCTAAGTTGGCGTAACCCAGCCCCAGGGTGCGGAAGAGATGGGAATTCTCCGCGATCTCTTTGCGGGGATAGCTGGAGTTGTCCACCAGGATTTCCATGGCGGTGATCATCACCCGGGTGGCAGCGCGGTAGTCCTCCACCTGGAAAACCCCCTTCTTGTCCACAAACTTCAACAAGTTGAAGGAGGCGAGGTTGCAGGCGGTGTTGTCGATGAACATATATTCGGAGCAGGGATTAGACCCGTTGATCCGCGCGGAATTTGGGCAGGTGTGCCAATCGTTGATGGTGGTATCGAACTGCATGCCCGGGTCGCCGCAGACGTGGGTGGAGTCGGCGATCATGCGCATCAAATCCCGGGCCCGGTAGGTATCCATCGCTTCCCCGCTGGTCACGGCGCGGGTGGTCCACTTTTTATCCTGCTCCACCGCTTCCATAAAGGCGTCGCTGACCCGCACGCTGTGGTTGGCGTTCTGGAAGAAGATAGAGCCGTAAGCCTCTCCGTCGATGGCGCCGTCGTAACCGGCGTCGAGCAGCGACCAGGCTTTTTTCTCCTCTTTCGCTTTGCAATTGATGAATTCTTCGATGTCGGGGTGGTCGGCGTTCAGGATCACCATTTTAGCGGCGCGGCGGGTTCTTCCCCCGCTTTTGATCACTCCCGCGAAGGCGTCGAACCCCTTCATAAACGACACCGGCCCGGAGGCGATCCCCCCTCCCGAAAGCGATTCTTTGGAAGAGCGCAGGCTGGAAAAATTGGTGCCGGTGCCGGAACCGTATTTGAAGAGCATTCCTTCGATCTTGGCCAACTCCAGGATGCTCTCCATGGTGTCATCCACGGAATTGATGAAACAGGCCGAGCACTGGGGCTTTTCTTCGATTCCCACGTTGAACCATACCGGGCTGTTGAACGCGACGTACTGGTTCACTAACAGGTAAGTCAATTCCCGGTAAAACGTCTCCCCATCTTCGTGGGAAGCAAAATAGCCGTCTTTGGTCCCCCAATCCGCAATGGTGCGGGAAACCCGGTTGACCAACTGCTTGACGCTGCTTTCACGATCCTCGGTATTGACTTTTCCGTGAAAATATTTGGAAACCACCACGTTGGTGGCCAATTGCGACCAGAATTTGGGCACTTCCACCCCGGTTTGCTTGAAAATGGTTTTGCCGCTGGCGTCGGAAATGACCGCTTCGCGGCGATCCCATTCGATCTCCTCGAAAGGATGCACCCCGGGTTTGGAAAAATAGTGTGAAAAAACCATTCCCTTACTCCCATCTTCCGTGGGAACCTCCGCTGATTCTTGTGGTACGGTGAGCATATCGATGGGTAACATGGCTTCTTCCCTGAAAGGGGCAGCTGGTGACTTTTTGTGCGGCATACGCCCGACCTCCTTGATATGGTTTAAGATATGCTGAATTGATTAATGGTAGCATCCATGATGATGGCGTTGCGATGATGTTGTTATCTAAAAGTCGGCACAAACTTACCACTTGAGGCAGAAAATGTCAATCATAATAATTATATCACGAAACGGCTCCCCAAAGGAGCCCTTTCCGCCGGGGTTTTGCCGCGGGCAAAGCCCCGCGGCGTTGCAAACTCGCGCCATTTTTTTGGAAAAAAGAGATTCGTTTCCTGCGGAAATCGCATTAAGTTATAACGTCTGAGTAACGGGTGAACGGCGTTGATAGCAGGGCGCCAGATTGCTGCTCCTCGCGCTGCTATCAACCGCGTTCTTATCCGGAATTCCCGGTAAATAGATCGAACCGAAGCCATCAAAACATAAGGGGAAAAAGATGAAAGAGTTGTTGAAAAAGGGATTGTATTTAGGGGTGGGCGCATTCACCCTTACCAAAGAAAAGATCGAGCAGCTGGTGGATGAAATGGTGCGCCGGGGCGACGCCGAACAGGGCGACAAGGCAAAGTTGATCGACGAACTGGTGGAGAGAACCCGGGAGTTCGAAAAAGAGCTTTCCGAAAAAGTGAAGAGCATGATCCAGACCTACGGATACGTTCCCCGCCGCGACCTGGAAGAACTCAAAAAACGCATCGAAGTGTTAGAAAAAGAGCTGGCGGCGAAAAAGCCCGCCTCCCGGAAACCCGCCGCCAAACCGGCTGCCCGCAAATCCACCCGCAAGAAAAGCGCATAGCGCAGAGGGCATGGCGCAGAGGGCATGGCGCAGAGCGCATAGGGCAAAGGGCCGTGTATAAGAAACGATACAGATGCTTACCCTTCACAACCCATGCGCTCTGCGCTCTGCGCCATGCACTTTGCGCTATGCGCTCTGCTAACCTGACGTTCGAGACATCTCATGGCCATTTTCCCCATTCACCGCACCTACCGGCACATCCGGCGCTACCGGCAAATCATCGGCACCCTGGTCAAATACGGCTTCGGCGACGTGCTGGAGCGGATGCGCCTGGAATTTTACCGCCGCCTGCACCGCAAGCTGCTGCCCGGGGCTCCGGCCCGCAACATCGACGCGGTCTCCCGCCCCCGGCGCATTCGCATGGCCTTCGAGGAATTAGGGCCTTCGTTCATCAAGTTAGGGCAGCTTTTGAGCATCCGCTCCGACCTGCTTCCCCGGGAATATGTGGATGAATTCGCCAAACTGTTGGATGCGGTTCCCTCTTTCCCTTCCCGCCAGGCGGTGGAGATTATCGAAACGGAATTGAACGCGAAACTGCAAGATTGTTACCGGGAATTCGACCCGGAACCGATCTCCGCCGCCTCCATCGCCCAGGTTCACCGGGCGGTTACCCGGGAGGGCAAAGAAGTGGTAATCAAAATCCAGCGCCCCGGCATCGAGCGAACCATCGAAGAAGACATCCTGATCCTCTACGATCTCGCCAACCTGATCGAAAAATACCTGGAAGAAAGCCAACTGTACAATCCTACCGGCATCGTGGATGAATTTTCCCGCACCATCCGCCGGGAGGTGGATTTCATCCGCGAGGGGCACAACATCGACCGCTTCCGCAAAAACTTTCGGAGCGATCCCACGATCTACATCCCCGAAGTACACTGGAATTTGACCACCCGCCGGGTGCTCACCATGGAAATGATCCACGGGATTAAGCTCAACCAGTTGGAACGCCTGACCCTCTCCACGGAGGCGAAAAAACTGTTAGCCCGGCGCGGCGCCCAGGCCACCCTCAAGGCGGTTTTCGAGTACGGGTTTTTCCACGCCGATCCCCACCCGGCCAATATTTTCATCCTCGAGGATCTGCGCATCGCCCCGGTGGATTTCGGCATCGTGGGCGCGCTCGACGACCAGAGCCGGGAGGTGCTCTCCGCCCTGCTGCGGGGGGTGATCGAAAAAGATCCCGACCAGATCATCCGCGCCTTTTATACCTTAGGGAGCATCGACGCGGAGGTGGACGTGAAGGGTTTGCGGCGGGACATCTACGAATTCGTGGATCACTATCACGGCCTGCCCCTGAACCAGATTCAGCCGGCGCAGACCGTGCCGGAGCTTTTCGAGGTCGTGCGCCGCCACCGGGTGCGGCTGCCGGTGGAGTTCTCCTTCATCGGGAAGGTGCTGGTATTCCAAAGCGCGGTGGGGCAGGAATTAGACCCGGATTTCGACATTATCGACATTTCCCGCCCCTTCATCCGCAACATCGTGATGCGCCGCTTCCGGCCCCAGCGGCAGTTGCGCGACCTGTTTCACTTTTACGAAGACGCTTTCGATTTCTTGAAAATGCTCCCCTACGAGCTGATGCAAATTCTTCGCAAATCCCGCCAGGGCGACGCCGAAAAACGTCTGGAGCGGCAACTGTTAGAACAGATGAGCCGGGAAACGGAGCGCGCCGGCAACCGTATTTCCCTCGCGCTGGTGATCGCCGCAATATCGCTGGGGTCGAGCATGTTGATCCAATCCGCCGCCGGGCCGTTTTTCCTGGGAATTTCCCTGTTAGGGCTGATAGGATATGCAATTGCCGCGATGCTGGCGGCCTGGCTGCTGTTTTCGATCTGGCGCTCCGGGAAACTGTAACCGGAATGCAGGGATAACGGGTGAAGGATTAAGCATAAATAATAGTACTAAACGATTAATGTTGCTGAAAGAAGTAAATGCTGTCGTTCCCACGAAAGCGCATAGGCGTAAACCTCAGGTATTTTTTTACCGCAGAGACGCTAAGACGCGGAGGTTTTAGAGAGTTCTCGCCTGAAAATCCTGCTGATATTCACAAAAATCAAAATTATGTTCTTTGCGTCTTAGCGTCTTTGCGGTGATTTTTTGCTTAGGTTTACGCCTATGCGCTTTCGCGGGAATGACAAAATCGAGGGCGCTGAATGAGGGCCTGCACGAATTGTTTAGGACTACCGGATAAATTAACTGTTACTATTCAGCCACATTAGAGCCTTATATCCCTGTATTTGTGATTTGATTAGGAATTTTTTTATGTCTCTGTGCTCTCTGCGGCCTCTGTGGCAAAACGCCTGAATAGTTACAATTAACTTTAATAAATCAGCAAATTCTGATAGCATCAAACCGTTTTCAGGAGAGATACTCGATGCCCGGGAAGTTCGCTAAAGCCGCTTTCATGCTGCGAAAATTCTATAAAGACATCCGGTTCGGGAAGGTTATTTATCAAACGGCGGAAGATTTGCACTCCCCGCAGCTTCGGGAATATTATTTTCTGATGGATGAGGAGCAACTCCGCGCCGGCTACAGCCAGAATTTTCACTTCGACGAGCGGGGAATCCCCATGATTCCCACCTACATCGACGTGGCGGAGCGCAAGCTGATCTACTATCCCATCTCCATCGGCCAGTTCGGGCTGGCGATTTTTCATACCTACCTGAAAACCCAATCTCCCGGGGATCGAAACCGCTTTCTGCAAATCGTGGATTGGTTCTACGCAAACCGCCGCTCCGACGCGCTCCGGGGCGATTACTGGCTGACCGAGGTTCCCAAACCGGAATTCCGCATCGAACATCCCTGGCCCTCGGCGTTTTCTCAGAGCCGGGGAATTTCCATTCTGCTGCGCGGCTGCCAGCTTACCGGGGAGAAAAAGTATTTCGACGCGGCAACCAACGCCCTGAAAATTTATGAAATTCCCGCGAAAGAGGGCGGGGTGACCTCCTTTACCGAGTTCGGCCCGATTTACGAAGAGTATCCCGCGCCCTTCCTGACCGGGGTGTTGGACGGGGCAATCTTCTCGCTGTTCGGTTTGTATGATTACGTGCGGGCGGTGAAAGATAACGCTTTTGCCAAACGCCTGTTCGAAGCGGGAATCGCAGGATTACAGGGCGCGCTGCCGCGTTACGACCTCGGTTACTGGATCAAATACAACCTCTGCAGCGAGCCTTTTTACCCCAAATTAGACCCCGCAACCATTCTCTACTTCCGGCTGGTGAATAATCAGTTGCAATTGCTCTATCGCCTTACCGGGGAGCGGTTTTTCCTGGAGTACGCCGAAAAGTGGCAGAAATACGACCGCCTCCCTAACAAATTGCGCATGTACCGGCTGAAATACCGCGCTTTGAAGCAGTTGAACCGGTTGTAGAAGAAAAATTTCAATACTTTTTTCTTGCCGATATCATTTCCACCAATTAGCTTGTTCAGCAGCATTAAATTCAAAGCGAAAAACCCTCTTGTCAGGCGATATGACAAAAAAAGAGTTTCTAAACAGTCTTGCCCGGGATAAGGTTGATGCAATTCAACAATTGCTTGATCTGCTGGTGCAAGCCGGAATTGGATATTGTGTGATCGGCGGTTTGGCAGTGAATGCCTACGTGGAGCCGGTGGTCAGCCTGGATTTGGATTTGGTGATTGCGGCAGAAACTATTCAGGATTTGCGTAGAGCGGCGGAAAAAATATTTACCGTCAAAGAGTTTTCGCATAGCCTGAATTTGAACCATCCCCGCTCGGAATTGCGCATCCAGATCCGAACGGATGCTCGCTACCAGACGTTTATTGGTCGGGCGATTCGCAAAACCATCCTGGGATACGAAATGCAGGTTGCTGCATTGGAAGACGTTCTCCAGGGCAAGGTCTGGGCTTACTTAGACCCGCAAAGAAGAGGAAGCAAGCGCCAAAAGGATTTGGCGGATATTTTCCGCCTCGTGGAAAGCTATCCTCAACTGAAAGATTTGCTGCCGGATGCGATTAAAAGCATATTGTAACTTTATTTGTTGTCAGCGGATTTTTTCCGCGAAAACCACTCCCGAATTCCCTTCCCATACTGGGCGAATGCCTCCCTTCGGGACCGGTAAATCAACCCCGCCAGCCCCAGGTAGGTAATAATCCACCCCGCCCAGGAAAGCTGAATGCCGGTATAATAGGTTGCCGGGTGAAATTCCAGGGTAATGGCGTGCTGCCCGGCAGGAACCACCATGGAGCGCAGAATGTGGTTGGTTTTGTAGATTTTCAATTCCTGGCCGTTCTCCAGGGTCGCTTTCCAGCCGTTGGGATAGTACACTTCCGAGAGCACTAACAGCGCCGGCCGGTCGGTGTAAGCCTGCACCACCAATTTATCGGGGGTAAACAGGGTTACCTCCGCAACGCTGCTGTCCGGGGCTTCGACGGCCTCGCTCAACGGCTCTTCTAACAGGGCGGCGGTGCGGGGATCGAAGGCCGGGGAATTCATGAATTCTAACCGTTCTGCGCCGTCGGTTATAACCCGTGCGCTGTCAACAAAGAATGCCCGCGGCAGAACTTCCAGGTTGCGGAATAGATGCAGGTTCTGCCCCGCGTCGCTGCCTAAGTATTCCAGCCGGGGGTCCTGGTAGCGCTGCTCCGCAGCGATGTATTTGCCGTTCAACATGCTCACCACGTTCAGGTTCACAGGCATTTGCGGATTGGCGGGATCGATGAGATTGTTGGTAATGATATCCTGAATCGTTTGCATCTTGGCGGGGTTGTATCCCCCGATGGACTGGTAGTGGTAGGTCCAGCGGGAGTCGCTGGCCACCACCCGCAGGGGCGGCAGCACCCGGTACAGGGAATCATCCTGTTTGATCAAACGGTCGATCTCGGTCTCCCGGTAAGTCCGCGCTTCGATGTTATCCAAATCCACGAATTTATCGCTCAAATAGCTGTGCGAGACGCTGGCGAGATCGATGACCAGCAGCAGAATGATCCCCAAACCGAGGTAGGAGAGCTTTCCCGGTTGCCATCCGATGAAGAACAGGAGAGCCCCGCCGAGCAGGAAAATGATCAGCGTGCGCCCGGTGG
Organism: Calditrichaceae bacterium; assembly: GCA_013360445.1. Classification (GTDB taxonomy): domain Bacteria; phylum Calditrichota; class Calditrichia; order RBG-13-44-9; family J075; genus JABWBP01. The sequence goes on along the minus strand of JABWBP010000085.1, from coordinate 15,790 downwards.
AAGCGGTCAAAATATCCAATCGCGCCTGGCGCAGCATTTCCACGATTTGCTGCGCCTGCTCCGGGCCATATTGAACTGCGTAGCGCTGCGCTTCATTGGCCTGCGCCAGCGAGAAACTCGATCCGAACAGCAGGGGAATGAGCAGCAGAACCGCAAAGAAAATCCCCACGCCCAGGAATTTTTGCAGATCCGCCTTGCGGGAAAGCCCCTCCCGGAAAAGGTGATCCAGCCCGATGGCCGCCAGCACGGCGGCGTTGAAGGAAACCAGGGTGAGGATCATCATCGGCACCCGGAATTTGTCGAAATAGGGCACGTAATAGAAAAAGAGCTTGTAGAGCGGGGAAAAATTCTTGCCTAAAGAGAGCAGCAGCGCCAGGAGAGTCAGTAAAGTTAGGCTCTTGACGATGGCTCTTTTCCACTGGAAAAAAATCCCCAACAGCGCTAAAAAGGCTACCAGCACGCCAATGTATTCATAGGACTGGGTAAAGGGCAGCTCGCCCCAGTAGGTGGGGATCACCCGGTTGCGAAATTGGGGAACCGCATTGCCGGTGTAGAGCTCCTGGGAAGTGCCGCCGTGGAATTTGGGAACCACCAGGTTCCAGAATTCCGCAATAGTGTAGGACCAGCCGGTAGCGTAATCGAATCCCACTCCCTTTTTATCTTTTTCCGAAATTTCTTCATTCAGGGTAACCGCCTGCCCGCCGCGGGTGGAATAGGGGGTATAATCGCGGGTGACGAACAGCGGCTGCGCCACGATCAGGGTTACCAGAATGATAGCGGCAATGAACATCCCGCTCACTTTCAGAAAATCCGGCCAGCGTTTTTCCAGCGCCATCTTCAGGTAGGGAGCGACGCCGGCAAAAAACAGCAGCATGGTAGCATAGAAAATGATCTGGTAGTGCTGGGTGCGCAGCAGCAGGGCAAACACCACGGTAAAGAGCAGCATGCTCAGCCAGTTGCGTTTTTCTAAAAAATAGAGGAAGGTGAGCAGCGCCCAGGGCATCCACATCAATGCCCGCAGCTTGGAGAAGTGCCCGACCACGATCAGGGCGTGAAAATGGGGAATCAAAATGAAGGCCAGGCTCGCCAGCATCGCCGTTAGCGCGTGCAATTTCAGGTAACGGATGAGCAGGAACATCCCGATGGCCCCTAACCAGAGATACCATACCCGCCAGTCGATCAGCGCATCGAGCTGGTTCAGCAGGGTGTCGAAAGACCAGCTGGCCCCGTTCAGGCGATGGTATATGGGCATTCCGCAAAACATGAAAGGGTTCCAGAGCGGCTGCTGCCCGGTTTCCTGCTGGTAGAGTTTGATCTGCCGGGTATCGCCGATGCCGGAGATGAGGTCGCTCCCTTCCACGTCCATCCCGTCGAACACGATCGGCTTGTAGAGCCAGAGCAGGAAGAGGAATACCACTCCCAAAAACGCCGCGGCCGCGCCGGGATGATTGAGCTGCTCTAACAGGGAAGGTTTTGAAGTTTCCCGGGAAGCCGGGGAAGGCGGGAAGGTTTTTTTTTGCGCTTTTTTGGCTTTGGACATGGAAACCCTTTCAATATGTTGAGTTCAGGAGGGGTGAATATATTGACAATTTGCCCCATTTCAAATACTTTTGGTTTGCCGGAAGAGCTTCCGTACATTGGGCAGGCTTTGAGAACAAATAACCATTGCACTTGATCACGTTTCGCAGGTTAAAAAATGCCCACCAAATACACAAAACACGCAAAAGATTAAATTATAATTTGTTTCGTATATTCCGCGTGTTTCGCGGGCTCAAAATTTATCAGGATCGAAAACTCAAAACAACATGCCGCTTCCCAAACTGCTCGCCGTCGATGACGAACAATCCAGCCTGAATGCGATCTTCCGCACCCTGCGCCGGGAGTTCGAGGTATTTTTGGCGCTGAACGGCCGGGCGGCGCTGGAAATCCTGAAAGGCCAGGAAATGGCGGTGATCCTGGCAGACCAGCGCATGCCGGAAATGAGCGGGGTGGAGTTCTTCAACCGGGCGCAGAAGCTGCAGCCGCAGGCCATACGCATTCTCATTACCGGCTACACCGACAGCGAGGCGATCATCCAGGCCATCAACGAAGGGCGGGTATATTACTACATCACCAAGCCCTGGGAGCCGGAGGAGCTGCGACTGGTAATGCGCCGGGCCGCGGAGCAACATCATTTGGTGCAGGAAAACCGGCGGCTCCTGCGCGAATTGGAAATCGCCAACCAGCGCTTGCAGCAGGAGAATATCCTGCTCCACCGGGAAGTGGAAAAGCAATACCTGTTCGACAATATCATCGGGCAGAGCGCGGCCATGGAGGAGGTTTTCCGGCTGGTGCGCAAGGTGATCCCTACCGATACCACGGTATTATTGTTAGGGGAAACCGGCACCGGCAAAGAGCTGATCGCCCGGGCGATTCACTTCAACGGCCCGCGCAAGGAGCGCATGTTCGTGGCCCAGAACTGCGGGGCGCTGCCGGATACCCTGTTAGAAAGCGAGCTTTTCGGCCACGTGAAAGGCGCATTTACCGGCGCGGCCAGCGATAAAAAGGGCCTCTTCGAGCTGGCCGACGGCGGAACCATCTTTCTGGATGAGATCACCGATACCTCCCCGGCCATGCAGCAGCGGCTGCTGCGGGCGCTGCAGGAGGGGGAAATCCATCCCCTCGGAGCGGAGCGCACCATCAAAGTGGACGTGCGGGTAATCTCCGCCGCCAACCGCGACGTGCAGCAGGCCATCCGGGAGGGGAAATTCCGGGAAGATCTTTTTTACCGTCTCAACGTCTTCCCCATCCGCATTCCCCCGCTGCGGGAGCGCCGGGAAGATATTCCCCGGTTGGCGGAATTCTTTTTGGAGAAGTACGCCCGCAAGCTCGGCAAAGCGAAAGCGGAACTTTCCCCAGAGGCCATTTCGCGGCTGCTGGTCGCGGATTTCCCCGGCAACGTGCGGGAGTTAGAAAATTTGATCGAGCGGGCGGTAACTTTAGCGGATGAGCAGGGTCAAATCAGCGCGGAAATTTTGCAGCTCGAGGCCCCGCGCCTGCACTCCCCGAATTCGCAGAGGATTTTCGACGCCGAATCCGCTTCCGGCAGTCTGAAGGAGATGGTGGATTCGCTGGAAAAGCTCTACATCACCCGGGCGTTGGAGGAATTTCGCGGGAACGTCTCCCGCGCGGCGCAAAAGTTGGGGTTGAGCCGGCTGGGACTGCACAAAAAGATGCACCGCTACGGGATCGACCCGGATAGTTTTCGCTCGTGAAGGATACCGTATGAAACAAGAATCCGAAACCCGGCATCCAAATTTCGCAATCGACCCCGGCCGCCAGTACGTCATCGGCACCGCCGGGCACATCGACCACGGCAAAACCGCCCTGGTAAAGGCGCTCACCGGCATCGACACCGACCGGCTGCCGGAAGAAAAAACCCGCGGGATCACCATCGACATCGGGTTTGCCCATTTCAGCGAGAATGTTACCATCATCGACGTGCCGGGGCACGAGCGGCTGATCAAGAACATGGTCGCGGGGGTGAGCACCATCGACCTGGTGCTGTTCGTCATCGCCGCGGACGACGGGGTGATGCCCCAGACCCGCGAGCACCTCGACATCGTCAACCTGCTGCAAATCCGGCGCGGCATCTTTGTGATCAACAAAATCGATTTGGCCGGCCCGGAGTGGCTGCTGTTGGTGGAGGAGGACCTCCGGGCGCTGCTGCGCGACACCCCTTTCCGCGACGCGCCCATCCGCAAGGCTTCCGCCCTCAGCGGCGCGGGCGTGGAAGACCTGCGCGGGCTGATCCTGCAAACCCTCGCGAGCATTCCCGCCCGGCAGGATTTCGAGGTGTACCGCCAGCCGGTTGACCGGGTGTTTTCCGCCAAAGGCTTCGGCACCGTGATCACCGGAACCGTGCTGGGCGGAAAGTTAAGGGTTGGGGAAGAGGTGGAAATCCAGCCCTCCGGCCTCGTCGCGCGGGTGCGCGGGCTGCAAAGCCACGACCACGAGGTGAAAGAGGTGCGGGCAGGCTTCCGGGCCGCGGTCAACCTGGCCGGCATCGAGTTAGAGCAGGTGGAGCGGGGCATGGCGCTGGCGCAGCCGGGGCTTTACCACCCCGTGGAAATGTTCAACGCCCGGCTGGCGCTGCTCCAATCTTCCCCCATCCCGCTCAAAAATAACCAGCGCATCCGCCTGCACATTCATACCGCGGAAACCTTTGCCCGGGTGACCATTCCCCACGCCGCGGAGCTAAAACCGGGGGAGAGCGCCTTCGTGCAGATACGTTTGGAGCAGCCGGTTCACGCCGCGTACCAGGACCGCTTCATCGTGCGCCAATACTCCCCCCAGCGCACCATTGGCGGCGGGGTAGTTCTGCAAACCGCGCCGTTCCGGTTTCGCAAAAAATATTCGGATCTGTTTCAACAAACCCTGCACCGCTTAGAAAGCGAGGAAGCGCAGCCGCGCATCCTGGCGGCGTTCGACCGCCTGGCCGCAGCCCCGCTCACGCTGTGGGAGATCAAAATCGCCGCCAACCTGCCTTTGCAAGAGTTGCAGCGCGCCCTCAAGGAGCTGCAATCCGGGGAAATCCTGTTTTCGGAAAACCTCGGGGGAAAGACGGTTTACTTTTCCCGCGAGCAGTTGGAAGAGGTATCGAACCGCATAGAAGAGACCCTGGCGGGCTTCCACCGCGCCTACCCGGGACGTCCGGGAATGGGAGAAGTGGAAATAATCAGCCGGTTAGAAAAAACCTTCCTCCCGGAAGCGCTCCGCCGGGCGCTGGGCCTGGGGATTAAATCGCGGCGGATCGCCAGGGAAGGGCAGCAGCTTCGCCTGGCCGCTTTCACCCCCCAACTATCCGCCAAAGAGTCGGAAAAATACCGGGAATTGGAAATTTGCTACCGCGAGGCGCGCTTCAACCCGCCCACGGTGAAAGAGGTTCTGGAGCGCTTTGCCCTATCGCAAAAGGAGTTTAAGGAGCTGAGCAAACTCCTGCGCGAGGAGGGCAAGTTAACGTACGTGGACGAGACCCTCTTCTTCCACGGTTCCGTATTTCCCCAACTGGAAGCGCTGCTGCGGGAATTTTTCAGCCGCAAGCCGGAAATCAGCGTGGCGGAATTCAAGGAACTGACCGGAACCACCCGCAAGCACTCCATTCCGCTGCTGGAATACCTGGACAACAACGGATTCACCGAGCGGGCGGGAGACGCGCGCAAACCGGGGCCGCGCTTGAAATAAGAGCGGGGCGGCCGTGAATTCCGGCGTGTGGGGCGTAAGTTTCCCCCCTTTGAAGGGGGGGACAGGGCTTCGTCGTGAGCGTCTCGACTGAGCTCGACGAACGTCTCAGCCGAACGGGGGATGTCAAATTGCTGCAAAAGGTTTCCAAATGTTGAATTTCCATATCACCCCTCAAAGTCTTAAAGTAGAACTAAGGTTATATCAATATATTCGCCATCAAAAAAGGAGATAGCCATGGCCTCCACATGGATTGCATACAACGATCTTGCCTGGACCGAAGACCTGCTGGCAGGCCCGGCAGAATACGAAGATGAAGTAATGGTCTATGTCAACCTGATTAAGCGCACTGCGGCAGAACCACCAAACACGTTGCTGCATTTGGGGAGCGGCGCAGGCGGACACGACCGGATCTTCAAGAGGCATTTTACAGTAACCGGTGTAGATCTTAGCCCGGGCATGCTAAACAAAGCGCGCGCTGCCCACCCTGACATCGAATACCTTGAAGGCGATATGCGGACGTTGCGATTGAACCGCCGGTTCGACGCAGTGGCCATTCCAGACAGCATAGATTACATGGCTTCGCTGGACGATCTTCGACAAGCCATTCAAACCGCCGCGGCGCATCTCAAGAGCGGCGGCGTCTTACTGGTAGTGGCAAAAACGGAAGAGACTTTTCGAAACAATAATTTTGCATACACCGGAGAAAAGGATGGCGTGCATGTGACTATATTAGAGAACAATTATATCAACCTGTTCCGTCCCAATACCTACGAGGCTACTTTTATGTATTTGATTCGGCGGGAGGGAGAGTTGGCCATTTACACTGATCATCATGTGCTCGGCCTCTACTCGCAGGCAACGTGGGAAAAGGTGTTCAACGATGCCGGGTTCATCATTCGGAAGACAAACTTGAATGGCATCTATGACCGGTATCTTATAGGCGGCGGAGAGTATCTGCTTACAGTTTTTGTTGGGCGAAAAGCCTGACAGGGGAAGAAAAAACTACCATCAAATTGGTTCTCTTTTAAGACCTGCAGAAGTCTTACGCTTCATTCCCCATCCCCTCCCTGCTTCTCTTCCAACTCTTCCGCGTCTCCCCCTCGTCCACTGCGGATAATCTTTTCAAATGATAATCCGCTTGCATCCCGGTAAAAGTTGGCCTTTATTTGGGTTAAGCGTGATTTGTTTTTCAATTTGAACAAGACCTGCGGAGGCATCGGCCATGCAACGGAATAAAGTTCCCGCCCCGGAATCAACCCGGGTGATCACCGCGCACATCATTTCCCACAACCACTGGGACCGGGAGTGGATTTTCACCGCCAAGTACGTCAACCGCTGGATACCGCCGTTCATGAATAACCTGATCAAAATGCTGGAAGACCAGCCAACCTATAAATTCGTGCTCGACGGGCAAACCCTGATCCTGGAAGATTATTTTGCCCAATTGACCCCGGTCGAAGCCCGCACGGTGCGCCGCAAGATCAAAAAATTCGTCGCCGAGGGGCGGCTGATGGTCGGCCCGGCCTATTTGCAGCCGGATTGGGGGCTGGTCAGCAGCGAATCCTTAGTGCGCAACCTGCTCATCGGCTTCCGAATGGGAAAGAAGTTAGGCGGGGTGATGAAGGCCGGCTGGATGTTAGATAATTTCGGGCAGATTGCCCAGGCGCCCCAGATTTATAAAGGTTTCGGGATCGAAGGGGCGTTTGTGTGGCGGGGGGTGGAGATGAAGCCGGAGGAGCTTAAATCCGAATTCTGGTGGGAAGCGCCGGACGGATCGAGAATTTTGGGAATTTACCTGCTGGACAGCTATCGCAACGCCATGGTGCTTTCTCTTACCAAAGAGATCGCCCTGGAGCGGATTATCGCCCACACCCGGGTGCTGGCCCCCCTCGCCTCCACGCCCAACGTTCTGTTGATGAACGGCTACGAGCAGGTGCCCTGGCCGGATGACGTGCTGCCGATCATCGAACAGTTCAATCGCGAGCACCGCAACGGCGTTCGCTGCGTGCAAAGCACCCCGGAGGAGTACCTGGAGAGCATCCGGCGGCATAATCCTGAATTGCCGGTGCTGCGGGGATATTTTTACAGCGGGAAATACATGCCCATCCTGAAAGGGGTTTTTTCCAGCCGCAGCAAGCTGAAACAGGCTAACAACCGCGGGCAGCGGGAGCTGGAGCGCTGGGCGGAGCCTTTCGCCACCCTGGCCTGGGTTTTCGGCAGCGAATATCCCCGCGAAAAGTTAGAAAAACCCTGGAAAATCCTGCTGCTCAATCATACCCACGATGACGTCTGCGGGTGCAACATCGACGCGATTGCCCGGGATATGAAAGACCGCTTCACCGAGGTATATGGCCGGGCCTACGACATCGCCGAAAACAGCTTCAAGGCGATTGCCCGGATGGTCAATACCACCCGCTTCCCCAACGCCGTTCCCATCATCGTATTCAACCCCTCTCCCCGGCTGCGGGAGCAGATCATCGGCCTCTCCGTGGAGCTTCCCGCGGGATTGGAAACCTTTTCGATCAAAGACGGAGAAGGAAAGGCGGTGGGCTATCAACTGGCCGGCCGGGAAGAGGAGCGCACGGATATGTACCTGTTCGCAGGCGAGATTCCTTCCCTGGGATACCGAACCTTCTATATCACGCCGGGAGAACCGGAAGCGGTCGATGCGCCGGAAGTGCGCATTTCGGAGCAGGATTTCACCATGGAGAACCGCTTCATGCAGGTGCGCATCAACCCCAACGGAACCCTGGAGGTGCGCCACAAGCAAACCGGGCGCACCTACCGCAACCTCGGCTATTTTGAAGACGGCGGCGATTGCGGGGATACTTATGATTATTCCCACCCCCAACAGGATTTGCGGGTCACCAGCCTGGACGCGAAAGCTGAAATCAGCCTGGTGGAATCCGGCCCGTACCTGGCGCGTTTCCGGGTGGAGCTGCACCTGCGCCTGCCCAAATCCCTGGCCGCGGACCGCCGGAGCCGCAGCGCGGAGTTAGCCGATTATCCGATTGTCTATTACGTTACCCTGACCGCGGTGTCCCGCCGGGTGGAAGTGCGCACCTTTTTGCGCAACAACGTCAAAGACCATCGCCTGCGCCTGCTCTTCCCCACCGGCATCCAAACCGATCACTCCTACACCGAAGCGCCCTTCGATATCGCCCGTTTCCCGGTGGAGGATGAGCCGGTCAGCGAGGAAATTCCCGGCAAGCTTCGCGAATTGATGTTAGCCGGGCGTTACACCGCGCCGATCAACACCCGGATTTTGCAAAATTTTGTGGGATTGAGCGACGGAACCGCCGGGCTGGCGGTCATCAGCAGCCGCCTGAACGAATATGAAATCCTGCAAGAACAAAACACCATTGCATTGACCTTAGTGCGCTCGGTGGGGTGGCTGGCGCGCCAGGACCTGCTCACCCGGGTGGGGGATGTGGGGCCGCATATTTTTACCCCGGAGGCGCAGGAATTAGGGGATCATTCCTTCTCCTATTCTATTTATCCCAACGCGGGGGACTGGCTGGAGGCAAAACCGCACACCGAATCGGAAGCGCAAAACCTGAAATTCCGCGCCGTGGTAACCGACGTTCACCGGGGACATTTGCCGGAAGCGTTTTCTTTCCTCTCCTGGGAAGACGGAACCGCCCCGGCGGCCATGCGCCTGAGCGCGGTGAAACGGGCGGAGGACGCCTCCGGCATCATCATTCGCTTTTACAACACCCACGAGCAGCCGGCGCAGGGGCGATTGCGGGTGAACGGCAAAGCGCTGAAAGTCTCTAAAACCAATCTTGCCGAAGAATCCGCGGAAGAGTTGCCGCTGCAAGACGGCTGCGTGGCGGTGCAGGCTCGCGGAAAGGAGATCATCACCCTCAAAATCAGCATGGAGCTTCAAGAACCGATGAACGGGAGGCCCAGCGGCGCTACCCGGATGGCATTTCCACTGGTAATCGACCCGCATCTCCCCCCGGTGGAAATGCCCCCGGTGATTACTTTGCAGGAGGTGGAAGCGGAGATCGACCGCTCCCGCGCCCTGGAGAACATGTTACAGGAATCCCGCAACCTGGCTTATCGCTTGGAAGACGAGATTGAGCGCAAAGCCTCCCGCGACCTGGAAAAATTGGCCGAATTGCAAAGGGTTCGCACCCTGGTGGCCACCCTCACCCGCCAGCACTACGAGAGCCGGGTCTCCAGTTTGCTCAACGAGCAATTGTACTGGATCAGCCAGTTGGAATCTCAGTTGGAAGAGATCGGGGAAGAGCTATGCTGGGCGCGAACCAAAAAGCGGGTCTTTGAGTACCTGTCCAATTATTATGAGAAGCAATTGCAAAACCACCGCTAAGGCGCAAAGATGCTATGAATATTACCAGGAATCTCAGGCGAAAACTCTTTAAAATCTTTGCGTCTTAGCGCCTTTGCGGTGTAACGAGCAAGAAAGGAGGCCTCTTATGAGAATCGAAATCCCTCGCGAGTTGGAGCGTTTTGGCGCGAATCTCTTTTACGGGGTTCAGAAAGTGTATGAGCTGGATTCCGGTTTGAAACCGGACGAGCCGGCCGATCATCCCTGCACCGTCAAGCAATTGAGCTATGAGCAGCTTTACGAAATTGAAAAAGACATGGTGATCGTCATTCCCACCAAGGGAGAAAAACTGCGCCTGCTGCAAGGGGTTCTGTATGGAATTCCCCACCAGTGCCTGATCATCGTGGTATCCAACAGCCCCCGCCAGCCGGTGGACCGCTTTTCCATCGAGAAAGACGCTATCGAGAGATTTTGCACCTTTACGCGAAAATCGGTGCTGGTAATCCATCAGGAGGATCCCGCGCTGGCAAAGGCGCTGGAAAACGCCGGTTACCCGGAGCTGTTGGATGAAAGGGGAACCGTTAAAAGCGGAAAAGGGGAAGGAATGCTCCTTGCCACCCTGCTGGCGCGGTTGACCGGCAAAAAATTCATCGGCTTTATCGACGCGGACAATTATTTCCCCGGCGCGGTGTTAGAATACATTCGCATCTATTCCGCCGGTTTTGCGCTGCGCACTTCCGATTACGCCCTGGTGCGCATCTCCTGGCAGAGCAAACCCAAAGTGATGGGATCGGGGCTTTACTTTGCCAAGTATGGCCGCGCCTCGGTGATAACCAACAGATTTATGAACAGCCTGGTCGGCTATACCACCGGTTTCGAGACCGAGGTCATCCGCACCGGCAACGCCGGAGAGCACGCCCTCACCTTAGACTTAGCCATGTTAATGGAATACGCTTCCGGGTATGCCGTGGAGCCGTACCATCTTATCTACTTGATGGAAACATTCGGGGGACTCAACCACAGCCTGCAACAGGATATTATTCAAAAACATATTGAAATCTTCCAGATCGAGTCGCGCAATCCCCACCTCCACGAGCAAAAGGGGGATGAACACGTGGAAGACATGATTTTTGCGGCGCTGCAAGTGATTTACCATTCTCCCGTCACTCCTAAGGTGTTGAAAAAGGAAATCCTGGAGGAACTGCGCAGCCGCGGCAGCCTGAAAAAAGACCAGGAGCCACCGAAGATGTCCTTTTACCCTCCCCTCGGAAAAGTGAATCTGAAGACCTTCCGGCACGAGCTAAGCGGCCACCCCTGCGCGGCGTTCTTCCAACCGGTTCCCGCGGAGAATCCCCTGGTGAGGGAACACGACGGCAAAAGAAGCCGCAAAAAAACCGGCGTGAAAGCGCACCGGCTATGAAGGACGGCGCCGCATCTCCCCGCCCGGTCATTTTTACCGACCTCGACGGCACTTTGTTAGACGCGGAGAGCTACGCCTTCGATGAGAGCCGGGAAACCCTGGAAAGAGTAAAATCCGCCGGCATCCCCGTGGTGTTCTGCTCTTCCAAAACCCGGGCGGAGCAGGAATATTACCGCGCCGCGTTAGGCGTAACCGACCCGTTTATCGTGGAAAACGGCAGCGCCATCTTTATCCCGCGCGATTATTTCGGTTTTGATTTTCCTTTTCATCATACTCGCGATCAGTATGCAGTGATCGAATTAGGGGTTTCTGCGAAAGATATACGCAGCGTTTTGCGGGAAATTCGCGAGCAGCAGCGACTCCCCCTGGCCGGCTTCGGGGACCTGGATTTGCCGGAACTCTGCCGGATCACCGGTCTGGCGCCGGAGGCCGCCCGCCGCGCCCTTCAGCGTGAATACAGCGAAACCATTGTTCCCTCCCTCTCCGCCGAAGAATTTCGCCGCCTGGAAAACCGCCTGGCGGAAAAGGGCCTCCGGGGTGTTGCCGGGAGCCGCCTCTACACCATCACCGGCCAAAATGGTGATAAAGGCCGGGCGGTGCAGCGCTTAGGCGAACTGTTCCGGCGGGAATTCGGCGACATCATCACCGTGGGAGTGGGAGACAGCCAGAACGACTTTCCCATGTTGAATGCCGTGGAGCGGCCATATCTGGTGCAAAAACCCGGGCGGCGCTGGGCCCCGGCAGATTTGCCGCGGGTGCGGAAAATCGCAGGAGTCGGCCCGGCGGGATGGAAAATCGCCATGGCGGAGATTCTTGCCGGTTATACCCTCCCCAACCCGTGAGGACGCCCCCGGTGCGGAATTTTTTCATTGGTAATGTTCGGGGAATTGTGTAAACTCTTTCTTTAATTGTTATATAAGGCAGTTTGATACGATTGGAAAGAGAGCGCAAACCTACCCTCTATGCTTCACGATCAAGCGACAACGGAGCCTGAATATGAATCAGGAAGAGAAACTTCAAACCCCGGTTTCGGCCAAAAAAATCTGGAAAGAGATCAGCGACCCCTTCGTGAACTTTGTGAAAGCCCCTAAAGCTTTGTGGGGCATCAACATCCCCTACGTGATCGAGGGGCTGGTTTACTTCGGAATTCTGACCATTTTGGGCAAGTACTGTTCCGAAAACGTGGCCCTCAGCGACCTCCACGCCGGCTGGGTGTACGGGTTTGTAACCGGCGGGATCACCTTTGCGATGCTGCTCTTCGGGGGAGTTTCGGATAAAATCGGGGTGGGACGCTCCCTGGCGCTGGCCTTAGCAATGATGATGGCGGGGCGCGCCCTGGTGGCGCTCTCCGGCAGCGTTCCCCTGGGAAGCGGAATGGGATCGCCGATGTTTTTTACCATGATCGCCGGGCTGTTTATGATGGTGGTGGCCTACGGGCTGTACCAGCCCGCGGCCTACGCCGGGGTGAAACGCTACACCAATCCCCAAACCGCGGCCATGGGTTACGCGGTGCTCTACGGATTGATGAACTTAGGGGCTTTTTTCTCCGGATTCGTCTCTTCCAATACCCGCCACGTTTTCGAATCGGCGTTCCCGCCCAACGGGTTGACCGCGGTTTTCTGGGTATATACCCTTCTCACCCTGGTCGCCGTGCTGGCGACGGTGCTGATTCTCACGAAAAAGACCGACCGGGAAGCCGTGGAGCGAATCGCGGCGGAAAGCGCCGCCATCAGGGGCGTCGAGGCGGAAAAGAAACTGGCCGCCCCGGCGAAGAAAGAAAAAATCAACAATCTTCCTTTTATTCTCTATTTGCTGGTTGCCCTGGCCCTGGGCGCGCTGCTAATCCAAAAGCAAATCCTGCAAACGCCGCTGTACGATCCCGGCCTTTCGAACGCAGTTCTGGCGTCGCTGTTAGCCGTTGCCGGCCTGTTGGCGATTTGGGAATTTTTACGCCGCCGGCCGGATCACCCCTTCCGGGACTTGCGCTTCGTCTTCTTTATTTTTATGCTGATCCCGGTGCAAACCCTCTTCGCCCACAACTGGCTGACCCTGCCGTACTATCTCGACCGCGCCTTTGCCGGCACCATCGTCAGCGAATATTTCGAAGTGTTTTCCAACCTCAACCCCATCCTGATATTTTTCCTCGCCCCGGCGGTGGCGGCGGTGACCAGCAAAGCCAACGTGTACAAAATGATGATCATCGGAACCCTGGTGATGGCTGCGCCCACCTTCCTGCTCACCCTGGGGCCGAATTTATATCTCCTGTTGGCTTATATTCTGCTGATGACCATCGGCGAGGCGATGTGGCAGCCGCGTTTCCTGCAATGGATTGCGGAGATTGCCCCGGAAGGCAAAACCGGCGCCTACATGGGCATCGGGCAAATGCCCTGGTTCCTCACCAAGCTGATCACCGCTTCGTATTCCGGCTGGTTTTTGGAGCGCTACTGCCCCAAAGACGTTCCCCCGGAACAATTGAACACCGAATTCCTCTGGTTGATCTACTCCTGCATCGCCATCCTTAGCCCCATCGGGCTGTTTTTAGCGAAGAACTGGATGGGCAAGCACATGGCGGAGCAGCAGCAGAAGGGAAGGAATGGGTAAGTGAGAAGTGGCAAGTGGCAAGTAACCCTCAACTGCTCCTTCTCACTTCTCACTTGCAACTTCTCACTTCTCCAGCATCTTCGCAAATTCTTCTTCGCTCAAAATCGTAATTCCCAACTCCTTCGCTTTAGCGAATTTCGAGCCGGGGTCTTCCCCCGCCACCACGTAATCAGTATTTTTACTTACCGATTTGACCACTTTCCCCCCGCGCTTTTCCACCAGCTCCCCGGCCTGCTCGCGGGTAAAGCGCGCCAGCGCCCCGGTGAAGACGAAGGATTTTCCGGCAAAGCGGTCGTCGGCTTCCCCCGCGCCCGGCGGGATTTCTTCTTCGAAGGGCATCCCCGCGGCGCGAAGTTTCTCCAGCACAGCCAGGTTCTCTTCCCGCTCGAAGAAATCCCGCACGCTTTCCGCGGTTTTATCCCCGATTCCATGAATGTCGTTGATCTCTTCCATGCTCGCTTCGCGCAGCCGGTCGAGGGAGCGGAAATGGCGCGCCAACAGCTTCGCCGCGCCCTCCCCCACGTAGCGGATGCCTAAGCCGAAGATCAACCGCGCCAGCGGGCGGGTTTTGCTCGCTTCGATGCCGTCGATCAGGTTTTGGGCGCTCTTCTCGCCCATGCGCTCTAAACCGGCCAGCTCCTCCTTGCGGTGTTTGAGCACGTAAAGATCCCCGTAATCTTTGATGAAACCCTCTTTCAGTAGCAGTTCCACCATCTTTTCCCCCAATCCCTCGATGTCCAGGGCTTTGCGGGCCGCAAAATGGCTGATCCGCCCCGCCACCTGGGCCGGGCAGGCCACGTTTTCGCACACTAATGCAACCTCCCCGGCAGGGCGAACCAGTTGAGTCTGGCACACCGGGCAGCGCCCCGGGGGAGTGTAGGGAACGCTGCCGGGGCTGCGCTTCTCCGCCGCTACCTGCACGATTTTGGGAATGATCTCCCCGCCCTTTTCGATGATCACCCGGTCTCCAATGCGCACGTCCAAACGCGCGATTTCATCGGGGTTGTGCAGGGTCGCCCGGCTGACCGTGGTGCCCAACAGCAGCACCGGCTCCAAATCCGCCACCGGGGTCACGATGCCGGTGCGCCCCACCTGCCAGCGAATATTCAGCAAAGTGGTTTCCGCCTGCTCCGTGGCAAACTTGAACGCGATGGCCCAGCGGGGGCTTTTGGCGGTAGTTCCCAAACGCTGCTGCTGCTCGAATTGATTGATTTTCACCACCACCCCGTCCACCTCGAAGGGCAGCAAATGCTTTTTTTCCCCCCACTCCCGCCAGTACTCGATGACCTCCTCCACGTTCTGGCAGCGGCGGTAGTGGCGGTTCACCGGGAAACGCAGCTTCTCCAGGGTTTGCAGCGCCTCATAATGGCTTTGCAGGGAATTTTGGGGGGCGATGGGATCGAGGTAGTAGCAGAACATGCGCAGCGGCCGCCCGGCCACGATGCGGGCGTCCTGCAATTTCAGGGTTCCCGCGGCGGAATTGCGGGGATTGGCAAATGGAGGCTCGCCCGCGGCGCTGCGTTCCCGGTTCAATTTTTCGAACTCCGCGCGGGGATAATACACCTCTCCCCGCACTTCAAAAGCGTCGAAACCGGCGCCGGCGGAATCGATGCGCAGGGGCAGGCTGCGGATGGTTTTGACGTTGTTGGTCACCTCGTCGCCCTGCTCCCCGTCGCCGCGGGTGACGGCGCGCTGCAAGCGCCCGTTTTCGTAGATCAGGCTCATCGCCACCCCGTCGATTTTCAGCTCGCAGATGTATTCGTAAGCCTCCCCGGGGCGCAGCAGGGCGCGCACCCGGCGGTCGAAATCGCGGATTTCCCCTTCATTGTAGGTATTGGAGAGGCTGAGCATGGGCTTGCGGTGGCGCACCACCGGGAAAATTTTGGTCGGCTCCCCGCTCACCCGCCGGGTGGGAGAATCTTCGCTGATAAATTCGGGGTGCTGCGCCTCCAACTCCTCCAACCGTTTCAACAACCGGTCGTACTCGTAGTCCGAGACCGTGGGCTGCGCCAGCACGTAATACTGGTAGTCGTATTCCTGTATTTTCCGGCGCAGTTGTTCGATTTCCTGCTTGATTTTATTTTTATTCATGGACGCTCTGTCTCCTTAACTGGTAGTAAGAAGTTTCAAGTGAGAAGTGCGAAGTAAAAATAGAGGGTTCGCTTAATTTTTTGGACACTTCGGTAAAATATTTTTCTATTCCGCCCTTTCAGGGCTTCCCAGCGGTGTTTTTTTCTACCCCGGAGCGTTGC
>JABWBP010000084.1 GCA_013360445.1 Calditrichaceae bacterium | reverse complement strand
TTCGGCATAGCTCCACTTTCTGGCTGGCATAATTTCTCAATTCCTCTGTGCTCTCTGTGTTCTTTGCATGGTGAGTTTATCGAACCATGTGGCAAATTTCAAATGTTTTGGGATAGAATTATAACCTTCGATTATGGACGGGCAATTGCCAAATCAAAAGAAATCCTCGAACGTTCCCGGCGTGTGGCCCCCGGGTGTTTCCCGCGGGAATCTTCAACTCTACGCCGCGCTAACGCTCTCTTTCCTGCTCAGCTTCATTCTCTACCTGCTCACCCTCGCCCCCACGGTTACGTTTGAAGACAGCGGTGAATTGATCGCCGCGGCCTACAACCTCGGCGTGCCCCACCAGCCCGGCTACCCCCTCTTCACCCTGTTAGGGCGGATTTTTTCCATGATTCCGCTGGAAAACGTCGCCTATCGCCTGAATCTGATGTCCGCGCTTCTCTCCTCCCTCGCCGCCCTGTTCCTCACCTGGGCGGCCATCCTGCTCATCGAAGAAATCTCCGCCGTCAACCGCCAATCTTCGATTTTCAATCTTCAATCTTCAATTCTGAAACACGCTGCCGCCCTCGCCGCCGGCCTGCTGCTCGCCAGCGCTTACGAGAACTGGGAGCAGGCGATTATCACCGAAGTCTATGGGCTGAATACTCTCTCCAACGCCCTGGTGATATGGTTAGCGGTGATGTGGCGCCGCCAGGCCCATCCCGCCGAACGGGAACGCTATTTTTTATTGATCTGCTACGTTCTGGGGCTGGCCTTCAGCAACCATACCACTTCCCTGGTGCTGCTGCCGGTTTTGATCATTTTCGCGTTGCTGGCGGATCGCCGATTCCTGCTCCGGGGGAAAAGGCTCCTGGCCGGCGCGGGCGCTTTAATCCTGGGGTTGCTCCCCTACCTCTACCTCCCCATCGCCTCCGCCCGCAATCCCAAAATGGATTGGGGGAACCCGGAAAACTGGGATAATTTCATCCGCACCGTAACCCGCCACCAGTACGGATTCGGAGAGGGGCGCACCTTCGCGAAGTTCCTGGCGCAGTTCGGCGTTTACCTCGACCTTCTTCGGGAGCAATGGTTTCCGCTGGTATTGATCTTTGCCCTGCCCGGCCTCATCGCCCTGTTCAAATACCGGCGGATTTATGCCTATTTCTTGCTGGTATTTTTCCTTTTTACCGCTCCCCTCACCACCTACCTCACCGATTTCGACGTGAGCGTTAGCGATCCCTTTGCAGCCGCGGAAAACCGGGCGCTGGTGTCGGTGTTTTACATCCCCTCCTACCTGTGCCTGGCCCTGCTGATGGGGCTGGGAATGTTTTACACCGCGGCCTTGCTGATGAATCTTCTGAAAGGAAAACGCCTGGCGGAATACGGGCTGGCCGGGGCGATTACCCTGCTGCCCCTGGCGCTGGCGCATCCCAATTATCAAAAATTAGACATGAGCCGCTATCGCTTCGCGGAGGACTACGCGGAAAACCTCTTCCGGGTAACCGAAAAGAACGCCCTGGTGATCGTCAATTGGGATCCTTTCTATTTTCCGTTGAATTATTACCAGTTCGTGGAGGGGCGGCGGGCGGATTTGCTGGTCCTCGACCAGGAGCTTCTGCGCCGGAGCTGGTATATTCAGTGGCTGAAAGACCACTATCCCGAATTGGTTCGATCCGCGGCCCGGGAAACGGAGGAATTTTTAGCCGCGGTGGCGCCGTTCGAGAATCAACAACCCTACGACGGCAATTTCATCCAGGCGAAATACCTGGCGATGACCAACGCTTTCATCGACCGCGCGGTTGAAGCCGGGCGGGAGGTTTATATCGCTGTTTATCTGCGCCCGCTCCCGCCGGGCATCGCCGCCCGCTACAACGCGGAGCCTTTGGGGGCGGCGTTCCGTCTGCGCAAAAACGCCTCCCCGCCCACGCCCCTGGCGCTCGACAGCCTGCAATTCCGCCATTTCTTTGACGATTCCGTGCCCAAAGACCGCATGGCAAAGGTATTCCAAAATTATTACGGGACGTTGATGCTCAACCGCGGGCAGTATTTGGAGCAGTTGGGGGAGAAGGAAGCGGCCTTGACGTGTTACCTTCGGGCAGTGGAATTGTTGCGGGAGCAGCCGCAGTTGGCTGCCCGCCTCCGGGGGGTGATCGAGCGGCTGCGACAGCCCGCGGAAGCGCAATATAGGGCTTTCGCCCTTTTTATTGTACCACTGAACGCTAATGTGTTTCAATAACTCTGTGCGCTCAGTTGGGTACATTATTTTTTTCTGGCTCCCTTAGTACTTCCAATACGCCCAACCGGTACGCGGATACAACGGATATTCAGAGATAAATTTAGAAAAATCTGTGCAAATCCCTCGCATCCGCAGCTTGCCCCGGAAGGGCGGGGTCATCCGCGTTCCAATTTTTAGCCTCGACCCATTGCCAGAAATTTTTAAAACACCCTCTTATTCGTACAGCCAGCAGTGGGTTTCCTGCCCCGGCCCCACCTGCCGCATCGGCGGGGGAGAATTTTCGCAGACCTCCATGCGCTGGCTGCACCGGGAGAAAAAGGGGCAGCCGGGAGGAATCCGGGTGGGGGAAGGAATTTCCCCGCTGAGGATAATGCGTTTGCGCCCGGATTGAGGATCGGGAATTGGAACGGCGCTCAACAGCGCTTTGGTGTAAGGATGCGCGGGGTTTTTAAAAATCCGCTCCACCGGCCCGTGCTCCACAATTCTGCCCAGGTACATGATCAATACCTCGTCGCAGACGTGGTACACTACGCTGAGGTCATGAGAAATGAACAGGTAGGCCAGGTTGTATTCTTTTTGCAGCTTCTTCAGCAGCCGCAGGATTTGCGCCTGAATGGAGACGTCCAGCGCCGAGACCGGTTCGTCGCAGACGATTGCTTC
Source organism: Calditrichaceae bacterium (assembly GCA_013360445.1). GTDB lineage: Bacteria > Calditrichota > Calditrichia > RBG-13-44-9 > J075 > JABWBP01. Next base: position 17,940 of record JABWBP010000084.1, on the reverse strand, counting down.
CGGCTGCACGGTGAGGGCGCGGGCGATGCACAAGCGCTGGCGCTGCCCCCCGGAGAACTCGAAGGGGTAACGCTGGCGGCTTTCCGGCGGCAGGCCCACGGCCTCCAGGATGTCAGAAACCCTCTTTTCGATCTCAGCGGGAGCGCACAACCGGTGTACCCGGAAAATTTCCCCCAACATGCGCCCTGCTCGCTGGCGGGGATTCAGAGAAGTATAAGGATTCTGGAAAATGATCTGCACCCGGCGGTGGTAAGCCATTTTTTCCGCGGAAGAATAGCGGGAAACCTCTTCTCCCCGGAAACGGATTTGCCCGACGTCCGGCGTTTCCAGGCCGCAGATCAGCTTCCCGACGGTGCTTTTGCCGCAGCCGGATTCACCCACCAGCCCCACGGTGCGGCCGGGGCGCAATTGGAGCGAGACGCCGTTCACGGCATAGATGAAATGTTTCGGCGCGCCGATTAATTTTTGATCCAGGGGGAAGCGCTTGTGGAGGCCGGAGACCTCCAGAATGGGGGAAGAAGCGGGATGGTCGGCCATTATTACTTCGCCACCCGCTCCAGCAGCCCGCGCTCCAACAGCCGCCGGGCAATCTGGCGGAAGGCTTCCGTGGCCTTGCTGGCGGGATTTTTTGCGACAATGGGAATCCCCAGGTCGCCCGCCGCGGCAATTTCCGGCTCGATGGGAATCTCGCCTAAAAAGGGAATGCCCAACTCTTCCGCCGCTTTCGGCCCCCCGCCCTTGCCGAAGATGTACACCGGCTCGCCGGTCTGGGGGTTGGGGTAGTAACTCATATTCTCGATGATCCCGAAGGTATGGATATTGAGCTTGCGGAACATCTGGTAGCCGCGCCGGGCGTCCACCAGCGCCACCTCCTGGGGAGTGGTAACCACCGCGGCGCCGGTGACCGGGGTTTTTTGCACCAGGCTGAGCTGGGCGTCGCCGGTGCCGGGGGGAAGATCGATCAGCAGCACTTCCAGTTCGCCCCACTCCACGTCGTGCAGGAACTGGTCCACCGCTTTGATGACCATGGGGCCGCGCCAGATCACCGGGGTGTCTTTATCGAGAATGAAGCCCATGGACATCATTTTGATATTGAATTTTTCGATGGGCAGGAGCTTCTGGCCGGGGGTGACCATCGGTTTTTCATCCACTCCCATCATAATGTGCACGCTGGGGCCATAAATGTCGCTGTCCAACAAACCCACCCGCAACCCCTCGTTGGCCAGGGCAATCGCCAGGTTGGTGCTCACGGTGGATTTTCCCACCCCGCCCTTGCCGGAAGCAATCGCCAGCACGCTGTGTATCCCGGGAATGGCCGCGCGGCCGGCCCAGGGATCGTTCGGTTTTGGCGGGGCAAGTTGCGGGCCGGCCATGGCGGGAATTCCTTCCATCACCATAATGCGCATATCCGGCAGTTCCGTTTTCAGAACATTTTGCACCGCGTTTTTCACCTGCGCTTTGGTATCGGGATTTTTGGTGTTGAATTTCAGGTTCACGGTAACCCGGTTTCCCTGGATATTTACCTCGTTGACCACCCCGAAAGAGACAATATCCTCCTCAAAGCCGGGATAGTGAATCTGGCGCAGCATGGTCAAAATATATTCTTCATTGAAATTAGCCATTTAAAAACTCCTTGGGAACAGCGGAAGTGATCTAAAGTGATCTAAAGTGACTAAAGTGAAGTGGGGCGCGGCGCCGGCGGCGCAAATTCGGGTCGGAACCTCGAAGAAGCCGTCCCGGCGCTTGAGTGCGCCGGAACGGGCAATCCAATCTTCAATCTTCAATTCCCCGCGCCGCCGGTAATCCCCATCTTCTTTTTCAATTCCCCCAGGGAATCCTTTGCCGCCGCATGGGAAGAATCCGCCAGCGCCTTTTCGATTTCCTCGTCCACCGAGGCGGTGGTGTCGGCTAATTGCCCGTAGGCTTCCGCCAGGGATTCTTCTTCGGCGACCTTGTTTTTCATCTTTTCCAGCATGGCCACGGTGCTGGAAGAGTCCACCTGGGCCATTTGTTTGTTGATCTTTTTCATGGATTCCGCGGTGCGGGCGCGGGCTTTCAGGGTAATCAGCTCATTATCATACTTATTAATGGTCTGTTTCAGCTTCTCTACTTTTACCTGGAGCTGGTCGGAGAGCTGCTGTTGCTGCTGATGGTTGCTCAAAAACTCCGCCGCGCGTTTGGAGGCTTCTTCTTTTCTCGCCAGGGCCTCGGTGGCCAGGCGGTCGGCCTCCGCGGGGGCCAGCGCGCCCTGCTGGGCTTTCTGCAGCAGCAGCATGGCTTTGCGCTCGTAATCGGCGGCGAGGGCTTTCTGATCTTCGCCGTCTTTTTTCATGCGGATGGCAATCGCTTTTACCTCCGCCAGGCTTTTCAAGGCCCTGGCCAGGTCGAGTTTCAAATCCCGGATGCCCTGTTCGGTCATTTTGATCGGGTCTTCCAATTTATCGATCACTGCATGGGTTTCGGATTGCGCCACTTTAAAAATTCTTTGAAAAAGGCCCATCGTATTCTCCTCGTTTCATTCGTGTTTAATTTCCCGGTTTGAAAAACCGCTCATATCCGAATCACCTCTAAAATTTGTGTAATTCGTGCATTTCGTGGTTCCTACTGTTTCGCGTATTTCAGCAATTCGATGCTGTTTTCCGCTAATGCCAGGGAGAGCGCCTGCACCGAAGCTTCCAATTCGTTTTGATCCAGGTTTTCTAATTGCAAGGTATCGCGGAAGATCACGTATTTCCCCTGCTCATCCAGCACAAAAGCGCCGTGCACCATGTTGCGGTTCATCTGCAACAGGCGTTTGTACAGATCCCCCGGCTGCTTCGGCACCGGCATGATCAATTGCTCCAGGATCAGGATGGGGTCTTCGCAGTCGATCACCAGGTTTTGGATGCCGTTATCGGGGTCTTCCGCCACCACCATCTCTTCTTTGGCGTCTTCTTTGACGATTTTCAAGTCCAAATCCAGCAAATAACGCTTCACCATTTCAAATTTCTCAGACATTTAAGCCTCCTGTGAGTTTAATAAGGTGTAAGGATTTTCAGGACAACCGTTTTTCCAATTCCTGGAATGCGTGGTTCAACTCCTGCACCAGTTGGTTGGCGATGGCCTGTTTTTCGGGGTCGCCGGAGTGCCGGTCCGGGTGATATTTCCGCAGCAAATTCTTCCAGGCGCGGCGCACGGTTTCCAAATCCGAGCCGTAGGGCACTTCTAAGTTGGCGTAGTACTGCGCCAGCAGGGGGTCCTGTGTCGCGTCCTGCCAGCTTTTCCCGGAACCGTAACCGGAAGAGGCGCGCTTCTCCCGGTGTTGCTCCTGGCGCCGGTATTTTTCGCCGGCGCCTCTTCCGGTCGCCGATTCTTTCCGGGTGATGGAATGAAAATTGGCGCGTAGAAGCCGAAACAGGCGGGAGATAATTGGCATGGCGGCGATTCACCCTTCTCAAATTTCCCCATTTTCCAGAAACTCTACAACAATCTATCAGGGGCAAAAAATACTCATATTTTTCATTCATTACCACATATAATTCACGCGCCCGGGATTCTTTCAAAAATTCCCTTTGCTGAGAAGACCCGGCTCATCTTCCGGGCTGCCGCTGCGGCAATTTCGCCAAGGGCTAAACCACCCACAATTTTTTTCGATGATGATGAAAGAGGGTGGTGAAGGATAACTTGTAATCATAGACCCGGAGAGCGAATTATAATGCGACACCCCAGGTTTCAATCCATCGTATGCTGTCTTCTTCTAACCGGCGGGGCGCTGACCGCCCTGGGGCAAAACTTTACCCCGCCCCCGGGCAGCCCGCTGGCCAAACGGGAGCATCCCCGCCTGTATTTTACCCGGGAAAGCCTGGGAGCCGTTAAAGATTATTTCGACCGCTACGAAGCGGCGAATTTTCAACACTACCTCGGCCGGGTTGACAGCGCCTTTGCGGAATCGCCCTCGAACAAAAGCCGCAATTATCTTTTGCTTGACGCCAACAATTTTGCATTTCTGAGCTACGCCGTTTCATCGGGGTTGTTTTCCAATTATCAATTCGCCTACAGCGGGAAAGAATACGCCGAGAAGGCCTATGCCCACGCGGAGGAGATTGCCCGGCGCATGGAGAAAAAATTTGTCGAGCAGTCCCACGCCGCCATTTTAAATTCCAGTTCCCAGGGAGGGTATCTCAACCTGGCCCTGGGAGTGGTGTACGACTGGTGCTACGGCTACCTCTCCCTCTCCCAAAAGCGCGTCATCGCCGACGCATTGATCGCCAATTACCGGAACCGGGAGAAGGACATCAATCCCGGCGGCAAAGTGAAGTTAGGCCTCACCATTTCCGCCAAATGCCACGACGTAGGGGTGGGCGGGCTGACTCTATGGGGCGATGACCTGGGAAGCGATTACGAGGCGGCAGCGCAGGAAATGCTGAACGGGGTCGAATGGCTCTGGCTGAACCGGGTGCTGCGCATGGGGGAACAACTTTTCGAGGGTACCGCCGGATGGAGCGAGGGCGCGAATTACTTTGGCGGCGGGGCGATCAATATCATCTGGTTCACCGCGGCGATGTCCTCCGCACTGGGGCAAAACTTTTTCGCGGAGATGAACTGGCTGCGCGACATTCCCAAATATCTCTATTTTTACGTCTATCCCATGCGCATCGAGGGAGAACGGCGGGGATTCTTCGAGCAGCGCAACGACGCCGTGGATTTGCGAGAGTGGGACAGCAGCGGAACCCTGCTGCGAATCTCCGCTATTACCGGGCTGATCCGGTCGGAAGATCCCGCCTCTGCCGGTTTCTACCGCTGGATCATGGAAGACAGCGAATACAAATTTACCCAACAATCGCTGGATGACTATAAACCCCGCCTGTTTTGGCTATTCTACAAATTTTTGTGGGGATTCAAGGACGTGGAGAAAAGGACCCCGGAGCAGGTGGGATTGAAAACTGCTTATCGTTTCGGCCTGGGGGATGTCATTTTGCGCAGCGACCTCACCACCCAAAACGCTACCAAGATCAATTTCTATACCCCTACCTACCACCTGGCCCGCCATTATCATAAGGATAACAGCAGTTTTGTTATTTTCAAATACGGATTGCTGGCGCTCGACGCCGGGGTTACCAAAGGCTCCGGCGACCTGCCCAAGTCCGAGCGCAGCAACACGCCCATCTACCACAACCTGCTGGCGATGTACCCCCCCAATGGCTCCCCGCTGTATGAATTTGGCGCCAATACCAACGATTACGCCGACGCCTATAACGACCCGGATAACCAGCCGGGAGGCCGGAATCACGTCGGGGAAGTGCGGGCGCTGCGCTTCCAGCCGGGCATTTTCGATTTCGTGGATTATGATTATACCCGCTCTTATAAAGAAGAAAACTACGCCCGGCGAATGCGGCGCAAACTGCTCTACCTGCACGATCCCCATGCTCCCGACTACCGTAATCAGGAATACTTGCTCATTTTCGATGACGTGTTAGTGAACAACCCGGCGATTAAGCGCCGCTGGCTGTTGCACACCTCTTCCTGGCCGGAAATTGTCAAAGGAAGCTGGGAGCGGCAAGGCCCCGGATTTTGGACCGCCCCGGGCGGGGGAATTTTAGCGGTGACGAACACCTACGCGAACGCGCACGGGAAACTGTTTCTCAAATTCCTGGCCCCGGGAAACTATCAACTGCGCCTGCGCGGCGGAAGCGAAGGGGACGCCCACTACTGGTTTACCGACGCGGAGGGAAATGATTTGAGAGAGCGGGGGCCGTTTACTCCCTGGGGCGGATTCTGGGCGGGTACGCACCGTTTAGAAGTGGAAGACCTCTCCGGCGACAGCGCCTCGCAATATCTCGCGGTGATGCAGATCGGCGACGCCAACACCCTGAAAACCATGGCGACGGTGGAGAAATTAGAGAGCGGGAATTTCATCGGCGCGCTCATCAACGGGGAGCGGGCGGCATTTTTCAACCGGACCGCGGAAATGGCCGATGCGATCCGCTACCGCATCTCCGCCGGCAAAACCGTACAGCACCTGCTCACCGGTCTGAAGCCGGGAAAATACCGGATATTGCAAAACGGAAAGCGACTCCCCCCCGTAGCGGTGGAAAGCGATGGCACGTTATTCTTCAAGAGCGCCGGCGGAGGGGAGTTCGCGGCGGAAGCGGAGAACTGAATTCTCTTTGATTCTCGCTTCCACAATTTTCTTTACCAAAGTCGCCGGAAGCGGTTTTTCGGGCGAAAAATGGATCGTCGTTCCGGAAATTTTATACGATTGCAGGTCTGGTTTAAAAATCTCCAGTACTGATTTGCTCACTACAATCAGGGAACAATGATCCTTAAATGCTGCAAAATGAACCAGCGGCCCCCGGTATTTATAGGTGGGAATCCGGTAGCTGATAACCTCTTCCGCTTGTGGCGCAGCCGCTTTTATCGACTGGCGAATCGTTTCCAGCGCAGTTCGCATCGCTTCGGGAAGCGCGCACAGGTATTCATCAACGGTATTTGCAGGAATGGTTTTAGCAGCTTTTTCCATATTGACTCATCCTTATCTCATCAAAATTGCCCTATTTTTCGGCCAGTTCCTTGAGTTTTTGCAGCGCCTTCGGCCAGATGTCCTGGAACATCTCCTGGTACTCCTCCGCTGAATCCAGATCCACCCGCAATTCCGTTCTTCCGTCTTTCTCCTTGAATGTGTAGTTCTCAAGCGCTCCCGCCCATTGCTTCACCGCTTCACTGGAAGTGTCTTCTTTTCCGTCTTGCACCACCCCAAGGTGTTCGATGGAGATATACTCATACGGCCGGTTCTCTTTTATGCGGCTCACCATACCGGATAACTCGCCCTTTTCCCCGGGAGCTAAAAAGAGAATTTTGCTCCCTTTACTCCACTCGCCGATATAGTGAGAACCGGGCATAAACGCTTCCGTCCAAACCCGGTAAGTGTCATCATCGAGCATCGTGCGCCAAACTTTTTCTTTGGGCGCATCGATAACCATGGTAAATTTGAGTCTATCCATGAATTTCTCCTTGTTTTAATGCCACATTTTGATCCACTTCGACGATTATCCCTGGTATGCTTTCTTCAAATCTTCAATGCTAATTTTCTTCATTTGAAGCATTGCCTGCATAACCTTTTGCGACTTGCCGGCATCCCTGTCTTGTAACAGCTTGTTCAAAATCGTGGGCACGATTTGCCATGACAAACCGAATTTGTCTTTCAGCCAGCCGCACATTTGCGCCTTTTCATCTCCCCCTTCGGAAAGTTTCTCCCAATAATAATCCACTTCTTCCTGCGTTTCACAATTCACCATAAACGAAATGGCTTCATTGAATTTGAAGTGCGGTCCGCCATTGAGCGCGATGAATTCCTGCCCATTGAGCTGAAATGATGCGGTCATTATCGACCCTTTCGGTCTTCCCGATGCTGCCGCTGCGGCGTCGTCATAGCGAGAAATATTCCCGATTTTTGAGTTCTTGAAAATGGCGGTATAGAAATTTATAGCCTCTTCGGCCTGGTTATCGAACCATAAGAATGGAGTGATTTTTTGCATGGCGGTTTTCCTTTCAACAATAAAAGTGGGGGTGATTCATTGAGAACTCGACCGATTCAGAAATTTCTTTCAGGTAAAATGCAATTTATGGTGCGCCCGCCTCAGGCGGGCAATCTCATGCCAGGGTTAACCGTTCGGCGCCTGCCTACCCTCCGGCAATCGCCCCCACGATGAAAAACGGCTCCGCTCCGGAGGTCACTGCCCCGGGCAGCGGGGCGTCCGGCGGCTCGTGGGAGAGATCCTCCTTGCAGGCGAAAAAGCGCAAGAAGGGCCGGCGTTGCTGGGTAAGCTGGTCGCGGATGGTCCCGCGCAGCATCGGGTAGCGGGCTTCAAGCGCGTCGATGACCGTGCGCAGCGTGACCGCACCCTCAACCTCGAGCGCCACCTCGCCGCCTACCTGCGCCAGGGTTCGCAAATGCGGAGGAAGTATCACCCGGATCATGGCAGCGTTTGAACCTCCACGGAGAGCACCGCGGGAAGATCGCGCACGATGGGCGCCCAGCTGTCCCCGGCGTCGGCGGAGGCGTACACCTGCCCGCCGGTGGTGCCGAAGTACACCCCGCAGGGATCGAGCGTGTCCACCGCCATCGCATCGCGCAAAATGTTGACGTAGCAGTCGCGCTGCGGCAGCCCTTTGCTGAGCGGTTCCCATTCGTTTCCACCGCTGCGGCTGCGGTAAACGCGCAGCTTTCCTTCGGGCGGGTAGTGCTCGGAGTCGCTCTTGATCGGGACCACGTAGATGGTCTCCGGCTCGTGGGCGTGAACGTCGATCACGAACCCGAAGTCGCTCGGCAAATTCCCGCTGACCTCGTACCAGGACGCGCCGGCGTCATCGCTGCGCATCACGTCCCAGTGTTTCTGCATGAACAGCACGTTCGGGTGCAAGCGGTGCATGGCAATGCGGTGAACGCAGTGGCCGACCTCGGCGTTGGGGTCGGGGATATATTCGGATTTCAGCCCCCGGTTGATCGGCTGCCAGGTTTTGCCGCCGTCGTCGGTGCGGAAAGCGCCCGCAGCCGAGATGGCGATGAAGATTCGGGCAGGATCGCTGGCGTCTAAAAGGATGGTGTGCAGGCACATCCCGCCGGCGCCCGGCTGCCATTTAGGCCCGGAACCGTGGCCGCGCAGGCCGGAAAGCTCCTCCCAGGTCTGCCCGCCGTCGCTGGTGCGAAACAGGGCGGCGTCTTCAACCCCGGCGTAAACCATATCCGGATCGCTGAGCGACGGCTCCAAATGCCAGACGCGTTTGAATTCCCAGGGATGGGGCGTGCCGTCGTACCACTGGTGCGTTCCGGGAACGCCGGCGTACTCGAATTTATTGCCTGCGGGTTCCCAGGTTTTGCCGCCGTCGTTGGAGCGCTGGATCACCTGCCCGAACCAGCCGCTGGACTGCGAGGCGTACAGCCGGTTCGAATCAACCGGGGAGCCTTTCAGGTGATAGATTTCCCAGCCTCCGAAGTGGGGGCCGCTGACATCCCAGCGATCGCGCCTGCCGTCCGAAGTCAGGATAAATGCTCCTTTGCGCGTGCCGACTAAAACTCTTACTCCGCTCATACCGTACTCCTTTCCGGTTCGCGCCCGAAGCTTCCTAACATCGATTTCTCTATTGATATCATTGCTTTTTCTCCTTTTGGTTTATTCTGGAAGGCACATGTCAAATTGCAAAACAGCCGTGTAAAAACTCATTTTGGAAATATTATACAACCCTCTCACTTCCAGTTCCACCATTTCAACAATTCCGGGTCGTGGCGAGTATTAGAGGCGTAATAGACCGCGCAGCGAAAAACATAGAGCATGCAACGGTCGATCTGCGCGCCCCGGAGGGCGCAAAGCTGGTGGTACAGCGCTTCCGGGTCGCGGTCTTGCAAATCGGCGGCGGAACGAATATCCAGGCTCCAGAGGTCTTCCGCGATGGACTTTCCCACCCCGGGGATTTTTCGCAACTCTTTAAGCGCTGCAGATTTGGAAAGCGGCGGCATGGTTGGGTCTCCCGGAGCGGTGAAATCTATAGCGTGAAACGTAAAACGTGATGCGTGATAAGCTAAATTACACTCCCGTCGCTCGCAACTCCTAACTCGAAACCCGAAACTCTCTCCTTCACACCTGCCGGTAGCGAAAGCAATCCACGGTATGGTCGTTTACCAGCCCCACGGCCTGCATAAAGGCGTAACAAATGGTGGAGCCGACGAACTTGAAGCTCCTTTTGAGCAAATCTTTGCTCATCGCGTCGGATTCCGGAGTTTTGGGAGGGATTTCTTTCAGGCTCTTCCAGGCGTTCACCTTCGGTTTGCCGCCCACGAACTGCCAGATGTATGCGTCGAAGCTGCCAAACTCTTTCTGCACGGCTAAAAACGCCCGGGCATTTTGAATCGTCGCCTGAATTTTGAGGCGGTTGCGCACGATTCCGGGATCGCTCAGCAGCGCCTGGATTTTTCGGTCATCATATCGGGCAATTTTGCGGGCGTCGAAGTGGTCGAACGCTTGCCGGTAATTCTCTCGCTTTTTCAAAATCGTGGACCAGCTTAGCCCGGCCTGGGCGCCTTCCAAAATCAGGAATTCGAACAGCAGGTGGTCCTCATGCACCGGCACGCCCCATTCCTCATCATGGTATTTTTGATAAAGCGGATCGGCCTGTGGAACCCAATCGCAGCGTTTCAGCATCAAATCTCCTTAGAGAGTTTGAAAAATCTCTTGCAACCGTAACTCACCGGCTATCACATTCCCGCATTCGGGTCTGCCTGGTGCACCCCAAACAGCACGCCTTCCACGTCTTTGCAGTAGGCCTGGTATCCCACCCCGGGGATGGCCATCTTTTCCATGGCTACCTGGCCGCCGTTATTTTTGACCTTTTCCAGCATTTCATCCAGGTTGGTCACTTCAATGGTATTCACCGTGCCGTTAAACGGTTCAACAGGTTTAAAAAAACCGCCGTTGATCCCCGGCCCGGAATCGCCGGTGGTCACCATCCAATATTCCATGGGACCCGCCCATTTTTCAATCTTCCAGCCAAATACCTTTTTATAGAAAGCAACGACCTTTTCGGGGTCATTGGCGCTGATCTCGAAATGAATCACACGGTGCATCGCGAACCTCCGATTGGTTTTGATGTGAACCGTAATACGCAATACTCCAACAGTTACGCATTACGCATTACGTTTTAAGTTTTACGTTTCACGTCTCACCCTATTTCCCGAATGACCTGCACCACGCACCCCAGGATGACAAACCCCGGCGTATCCATATCTAAGATCATGGTCTGCCGGTCGGGAGTGGCGCATTCTAAGCGGATGCGGTTGGCGGTGGGGAAATACCGCCGAATCAAGGCTTTGTCGCCTAATTTCACCGCTAATAAATCGCCGGGCCGGTAGTTTTTGCGCCGTTGAATCACCACATAGTCGCCCTTGCGGATGCCGGCGTCGGACATGCGGCTATCCGGCACTTCCATACTGAAACGGTCAGCAATTTCTAAGCGTTCGTTCATTACCATTTTGCCGATCTCTCCCGCTTCAGCCGGATTGGTTTCTTGCAGCAGAAATTCCACCCGGGGCAGCCGGAAGAACTCCTCGCGCGCCTGCGCGTCGCTGAATCCTGCGGAAATATTCAACTTTTTTGCCCGATCCATATTGGAGCCTTCTTCAGAGCCTATCTCAAAACGCTGTTACGAGGAGATCATAATTCGGTTTCGCTCAGTTCAGCATCTCGCGGATAAGCCCGACCACCCGCCCCTGGATTTGCCATTCGCTTTGGGGGTGAATATCCGGGTAGGCGGGATTCTCCGCTTTCAGGAATTTCTCGCTGCCGCGGATGATCAGGCGCTTGACCGTCACTTCGTCGCCGATCAGCGCCACCACGATCTGGCCGGGATCCGCCACGTTGCTGGACAAAACGATCACCAGGTCGCCGTCAAAAATGCCGGCATTGACCATACTTTCCCCCTGCACCCGCAGGGTAAAGTAGCGCCCTTCGGTTCTGATCAGCCGCCGCGGCACCGCAATATAGTCGTCGATATTCTGCTCCGCTAAGATGGGATAACCGGCGGAAACCCGCCCGATCAACGGCAGGTTTGCCGCTTCGGAAACCGGCTGGTAGCGCTTATCTTTGATGCGGATGCTGCGGGCGGTAGTGCCGCTCTTCTCGATGAACCCTTTTTTGACCAGGGCATCTAAATGCCGCACCACCCCGTGTTTGGAGGCAATCCCGAATTTATCGGCGATTTCCTGGTAACTGGGGGGATACTCGAAATCCGTTAAATAATCGGCAATAAATTTTAATACGTCTTCTTGCCGCTTGGTAAGGCCTTTCATAACAACTCCTTGGAAGTTTGATATTGGTCTTTTTTTTTCAGCAATTTCCATTCAATTTACAAGGTATACAAAGGTTCACGGCTATTGTAAGCATATTTTTCGATTTTGTCAAGCAAAATTTTAAAAAAAGATATAAATATGTTCACTATATCTACTAAGCACAATCACGCATCACGTTTCACGGGGCGCGCCGCGAAATTTCGTGAGACGTGATGCGTGAACCTCAGGCAAAACTCAGCAGCGCGTTGCAAAGGATTTGGTATTGCCGGTAAAAGGGTGTAAATTTTGCAGCTTCATCGGGAGAGCGGGTTTTGCGGAAATATTGAACGATTATGGGAAATATGGAAATCGAAATTTTAGGCAGCGGAACCTCCATCGGCGTCCCGATGGTCGGCTGCGAGTGCCGGGTGTGCCGTTCCGCCGATCCCCGGGATAAACGCCTGCGCGCTTCTGTATTTATTAATCTCAACGGGGTTCATATCCTGATCGACACCTCCATCGACTACCGCCAGCAAATGCTCCGCGCCGGTATCATGCGGTTAGATGCGGTAATTTTTACCCATCACCACGTGGACCACATCCTGGGGCTGGATGACCTGCGCAGCTTTAATATTCTGCACCGAACCGCTATTCCGCTCTATGGCCTGGAAGAGACCCTGGCAAATATCCGGCGGGTTTTTGCCTACGCCTTCTCGGGCGATTCCAGCCAATCCGATGTGCCGCGCCTGTCGCTCCATGTTTTAGACGACCGGCCTTTTTCGATTCGGGGGTTGGAAATCCTTCCCATTCCCCTGTGGCACGGGGAAATGCCGGTGCTGGGCTTCCGCATCGGCGATTTTGCGTATTGTACGGACGTGAGCCGGATTCCGGAATCCTCTTACCAACGCCTGAAAGGATTGCAGGCGCTGATCTTGGGCGCCTTGCGCTACAAACCCCATCCCACCCACTTCACCATTGCGGAAGCGGTGCGGGAAGCGCAAAAAATCGGGGCGGGGATAACCTATTTCACCCACCTTTCCCACGGGGTGCTGCACGCGGAGGCGGAAGCGCAACTGCCCGAGAACATCCGCCTGGCCTACGACGGGCTGAGGATAGAAGTGAAGAATGCAAAATGAAAAGTGGCAAGTGCATTGATAGCACAGCGTAATGACCACTAATGACGCGCAGCCCCAAAGGGGCAAGCAAATGACCATAAATGACGCGAAGCACTGATGAGCATATTCAAACAACTCTCCGGGCTGGCCCGCCACTCCGCCATCTACGCCGTCGGCACGGTCATCCAGCGGCTTCCCGGCTTTATTCTCATTCCTATTTACACCAATTTCACCTACATCCCCTCCCAGGGCGACTACGGGGATTATACCATCGTGTACACCTTCATCGCGTTCATGAATTTCGTGTACCTCTACGGGATGGATTCCGCGATGCTGCGCTACTTTTTCTTAGGAGAGCGGGACCGCCAGACGGTTTTTTCCACCACCTTTTTTATTACCATGCTCACCAGCGTGCTCACCACGCTGTTAGTGATCCTTTTCAGCGCCGAGGTGGGCGAGTGGATTCTGAAAAGCCCGGCGTACGCACCCCTCATCCGCCTGGCCGGGGCGATCCTGTTTTTCGACGCCCTGGGAAACCTGCCCTACCTGATCCTGCGGGCGGAGGAAAAATCGATTCAGTTCACGGTTTTCAAAAGCATCCGCTTTGCGCTAGAGCTGGTTTTCAATATTTTGTTCGTGGTGATCCTGCGCATGGGGGTGATGGGCATTTTCTACACCAGCCTGGTCGCCGCGATCATCAATCTGCTGATCATGCTGCCGATTATTACCCGCTACCTCATCCCCCGGATCGATTTTCCCCTGTGGAAAGAGATGCTGGCCTTCGGCCTGCCCCTGCTGCCCAACGGAATCGCTTTTATGACCATCGAGATGATCGACCGGCTGATCGTTCCCGCGTACTTAGGCAAGGAGGCGCTGGCGACCTACAGCGCCAGTTACCGCTTCGGAACCATGTTGCTGTTGGTGATCACCGCTTTCCGCAACGCCTGGCAGCCCTTTTTCCTGAAAATCGCCAAGCAGGAGAACGCCCGGCAGATTTATGCGAAAGTGCTCACCTACATGACACTGGGCGCCGGGCTGATCGTGCTGGCAGGCTGTTATTTCATCTACGATATTCTTACCTATCACTATTTCGGCAAATTTTACATCCTCAGCGAGCGCAGTTACTGGGCGGGCATCCCCATCATCCCCATCATTCTGCTTTCCTACCTGTTGTACGGGATGTACGTGATTCTCACGCCCGGTTTTTATATCAAAAAAGAGAGCAAGTACATGGCCATATTTACCGGCTGCGGGGCACTGGTCAACGTCGCCGCCAACATCATCCTGCTCCCGCTGCTGAACAGCTTCTGGGGGGCGGCCTGGGCCACCCTGCTCAGCTACGCGGTAATGACTCTCGCTATTCTCATCGTTTCCCAGCGGATTTATCCTCTCCCCATCGAATGGGGGCGGTTAGGGAAATTATTGGGCTTGATCCTGCTGCTGATGAGCGTATATTATCTGTTCAATTTAAACTTCTGGCTGCGGGCGGCGATTATAATGGCGGCGTTCGGGTATTGCCTGTTCGGGGTGATTACGCCCGCGGAACGGCGCGCCGTGGCCAGCCGGCTGTCCGGGGGGAAAAAAAATTGAATTGGCAATTGCTAATTGGCAATTGGCAATTAAAAACTAAGGAGTAAAGGATCGTATCTATGGCAACCGAAAAATTGAACCTGGCATTCCTCTGGCACCAGCATCAACCCTATTATAAGAACTCCAAAGGCGTTTATCACATGCCCTGGGTGCGCTTTCACGGGGTGAAAGACTACCTGGACATGCTATTGATCCTGGAGGAGTTTCCCGCGATCAAGCAGAACATCAACCTGGTGCCCTCCCTGCTGCTGCAATTACAGGATTATGTAGAGAAGGGCGCAAAAGACAATGTCTGGATGCTCACGGAAATCCCTGCCGGGCAACTCGGCAAGGAAGAAAAGGAAGCTATTTTAGAGAATTTTTTCCTCGCCAACGCCCAGCACATGATCAAACCCTACCAGCGCTATTACGAGCTCTATTTGAAATACAAATACGAATCGCCCTACACCCCGGTCAAGGACCGCGCCGCGCATTTCAGCGAACAGGATTACCGGGATTTGCAGGTATGGTACAATCTGATCTGGATCGGGCAGGTCAGCCGCCAGCGCCCGGCCATCCGGCAGTTGTTCGAGAAGGAGCGCCACTTTTCGGAAGCTGACAAAGCGGTATTATTGGAAGAATCCCGCAGAATCCTGGCCGATATCGTTCCGGCGCACCGGCGAATGTGGGAATCGGGACAGATCGAGCTATCCACCAGCCCCTTTTATCATCCCATTCTGCCGCTGTTGATCAATACCAACGCGGCCCGGGAGTCCAACCCGGACTGCCTGCTGCCGCAAAAGCAATTCAGCCACCCGGAAGACGCGGAAACGCAATTGAAACGCGGTCTGGCATACTTCGAGAAACTGTTCGGGCGCAAACCCGCGGGGGTCTGGCCTTCCGAGGGCAGCGTTTCCGCGGATACTGCGCTGCTCATCGCCCGCCAGAATATCCGCTGGATTGCCACCGACGAAGCCATCTTAGCCAAAAGCCTGCGGGAAAAATACCATCCCAACCGGATATATCAACCCCACCGCTTTCAGAGCGGCAGCCGGGCGATTTCGATTTTTTTCCGCGACCATTACCTTTCCGATACCATCGGGTTCGTGTACAACAACTGGGAGGAGGAGCGGGCGGTGGACGATTTCTTAGGGCGCCTCTACGCCATCCGCCAGCGCATTATCGAGGAAGGCGGGGAAAACGCGCTGCGCAGCCACGTCGTTTCCGTCATCTTGGACGGCGAAAACTGCTGGGAGCATTATCCCCACGACGGGAGGGTGTTTATGCGCCACCTCTACCGGCGTATTTCCGGGGAAGATTGGCTGCAAACCCGCACTTTCAGCGAATTCCTGGATCTCTCCCCGGAAGCCCCGGCGCTCTATTCCCTGCACCCGGGAAGCTGGATTAACAGCAATTTTAACATCTGGATCGGGGCGGAGGAAGATAACCGCGCCTGGGATTTGCTGAAACAGGTGCGCGATTTCCTGGTCGAGCGGGAAAAAGAGGGCATACTCACCCCGCAGATGTTAGCGGAAGCCTGGGAGCAAATCTACATTGCCGAAGGGTCGGACTGGTGCTGGTGGTACGGGGACGACCACTCCTCCGCGCAAGATCTGGAATTCGACCAGCTCTTCCGGGAGCATTTGATGAAAGTGTACGACATCGCCGGGGCGGAGATTCCCGCGGCGCTCTACCAGACCATCAAACGCACCCACTTCGACCGTTTCGGCTCCATCCGGCCCCTGAATTTCATCAAACCGGTGATCGACGGGCAGGTGAGCCATTTCTACGAATGGGTGGGCGCCGCGGTGTACGACGGCAGCAAGAACGTGCAAACCGCCATGCACCAGGTCTCCCGGATCATCGACAAATTCTACTTAGGCTTCGACGCAGATAATTTCTATTTCCGGATCGATTTTTCCCAAAAACCGGATATGATGTATGAATTCGTCATCGCCGGAAAAACGCCCCGGCAAATTACCGTGGTCATCTCCCCCCTGCGCGGGGTGATCGAAAAATTCGCGCCCCAGAAGGAAACCGTGGAGAGCGCTTTTCTTAATCCTGCCTTCAAAATGGGGAAAATTTTCGAGGCGGCGCTTTCCTTTAAGGACCTGGGATTGGAAAAAGGAGATTTATTCGGCTTTCAACTGATTATCAAGCAAAACGGCCAGCAGGTGGAAATCTTTCCCCATACCAAAATCATCGAGATCGAAGTGCCCATCGCGGAGTACGATATGCGGGAGTGGTCGGTGTGAGGAAGGCAATGCGGAGTGCAAAACTTCAGTTTTGCGCTGCACGGGTAAGGACTGGCCTCATTTTAGTGCAAAGCTGAAGCTTTGCACTCCTACGGCCCCGGGTCGGTAAACAGCGACGCCGGCAGCTCCGAAAACACCTCAATGTCGCTGATCTGGCGGTTGGGACCGCGCTCGCCGGAAAGCATAATGTTGCCGTGACGCTGCCAGTTGCCCCAGGGGGTAGAGATGCGCGGCTCGCTATCCCCGGCGTCGCTGAAATAGGACCAGTACACCACCAATTTGCTCTCCCGGTTGACATATACCCAGTATTTGTTTTGCGGCGTGTCCCCCACCCCGGTGAAGGTCAACTGGAGAATATCGCAGGGGCCGTAATTCTCCATTGTGGTTTCTCCCAGGTATTTCAAGGTCACCCCGGTATCTTTTAATTTATAGGGCATGAGCAGCCAGTAGCCGTCGTTGATCCAGGCGCTTTTGGCGAATTTCAGGCGTTCCGCCAGGGAATCGGGATGGGCGACCTCCTGCCCGTTTTCCCAGGCGCGCCCCTGGCCGGTGTGCAGATTCATCAGCACCACCCCGTTCTTGCTCTCCATGCGCAGGTTGCCGCTCCACTTGTCCCACACGTGCCGCCGCCTCCCGAAGAAATTCCAGGCGATGTAGCGGGTATTATCCCAGTTTTTGCGTCCCCCCAGGGCCGCCATCACCTGGTCGGCGATCTCCAGGGCTTTGGGATCGGAATCTTTGAGGTTGAAGCCTTCCATGGGGGGATTTTCGGAAAGCTGACCATCTTTTTGGCAACCTGCAAAGGAAACAAGCGCCAGGGCGATGGAGAAAAACAGCAAGCGAGATATTAGACTTGTTGCGAAATAAGGCTTTTGAACCGGTTTGCTCAAAAGCCAGCCACGAATCCAATCCCGGAAGGCCGGGAAACACAAAGAACAACAAGCACTTTCTAAAAAAACCATTCGTGATAATTCGTGAACATTCGTGGCTTTTTTCTGATTTCGCAACAACTCTATTGGCTTAGTCATGGTTTCTCCTTAATAAAGACCTCAAAGGTTTTTCCCAAAGGGATGCTTCGCCATGAAACCTTTGAGGTCTTAATTCATACTATTCAGCCACAGAGATCACAGAGGCCACAGAGGAAGAATTTTGGGTATCCACCACTTCGTGGAGAGCATTTAGAATCGTTTTCCCTGCTTGTGGA
>JABWBP010000083.1 GCA_013360445.1 Calditrichaceae bacterium | reverse complement strand
CTTCAACCCGGCCACGGAGATCCGTTACCAGCTTCCTAAGGAGAGCAAGGTGGAGATCGTGGTGTTCAACGTGTTAGGCCAGAAGGTGCAGACGCTGGTAAACGGCAAGCAGGCCGCGGGGCGCTACACCATCCGCTGGGAAGGCACCGACGCCGAGGGCCAGGTGGTTCCTTCGGGCATGTATTTCCTGCGCATGAAAGCCGACCAGTTCAAAGCCGAACGCAAACTCATGCTGCTGAAGTGAAACCCGGAAGGTTTCATCCCGACATTTCACCAGGGACGGTGAAGTATATGTCGGGATCATTGTGGTTAATTGTGGGATCGCTGCGCTTCAGCGTATATTTAATGCCCACTAAAATGGGGCAATCGACCCATATTGAGATTGCCACGCTTCAGCATGTATCTTGAAATGTAGCAAATTCCCACTAAAGTGAGGCAATCAGAAAACATTAATTTGAAATCTCATGGAGATGAAAATGAGAAAAACCTATCTCGCTGTAGTTCTTTTTTCTTTTTTAATTACTCCCCTCTTTTCCCGGGCGGTAATTTCCGAGCGTTTGCAAGAGGCGCTGGAGCAGGCCACGGAAGAAGGCGCGCCGGTTAAGGCGCTGGTAATGCTGTCCGAGCGGGTGGATATTCCGGCGCTGGATGCGCAACTGTATGAGCAGGGGATATCCCCGGAAGAGCGCGCCTACATTGTTATTTCCAGCCTGCAACAGAAGGCCCTGGATACCCAGGGCCAGATTCTTGCTTACCTGGCCTCTTTTTCCGGCGCGGAGGTGCGGGAGTACCGGGAGTTTTGGGTAGCAAATATGATTGCCGTGGAGGCAACTCCGGCGGTGATCATGGAGTTGAGCGCCCGCGCCGAGGTGGAGTACCTGGATCTGGACGCTTTGTTAGAATGGGACCAGCCGGTGCGCACTGTACCGGCAGAAATGATCCCTAACGGGGCGGAGCCGGGGTTGAAAGCGATCAATGCCCACAAAATGTGGCAGGCCGGTTACACCGGCGCGGGAACCATTGTGATGAATATCGATACCGGGGTGGACGGCAACCACCCGGCGATCAACTATAAATGGCGGGGAACCCACGTGCCGGCCTCCCAGGCCTGGTTCGACCCTGCCGGCAGCACTTTCCCCAATGATTGCGACAACCACGGAACCCACACCATAGGGACCATGAGCGGCCTGCAAACCGCCACTCACGATACCATCGGGGTGGCGTTTGGCGCGGAGTGGATCGCTGCAAAGACCATTTGCAGCAGCCCGCATACCTCCAATTCTATCGCCGCTTTCCAGTGGGCGCTCAATCCCGATGGAAACCCTGCAACGACCAGCGATATGCCGGTGGCCATCGGCAACTCCTGGTACGATCCCAATATCAGCTCCTCTACCCAGTGTAATCCCTCTTTGAATCCCTATATCAATGTGATTTCTGCCCTGGAAGCCGCCGGGGTTGCAGTGGTTTTTTCCGCCGGAAACAATGGGCCAAGCGCCCAGAGCATCACCTCTCCCAAGAATGTGAATATCAACCAGGTAAGCTTTTGGGCTACCGGCGCGGTCAACGGCAATGTGACCGGTTATCCCATCGCCAGTTTTAGCAGCCGCGGGCCGGTGGTTTCGGCATGTTCGACCGGGGTTCCTTCATTGGATATCAAACCGGAAGCCTGCGCCCCCGGGGTAAGCGTGCGCTCTTCCATCCGCAATGGCGGTTACAGTTATTATGACGGCACCTCCATGGCCTGCCCGCACGTGGTGGGCGCTGTCGCCCTGCTGAAACAGGCCCATCCCACCAAGACCGGGCATGAGTTAAAAATGGCCTTGTACAATACCGCGGCCGATCTGGGCGTTGCCGGGGAGGATAATACTTACGGAAAAGGCATCATCGACGTATGGGCGGCGCATAATTCTTTACTGGTGGGCCCGCCGGATATCAGCGTATCTCCCGCTTCCTTTAATTTTACCGTGGAGGTAAATGGGAGCGACAGCGGTGTATTGGCCATCAGCAATACCGCTGTAGCCGGTTCCCAATCCCTTTCCTGGTCGCTGGTGACCGAAACGACGTTGAGCCTGGCGCTGCCCGGGGGAGAGATCCTGCCGGCCACGTTAGAAGAGAAGCCCGCCCATTCTGCAGCTGTTGATCGGCTAACGGTTCAGCCGTTTTCTGCCGGCGGGGAAGCGCTTTGCCCCTGGCTGTCCGGCGCGCCCACTTCCGGCAACCTCACCCCGGGAAGCAGCGCCAATATTACGGTTACGGTGAACGCCGCCGGCCTCTTGCCGGGAACCTACAATTGCAACTTGAAAATCACCAGCAATGACCCGGATGAGAATCCGTTGATAGTTCCGGTGGAGTTGAACGTGAGTACCGGGGGCAGCAGCGTGCTGGGCTCCGTGCAGGCGCCTGCGGCGGCGGCCAGCGGATGTCCCCTCGCTGCAAATATCCGGGTGGATATGAGCAGCTCTCAACCTCCGAATCACCTGCTGGGCAGTTTTACCGCCACGCTTAGCTGGGATCCTGCCCTGCTCACCTACACCGGGAATTCCGGAGTTCTTTCCGGGTTCACCGGCTTTGTGAATGATCTCAATGCTGCGAATGGGAACATTATTTTCAACGGCGCCAAGGCGACCGGCCAGGGCGGGCTGGTGGAGATACTCCAGGTCAATTTCGATGCGGCCGGTTCCCAGGGAACGACCCCGTTGTTGGACCTGGAATTCTCCGTGATGGCCGCGGCCATGACCTTTACCAACTTGATGCCTTATTTGACGGTGGACGACGCCACGGTGAGCATTACCGAAGCGGGCGTGTTGGGGGATATTAACGGGGACGGCATCGCCAATTCCACGGATGCGCTGGTTCTGCTCTCCGCGGACGCCGGTTTTCCGATCCCGCCGGCTTACCAGGCGCGTATCGACGCCGGATTCGGGGACGTCAACAATGACGGTTTAACCAATTCCACCGACGGATTGATTATCCTCTCATTCGACGCCGGCATCCAGGTACCCTACCCGGTGGGCCAGGCGATGTGCCCGTAACGGCGGCAGGAGCAGGGGGCAGTGGCAGGAAAGAGTAGGCAGTAGGCAAAGTAGTCAGTAGGCAATTAGTAGGGTGCGCAAATTTGATACCTTGCCTACTGCCTACTGCTAATTGCCTACTTGCCTACTTTTTTCCCCGGGATAACGCTTTTTTGAGCAGGGCGATTTGCCCGGCGTGGTAGAGATCGTGCTGGATCACCCCGTGCAGTATCACGTAGATGGAATGGTTGCTGCCGCGGGGCGCTTCATCCAGCTGCGAATCTTTCAAGCTCAGCAGCCGGGTGTGCAGATGTTGATAGCTTTTATGGAGGGCTTCCAGGGCTTGTTTCCAGGCCTCTTCCCCGGTATTCGTTACCGCGGGCCAATCCTCTTCGGGGGACAGATTCACCCTCTCGCCTTCCAGCCGCCGGGAAACCGCCCGGTGCCAGGCGGCGACGTGCAATACGATTTCCCAAATCGTGTGGGCGTTGGGGATCGGGCGGGCATTGGCGCCGGCAGCGCTCACCTCCGCCAACAATTCCATCAGCGAGGGACCGTGCCAGGCTTCTCCTTCCAGGGCGCGTTTCAATTGAATCTCGATACGGGTGGTTTCTTTCATGGGTCCTATCCGGGTTAAGAAGACCGGGAGATGGGCGGCGTGAAACGTATTGCGTAAAAAAAACGGAATACGGAATACCCTTCGACCCGCTCAGGGTAAACTCTTTTACGCATTACGTGTTACGCAATATGCTTCCCGTTTCACCCCACCACCTTCACCACAACCAACGTAAAATCATCGTGCTGGGGGGCGCTGGCGGTGAAGCCGAAAACGTTCTGGCGCACCTGCTCCAGGATTTCCCTTGCGGAACGGTCGCCAAATTGATGAATAATTTCATACAGCCGTTCCTCGCCAAACTCATCTCCCCGGGGATTCATGGCTTCGGTGATGCCGTCGGTGTAAAAGATCAAAATGTCCCCGGTTTCGATCGTTACCGACCGATCCTTAATGATTTTAGAAAACAGACTGCCTTTTTCCATGCCGATGGCTAATCCCGGGGGGTTGAGCGATTCCATTTCCCCGGCTTTGCTTTTGCGCACCAACAGGGGATTGTGCCCGGCCCGGGCAAAGGTGAGGGTGCGCTCCTGGAGATCGAATATCGCGTACAACAAACTCACAAAAACGTTCCGCGGCGCGTTCTCGTAGAACACTTCGTTCACTTCCGCCAGCACTTTGGAGGGTTCCTGGAGCCAGCGCGCCAGGGTTTTGATGATTCCCTTGATCATGGTCATATAGAACGCCGCAGAAACCCCCTTGCCGGAGACGTCCCCGATTACCACGGTGAAATGGCGGTCATCCCGCGGGATGAAATCATAATAGTCGCCGCCCACCTCCATGGCCGGCTTGCAAATGCTGGCGATGTCGAGGCCGGGGAATTGTGGTTCCCGGCGGGGCAAAAATTGGATCTGGATATTCCGGGCAATCTCCAACTCCCTTAAAAATCGCTCCCGTTCCGCAATGCGGCTGACGTACTCCGGGATGTAATGCTCGAAATCGTTCACACTGCGCGTTCCGAATAGTAAAAAGACACCGGCCAGGGTATATCCGGCAAGGGATAAGATCAACAGAATTCCGGCAAGCTCGGCGCTATTCTCCGGCAGCAGGTTGATCTGGTAGAGATCGAAAAGCAAATAGACCAGGAATAATGACAGGAACATCGTCATCCAATCGTATTTGCGGATCCAGTATCCCCAAAGGAAAGCCAGGGGCAATAACATCAGGCTGCCCCAAACATGAGGTTGCAAAAACTCGCTAAAAAGCCCTCCCAGGGTTAGCAGGAGCGCCATCAAGATGATGAATCCTCCGCTGCGGCGAATTTTGGATTTGAGCAGGGCCGCGGTGAAACCGAGAAAAATGAGGGCAACGAAAAAGGCGGGGATAAAAGAGCTGATCAATTGTGTGAGCGATTCTAAAAGGCTGCTGAAAGCCCAGAGGTCATCATTGTCCACCGAGATATAACCGATATGCAACTTGCTCTTGAGCAGGGCGATGCCGCCTAAGATCGCTGCGGTCAAACCGCCGATGAACAGGGAGCGAAGCATCGCTTCCCCAAGCTCCCGCACCCACAGGCGGCCCCGGAAGAGCAGGTCCACCAGGGCGATTTTTTCCGGCCAGATATCCCGGATATAAGATTCCGCCAGTGCAAAAGTCACCAATATCCCGACCCCGCTGAATAAGCCGGCCAGGCCTCCTCCCAACAGAACCCCCTCCCATGCCGGCCACGAAGAAATCCCCACCGATAGCCATACCAGCAGCATCACCGCCATGGCCGGCCGCCAGGCTCTTTTGAATTCAAGCTCTTCATGTTTCAGGCGTTTGAAGAAAATAACCGCCATGATAATCAGGATAACAATCCAGGTCAGGACCACGACAATGATCCAGACAATATCGCTGGTATGCTCGAATTGGGGGAATTTGAATTTATCCGCATTGATCGCAAGGGAAGATTCGTAGCCCGTAACCGTGCCGGCGGAGATTGCGATTTTATGAATTTCTTTCAAATTATCCGAAAAAGAGGCGGTTTTCGTAAAGGTAAAGTCCTGTTTCTGGATGTTATCTTCTTTTCTGCCGCTTCTTTCCTCAATCGCCAGGGAGGTGGTATCAATACCCTGCGCCTGCAAAAAAGCTTTGGCGCGCGCCAGCGCCCCGGGCGCTTCTAAGTTGGTGGAATCCGGTAATTCCGGCAGAATGTAATCCATCCCCTTTAAGTGGCCGGCAAAATCGTATTTGAATTCACAGAATAGTTTATTCTTGCCGGATTTCCCTTTCCAGGTAACGATAATTCTGCCCACCTCCGGGGAGATTTCGCTCAGATTTTGCCCCGCAAATTGTTGGGAGTAGCGGAACAGATCCTCGTCAATGGCAACTTTGTGCGCTCTCCGCAGAGAAAGATGCCCTAACGGGGAGGCGCTGAACTCTTTTTCTGCGTTTGCCAGCGCCTGATTTATGGGGATTTGCGGTTTTAGCAGGTTGATGAAGTCGGCCTGCCGGATAAACCAGAAATAAGAGCCTCCAAACAGCAATCCCAACAGCGCAAGGGCAAGAATTCTGATGTGTTGATAGGCTTTCATAGCCAGAATATACGGAAAGAGAATGACTTAAGGAAATGGTTGGAGAAAATTTGGGAGCGTTGAGCGGGTGTTTAAGCATTGCGGATCGAAAATCACCGCTTTTGCGCAAACACGCCCTGGTAGGCTTTGGCGGTTTTGCGAAAACCGGCTTTGCGCAGCCGTTCCATAGTGCGCTCCGGCAGGCTTGAACGATGCGCTTTATTGGGATCGCCGGTGTAGTGATAAAGTTTGCCGCGCTGCTGCAACACTCGCCAGCACTGCCGGTAAAATTCATCGCTGTAGAGTTCCGGGGCGAGGGCGAAACGGGGCGGATCGTGCAGGATGGCGGAAAAAGAGCGATCCGGCATTTCCGCGATGATTTCCGCGGCGTCGCCCCGGAGCAGGCGGATTTTTTCCGAATCGAACAGTTCCCGGCTCCAGGGGTTCTCCCGGCAGAGCGCCAGCATTGCGGGGTCTTTTTCAATAGTTACCACTTCTTTGACGCTCTTCAAACCCGCCAGGGCGATGGCGGAATATCCCAATCCGCAGCAGCTATCCAGCGCCCGCCCCCGAAACGGCCCCAGCGCGCGCAGTTTGTTGCGGGTATCCAGTTCCGGGTCGCCGTCTTTGGTAACGTGCATTTTGACGCCGCTGATCTCCACCGTGGGCGGCTTGCCCCGATGGGGCTTGCCGGGCGCAACGAAGACCATTTTGTAGAATTTGCCGCTTTGCGGGTCAAAATGCTGCCATTTCTGCCATTCATTATCCTTGAAAACCAGGATGGTGCGCTCATCGGAGAGGCGCAGCAGTTCCGGCGAGGGGAGAGGGAGCGCCTGCCCTTGCGGCAAAACCAGGCTGGCGGAGGTTATCTCCGCTTCCGTTTCACTTCTTCCGGCGTCGAGGGAGAGCCGCAATTTGGTGGGAATTGTTTCCAGGACGGCCAATTTTTGCTGCTGGAGGGGGTCTAAGAAGTATCGGTCCATGCTTGTTCGCTCGTTTATGTTCTTAAAATGGTCGAGAAGAAACCAGGTTTGCAAGGTATGGCATTCCGGTGAAGAAGAAAAGCGTTGCAAGAAAAAAATCAGTTGACATCCCCCCCCCCCTCATATATTATTTTTACGGTGGGAAGAGAGAAAATGAGGGAAGGGATTCTCACCCGGATTCACCTTGAGCATTGGGAGTACGGTGATGGGCATTGTATCCACCGGCTCATTCTGCAAAAAGATTTTTTGCGGAATAACATTTTTCCGGCCAAGGCGTTCAGGCGGCCTGCGCCGGGCCAACCATTTTGCTAATCCAATCCACAAAATAAGTCCGTTTTCAACTCCCATGTGGGGATGGAAGCGGGCTTTATGTTTTTAGACCCGGAGGTATTTACCATGCAACGGACAATTTTATTAGCCGCAGTGTTTTCTTTTTTACCACCGTTCCTGCCTGCCCAGCCCACCAGTTGGGAGGCATTAGCCAACCGCATTCTGGGTATCCCCAAAGGGGCAGGCCACTCCTCCGGAACCGGTTTAACCGAGCAGCGCCTGCGCCACTTAGCGCAAAGCTACACCGTGGAAGAGGTAGAGCCCAACCTGCTGAAAGTGACCCACAAAGAAACCGGCCTGGTGCGCTACGTGGATATTACCGACCACTGGTTTGATTTTGATAATTCACCCCCAGATATACAGGTGATTGATTTGATTAATGCCGATACCAGCCTGTATAATTGGAAGTATATCCGCCAGCAAAACATCCTATTGGTGGGTGGCCGTATAGGCTATCCTATGGTGATAGGCGATTTTAACAATAATGGCAAGATCGATTTTGCCGGGGTATATAAAATACCGATCAACACAGATATAGGGCAAGCTGGTATTGTGGAACTGCAATCGGATTCTACTTTTGTTGTCAACAAGGTTTACCAGGATACGGTTATAATCCCTTATGCGCTAACCGATGTAAACAATAATGGATTATTAGAACTCAATATTTCTAATCCTCTATTTGAAGTAGCCGGTCAGGGTTTTACGAATTATGAACAATCCCACCCGGATTCTTATCCGAATGTTCGCCAGTTCACTCACCGCACCTGGGAGTTTGCCGGGCAGGTCGGCTCCGAGACCTTCACTGATCTGGATAATGACATGTACATTGACGTGTTATACAAGGGGACCGATTCCACCGTGCAGTGCTGCCCCCAGGTTTTTGTAGCGGAATACGATCCTTCGGTCAACAATTTTGTGCGCAGGTTTGGCGTGATTCCTTTCCCGGATTGGCGGGTATCCGGCTTCAGCGTGGGGGATTTCGACGGCGACGGATTTACCGAATTTGCCACCGGCAGCGGGGCCTCTTTCAGCCATGTCTATATTTGGGAAAACACCGGCGATGATAGCTACTCCCAGGTGTACGTGGATACCATGACTACCGCCAATGCCTATATGACCGCCGCCACTAATGATATTGACGGGAACGGCCGGGGGGAATTTTTTATCGGCGGCAGCGCCTTTTACAGCGGGATTCCCGCTTCGCGTATTTACTGGTTTGAGGCAACCGGCAATAACACTTATGAAAAGGTAAGGAGTTTTTTCCTATGGGGAACCGACGTGCTGGGATTCACAGAATTATTCATTTACGATGTCAACAGCGACGGGATCGATGACCTGGTGTTCTCTTTCTCGTTCTCGATTGTAATACTCACCTGGAATAACGCTGCGCAACAATTCGACCTGTTCTATTATGATTGGTGGGAAAACCTGAACCAGGAAATTCACAGCATTAACATGTACGACGTTTTCAACCGCGGTTACCCGGACTTGTTTGTCTCCATTGATGATATAGGAATTGCACCACGCGTAAAATCTTTTTACTATAAATTTAATTCTATAACCGGCATAGAAATCCCTTCTAATCTGCCGGAAGATTTCCACCTGGCGCAGAACTATCCTAATCCCTTCAATAGCGGCACAAACATCCCTTTTTATCTCCCCGGGCAGGAAAGCATTTCATTAGAGGTTTATGACATAACCGGAAAGGAGGTGATACGATTAATCGACAACCGGGGATATACTCCCGGGGAGCATACCATTCAATGGAACGCTACCAATAACCACGGAAAGGAGGTGAGCAGCGGCATTTACCTGTATGTTTTAAAGGCCGGGGCAAGGCGGGAGGTGCGTAAGATGCTTCTCATCAGGTAAAACTAATCACACAAAGGAGAAAATTATGTCTTATCGTTCTCTGTTAACCGTTCTAATGCTGCTGTTGCCCGTTGTGGGATTTTCCCAAAGCAGCAATTGGAATTCTGCCGTCGATTTAAACATATCGGCAAGCAGCAGCGACCGGATCGATCTCTACACCGACAAAGACGGCAACCACGTCATCGTGCAGAAATCCAACCAGTTGGTGTATTATTTGTTCAGCGCGACCGGCAGCCAGGTTCGCACCTCCACCCGGGATAACAACGTCAATGAGGATCCGAAACTGAGCCGGATCGTCGGATGGCAGGGTAAGCTGTACATCATCTACAAAGAAGGAGACAAAATCAAAACCCAGAAATCCACTGACGCCGGGGCGAACTGGTCCACTACCGCAGTCAATGAGATCACCATGAATAGCAGCACCAGCAATGGCCTGGACGCCTGGACCGACGCCGACGGGGTTCACCTGGTTTATTCCGAATACGATAACAGCAATTCCAGCTACAAAACCATGTATCAGCGGAATGATGGTGACCAATCTAACTGGGTAGAGCAAAAAGAAGTCACCGACCTTGAAGGCGACGCAGGCGGCTTCCCCAGCGTAACCACCTCCGCCAACCGGGTGCACGTGGCCTTTGTTAGCGGTGATGAAATTATACCATCTACAGCTAATTATCCAACAAAGACACGAGATCGGCACAATTCAACCTGGCAGAGTTCTCAGGATTTAATTGATGAATCATGCTTGGCGAGGATTATTAGCGACGGAACATCGCTGCATGGTTTCTATTATGAGTTTTACATTGGGCCAATTGGATTAACATTCGGCCTTCATCATCGAACGAGATCAGTCAGCGGCTCAAGCTGGACAAATACCCCAACCGCTTTATATCCGAATACGGATCCGGTAAATTCGCCAATTGAAATGGGAGTTACCAACGACGATGTTTTACATGTCGCTTATTCAACTCCAGGTGATATCTATATATAGTTTATGGGATGGTAGCTGGGAAACATATTTCATTGTTTTTAGCGGTTCTTATGTAAATCAACAACTCTCTGTCAACAGCAACGATATTTATGTGCTCTGGATTGATGACGATGAAAATACACTCAAACTGCGCCAGCGCGACTTCGCCCCGCTAACTCCCACCGACATCGCCGGTTCCATCGAAGATCCCAGCGGCGATAAACATCCCCGCTTAGACTGGAACGCTAACGGGGAAGCGGACCTCAGCGGTTATGAAATCCACAAAAAAGTAGGCAGCGGCAACTGGGCGCTGTTGGCCACCACCGCCAACACCTACTACGTGGATGAAACCGTCACCGGGGCCAGCTTCCAGCAATACTCCAACAACGTGGTGATCTCTTACAAAATCCGCGCAAAGGATTTACAAAACCACCTCTCGGATTTCTCCTCCCCGGTTGATTTTAACACTCGCGGTTCGGGGCAGGATAAGCCCATCAGTTGGAAACCTCTGGATTCCGGTGTTCCCGGTGAGTTCTCGCTGTTGCAAAACTACCCCAATCCCTTCAACCCCCTTACCACCATTCAATTTAGCCTGAAGGAAGCCGGGCCGGCGGAAGTGGCGGTCTATTCCATAGACGGGCGGGGAATCGCAACTCTGGTAAATGAATTCATGGAAGCAGGAATGTATCATGTGCAGTGGGATGGGAAGGACCAGCAAGGAAACCCGGCCAGTTCCGGCATGTACCTCTATCAACTCAAAACAGGGGAGCAAAGGCTGGTGAAGAAAATGATGCTCATCAAATAAAACTGCCTGTCTTTTTTAGAGAGATAAATCGGGAAGCCACCCTGCATACCTCTCTGTCCGACAGGCAGTTTTAAAAAGACTCCGATCCGGGAGTTTTTCGCTGAGATCCGGATCGGAGTTTTAATTTAAGGCATACAAATGAAAAATGAAACACCGGCAAAGCATTTTTTGCAAAATTTTTATTCACCCTCTCCACCACCACCTTATTCCCCATTCACTATTCCCCATTCACCATTCTCCATTCACTATTCTCCATTCACTATTCTCCATTCTCCATTCACTATTCCCCCTCATCTCAGTTCCCCCACCGCATCCTCCACCGCCGCTAACAACTCCCCGCTCCACACCAATTCCCGCGCCGTTTCCATGTCCCGGTAAACCGGGCGGTCTCGATCTAAAAAGGCTACTTTTTGGCGAAGGGCGCGGTAGGCCGCGGCGGTTCCTTTGCCAAAGAGGGTTTCCGGGGCGGCGTCCCCGCCCGGCTCGCTGCGCAGGCGTAAATCCAGCGCCTGGGCGGCGTAGAGCAGCTCCACACCCACAATTTTCTGCACGTTCTCCAAAATTTGCCGCGCCTTGCGCGCCGCAATGGGGGCCATGCTCACGTGGTCTTCCTGGTTTTCGCAGGTGGGCAGGGAGTCCACGCTGGCGGGATGGGCCAGGGATTTGTTCTCGGAAACCAGGGAAGCGGCGGTGTAGTGGGCGATCATCAGCCCGCTTTCCAAACCGGAATTGGCCGCCAGGAAGGAGGGCAGCCCGGCGTTGAGATGCTTGTCGGAGAGCCGGAAGATGCGCCGCTCCGCAATGCTGCCCACCTCGCAGAGCACGATGCTCAAAAAATCCCCCGCAAAGGCGATGGGCTGGGCGTGGAAGTTTCCCCCGGAAACCGCTTTATTAACGGAAGGCGCGCCGGGGAAGATGAGCGGGTTATCGGTCACGGCGTTCATCTCCACGGCCAGGGTATTCTCGATGAAGCGCAGGGTGTCGCGCACTCCCGCCAGCACCTGGGGATGGCAGCGCAGGCTGTAGGCGTCCTGTACCCGTTCCGGGCGGCGGTCCAGCAGCCGGCTGTTTTCAGTGAGGCGGCGAATGTTTTCCGCGGTTTCCACCTGGCCGGGATGGGGGCGCAGGCGCTGGATTTCCGGGGAGAAGGCGGCGGAGAAACCTTCCAGGGCTTCCAGGGTCATCGCCATAGCGACGTCCGCGGTTTTTACCAATTGGCGGGCGTCGTAACAGGCCAGGGCTAACAGGGCGGTGGAGACCGGGGTTCCGTTGTTCAGCGCCAGGCCCTCTTTGGCTTCTAAAATTAAGCGGGGAATCCCGGCGCGTTCCATGGCCGTTTTGCCGCCGGTCAATTCCCATTGCCCGGTTTCGGAATCTAACCGATATGCCTGGCCGCTGAGTTCCTCGGGGTCTTCCTCCGGCCCCCGGCTGAGTACCAGGGCCAGGTGGGAAAGGGGCGCGAGGTCGCCGCTGGCGCCTAACGATCCCTGGGCGGGAATCCAGGGAGTCACCCCTTTATTCAGCATCGCCAGCAGGGTATCCACCACTTCCGCCCGCACGCCGGAATGCCCCCGCGCTAAGGTATTGGCGCGCAGCAGCATGGCCGCCCGCACCGCGTCGATGGGCAGCGGATCGCCGGCCCCGGCGGCGTGGCTCATAATCAAATTGCGCTGCAATTCTCGCAATTTTTCTTTGGGAATGGAGACGCTCGCTTTGGAGCCGAAGCCGGTGTTTACCCCGTAAACCACCGGCTCGCCGCTTTTCTGCACTGTTTCCACCCAGGCGCGGCTGGCATGCAGGTTTGAACGGGCGGTTTCTGCCAGCGCTACCGGGGCGTGAGGGTTGCGGGCGACCCTGGCCAGGTTTTCCAGGGTCAGGCTGGCGCCGTCGAGCAGCACGATATGGTCTGGGAAGGATGGAGATATTTTCACGATGATTCCGCCGGTTTCTGTTCGTTCTCTTGCCAGTTTGAAACGCTTCTTCAACATTTCGAGACGCCTCTAATCTATGACAAAAAGGAATCAATTTAAAGATTTTGTTGGAATTGATCCCGCCATTGGGTTCGGGCTGGAGAAACGGGAAGTGTGAGGTGGGGAAGGAGAGAAGGGGAGAAATAACCACAGAAAAGGGCTTTTAATTCCCCGGGGAACTCGCTATATTGAGCGTTGCGTTGAAACAATGCCCGCCCTGGCTTCTTGCAGGCCCGGGTTTACAAAACCTAATCCTCACAGGAGAACTATATGAAAAAAATAGCGCTGATCTTCCCACTCTTAGCAATAACGCTGCTGGTTACCTTTTGCGAAAAAAATAAGGACCCGCTGAGCGGCGGCGAAATAGATTATTCCAATATCACCGATATAAAATACAGCGAGCACGTTCAGGCGCTTTTCAATAAAGAGTGCACGGGCTGCCATAATGCCCAGCAGGCTTCAGCCGGGCTGCGCTTAGACGCCTGGAACTATGTGGCCCTGGGTTCGGAAACGGCCGGCGGGGTAATTCCCTTCGATTCCCAAAACAGCCGCCTGATGCGCATGCTCACCGAACTGCGGGTAAACGGGCAGTTGAAGCCCCATCCCGCGGACCAGGGCCGGGCGGCGCTGGATACTTCCAAAACCAATTTCCTGGCCCGCTGGATCGACGGGGGAGCCAAAAACGACGCCGGGGAAGTTCCCTTTGAGCATTCGCATGAGCATTTGTACGTCTGCAACCAGAACGCGGCAAGCATTTCCATCATCGACCCCCACGCCTTTGTGGTCATCCGCAATATTGATTTGCAGGAATTAGGTTACCCGGCCAATGCTCAGCCGCACCTGGTCACCCTCTCTCCGGACGGCGAATTCTGGTACGTCAGCCTCATCGGGGCCAACAAAGTGCTGAAATTCGACGCCCATGACAATGAGCTGCTCAGCGAAGCCAGCACCCCTGTTCCTGCCCTGCTGGCGCACCATCCTACCGAGCACGTGCTCTATATTTCCCGGTTTATGGACCCGGCCAATCCCCAGACCTCCATTTACGCGGTGGATTCGGAAACCATGCAGCCTGCGACCGGCACCAATAACGGGAATATTTCCCTGCCCAACTCCGACGTCTATCACGGCCTGGTGATGGACGCCAACTACGTGTACACCGCCAGCCTGGCCGGGGGAAATATCATTGTCATCAACCACGCTACTAAAGAGTTCCTCACCGCCCTGCCGCTGGGCGCGAACCGACAGCCCCTGCATCTGGCCCTTTCGCCGGACAGCCAGACCCTCTACGTCTCCTGCATCGGCACCGACGAGATCGCCGTGGTGGATGTCAGCGACCCGGCCAACCCCGCGGCGGTGAATTTCATCCCGGTAGGCCTGGATCCCTGGCATTTGCACACTTCCCACGATGGCGACCATATCTACGTGGGAAATAACCGCTCCAACGATTTCTGCGTGATCGACGCCCAGACCCTGACGGTGCAGTTTTTCGGCGCCGGCGACGGCAGCGACGGCCTGTCCATTCCCCACGGCGTGGTAGCGGTAGATCATAATCTCTATTTTACCGGCCAGAATAATACCGGGGATTATGTCCCGAAATATGATTTCGGGAACAATCGTTTTGCCGGAACGGTGGTCATGGTTCACCCGAGCACTTATGCAATCCAGAAAGTGCTGGAGGTGGGCGATTTTGCCACGGGGATCGCCATTCATCACGGGCATCCTTGAAAAATAAGTGCCCGAAGTGGCTAAAGTGAGCTAAAGTGACTAAAGTTGAATGGTTTCGTGCTCTGCGGGTCCTTTGGACGGCGGTTGTGGGTTTGATAGTGCTGGCCGGAGGGTGCGAAAAATCGCCCACCCCGCCCACCCCGCCGCTGGCGGTGGATTCACTCACCCTGTACCGGCAAACCTTCGCCGATCCCACGGAGTGCGCCGGCTGCCATCCCAATCACTATTTGGAATGGCAGCAATCCATGCACGCCTACGCCTTCACCGACCCCATCTTTTTCACCCTGAATGCCATCGGGCAGCAGCGCTCCGGCAACCAATTGGATCAATTCTGCATCAAGTGCCACAGCCCCTTTGCTGCCCTGTTGCAGGAGGCTCCGCCGGGCTTCAATCCCAACGCGCTTTCCTCCCTGGCCAAAAACGGCCTGCATTGCGACGCCTGCCATACCATGAAAGCGTTCGAGCGCGGGAAAGCTTTCAAAACCTTCCATCTCGACCGGGTGCGCCGCGGGCCAATCAGCGATCCCCAGCCCAACAGCTACCACGGCTCTGCGTTCGACGACCGTTTCATTTTCTCCGATTTTTGCAGCGCCTGTCACGACGTGAAATCCCCCGACGGCCAGGTGCTCTTGGAAGCCACCAATACCGAATGGGATAACAGTCCCTACCTGGCCATGGGTTTGCACTGCCAAGATTGCCACATGCCCGCCTACCGGGGACAGGCCGCGGTGGGCGGGCCCCTGCGCGATAACGTTCACCGCCACACCTTTACCGGGGTGGACTATCCCCTGGTGGATTTTCCCGGCAAGGACGAGACCATCGCCCGGGTGCGGGAACTGCTGGAAAATTCCGTCAGCATGGCGGTGAGCGCCCCGGCGCAGGTAGCGGCGGGCGGCAGTTTCTCCGTCGAAGTGAGCATTACCAATGACCGCACCGGGCACAACGTGCCCAGCGGCACTATCTTCGAGCGGCAAATGTGGATCGAGATCGTCGTGAAAGACGCCGCGTCCGGCGCGGAACTCTTCGCCAGCGGCCTGCTCGATCCCAACGGCGACCTGCGCAACCATCACAGCGAATACGTTAGCAGCGGCCAGCTTCCCGCGGATACCGCCCTGGCGCTGTTCAACGGCACGCCCATTGATCAAAATGGCCACGAAACCCTGTTCTTCTGGGAAGCCCGCAGCGTGGAAAATCGCACCATTGCCCCGTTCGAGACGCGCAGCGCCATTTATTCCCTCACCGCGCCGGCGCAGCCGGGAACGCTGGAGCTTTCAGTGCGGCTGCGCTTCCGTTCTTTCCCGCCCTACCTGCTGCGGGCCATCGGCGAGGATGATTTGCTGCCGAATCTGCTGATTTTCGATATGGAAACGGAGAGCCGGCTGATTGCGGTTTCTAATTGAGGAGTGAGCCATGAACAAAAATCACCTGGCGCGCCGGCGATCTTTCCCCATTCTCTTTTGTTTCCCGGGATTCCCCGGCCAGACCTTTTTCCTTCTTCCTTTTTTCTTTTTCCTTCTTCCTTTTTCCTTTCCATCGGCCCAGGAGTTCCAATTCCAGCGCCGCATCGCACCCTTCCCCATTCTCAACCAGGCCGGCCAGGGCTACGGGCTGCCCTTTACCGGGGGGATGAATCGCCCGGTGCACCAATTCGTGGATATAGACGGCGACAGCGACCCGGATCTGTTCGTGCAGGATCGCGCCAGCCAGCTTACCTTCTTTCGCAACACCGGATCGCCCTTCCAGCATGAATTCGAGTGGGTTACCGACCAGTTCGAGAGCCTGGAAGTGGGGGCCTGGTTCAAATTCGCCGACGCGGATAACGACGGGGATATCGACCTCTTTGCCGAAAAGCCCTTCGGGGTGATCCGCTACTATCGCAACAACGGCTCGCCCAACAGCCCGGCCTTCATTTTGGCGGCGGATACTTTGAAAGACCTTGCCGGGGAACCCATCCTGGCCGACGGTTTCAGCGTCCCGGATTGGGCGGACATCGACTGCGACGGCGACCCGGACCTCTTCTTAGGCAGATTGAGCGGGTATGTCACTTTTTACCGCATGGTGGGATTGAACCCCGATTTTGTTCCCATTTACCAGCATACTACCGACACTTTCGAAGATTTACTGATCCTCACCGGGGGTGGAAAATCCGCTAATCCCCCGGGCACCCAATCTCCCAATCTCCCAATCGCCCAATCCCCGAAGGGGCAAGGACTCGATGATGACCCCCTGCACGGCGCCAACTCTCTCACCTTCGTGGACATCGACGCCGACCAGGATAACGACCTGTTCTGGGGAGATTTTTTTGCCAACAGCATCATTTTCATCGAAAACTTCGGCGGCTGCGAGGTGGTGGATTTCGATCCCGGCGCGCTGGTTCAGGCTTACCCGCCCAACGATACCCTGCGAACCGGGGGCTACAACGTTCCCCGCTTTGCGGACATCGACGGCGACGGGGATTGGGATATGTTCATCGGGGTGTTGGGCGGGGCGATCTCTTTCATCAGCGACCGGGCGGAGAATTTTTACTTCTATGAAAATACCGGCTCCGCTTCCCTGCCTTTTTTCCTCCTGCGCACGAAGCAGTTTATTCCCAGCATCGACGTGGGGCAAAACACCATTACCGCCCTGGCGGACCTGGACGGCGACGGCGATTTGGACCTCTTTCTCGCCAACCAGGAAGACCTCCAATCCCCGGATGACAGCAACAGCCGGATATACTTCTTCGAAAACCAGGGCAGCCCCGGCAGCCCCGCTTTCCGGCTGGCCAGCACGCACTATCTCAACTACGATAAGCTTTACGACCTGAATTACGCCCCCGCTTTCGCCGATTTGGAGGATGACGGCCTGTTAGATCTCTACCTCGGCAAATGGGACGGCCGGATCACTTATTACCAAAATCAGGGTTCGCCCGCCGCGCCCAACTTCGTGCGCATCGAGGAGTTCTGGAACGGGATCGATATCGGCAACAACAGCACCCCGGCGTTTGCGGATATCGATGGCGACGGCGACCTCGACCTGTTCATCGGGGAGTTCAACGGAAACATCAATTTTTACCGCAATACCGGCTCGCCTGCCGCGCCGGTATTCGAATTAATTGATCAGAACTACGCCGGCATCGACGTGGGCGATTACAGCTATCCCCACTTTGTCGATATCGACGGCGACGGCGACCACGACCTAATAGTTGGCAGCGACGCCCAGGGAACCCTGCTCTACCGCAACACCGGCACCGCGCAGGAGGCGAATTTTGTGTTCGACGCCTCCTTTCAGCTTCCCCTGCACCTGCGCAGCGCCCCCAATTTTGCGGACATCGACAGCGATGGAGACCTGGATTTATTCCTCGGCGTCAACGGCGGGGGCATTGTATTCTATGAGAACCTGGAGATCGTCATCGGGCTGAATCCCCCTTCCGCCCCGCCGGACGCTGCGCCCTCGACCATCCGGCTGCTGCGGAATTATCCCAACCCCTTCAACCCGGAAACCACCATCGAATACGAAGCAGTGCTCTCTCCCGGCCAATTGGGAGGTTCCCATACCCTTACCATTTATAATCTGCTGGGGCAGGCCATCCGGCGCTGGGAAATTCCCAATTCTCAAGCGATTTTGCAGAACGCGCTTCGCTGGGACGGCAAAAACGACGCCGGCGAACCGGTTCCGGGGGGAATCTATTTTTATGAATTGCGGATCAGGGAAAGCATTGCTGAAGCGGGGAAAATGCTCCTGCTGCGCTGATAATGCGGGGGTGGATTGATGGATGGCTGGATGGTTGGATGAATGGATTATTGGAGTGATGATGAAATAGCTACAGGGTTGGATAGCCATTTATCTATTCATTAACTAAACTTTTGCAAAATGCGCGGGAAGCGCACTAAATTGGGGTATTCGCGTTCAGATTTTTCTGAAAAGACCTAAAAAACTTCGTGGAGGTCACGC
>JABWBP010000004.1 GCA_013360445.1 Calditrichaceae bacterium | reverse complement strand
ATGGAACATTTTTTTCTACAAAAAACGGGTTTGTTCAATAAATTTTCCCATGTCTTTGTGTGCTCTGGGGCCTCCGTGGCAAAATGCCTGAATAGTTACCTTTTTTTTAACTTTTTACTTGAATTTCTTTTAACCTGGCGGCCTGTTGCTGTTTGAACTTTTCATCGGCGTCGTAAATGCCGAAGACCAGGCGCATGGTTTCGTAGGCGTCCCGGGAAGTGCCGTTGCGCACCGGCGTTCCGTGGCGGATGCAATCGACAAACTCCGCCAACTCCAGTTCCCAGGAGGGGTCGGTGTTGCAGAAGGTAGCCTGCTCCGGCGGATTACCGATGGCGAAGCCGGTGTGCTTGCGGCCTTCGATGATCCATTCATCGCGGTAGCTGCGCGAGCCGGAAGGCATCCCGTCCACGATTACGTAGCCGTCTTCCATGAAAATTTCTAAGGTAAAACGGTGTTTCCACTGGGTAAACGAACTATGCAGCATGGCGATGCGTCCCTCTTCGTTGCGCAGCAGTGCGAAGGCGTTATCCTCCAGAGGAAAATCCCAGAACGCGGTGGTGCACATGCTTTTGATCTCCGTAAACTCGCCGCAGAAGTAGCGGAACAGGTCGAGCATGTGGATGCCCTGGTCAAAGAGGATTCCCCCGCCGGCCAGCGCGGGATCGTGCCGCCATTCGTTGGGATTGCCGGAGCCTTCGGCTTTGCCATAGACCCCGCGCACCCAGAGAATTTTGCCGTATTTGCCGCTCTCCACGATTTTTTTCGCTTCCATGATGCCGAAATGGTAGCGGTGGTTGAACCCGATCTTTACCACCAGCCCGGGATGGCGTTTCTCCGCTTCCATGATCCGCTTTATATCGGCCATGTTGCGGCCCGGCGGCTTTTCGCAAAAGACGTGTTTGCCGGCCTCCAGCGCCGCGATCACCACCTCGGGTATGAAGCGGTTAGGAGTGCAGGCGAACACAGCATCGACGCCGGAGTGAATGACCGCCCGGTAATCGGGAAGAATCTGCAGGTCCTCGAAGCCCTTCCCCGGGGGATTGGGATCCGTGCCGGAAACCAGCACGGTATCGTCGCGTTCGCGGACGGTTTTGGCGCGGATGCCGCCCATCTTGCCAAGACCGACGATGCCAATCTTCAATGGTTTGTTCATGACCTTCCATCTCTCTGATATGGTTGAAATGCCGCCGTTTCCGGTTGCAAAAACCGGTTGCGGATGTTTGTCGATTTAGTTAAAAATCCAGGTTCGTGAATATAATATTCCTGCGGCGTGTTTTCGGTGCTGTTAATCAACAGCCGGGAGAAAAAAGATTCTAAAAATATGATTGGATGGTTAAATGGTTAGATGGCTGGATGGTTGAATGGTTAGAGGGTTGGCTGAGGAGTCATTAACCATCTAACCATCCAGCTATCCAACCATTCAACCATCTACCCGTTCAACCGCTGTAAACATTCCATAACATTCTGCGCGTGAATTCCGCCCACCGTGGCCGCGAGCGGATAAAAACGGTCGCCCTTTTCCAGAATAGTTTTCAGATAATCTAAATCGATGCGTTCCATTGGCGTTGCATTATCCGCCCTGATGGGGCTGCCGCCCGCTTTGGAAAGGACATAGGCCGCTGCGGCAAAATCCCAAAGCGACATGGCGCTGGAATACAGGGCATGGTTTCCCAGTATCACCTCCAACATCCCGACAACGGAGCTGCCCCAGTGTTTTACGAAAGTTTCCCGGGGATAATATTTTTCTAAAAAAGGATCCAGGGGATTAGGCCCAAACCGCTTCGAATCGCGGGTAATGGGTCCCCGCGGGATAAATTTTTCTAAGGTTTTCTTTAAATCCAAGTCGCCGACTTTTTCTAAGCGGGACGCCGGATCGGTTTGGTACAAACCCGGCAGGGGCCGGCCCTCGGCTGCTTCCACGAGCGGGCCGTTGATCTCTTCCCCCTGGTATAAAGTCCGGTAGTGGGGCGCGTAAATGATTCCATAAACCGGAGAGTATGATCGGGTTGGCCCATCCCATTGCAGGAGCGCCAGGCTACAGGCATACTGGCCGTTTTTGTTGATAAAACCGGCGGTGCCGTCCAAAGGGTCATTGATCCACAGGCGGGGCGTTGGGTCGGGATCGTTGATATTAAAAAGGATCTCCCGGTATCGCGGGAAAATATTTTGCTTGAATTCGCTTAACAGGTTAGCATACTTATCGAACAGATGGCGGCGTTTTAGCAGCCCTTCGATCTCGCTGATTTTATTTTCATCGAATGCTTCTTCCCCGATGAACCGGTCAGCCGGGTAGAGCGCCGCCAGGGTCAGCATTACCCGAATCTGGATGAGAAAATCCGCCAACGTCACCGGGGTGCGATTTTGCTTGCTTTCCGGGTGGAGCTCCGGCAGAGCGAGAACGTCGTTTAGAATTCCCGCGGCCTCCAGGGCGAGTTTTTGCCCGGCAGCTTGCAAGGTCGGTGGCCGCACCGCCTGCCCGTTCTGAAAGCCGAGGGCTGAAAGCTGGCCGCGTTTCATTTTTTCAGCTTCTCCAGCCGCTCCCGGGCGGTCGCTTTGAAGCCTTCATCATCCGCGTCCGCGACCGGCAGTTCTAACACTTTTTGGTACTGGGCGATGGCCGGCTCTTTTTGCTTCAGTTCTTCGTAAGTGAGGCCTAACTCCAGGTAGTGGTTGAGGTGTTCGGGATGCAGCTCGATTGCTTTCTGGAAACATTCCGCGGCTTTCTGCACCGAGGCCTCCTTGGGAACCCCGCCTAAGAACATATTGGCAAATCTCTTTTCGACCCAGCTTAAAGTGGCTATCTTGCGATGCCAGCGCCCCAAAACGTGCCAGGCGATGTCATCGGTGGGATCCAACTCCAGCGCCCGGTCCACCTCTTTTTTGATCTCCTTGGACATTTGCACCCGCTCCTTGGCTCCCGCGTCTAACGCCACCCGGCCTAAGGCAATGCTGCGCCAGAGATGCCCTTTGGCGCCAAGGTAATCGATCTCAACCGCTTTCCGGGCATAGTTGTCCGCCTCCTGGTAATAAGTTCGGCGGGTTTCCTTTTTCTCTTGCACTTCGCCCACATCCACGTAAGCGCGGGAGAGCTTCCAGGCGGCTTCGTAATTGGCGGAATCCGCCCGGAAGGCGTTTTGGTAGTGCTCCAGCGCGGCGGCGTTATCATAGCGGGCGTAAGCTTCATCGCCTTTGGCGATAAAATCTGCGACCGGGTTTTCGGTTTGCGCGAAAAATGGCAGCGAGGTTAGAACGAGCAGGCAAATCATGTTCAGAATGCGATTCATGGCGGGCCTCCGGATGGGGGTTTTGGTGCAAAACTGAAGTTTTGCACTCCTTATGTATTGCTTTCCGTAGAGAAGAGGATTTCCAGGTCTTCGCGGGTCAGTTGCTTCACAAAACCGCTTTCGGAGATGATCAGCTCCTCGGAAAGCTCCTTTTTGCGTTTCTGCAGCTTGAGGATTTTCTCCTCCACGGTGTCTTTGACGATGTATTTGTACACGAACACGCGCTTGTCCTGCCCGATGCGGTGGGCGCGGTCGGTGGCCTGCTGCTCCACCGCGGGGTTCCACCAGGGATCCAGGTGGATCACGTAATCCGCGGCGGTAAGGTTCAGCCCCAGCCCCCCGGCCTTGAGGGAGATCAAAAAGGCAGAAACGCGGGGATTTTCCTGGAAGTTATGAATGCGTTCGGCGCGGTCGCGCACCGAGCCGTCGAGGTATTCGTGGCTCCAGCCCCGCTGTTCAAAAATGCGCTGCACCAGCTTCAAAAAACGCACGAACTGCGAAAATATCAGCAGCTTATGCCCCTCGCTGAGCAGGTCGTCCACCATATCTTCCAACAGTTGCACTTTGCCGGAGTCGAAAAGCTCGATCTTGTCATCTAAAATGGCGGGGTGGCAGGCGATCTGGCGCAGGTAGGTGAGCGCTTCTACGATGCGCAGGCGGGTTTTATCCAATCCCTGCGCGTCGATCTCCCGGAAAATCTGGCTGCGGAAATCGGACAAACATTCGTAATACACCTGCGCCTGCCGGTCGGTCATTTCCACGTACTGCACAATCTCCGTGAGCGGGGGCAGCTGGGTTTCCACCTCCTCCTTGGTGCGCCGCAGGATGAAGGGGAAAATGATTTTCTTCAAGGTTTCGATCTGGCGGCCGCGGTTCTGCTCCGGAATTTCGATATAATGGGACTGGAACTGGCGCAAATTGCCCAACAGGCCGGGGTTTACGAAATTGATCTGCGCCCACAAATCCACCAAAGAGTTTTCCACCGGGGTGCCGGTGAGCGCCAGTTTATGCCGCGAGCGCAGCCGGCCAATCGCTTTGTAAGTCTTGGTCTGGGGATTTTTGATTTTCTGGGATTCATCTAAAATAACATAGCTGAACTTCTGCGCGGCAAGGTCTTTTTGATCTTGCAGCGCCACCCCGTAGCTGCACAGCACCACGTCGTGTTCCGGGATTTTGGCAAGGTGTTTGACCCGCTCGTTGCGGTTTCCATGGTAGCGCAGCACCCGCATCTGGGGGGCAAATTTCTGAAATTCTTCCTCCCAGTTGAAAATCAGGGTCAGGGGCATCACGATCAGCGCCGGAAATTCCTGCTTCTGCTCTTCCTTCAATTTCAGCAGCAGGGCGATCACCTGCACGGTTTTCCCCAACCCCATGTCGTCGGCTAAGATGCCCCCGAAGGAGAATTCGTTCAGGAAACAGAGCCAGTCCAGCCCGTGTTTTTGATACTCGCGCAGCTCTCCGTGCAAGTTGCCGGGAGAGGCGGCCGGTTGGATGGCCTCGAAGCGGCGGTATCTTTCTAACAGTTCCGCGGCGCGAGAATCCAGGCGCACCGTTTCCGCAATGGTTTGCAGCGCCTTCAGCACCGCCACCCCGGCCATGGGCAGGCGCACCTCCCCGTGCCCGTTCTTGAGGTCTAAGAACTGCGAAAAGGCGCGGATTTTTTCGACTACGTCTTCGGTTAAATAGACGCTGGAGCCGTCGCTCAGCTTTACGTACTGTTTGTCATTTCCGATTTGTTTGAGCAAATCGGGGATTTCCAGCGCGTCCCGATCCAGCGCCAGGCTGTATTTCAACTCCAGCCAGTCAATCCCGGAGCGCACCTTGATTTGCAGCTTCGGTTTCTGGCGGTGAACCCGGTAGCGGTGCAAATTCTCTTCGTTGAGCACGGTAAAACCGACTTTTTGCAGTTTGGGAACCACCAGGCGCATCCAGTCCTGGTAATGGTAATTCGAGGCAATATTCCAATGCCCGGAGCGATAAATCAACCCGTTCTCTTCCAGGTACCTGCGGCTCTGCTCCTCTTCCGCGGCGTTGCGCTGGATGATGAAGAGATTTTTCCCCTGGTGCGCCAGGCTGCGATCCACCGCCGGGTAAGCCGGGAATTCGTACTGCTCGTAAGCAAAATTGACATCGATTTGCAGGTGGCTGTTCCACTCCGAAAAGCAAATTCGTTTATCGCTAAGGGGAGGAGTCTTGTGCTCCACGTGCTCGCCTAAGTTGTTCCAGTCTAACACCGGCAAAATGTGCGGAAGATAGATGCGGATGAATTCGCTCAATTCGGCGTTGGGGATTTCGAACGGCTCCCGGATCCGGAAGTAGTTATTCCAGAAGATGGCCGGCAGGGCGGATTCGATTTTATAGATCTGGGTTCCGTAGAGCATGTAAATCGGGTTGGAGGAGAGGATTACCGCCGGCTCTTTGATCTCCAGGGGAGAAAGGTCTTCGAATACCAGGGTCGGTTGCAGGTAAAAACCGTTCTTGCCCTTTTGGAGGGTCAGAATAATGCGCGCGGTTCCGGGATAAACGGTCGCCTTTACCGCTTCTTTGGCCGCGGTCTCTTTCACCATGATCCGGCTTTCCGCCAGCCAGTCCAGCAGGAAGCCGACCGGCTGGGTATAATTGAAGATGCTGCGGGCGTTGGAGCCGGCGTCGGAATCCAGGTAGAGCAGCGAATCCAACTCGTTCTGACTGATATTCACCTTACTGCTGTCCACAATGTTCAAGCTCAGCCGCACTTCCCGTCCCGGGGAACCGTCTAAGCGGGTGTAGGTGGCGTAGGGAATAAGCTCCCAATTGCCGGAGCGCAGCTCGATCACAAAGTACGGCTCGTACACCCCGGCTTTGGAGCGGAAGGATTTGGGCTGGGGCATTTTTTCCAACAGCCCGACTAATTGTTCTAATTTATTTCTCCAGGACATAGCGATTTATTCTAATACCTGTTGAACCGGGTGTCATGATGCGTATTTTGTAATGCGTAACACGTAACCGATCATCCGCTATTTTCAGAGAGGGCGTTATGCTGCGCCACGCAAAACACCGCTTCTTTTACGCCGGCTTCCGGTGAATAGATTCTGATGAAGATCGTTGAATTTCGCCCGCAGGCAACCGCCGGGGGCGCCATCTTTCATTTGATGGCGGCCATCCGGTTCCGGCAAGCCGGGCATCTTGAAATATAGTAAAAATTTATAAAGTTGGAATGAGTAAAAAAAATTTATCATCTTCCGGGTGAAGGAGATCATAAAACCGGAGGGGGCGGCCTATGCCCAAAACGATCAACAAAATTCTCTGCCGGATTGCCGAATTTTTGAGCGGAAAGCCAAAAACCCCGGGGCCGGAATGCCCGGAAGCCGCTTCCCGCTTCCGAACCGACTCAGCGCCGGAGCCATTGCTGCGCGAAATCGAACAATTGCAGAAAGCGAACCGGTCGCTCAGCGGTCGCGCCGGGAAACTGCAAGAGTATTCCCGGAAATTAGAAACCCTGCACCAGGTCATCATCCGCCTGCAAGGCTGCAATTCCCCCCGGGCGCTGCGCTCCTGTCTGGTGCGGGAAATTTACCATACCCTGCAATTCGACCGCTGCGCTTTCCTGGAGGTCGATGCACAGGCGCTGCGCTTGACCGTTTCCGAAACTTGCGGGTTCGAGCCCGGGAAATGGGAGAAGCTGAACATCCGTTACCCGGCGGCGGTGTTCCAAAACCTGTTCCGCAGCTCCGCGCT
Source organism: Calditrichaceae bacterium (assembly GCA_013360445.1). Classification (GTDB taxonomy): domain Bacteria; phylum Calditrichota; class Calditrichia; order RBG-13-44-9; family J075; genus JABWBP01. Next base: position 98,939 of record JABWBP010000004.1, on the reverse strand, counting down.
CCTGCTCTTTACCTCGCCGGCGAAAATTCCCGACCCCCCAACCCGGCAAATCTTGCAAGAGGTTCAGGCCCGCCGGTTTTTATTCGGCTTGTTGGGCGCTCCCGCCCCGGTAAACCACCAGCTTGCCGGCGAGGAAAGTTTCCGGGAGTTGTTGGACAACTTGAATCCGGATCTCTACGAGGGAATCGGAACCGGCCTCGAGAAACTGCGGGAGCACCTGCGCGAATACCTCTCCTGGGACATTTTTTACGTGGGCGGTTACCTGTTTATCGACTATAAATCCCCCTCGAAGCGCTTCACCCGCTACGATATTAAAATTTTAGAGATGCTCCTGCGCACCGCCGGCCTGTTGTACCAGAATTTGCAGATGCGCGAACAGTTGAAAGCGTTTTTCATCCGGGCGGAAAAGGAGGCCGTAACCGACCACCTCACCGGGCTGTTCAACTATCGCTACTTCATCCAGGAACTGCACCGGGAATTAGATCGCGCCCGGCGGCACGGCTCGCCCTTCGTTTTGCTGATGTTAGACGTGGACTATTTCAAATTCTATAACGACGCCTTCGGCCACCCGGCCGGCGACGTGGTGTTGAAGAAACTGGCTAAACTGTTGCAAAAAAATACCCGCAGCAGCGATACCGTGGCGCGCTACGGCGGGGAAGAGTTCGCGGCCATCTGCCCGGAGCTGGGCAAAGAGGGAGGAATGAGGATTGCGGAAAAACTCTGCCGGATGGTCGCGGCTGCCCCCTTTCCCAAAGAAGCGGAGTTCTCCCACCAGAAGATCACCATCTCTATCGGGGCGGCGGCGTTCCCGGAGGATGCGGTTTCCGCGGAGGAACTGGTGCGCCGCGCCGATATGGCGCTCTACGAGGCCAAACAGAATGGGCGCAACCGGGTGCGGCTGTACCGCGAAGGGAAGGAGGAGCGTGATGCGTAAAACGTGATGCGTAATAAAAAACGGAATGCGCAATACGCAATAGTCACAAAAGTTACGCCTTACGCATTACGTTTTACGTTTCCCGCCTCACCACTCCACCGCCCGCCGGGTTCCGAAGCCCGGCCCCAGCAGCAGCGCATTCAGCAGCATCCGCCCGGCGCCGTAAAAATAGGAGCGGAAATTGGGATCATCGGCGAAAAGTATCACCTGCCCGTTGCCCAGCGCTTCCCGGGTGGCGTAGGCGGAGTTGGCCCAGCGCTGCCGCGCTTCCAGCCAGAGCAGCCCGGCGAGGCGCAAATGCTCCGCCTCTCCAAAGCGCCCCGCGGTCTCCACGGGGTTTTTGGACATCAACGCATAAGAAGAGTACAGGAGCGCCGGCGTTCGCGCCCCGATCCCGAAGCTGAGCCAGTGGGTTTCGTTCAAATCCACCCGCAAAATTGCCCCCCGGGGCATGAACAGGCGCTGGCGTTCGTCCAACCGTTCCAGGGCATTCAAATCTTCCGGTTTTTTCTCTTCTTTGGCGGCCGGCGGGGTTGTCGCGGCGATCTTTCCTTCCCAAATCGCCAGGCTGTCGATCTTTTCTTTGCCGATAAGCCGTTCCCGGGCGACGGCGTCCTGGTAGAGCGCCAATTCCTTGAGCGCCTGGCGGCGCAGCTTTACCTGGCTGAGACCGGAGGCGCTGTCCGCCGCAAAGGCCGCCCCGTTGCCCATGGCGATCAGGGTTCCCCCGCCGGCAATCCACTCCTTCAATTTCCGGATGCCCTCTTTCCCGAATATCTGCTGGTAGGCTTCCGCGCCTCCCCAGGTAGCGGGCAGGATCAGCACGTTGTAGGTTCGCAAATCCGCCTGTTCGAAATACTGGTAATTGAGGATGGAATGGCGGGCGCCTAATTCGCAGTCCAGCAGATGCCAGGTTGCCCCGAAGCTGTACATATTGACGTCCGGCCCGGCGAGCAGGGCGATACGCGGCGGCTCCAGAAGCTCGAATTCTCCCCCGCCCAGGTCCGGTCCCTCCTGGCTGCGGGCGCTGTTGGCCCCGTACACCGCCGCCCCGGTCTCCCGGCTGACCCGGGAGATCGCTTCCGCTAAGGAGGCGGGGTTCTCGTTGAGGCGCAGCAGCAGGCTCCCGCGCGGGAAAAGTTTCTCCTCGCTGCGGAAAACCTCCCGGGCGGCGCGAACCCGGTAACCGCTTTCCAGCAGGCGCAGCAGGGCCGGCGCGGCGTGGTCATCTCCGTAATCGATCAGGTAGCCGTAGCGCGGTTGAGGATTGAGCACCTCGCCCGCGTTTTTCGGCGCTTCCCGGAGCGGGAGGGTTTTGACCGAGGGGGCTGCGCCGGAAACATAGGCTTCCACCCCGTAGGCCAGCAGCATAGACCAGGCCCCGACTTCGTACATGCGGGTGCCCTGGCCCCGTTCCAGGGATTCCCGCTCCCATTTCAGAAACGCGCCGGTCATGCGCGGATCGAACTCCAGGATGGCGTTGATGAGCGGGCGCAGGGGCTGATTCAGGCGAATGATGAAGGTTCCTTTGGGCAATTTTTTACTGATGGGGATAGAATCCCAGTAACCACGAATGTTGGAGGCCGGGAAATCCTCTTGCGCGATCTCGATCTCCACTTTTTGCATCAACAGCTTCTCTAACAGGCGGTAAACCCGGGAAGGATTGCCGCCGGGAAGAATGTAGTAGGCCGCCGGGGCGCTGCGGGCCGCCAGCGCCTCTTTCTTCATGCGATAAAAATCCTGCAACAGGTCGCCGCGATGCCGGGCGGCGGTCTCCAAATTGGCCAGGGAACTGACGAATTGATGCTGCACCGCTTCCCGGAAGGCGAGGACGGTTCCATCGGGGCGCTTCACGGAAGCGCCCTCGGTGCTGGCCTGTTCATACAAGATGCCTACCGCCCCTAAGTAGCTCGGCCAGGAGCTGCCGTAGCCGGGGTACCAGTCTTCATGCCACTCCCGGGTGTAATAACTCCACCCGTAGCGATCAAAAGCCCGGGCCTGATCCTCGGAAAAGGTTTTCCCCCATTTAAGGAGGGTTTGATGAATATTGGGATTGATCGGCTCCCGGGCCGGGGGGAACAGGTAGGTTTCGTAGGAGCCCATCTCGTGGGCGTCCACCACTAACTGGGGATTCCAGTGCAGCAGCGTTTGCACCCGGGCGCGGGTTTCCGGCTGGGAGAGAATGAACCAGTCGCGGTTGAGGTCGAACAAATAGTGATTGCCCCGCCCCCACGGCCACACCCCGGTATGCTGAATGCTCTGGGCGTCGGAAGTGGGGATTTTGCCGCCCCACTGCTGCATTTGCGCCAAAAAACGCTCTCGCCCATCGGGATTTTCATTGGGATCGATGCCCACCAGCAATTCCCGGCGCAGCCGCTCGCTGAGGGCGTCGGTTCCGGCGACCAGCTGGTAGGCGACCTGCAGCGCCGCATCCACCCCGGAGAACTCGTCCCCGTGGATGCTGTACATCATCCAGGCGATGGCCGGGGTTTGCTTCGCGAGATCGCGGGCTTCGGCGTCGGATTTGATCGTGCGGGGATCGGCCAGCCGGGTCACGGCTTCCCGGATGATCTCCAACCGCGCCAGGTTTTCTTCGGAGCTGATGATGGCGTAGTACAATTTCCGGTTTTCGTGGGTGCGGCCGGATTCTATCAGGCGCAGCCGGGGCGACTTTTCCGCCAACAGTTGAAAATAGCGCAGCGCTTCTTCAGAGCGCGCCGGGCGCTCCCCGCTGGCAAATCCCAGCGCCGCTTCCGGGGAGGGAATGGCGGGATCGTAAGTTCCGTCAGGGAAAAAAGCCGGCTGCGCCTGGGGGTACGCCGCGCTTAGCGCCAGTACCAGGCACAGGCTGATAATTTCCATTATTTGCAGCATGGTTGCTGTTCCGGTTTGCGGTTTCATGGGGCAATCTCTCCTTTTCGATGAATTGATCCCGGAAAGAAGGCTGTTGCAGATTCACTAAAAAGCGGCTCCACTCTGTCATTCCCGCATGTTACCCGTTTACTGCATACGGGCACAAGCTTTAGCGGGAATCTATGACTTTGTGGCTGTGGATTCCCGATAAAAGCATTCGGGAATGACAATCTGCAACAGCCTCAAGGCCGGGAAACGTTAATTCCGGTCGGTATTGGTTCCGTAGCCATTCGCGTTTCTTCGCGTTCTTTCGCAGTTTAAATTGACTGCAAGGATGAATTTACCATTTCAAAATTAAGAACAAACGATTTTGTTGTACGCGCCGGGAAAGAGAAGTCGAATAGCATAAAAAGGCTTTCCTCCCCGCCGAATCTTTCCTAATTTTGGCAGCGTTTATCCAATTTGCCGAATCTTTATCAAACCGCTGGAAGAGATTATGGAATTAAGCAACGGCGTGATTTTGGTTACCGGCAGCGGCGACCGGGTGGGAAAAGCCATCGCCCTGGCGCTGGCCCGCAAAGGGGCGCAAATAGTGATCCACTATCATACCCGGCGGGAAAAAGCCCGGCAAGCCGCGGAAGAAATTGCCGCCGCAGGGCTGCCGCCCCTGGTCGTGCAGGGGGACGTCTCCCGCCGGGAGGACTGGGAGCGCATGTCGGCGGAAATTCTGGCGAAATTCGGCAAAATCGACGGGCTGGTGAACAACGCCGCGCTGTTTTACCGCACCCCGCTGGGGGATATCAGCGAGGAGCAATGGGACCAGTTTATGAACGTGAATCTGAAAGGGGTATTCTGGGGCTGCCGGACTGTGGGCGAACAAATGCTCCGGCAGCAGCAGGGGCGAATCGTCAACATTGCCGACGTCGCCGCGCGGCAGGTTTGGACCGAGTACCTCCCTTATTCGGTCTCCAAAGCCGGGGTTCTGGCGCTCACCCGGGGGCTCGCCAGAAAGTTTGCTCCCCATGTGACGGTCAACGCCATCGTTCCGGGAATGATCATGCCTGCGGAATCACTCGGCGAAGAGGAGCGGGAGGCGTTGATCCGCAAAATTCCCCTGCAACGCAGCGGAAGCGCAAACGACCTGGCCAATGCGGTCCTATATTTATTCGAGGGCGGAGATTTTATCACCGGGGCGGAGATTACCATCGATGGGGGGCGAACCATCGGGTAAATCCGGATATGGCTGCAAAATAAAACAAGCACTTCTTTTTGTTTTCGGAATCCCGTAAATTCGATAGCCAGGTTCTACCGGAGAGACCGGAAACGCGCATGGAGAAGCGTAATTCTTATGCCGAAAAACGAAAGCCACGACCAGGAAATGCCTTTCCTCGAACATCTCGAGGAGCTGCGGCAGCGGCTGATCAAATCCCTGTTAGCCTTAGGGGTGGGAATGATCGCCTGTTTTTCCGTCGCCAAATATATTTTGAATATTCTCACTTACCCGGCCAGCCGGCTGACCCCGCCCCTGGAATTCCAGTTTCTGAAGGTGCAGGGCATTCTGGTGGTCTATCTGGAAATCGGTTTCTTCGGGGGGCTGATGGCGGCGCTGCCCTATATTCTCATGCAAATCTGGCAGTTTGTTTCCCCGGGATTGAAAACCGAAGAGCGGCGCTATTTTCTTCCCCTGATTTTTTCCTCCACCATACTCTTCGCCCTGGGACTATCATTCGCCTATTTCATCCTGCTGCCCTTTGCGCTGAATTTTTTCATCGGTTTGGCGCCGGCTAACATCGTGGCGAATATCGCGATCGATTTCTATATCGGTTTTGCGCTGCGAATGATTTTCCTGTTCGGAGTGGTTTTCGAGCTTCCGGTAGTGTGTTATTTTTTAGCGAAAGCGGGAATCATTACCGCGGCCTTCATGCGCAAATACCGCCGCCATGCCATTGTGCTGATTTTCATCATCGCCGCGGTTTTGACGCCCCCGGACCCCATCACCCAGATTATTTTAGGCATTCCCCTGACCATCCTCTACGAAGCGTCCATTTTCATCGTAAAGTGGGTGGAAAAGTCCGCCAAACAGCGGGTATTGGCGGGAGAAACCTCCCTTGAAAAGCCATTGGAGGCAGAGCAGGGGGAAGGATAAAGGATAGAAATAACCGAAAAAGGAACCAGTGAAGGGTACGCTCAAGATTTTCGAACCTTTTGAAAGCGATCTCAGAAAATTCGACGAGCATTTTGCGGCGATCATGCGCTCGGACGTGAAGATTGTGGACCAGATCGCCAAATACATCGTGAAACACAAAGGCAAGCAATTCCGCCCGGCGCTGCTGATCGTCTCCGCCCGCACCGTGGGAGAGGCGCTTCCCGCCACTTACACCACCGCCGCGGTGGTGGAATTGCTGCACACCGCCTCCCTGGTTCACGATGACGTGTTAGATGATTCCGAACTGCGGCGCGGTTTCCGCACCATCCACAAAGTCTGGAAGAGCAAGCTGGCCATCCTGATGGGCGATTACCTGCTCTCCAAATCCCTCATCGCCGCCACGGAAACCGGCAGCCTGGAGATCATGAACACCGTGGCCACGGTGGCGAAGCGCCTCATCAAAGGGGCGATGTTCGAGCTGCAAAAGGCCCGCAAGCTGGATATTACCGAGGAGGATTATTTCCGCATGATCGGCGACAAGACCGCTTCCCTGATCTCCGCCTGCTGCGAGTTAGGCGCCCTGACCGTGAACGCCCCGCCCGAATACCGCCAGGCTTTGAAAAACTTCGGGGAAAATTTGGGGCTGGCTTTCCAGATCAAAGATGATTTATTGGATTACGAAGGAAACAGCGGCATCTTGGGCAAACCGGCCCTGGCCGACCTGGAAGAGAAGAAGATTACCCTGCCGTTGTTGTACGCCCTGCGGGAATCCCCCGAAAAAGAGCGCAAAAAGGTGGTAAAGATCATTAAAAATGGCGCGGGCAGGAAAGAGCTTCAGTACATTCTTCAATTAGTAAAAGAGCGCCGTGGGTTGGAAAAAGCCCGGGAACGCGCCGACGGAATCAAAGAAGCGGCCATCGAGGCGCTGGCCCCCCTGCCGGAGTCTCCCGCCCGGCAATCCCTGAAAGCCCTGGCCGAATTCGTCTTAACTCGAAAGAACTGAGCCATGAATATTGCATCCCGCTTACGGAAAATAGTGTGGCATAGTGCATGCGCCTCGTTCCTTGTTATCCTGCTCGCCGCCGGCTGCGGCGAGTCCTACCGCGAGCCGGTTTCGCAGCGGCAAATCCTGTTAGGCACTTACGTGACCATCACCAGTTACGACGTGGACATGGACCCCGCGGCCATCAACCGGGCCATCAGCGCCGGGTTCGACGCCATCCGGGAAGTGGAAACGCTGACCAATCCCTACGATTCCGCCTCCACCGTGGGCGTGCTCAACCGGCGCAGCGGGGAAGCCCGGGAATTTCTCCCCGATCGCCGCTTTTACGAGCTGCTCTCCCGGGCAATGGAGGCAGCGCAGGAAACCGGGGGAGCCTTCGATTTCACCCTCTGGCCGGTGTTCCGGCTCTGGGGCTTCGATACCGACAGCGCCGCGGTACCCGCGCCAGAGCGCATTCAGGAGGCGCTGGGAAAAACCGGATACCAGCGCGTGAGTCTGGATTCCTCCCGACTGTTGCTGCCCGCGGGCGTGGAACTGGATTTGGGCGGAATCAGCAAAGGTTTTGCGGTGGAAATGGCGCGGAGGGTGTTGCGCGGGCAGGGGATGCGGAATTTCATCATCGACGCGGGAGGGAACCTCGGCATCGAGTGGAACCATGAAGAAGACATCCAAATTTTCGTGCGCCATCCCCGACGGGAAGGGCAGTTCTGGGGGCAATTTCCCCTAGGGCGCAGCTGCGGGGTTTCTACTTCCGGCGATTATCAATTCTATTTTATAGAGAACGGGCAGCGCTACCATCATATTCTGAATCCGCAAACCGGCTATCCCGCCGATGACGTGGCGGCGGTCTCCATCATCGCCCCCGACGCCATTACCGCGGACGGCCTTTCGACCGCCGTTTTTGTGATGGGGCGCGAGCGGGGGAGGGAGTTCATCGAGTCCCACCCGGAATTGCAGGGATTGATCATTTACCGGGATGGCAACGACTCCCTGCAAACCTACCTTTCCGCCGGCGTGAGGGAGAAATTTACCTCCCTGGCGGAAGAGAGTGAGAAGTAAGAAGTGGCAAGTTGCAAGTGAGAAGTTGCAGCCGGGGATTAAGAGGTGAGAAAGTCTATCCCGTTACGGAATAACTCCTTTGGAGCAAGGCTGGACCAGCGGTTGTAACGTCCACTTCTTACTTGCCACTTCTTACTTCTCACTCGCAACTTACCACTTCTCACTTCTTACTTACATGAAAAACGCCAAATTTTTAATCATCCGCCTGAGCTCCATCGGGGACGTGATTCTCACCTCGCCGCTGGTGCGGCAACTGCGGGAGCGCTTTCCCGCGGCGCAGATCGATTTTTTGATCCGCCGGGAATATGCGGATCTGGTGCGCTACAATCCGCATTTATCCAATATCCTCGAACTGGATGTTCGCGGGGGGCGGGCGGAACTAAAAATGATGAAAACGCGCCTCCGGGAAGCGGGATACAATGCCATCCTGGATTTGCACGGCAACTTCCGCAGCGTTTTTCTGAGATCTTTCCCGAACCGTCCCCCGGTGTACAAAATCCGCAAGAACCAGTTTCCGCGCTTCTTGCTGGTCAAGTTCAAGATCAATTTATACCGGCGATTGTACGGCCACCCCCTTTCCGCGGCGGAGAAGTACCTCCGCGCCGCCGCGCCGCTGGGCCTTTCCCCGGGCGATCTGCGCACGGAGCTGCATCTCCCCGCGGAGGCGGAAAAAAAGGGGGAGGCGGTCTGGCAGGAGTTGAGCCGGAAAAACTTCCGGGTGGTGATGGCCCCCGGGGCGCGGCACTTTACCAAACGCTGGCCGGCGCCTTATTATGCGGAATTGATCCGGGCGCTTTACGAGAAACGGGGTTGGCGCACCTTGTTGGTGGGCGGGCCGGATGAGTTGCAGACCATCAAAGAAATTCAGCGCCGCACCGGGAACGAAATCCAGCAAAGCCGCGCCGGGGAGCTTTCCCTGTTAGAAACCTTCGCGGTGATGCGCCGGGCGCCCCTGTTTATCAGCAACGACTCCGGGCTGATGCACGCCGCCGCGGCGTTCCGGATTCCCCAAATTGCCATTTTCGGCTCCACGGTGCAGGAACTGGGATTCTTTCCCCTCAACCCCAATGCCCGGGTGTTAGAAAACACCGGGCTGGGCTGCCGCCCCTGCTCGCACATCGGGCGGGCGTCCTGCCCGAAGGGGCATTTCAAATGTATGCGGGAGATCACGCCGGCGCGGGTGATGGAGGAGATTGGGGAAGATGCCTTGAAAGAGTAATGGGTGGAGTTCAACCTTGTAAAGTTATTATTCAGCCACAGATTTTCACAAATGAACACGGATAGCATTTTTATTTCGAGTGTTTCGTGGGCCCAATAATTCTTGAAATGTAGCATTGTCAAGATGGTTACCTGACAACGTTTAAAAACGTACCCTCTCCACAGGTGATGAGAATGGATTTCACCCTCCCGTTCAAGCGCTGGGGCCGGTTTTTGGCGGATTTGTTCTTCCCGCCGCTCTGCTTAGGCTGCCAGGCCATGCTGGAATCGCCCACCGCCCTCCCGCTCGTTTGCCCAAACTGCCTGAACTCCCTCACCCCTCTTCCGGAAGATTTCCCGCAAATCCACATCCTCAACCGGCTGCACCCCTGCTACCTCGACGATTTGTGGATCGCATTCGAATTCAGCGAGGTGATCCGGGCGCTTTTGCACTCGATCAAATATCAAAAGATGCCCCGTCAGGGGATGCGCGTGGGCGGGTATGCCGGGCATATTTTATCGACGCAGTTGCAATCCGCCGGGGAAGCTCTGGTGCTGCCGGTGCCGCTCCATCCCCTGCGAGCCAAAGAACGGGAGTACAACCAGAGCGCGTTAATTGCCCGGGGTATCTTTGAAAATCTTGAAAACGAGATTGTTGAAAACCTGCTGGTGCGCCGGCGCTATACCTCCAGCCAAACCCGCCTGAATCGCATGAGACGGAAACTCAACGTCAAAAATGCTTTTGCGGTGGGGGAAGAAATTCCCCTGGCGGATCGCGCGGTGATCCTGGTGGATGACGTGGTTACCACCGGCGCGACTCTGAACGAATGCGCCCGGGTATTGAAAGAACGGGGAGCGAAACGGGTAACCGGCATGGCCCTGGCGACGCCGGTGCATGGGGAGTAAGGTTCCTGCCTGGCTCGCTGCCTGAGCCGGTTTGAAAGCTACGGTAGCCCTGAACGGGCAATACCTCCCTTTGGAGCAAAAATGGCGCGCGGACGACACGGCTAACCCGGATTTACACGGAAAAAAATTATAAAATATTCGAAATCCGTGCAAATCTGGATTATCCGCGTGATCCGCGTGCCATAAAGTTCTGTGGAGTTTACTCAGCGCTGATTCAGCACACCCAAATTACAAGTAGGTAACGTGGCGGGAGCGCCGCAGAATGATCCATTGCCACTTTTTCAATTTTGTGCCCCCGCAGCTGGGGAACATCAGGTTGTCCGGATCATCGTCGTAATGCCAGAGCGAGCAGGCGTGCCCCACCTCATGGGCGAGGCAGAATCCATCCGGGCCTTCGATGGTCACGTAATCCACCAATGGTCCCAGGGAGCACCCTTGTTTGCCCTCCACGTCGCGAACCACGAAAACGACCACCGGCGCGGCGTAGCCGATCAATCGCAAAAAGGCGCTGTCGAAGCAATGTACGTTGCTGTTGTTTTCAAAATAGGTTCCGGCGGTCCAGAGGTCGTCGCCCAACGCCCCGGCGTCGCAGTGGGTATCCAGCGCGTTATCCGGGGAGTCTTTCAAGGTTTCAATATGGGAAACTTTGATCTTGACGTTAGCTTCTTTTTTGTAGATTTGTTTTGCGGATTCAATGGATTTTTGGAGGCTCTCCGCGGTGGCCATGGCCCGCTCTTTATCGCTGAGAATCAGAAAGCAGAGCCGCAGCTTTTTGGGAAGTTTGATTCCCAGTATTCCGGCGATGATATCCAGGATGCCGACGATGGTCCAGACGATCTCCAGAATGAGCTTCCAGATCCAGTTTATCAGCCGTCCCAGGATCGGGATGGAAAGGATCAGCCCGATAAAGGTGGCCAGAAAATTCACGATAAACGTTACCACCTCGCAGATCACGTAAGTAACCCACTTGAGCACCGTGACCACCACCCAGCGCACTACCAGCACGAAGATGGTTTCCAGCCAGCAGAACCATTTATTGCAGCAGGCGCACCACCATTTGCACTTCCGCTGCTTGCAGCGCTGCACGGTCTTCTCCACCCACTCGTCGATAGGTTTCTCGACCTTTTCTTCGACCAGTTTTTTATATTCTTTGCAAACCTGTGCCATAGTTTTACCTCTTGAAATTAAATGAAGGGTTAAAGCTCAGGCTTCCGTCTCCCGGAGCGATGAGCGTAATTGAGAACTCAGGTGAATTAGTTTCCGGTAGGAGCGGGCCAATCCTGACAGCCTTCCGATAAGCGCGCTTCCAATGAGGATACCCAACCCGGCGGCAACGTCCTTCCAGCCTGGCGGGAAGTAGCTCACCCCGGAAACAAACGGCAGGATAATGAGAAACAAGATGGCCAGGGCGAGGAAAATCGATCCCATGCCGCACCCGCACTCAAAATAATAGTCGTTTAATTTGGCCTGGAAAATCTGCGCCCGGTCAGGGGGCAGGTTTTTGAACTGGAGGGTAATTTCGGAGAAGGGGCTGCCATCTATCTTGCTCTTCCAATAAGATTCTCTCAGGAAATTCAGCGTTTCTGCATTATCAACGCGCAAAATCTTGCCGGTTGCCGGATTGCCGAGCGCCATTCTATCGAACTCCCCTTGGTCTTGTAAGCTTCATTCAACCTTTATCCCTGGTGAACACGTCTCGCCATCCTTGCTTCTTCACTCATAGAGAAAGCGGGAGTAAAAATCCTCTCAGGCCGGAATATTGATGACTGAAGTTTTTGATGTGGAATTATCCGGCAGCGGGAGCTACCCGACGCTTCGATCGGATAAGTTTCTCGCGCCGATTCGCCCTTGCATTGAAATCGGGATCGTGTCTATATTTGCCGTTCATTTAGAAAAAAGAAAGGTTTGAATGCTTAGCGGAAAAGAGAAAAGAGCCCTGCGGGCGCAAGGCAACCAACTCAGAACGGAAATCTGGGTTGGCAAAGAGGGCATTTCCGAAGGTACTTTGAAAGCATTGGAAAATTCTTTCAACACCAAAGAACTGGTCAAAATCAAATTGCAGGAAAACTGCCCCCTGGAGAAACAGGAGGTCGCCGATATCCTCTGCCGCAAAACCCGCTCGGAGCTGGTGCAAATACTCGGCAATACCATCCTGCTTTACCGGCCCCTTCCGGAGGAACAGTAGCAGGGGCGGTGGCAGGAGCAGGCGCAGTAACCAGGGGCAGTGGGCAATGTCGAACATCCGGTTGCTTACTGACTACTGCCCACTGCTTACTGCTCCTGCCCCTGCTGCTGCTCCTCTTCCTCCAACTCCGCCTCTACCATTCTGGCCGCCGCGGCTCCCTGGCCGATGGCTGCCGAGATGTAGCGGCGCTCCGGGGGAACGGTAATGTCCCCGGCGGCGAAAATACCCTTCACGGAGGTTCTGCCCGCCTCATCCACCGCCACCCGGCCATCGGGATGGCGGGCCAGCGGGGGAAGGATATCCGGCAATTGCACCTCCACCCCGATGCGGATAAAACAAACCTCCGCGGGCAATAATTTCCCGGAAATCAGCTTTACCGCCTCCAGCCGCTCCTTCCCCACTAACGCGGCCGCCTGCTCCCCGGCTAAAATTTCGATGCCGGGGGTTTCTAACAGGCGGGAGCGGAATCTCCGCCGCGCCCGCAATCCCGCGCGCACCAGCATTTGCACCTGCGCCCCGGCTTCCGCCAGGCGCACCGCGGTCTCCGCGGCTTCGTCCCCCCCGCCCACGATGACCACCCGATTGCCGCGGAAGCGCTCGATCTCTTTGCGCGCCGAACCGGCCTCGGCGAGGTGTTCCCCGGCCACCTTCAGGGTGCGGGGAACTGCCCCGGTAGCCAGCAGCACCCGGCGGGCAAGAATCTCGCTGCCTTCCCCGGTTTTCAAGGCCAAATGTGCTGATTGCCGAGATACCCGGAGCACTCGAATCCCGGTACGATATTCGACCTGTTGCTGCTGAAGGTGCGCCACGAATTTTTTCACCAGATCCGGGCCGGAAATGGTAAAGTGGCCGAGCAAATCCGGCACCGGGTCGTCGATTTGCCGGAAAACCTGCCCGCCCAACTGTTCCCCGCCTTCTAACAGCAGGGTGTCCACCCCGTTTCCGGCGGCAACCAGCGCCGCGCTCATCCCCGCCGGCCCCCCGCCAACGATTACTAAATCCCGGGTAATTCTGCTTTGCCCCATTTTGCCCGCCATTTCAAACCTCTTTCAGAACCGTTTTAGACCACCAGGTTGTTTATATGATTATGAAACACTCCCTTAAAGTGTCCGAAACGAAACTGCAAATTCCAAATGGTAAAATTCGAGCGAAATGAAAAGCGCAGAAAAACGATGAGTAACGCCGATTGGAGAATCATCCATAAGGAGATGGCATGAAAACGGAACATTATATTCATATTCCCGCGGCCTGGTGCCGGGATAAGCAGATCATTTCCGGGTGTCTCACCCTGGATGCTGCCCGGGAAATCGCCGAATCGGGGATCCCGGATCGCTACCTGGTTCCCGTCAAGGCATTTTACGGAAGAAAGCAACCCTTCGGAGAGACCCTGGCCCCTGCCGGCGCGGTGAGGGCAAAGCTGCGGGAAAAAATGCTTTTTCGCCCGGCTGCGTCCTCAACCTGAACACTTGCCGCGAAGCGGTTCCTTCGGAAAATACCTGCACACCTTCGCACGGCAACACGGTTTCAATGCCCGAACCCGCGCATCATCGGGAAGGCGTGCAGCAGCCCCGGGAACAGCGCTTCCATGCTTTCCTGCGCGCCTTTGGAGCTGCCCGGCAAGTTGACGATCAGGCAGTTGCCGCGCAGGCCGCTCACTTCCCGGGAGAGCATGGCGTAGGGGGTGCGCTCTTTGCCGTGCTTGCGAAGCGCCTCCGCAATGCCGGGAATTTCCTTGTGGATGACTTCCCGGGTGGCTTCCGGGGTAACGTCGCGGGGGCCTAAACCGGTGCCGCCGGTGGTAAACAGCAGGTCGATCTTTTCCCGGTCGGCCAGCTGGATCAATCGCTCCCGGATTTGCTCTTTTTCATCCGGCAGCACTTCGTACACCGCCACGCTCACTTCCTGTTTTTCTAAAAATTGTTGAATAATCTTGCCGGATTTGTCCTCCCGCTGCCCGGCAAAGGTGGAGTCGGAGATTACCAGCACCGCGGCGCGCAGCGGTTCCGCAAAGCCGTCTCGGAAACTGCTCTTTCCGCCCTTCTTTTTTACCAGCTTTACGTCGCTGATGGCCAGCTCTTCATCCAGCGGTTTGAGCATGTCGTACATGTTCAGCAGCGCCCCGGCCACCGCGGCCAGCGCTTCCATTTCCACCCCGGTTTTCCAGATCGCCTTCGCTTCCGCGAATACTTTGATGCGGTCCTCTTCGAATTCAAATTTCAGGTCGATCCAATCTAAAGGAAGATTGTGGCAGAACACCATCCAATCGGAACAGCGTTTGGCGGCGTTGATGCCCGCGGCGCGGGCCACCTCCAGCACGTCGCCCTTGGGCACGGTGCGGTCGATTACCCGGTGAATCGTCTCCGCTTTAGCGATGAGCGTTCCTTTGGCCATCGCGTAGCGTAAGGTATTGAATTTAGGGCTGACGTCGATCATGCGCATCTCCGAAATCTTGTAATCTTGTGCAAGTACATGGTTAAATGGCTCCATTGTTAAATGGTTGGATGGCTGAATAGTTTGTCAAACAACCATTTAACAATTTAACCATCCATCAATCCAACCCTCCATTTTCCCTCTCTTACCCCCCGATCAGGGCCATAGACTGGGAGACGTCAAACGGCTGGCTGCGCTGCTTTTCCGCCTCCCAGCCGTCTTTGAACCGCTGCCCGGTGCACTGCCGGAACATGTTTTTGATTTCTTCATCCGTGGCCCCGCCGCGCAGGAGGGATTTTAAGTCTAAAACTCCTTCTCCATAGAGGCAGGTTTGCAAGGTTCCCCGGGCGGTGACGCGAATGCGATTGCAACTGCCGCAAAAGGTGCGGCTGAACCCGGCAATGATCCCCAGGTCGCCTTTGTGCCCGGGAACCCGGAAATTCATCGAGGTGGAGTTGGCTTCCGATTCTAACGGATAGAGGCCGGGGTATTCGTTTCGCAGCGTCTCCAAGATCCGTTTATGGTTCCAGAACAATTTTCGCCGGCCCCCGTCGGCGCCGTTGAAAGGCATCTCTTCGATGTAGCGCACCTCCACGGGGTAATCCCGGCTCAGGCGCGACATGGGGATAATATCTTCCGCGTTTTGCCCTTCCATCAGCACCATGTTGATCTTCAGGGGAATATCATGAGCAAGGATGGTATGAAAGCAGGCCAGCACCCGCTCCAGTTCATCCCGCCGGGTCATTTGGAAGAACCGTTCCCGGTCCAGGGTATCTATGCTCAGGTTGATGGATTTGACGCCCAATCGCTTCAACTCCGGCACGTGCGGGGCGGTCAGCACCCCGTTGGTGGTAATATGAATGGCCTGAACGCCTTCGATAGCGTGTACCCGGCGCAGGAAATCCATCAGCCCTTTGCGCACGAAAGGCTCCCCGCCGGTAATGCGCACTTTATTGACGCCCATGCCGGCCAGCAGGCGGAGAATCCGCTCCATTTCTTCAAAAGAAAGAATTTGCTCCCGGGACAGGAACGGAACACCCTGTTCCGGCATGCAGTACACGCAGCGGAGGTTGCAGCGGTCGGTCACGGATAAGCGCAGGTAGGTGATCCGGCGACCGAAATTATCGATCAAAACGTCTTCGGCAGGGGGGTGAGGGCGCCCATTGGGCGGGATTTCAACGGGGGGTATGGCAATTTTCATGGGTCGGCTCCTTTTCAAGCGCGGAAGGCAAGCCCGTTTCCGGGCTTACCCTGCCCCGGCGGGTGCGCCGGGATCGGCCGGGCATCGTGTCCCGCAGCGGGGAGGTAGATGCGGCGGCTCGGAGTGGGTTGAGGTTGGTTTTTCTATGCTTCGCTTTCGGAAACGTCCTGCAGGATGTTTTCGGCTAATATGGCGGCGATTTCATCGACCGGGTGCTCTTTTGCGTAAAGGCCCCCAAGTTTGACAAGTGACGGGGGCAGAGACTTCGGATCAATGTCTCTGGCATAAATGGGGAATATATGTTTTTTACGGCTGGAAAAATCCCGGCTAAGAGCCACACCTAATTCAAAGTTTGCCCACTGTTTATCAAAATAGGAGGGCGAGAGAATCAGAATAAAATAGCGACTCTCTTCCAGCGCATTCTCTATTTCCCGAAGAAAGGAGTCGCCGAATCGCAATTTTCCTTCATCGTACCATACTTTCAATCCCTGGTTTCTCAGGGCGTTGGCCAGGTTCTTTGCAAATAAACCATCCTCTGCAGAGTAGGAAATAAAGGCGTCATAGGTGGGTTTATTCTTATTCATTTTCTTCTCCTCATATTTTCAATTCTATTTTGTAATTGCTGGAAATAAACCTCAAGGGTGTTTATATCCACCAGATCGATGCGTTTCAGGAGAGTGGGGGTGCCTTCCTGGCTAACCAGTTGATTCACAGTTAAGCCGTGAAGAATCCCGACGATTCGTTTACTTTGTCCCCAAAAGGCCCCGATCTCCATCCAGATATAAGGCCGTTTGGTTGCCCAGGGCGTCAAAAGCACCAAAAGCTCGTTCGAGGCTTGCGCAGCATCCAGGATTTTTTCTTCGATGTCGTCACCGTATTCAATATCTGCTTCATCTAAAAACGTGCTTGCCCCGCAGCTTTTTATATGATTGGCAATTTGTCTGGCCACCCAGGTATCTATTGACGAATGAGAAATAAAAACTTGAAATTTGAACGGCTCTTTTCCCGGCATACTTTCCCCTCTTTTGCACTTCCCCAATATAATGGTTGCTTGTTCCTCAATCAAGCGCCCATACTCCTCTTTGCAAATAGCATTCGATTTGTTCCAAATCTTCTTTCCGATTCACGTTCAAAAAAAATTCCCCCCGGTATCCCGGCAACTCCTCCGGCATGGGAATCTCTACTCCCTGCAATTCCCGAATCGCTTTTTGCAGCGCAAAATCTCCTTTCCGCAACCTCGCCTCCAGCTCTCGCGCGAGGGTTGTCGGCCAGATGGAAACCAGCGGCTCCAAACCCCGCTGCGAGCGGGCGATGGCCGGGCGGTTTTCCTGCCGCCGGACAAATAGCAGCCGGTACACTTGCGCCGGCAGCAGGGGAAGATCGCAGGGGAGCACTGCAACCAGGGGGGTTTGCGCCGCTTGCAAAACTGAGTAAATTCCTCCCAACGGCCCGCAGCCGGGAAAGACGTCCCTCACCAGGGGAACGTTTCTGCCCGCGTAAAGATCGGTCTCCCCGTAATTCAGCAGCACCCGGGAGGAAATTTGCCCGGCAAGGCGGAGCGCATGATCGAGCAGGGTTTGGCCGCCTAATCGGGCGAGGGCCTTGGGCGCGCCGAAGCGCCGGCTTTTCCCCCCGGCAATGATCGCCGCGCTCAACTCATCGCTGATCGGTTCGCTCATAAGTGCGCCTTGCTAAACTTTTCCGCCGCCAAAAAGTTTAAGATCGCAGAAAGTAGATTTTAACTATGGAAAATGTGCCGAACAAACCTTAATTTCCGTCGCAAGTGAAAAAGATGATCTGCCGGGAATCGAAATAGAAGGGAACTATCCAAAATATTGCTTTGCCAGCGGTGAATTTTATCACACTTATTTGGAAAAGGCGAATTATTGTATGTTGGGCTTAAAGTTCAACTTCCCAGGGGGTTTGGGCGTTTTCCCGGAGCGAGCCAAAAGGACAGATGAATGAAGAAGACTCTCCATGTTCTTATCATCGGGCACTCGGAAGAGGAAGCCGCGTTGTTGGGCGAGGAACTCGGCCGCGGCGGGTACGATATCTTCCTGGAACGGGTATATTCTTCTTCTACCATGATCGAGGCTCTCTCCCGCCATTCCTGGGATGTGGTGCTCTCCGAATATAAATTACCCCGTTTTAGCGTCCTGGCTGCCCTGGAGTTGCTGCGGAAAAACGCCCCCGCCACTCCGCTTATTGTGGTTTCCGAGGAGCGCGATGATGAAGCGCTGGTGGCCGCCATTAAAGCCGGCGCCCGGGACTTTATTTTAAAACAGCGCCTGGAGCGCCTGCTTCCCGCGGTGAAAGCCGCCCTGGCGGAAAAAAAGGCCCCGGCGCCGGGAATTGACGGCGGGCATTTCGAGACGCGCTTAAAACTGGCCCTGGAGGTTAACAATTCCGGTTTGTGGGACTGGAACGTGGAGACCGGGGAAATTCACTTCAGCTCCCAGTGGGAGGCGATGTTGGGTTTCCGGGAGGGTGAATTTACCCCTAACCTGCATACCTGGGAGGCGCTGCTCCATCCCGAAGATAAAACCGCGGTCAACCACGCCTTAAATGAGCACTTAGAAGGCCGCACCCCCTATTATGAAACCGAACACCGGCTGAAATCCCGAAAAGGAGAGTGGATTTGGGTTCAAAATCGCGGGCGGGTGGTGGAACGGGACGAGGAGGGCCGGGCTTTGCGGGTGATCGGCACGTACACCGATATTTCATCGCGGAAACGCGCCGAGGCTTCCCTGCGCCTTAAAACGGCTGAATTCGAGACAATCTTTAACGCGATCCCGGAGGCGGTGGTTTTTTCCAATAACAAGCGGGAAATTACCCTGGCGAATCCCGCTTTCTGCGCCCTCTTCGAATATCCTCCCGATGAGTTGGAGGGTAAAAGTGAGGAGATTTTCTACACCGATCCCAAAGATTTCAGAAACGCCGCCAATTCCGGCCCGGAAGCCAACGGAAAAGAGGCCATCCCGGCCCGGGAAATTCTCTTCAAAAAGAGAACCGGCCGGACGCTCACCGGCGAAAAGCTCGAAACCCCGGTACAGGATGCGCAGGGAAACCGTATTGGTTTTCTGTCCATCATTCGCGATGTTTCCGCTCGCAGAAAAAACGGAGACGTCCCCAAAGTCCAGGAAACCAACTACCGGCGCTTGTTCGAAGAAGATTTGACCGGCAATTTCATCATCTCCCCGCAGGGAGCTATTCTCACCTGCAACCCCTCCTTCGCCCGCATTTTCGGCTTCGCCTCGGTAGATGAAGCGATGAAGGGCAATTTCTTCGATCTCAACCCCGATCCCCGGTTCAAAGCCTCGTTTTTGGAGTTGTTGCGTAAAGAGAAGAAATTAGAATCGCACGAATTGGAATTGCAGCGTCGCGACGGCAAAACCGTTTACGTGGTGCAAAACGTGATCGGCGAATTCGGGGAAAACGGGGATTTGCAAAGTATCCGGGGATATGTCTTCGACGACACCCGCCGGCGGGAGATCGAAAGCCAGTTCGTGCAGTCCCAGAAAATGGAGAGCCTGGGAACCCTGGCGGGCAGCATCGCGCACGATTTCAACAACCTTCTCTCGGTTATCAGCGCCAACAGCGAGATTTTATTGATGAAGATGAACTCCGAAGATCCCCTGCGCAAAGCGGCGGAACAGATCAAGCAAACCAGCCGCCAGGCGGCCATTCTGACCCACCAGATCCTCACCTTCAGCCGCAAGCAGGTGGTGCAGCCCCGGGTGATCGATTTGAACGAGGTGGTGGAAAACGTCGCCAAAATTCTCCTCCGGCTGATTGGCAAGGATATCGAAATGCACACGATTTTGAATCCGGACCTGGGAAAGGTGAAGATCGACCCGGTGCAGATCGAGCAAATCATCATCAACCTGGCCGTGAACGCCCGCGACGCCATGGCCGGCGGGGGCAAACTGACCATCGGCACTAACAACGTAACCGTGGATAAAGAAATGGCCGGAAAGCATATCGACGCGCAAGCCGGCCTCTACGTCCTTCTCGCAGTCAGCGACACCGGCACCGGGATGGACTCCGAAACGTTGAAGCACATTTTCGAGCCCTTTTTTACCACCAAGAAAAAAGGAAAAGGCACCGGCCTGGGACTTTCTACGGTGTACGGGATCGTCAAGCAAAACAAAGGCTTCATCGACGTGTACAGCGAGCCGGGCAAAGGCTCTATCTTCAAGATTTATTTACCCCGGCAGGCAGAGGGACAGTAGCAGGGACGGAGTGCAAAACTTCAGTTTTGCAGGGGCAGGGGGCAGGGGCAGTCGCAGGTGTAAAGAGTATGATAAACTGATTTCATGGGAATGACAAGGAATCAATTCCTGCTGTGTCATTCCCGCGAAAGCGGGAATCTATGAGTTGCCAGCATTCGTTGATTCCACCCCCTGCTCCTGCCCCTGCTCCTGCCAACTCAAACCTCCATTCCCCATCAAAGCGAAATGGTTCCCTATCAAACTATCTATGACATCAGCGTGTTGTTAGGAGAGGAGGCGATTGATTACCCGGGCGATCCCCCATTCCGGCGCGAAATGCTGTCTTCCCTGCGCAACGGCGACGCCGCAGACGTCTCCCGGCTCTCCATGAGCGCCCATGCCGGCGCCCACTTAGACGCCCCCTCGCACTTCTCCGACCGCCCGGAATGCGCCATCGACCGCTACCCGCTGCAGGAGTTCATTCTCCCGGCGGTGGTGTGGCAGATAAAAGACCCGGAAACGATCCGCCCGGTGGAGTTGGAATCGCTCGATATTCGCCGTGGAGATGCTTTGCTCTTCAAGACCGCAAATTCTCTGGGCGGGCGCTGCAAAAGCGGAGTGTTTGCGGAAGATTTTGTAGAGCTATCGCCGGAGGGGGCGGACTTCTGCCTGGGGAAAAGGGTAAAACTGGTGGGGATCGATTACATTTCGGTGGAGCGGCATGGCGATGGAACCTACCCGGTGCATCGCAAATTGCTGGGAAACGATATTTTCATTCTGGAAGGAATTAACCTGGCCGAAGTTCCCGCCGGACGTTACACCCTGATTTGCCTGCCCTTGAAGATTAAAGGCGGGGAGGCCTCCCCGGTGCGGGCGGTACTGCTTCGGTAGAGATTTTTGGTAAGTAGTTCAAAATCTCGTCAACGGTGCGCTCCGTCGCGCCGCGGCGCTGCTCCACCAGGCGCCTGGCTGCCTGGCTGATTTCCGCCCGGTAATTTTCATCCCGAAAAATCCGCTTCAATTGCTCCCGAATTTCTTCCCGCGAATGCACCTCGATCGCCCCCCGCGCTTGTTTCAACAATTGCGCCTCGTGGGAATTTTGATTGACCGGGCCGAACAGCACCGGAATGCCGTACACCGCCGGTTCCAATACGTTATGAACGTTCTGCTTGAAACCGCCGCCCACATAAGCAACCTGCGCCACGGAATAGAGGTTCGCCAGCAGCCCGACCCGGTCGATAATAATCACCGGCTCTCCTTTATATCCATCCAACCGCGAATAGAGGCAGGTTTGCAGCGGCGCCCAGGCTTCGGTCAGGCGTTCGAGGTGTTCCGCGGTGGGTTCATGGGGGCAAATGATGGTCAGAAATCCGTTGCCGCCGGAAGCAACGGTGTCTTTGATGGCCGGTATCAAATGCTCTTCATCTTCCGGCCAGGTGCTCCCGGCCACGAAGATACTTTTCCCGGCGCGGATCACCTCCGGCAGCACGGTTTTTTTGCGGGATTCTTCGCTGCGAAATACCACCTGGTCGTATTTGGTATCGCCCACCACCACGATTTTTTCCGGCGAAGAAAGCTTCAGGTAATGGGTTTTGTCCTCCGGAGAAATGGCCAGGATGCGATCTATGCTCCGGTAAACCGCACGTTGAAACCGGCGGATTCCCGGCTGCAGCCGCCCGGAGGCGCTGTACAGCGTGGCGTTGATCAAAAAGCGCGGGATGTTTGACGATTTCGCGGCCCACACCTGGTTGGGCCATACGTCGTATTTGGCAATGATGAGCGCGCGGGGATTCAGCGCCCGGAACAGCCGCCGCACTACAAACCACCATTCAAACGGCGCATAAATGAATAAATCCACTCCCGGGGCGCTTTTGACGTTTTCGTAACCGGAGGGAGAAAAAAACATTACCACGGTGCGGCTTTCCGGAAGGCGCTGCCGCAAGATTCGCACAAACGGCTTGATGTGCTCGAACTCTCCCATGGAAGAACAGTGCACCAGGAAAACATCGCGCTCGCTGCCCTCCCGGGCGAGGAATTCCCGGACATGCGAAAAAATTTGATATCTTCCCAGGACTCCCCGGCGGTATTTCCGGTTGACTAACGCGCCGAGGTGATAGATCAGGAACAGTACCGGTACAGCGAGAATGTTGTAAAACAGGGCATAAAGTAAGGTGAACATCGGGATACCGCGATTAGAGGAATTCTCGCAACATGGTTTTGGCCACTTCGAGTTCGACCGTTTGAGCATTATTTTTCATTAGAGATCCCTTCGCATCGGTTTAAAATCTTCGCCAGGGATCCGCATTTTCCGGGATACCGCAAAAGCTCTGCATTTTAAGGCGGCGGGATTAAAAAAACAATGACCGATGGAGGATTTTGTGGAAAAAGCAGGAAATTTCGCGGATAATAAGGCTTGATGTTCATAGTGGGATTCGCTATTATCAATATATAATCAAGAGTTTCAAGGATAATATGAGGGATTCCATGAAAATCCGCATTTACCGCCAATACAAAGATCTTCCCCTGCCGCAGCGCCAGACCCCGCGGTCTGCCGGGCTGGATGTGCACGCCGCCGCGCGCGTGGAACTGCTGCCCGGCCAGGTGGCGCTGGTTCCCACGGGATTGATCATCGAGTCGCCCCAGGGGTATTTTTTCAAGGTGCACATTCGCAGCGGCTTTGCGGTGAAAAACGGAATCTGCCTTGCTAACGACGTGGGGATCATCGACGAAGATTACTGCGGCGCAGGAGACGAGCTGAAAATCGCCCTGGTGCGGCTTTATAATCCCGCCGATCCCCAAAAAGAGCAGCCCTTCGTGATCGAAAAGGGCGCCCGCATTGCCCAGATTATTTTCGAGAAAAATGTTCTCCCGGAAGTGGAATGGGAGGAAATGGATTCGCCGGATTTTGCCGGAAAAACCCGCGGCGGTTTCGGCTCTACAGGAGCAAAATAGCGGCGGAATACGCATTACGAGTTACGTTTTACGCCCCCCGCCTTTCCTTGTGCAACAGCGCCTTTGCCTTTTCCAACCCCAGCGCCGCCGCTTTCCGAAAAAGCTCCTGCGCCCGGCCCGGCTGCTGCCGCGCTAATAAAAACTGCCCGTAATGATAGTGCGCGGCGCCGGTTTGGGGGGGCGTTTCCAGCGCCTTCTCGAAGAGTATTTCCGCTTCGACCGGCTCCTTGAAATCGTTCCCCAAAAACCAGGCAAAGCTCCAATAAGCGCGGCTGTCGGGGGGAAGCTGCTCCAGGGTCAGGCGAAACAGCAATTCCGCGTTGTGGGATTGTCTCAACAGTTTGTAAGTGAACGCTAACAGCAGCCGGCACTCCAGGTTCAGGGGCTGCCGGCGCAAAAGGCGGTCCAGCAAACTTTTCGCTTCTTTGATCCCCTCTTTGCCGAGGTGCCAGAGGGTGGAGGCAAGCTGCAAAATGATCCCGGCGTCTTCAGGGTCGCTCTCCAGGGCTTTGCGGAAATGGCGGCCGGCTTCATCATAGACCTTATGCGCCCGGTACCATACCGCCAGATTGTACCGCGCCTCCCGGTATCCGGGGTCAACCTGCAGGGCTTGCTGATAGTACCGTTTCGCTTCCCCGCCGCGCCCCGCTTCTTCCATTAATTTTCCCAGGAATACCAGGGTTTCCGGGCGCAGCCGGGCTTCGACGGATTCGCAATAAAAACGCTCCGCCAACTCCGCCTGCCCGGCGTCGTGGTGAATTCTGCCGATCAGGCAGTCGGCAATCGCCAGCAGCGGTTTGGAGCGATGGTCGATGGCCAGGGCGCGCATTTCATGGGCGGCCGCCAGCGCTTCGCTGAAATTCCCTTCCCCTTCGCGAAGCGCCTTCCGGTACAAAACCCATCCCAACACTCCCCAGGTTCCCGGGTTTTGCCGCACGGCCAGCGCCTCGCGATAATATTTTTCCGCAGCCTCCCAGTCGCCGGACTGCTCCCGCTCTTTCGCCTTTCGATACAATGAATCAATATTCTTCAATCGTATTCTGGTCGCCATAAGATGCCCTGCCGGGATGGTGATCTTTTGTGATTTTCGATCTCGATAAACATGAGTTGTTGATTCAACTATCCCCGAAGGGGGCAGGCAGCTTTCAGCCCTCAGCCTGTTTGCTCCAGGTAGGTTGAGAGCTGATGGCTGACCACTGACAGCTGAATATCCCCCTCACTTATTCTTCGCAAACCCGAAGATGCTCCCGAAAATTCCCCCGACAATGTGTGAAAATTCGGAAATATTGTTCTCCTGGAAGGCTTCGAGCACTTCCGTTCCCAGGAACATCACCAGTATCAAAATAAACGTCAAGGGAATATAGCCTTTTTTGACGTTGGTAAAGGAGACCAGCAGAATCATCATGAACACGATGCCGCTGGCGCCTAACAAAAAATTGGGAAACAGCAGCAAATTCAACAACCCGGTAGCAATTACGGTAATGAGCGACATGACGAATAAGTTCCGGGTGCCGTATTTTTCTTCTAAGATGGGGCCGATGAGCAGGATGTAGGTGAAGTTGCTCAACAGGTGCGCCCAGCCGGCGTGGCCGAGGGCGTAGAACATCAGCCGCTCGTAAGAGAGCGGATCGTAGGGATCGAAATAGGGGTGCAGGGTAAAATAGGAGTGAATGATGGTTTCCCCGCTGAACTGGTCGAAGAGCATTACGAAGACGGTTAAGAAGGTAAGCGTCAGGACGAAGGGAGCGTTGTAAGTGATTTTCATGGTTCCGGCGCCGGAATTAAGTAATCTTCTTCATCATTTTGATCAGGAAAGCAAACCCGGGCCTGAAATATAACACCGCTTTGCTCTTCAAAGGAGCGGCAAAATTTTTTTGCCGGTACATCCCGGGCTTGCGCATAAGCGCAAACTTTAGGTATTTTTTTACCGCTAAGACGCTAAGACGCGGAGGTTTTGAAAATGATGCTGGAGCAGGTTAACGCCGCTTCCGCTTTCAGTAATTCGGAAATATCCAATGTTTCGAGCCGGTAGCCCAGGGAATGAACCAGTTCCACCGTGCGGGGAAAGGCGGAGATCAGGCAAACCGTTTCATTCAAGCGTAGAACGTTTGCCGCTTCGGGTTCTTGCGGGGGGACTGTAACCACGCGGTACTCCCGGAAAATATCCCGGCTCACCCAATCGGGATTCATGATCACCGTGAACTCATCCAGCGCGGTGCAGGCGGATTTGAGGTGCAGGCAGCCGTGGAGTTCAACCGGGATCACCCGGTAACCGAAAGGCTTCAGAGCGTCCGCCAGCGCCCGGGCGCCGGCCGGGTTGGTGCGACTGCCCTGCCCGACGAAGATATTTTTCCCGATTTGCAGCACGTCGCCGCCCTCCAGGGCGGCGGGGGCGGCGATCTTCGCCAGCGGGCGATGTTCGGCCAGCACCGCGGCCACGGCCAGCTCTTCCCCGCGCCGGGAGGGCGCGCCCATCCGGCAGATCACCGCTACTTCATCGACCACCACGGCGGTATCTTCTACAAACACGGAATCGGGAAAATCCCGGTTGGCGCTCAGCTCGATCACGGAGATTCCCTGGCGGCGCAGCAGGTCGCAATAAGCGCGGTGCTGTTGAACGGCCAGGGGGTAAGCGATAGCTTCTCTTTGGCGGAAGGAGAGTTCGCATTCATTCAAACGCGGAGAAACATGGTGGGTGATGGCGCTCAGTGCGGGAGGCATAGTCGCTGCTTGTTTATGTGATCAATTATCCCTAATTTCATTCCGGTTCATATTTCCCCGGTGAAGCATAAAATAAATTTACCCGGCTAAGAAAACAATGGCAGAGAAAAGATTTGGCGACATTGGCAATATTTTCCCCGGCGCTTCCGACAGAGAGGCGCAGCAGCTCCGGCAATTTTGCGAACTGGTAGAAGCGTGGAACCGCCGCACCAACCTGATTTCGCAGCAAGACGCCGCACTTCTTTGGGAACGCCACGTGCTGCCCTCAATCATCCCCCTGCGCTTCGTGGAGATTCCCCCGGAGAGCTGGGTATTGGACATCGGCAGCGGGGGCGGTTTTCCGGCCATTCCCCTGAAAATCCTTCGCCCGGATCTGCAAATGCTCT
This sequence comes from Calditrichaceae bacterium, assembly GCA_013360445.1. GTDB lineage: Bacteria > Calditrichota > Calditrichia > RBG-13-44-9 > J075 > JABWBP01. The sequence goes on along the minus strand of JABWBP010000004.1, from coordinate 72,755 downwards.
TAGTCGATTCGGTGCGCAAGAAGACGCTCTTCCTGCAAAAAGCGATTTCGGATTTAAAGTTAGGGAAAATCGCCGCAGCCAACCGGCGGGTGGAAGAGTTAGCGGACCGTGCGGAACTGCGGGAAAGTTTCGATCTCATCACCGCCCGGGCGGTGGGGGCTATTGAACTGCTGCTGGATTGGGGAAAACCGTTTTTGAAAAGCGGCGGCCGTTGGCTGCTTTGGAAGGGCGCATCCGATATACCGGAGCTGGAAGAAATCGCCCCGCGGCGAAAATTAGATTACCGGGTTCTCTCCGTGCCCGAATCCCTCCAATCCCTTTCTCCCAAGTTCAAAGAACTGCGCTGGTTTGAAATCAGTAGGCAGTAGGCAGCGCGCTGGCAACATGCCAAAATTTGCCCCTGCCTACTGCCCCTGCCCCTGCCCCTTGAGCCCGGAAGGCGAAATCCCGCACAAGCATCCAGGGAAGGATGCGTCTTTGTCGGGATGTTCCTGCCTACTGCCCTCCCGGGCGCTCCAGGATAAACAGCAGCGGGCGGCGGTCGTGGGGATTGTTGCGGCGGGAATCCCCGTTGTTATCCAGCACGATATAAATGAAGCGCTCATCCATGCACAATCCTTCAGCCAGGCCGAAACGGGTATCGCTGTAGCGCCATTGCGGATCGGTTTCCACGTGCTCGTAAGACCAGCCTTCTCCCTGGCGGCGCTCCCCGTTTTCCTCGATCAGCCGGGTAACCACAAAGGCGTTGCGCTCCAGAAGGTAAAGATCGTCCCTGTAACGGCAAAGGTCCCCAAAATCCGGGAAGCGGCCTTCCGCAAAGGGGAATTTTACCTCCTGGAACACTTGCGCCTGAATTTTAGGGGGATTTTCGGCCAGATCGACTTCCATAAACCCGCGCGGCTGCCGCTCCGCCGCTAATATGAAACGGTCGGGAGCGAGCCAGGCAATCCCCTCGAAATAGGCGTTGAACACCTGGAAAAGTCCCTCTTCGGCGCCGTAGGATTTCAGCTCCGGGGTGATCCACTCCGCCGCTTTCCCATCAGCGCTCACCCGCAGGATGCGGAACTGGCTCTCGCTGGCCAGGTAGAAATTCCCCGTCGAATCGCAGGTGATCCCCTCGTAGTCGAACCAGCTTTTTTCATCGGCGCCGGGAACGCGGAAGCTGATCGCGGGGATCATTACCGCTGCGGTGTCCTGCACTTCGATGCGGAAGATCACCGTGTCGTGCTTATCGGAAATGGTAAACAGCGTATCATTGCGCAGGGTCAGGCCGGAGGGTTGGGCGTTTTCCGGGCCTTCCAGGGGGAGGCTGCGGCGCAGGGTGAGCGGCGTCGCCGGGTTTTGGGCGGGCAGGAGCGTGGCGCAGGCTAAGCAGATTGCCAGTGTAAGCATCAAAATTGTTTTCATGGGCGCATTCCGCAATATGGTGAACAGGGTGATTCCGCGCCATCCCGTATCCCGGGCCGCGGAATACGGATGAGCTGCACCGGCGCGGGCGGGAGGATACGAAAAAAAAGCGCTTCGATCAAATAGAATTATTACGCTGGTAAGCGGCCATCGGAGTGTCAAGCTTCAGCTTGACGTGTCAAACTAAAGTTTGACACTCCTGAAACCGCAACTTCCTTGGTCTTAGAAAAACAAATCTTCAGTGCAGCAAAACCATCTTGCGGGCCTGGCGGAAGCCCCCCGCGGAGAGGCGGTAGAAATAGACGCCGGAAGCCAATTTGCCGGCGTCGAATACGACCTCATGCTCCCCGGGGAGTTGGCGGCCTTCCGCCAGGGTCACCACTTTCCTGCCGTTCAGGTCGAAGACCTCCAGGAGAATTTTTAACGGACGTTTTAACACGTAGCGGATGGTCGTCGCCGGGTTGAAGGGGTTGGGGTAGTTCTGGGAAAGATCAAAATCCCCGGGCGCAGTTGGGAATGGCTCCACTGCGTCGCCGCCGAGAAAACCTTGCGCTCGTTCAAAATACCAGACGCATTCCGAAGGGTCGGTTTGTTGAAAAATCGAGACCCCGGGATTGGTATCGTGCAGGTACATCATATCCAGCTCGAATTCGTAGATGGGGCCGCCCGGGCGGGCATTTTTAGCAATATTCGGGAATACGTCGGATTGGTGAGGATTGCCGGCCATGAGCCGCGCCTCATACCAGTTTTGGCCGTTATCGTATGAAATCGCGCATCCAAAACCGGTGGCAAAGATTTGAACGGTACCGCCTCCCAGGATCGCATCCAACAGCACAATTTCCCCGGTAGCGGGGTCTTTTTCCCATTGCTGCCAGACGCAAAGTAACAATTCGGGGTAAGGCCCCCGGGAAAATTGGGGGCGGGAATTTGCGAAGTCATTGCCCGGGCGGTTGCTCTGCAAGGCTATCATCGTGGCGGTGTCCGCGGGGGCGCTGTATTCCGGGCTGCTGATCCATTGCAGGTTCCGGTCGCTGCTGTTCCAGTACAAAACCGGCCAGAAATCGGTCATGGTGGAAGCGCTGGTGTCTTTAATGGCCTGCACGGCCCCGAAGGCGGCGTGATAGACGCCGTCTTCCCCGTACAGGCCCTCTGCCTGATTGAAATCGAGAAAACGGCTTGCGCCGTACGGGGTGGCGAATACCGAATCAAAATCCCAAATCAGGACAGTCTCCCAACTCGCACCCCAATCCGCGGTGCTTATCCAGTACATGCCGGATGGAAATCTGCTATCCGCAGACGCCGCGTGAGCGACAAAAGCGACCTGGCTGGGATTGGCGGGATTGATCTGCGGCCCCACCGGAATCCATACATTTATCGAAGGATCAAACGGGGAGATGGCCGCGCCCTGCCAGGTTTGCAGGTAGTCCAGGGAGTACAGCAGGGTGTCCGGTCCGCCTGCTATTACGGTGTTCCCGTGAATGTCCATTCCCTGGAATGCAACCCCGGGCGCATTAAATACCTCGGAAAAGAAAAACCCGGCCTCACCGGAATCCTGGAAAATTCTCAAACCGGAACCGGATAGCCCGACGATGGCCTCATCATCTTTTCCGTTGAGCACTCTTCCCGAACCGGTTGCCTGGTCCTCGGTAACGGCCCAATTCCCGAAAAATCCTCCCAGCCCTTCGTCGAAATAATCATAATTGACTCTCCGCGGCGCGCCCTGGGGAAGAACTTTGGAAAAGACGAAATGAATGCCGTCATTACCGCTTCCGTAGGCGTGCGCCAGGGTTCTGCCGGAAACCGGGGCGTAATCGTACCAGGTGCGGCCTAATTCATAGCGCGTGGAGTTGGTTTTCCGGGTTTCCCCGGCAAAGCCGCTGAAACATCCCGGCCAGATCCATAGCAGTGCGATGATTACGAAAAAATATCTTTGAAGCATGGTACACCCCCTGAAGTTTTGATCACCAACCTCCCGGAGGTTCGGAACCTCCGGGAGGTTTAAAATACTCAGCGCAGCAGGATCATTTTCCTTACCTGGCGGAAGCCATTGGCGGAGAGGCGGTAGAAATAGACGCCGGAAGCCAATTGGCCGGCGTCGAATACGACCTCGTGCTCCCCGGCAGGCTGGCGGCCGTTTACCGGCGCGGCGACTTCCCTGCCGGTTAGATCATAGATTTTCAGTGTTACAGTTCCAGCGCGGGCTACGCGATAGCGAATCGTGGTCGCAGGGTTGAAAGGGTTGGGGTAGTTCTGGTGCAGGTAGAACTGCCCCGCGCTTGCCGGGGGATTATCCCCCACGCCCACGATTGCCGGTTGCGCGGCCATGGCCACCCGCTGGTAGTACCAGATGCACTCGGAAGGATCGGATAGTGGAGTTACATAGATAGAAATGCCGGGATTAGTGTCATGCAGGTAAAGAATATCCAGGTAGATCGAATCTCCGGTGGCGTTCCAGATAAAATCTTCGGGAATGTTCGGGAACACCTCCGATTGGGAGGGCTGCCCGGCTAAATATACCGGCTCGCTCCAGGTCAGGCCGTTATCGTTGGAATAAGCCCCCCAGATATCGGTGGCAAAGATTTGGACGGTAGTGGTTCCGCCCCCGGCAGCGGCGTTCAGGAGTACGATGCTGCCGGTAACCGGGTTCTTCTCCCATTGCTGCCAGGTACATACCAACTCGCCCGGATGCGGCCCCCTGGCGATCTGGGGACAGGAATTGCCGGGGGAGTTGGGAGATTTATTCTGCAATGCGTCTCTGGTGATGGGATCGTCGGGGGCGCTGTATTCCAGGCTGGTGAGCCATGTAAATCCCGGGGCGGCAGAGCTCCAGTACAAAATCGGCCAGAGATCGATCATCGTGGAAGTATTAATGTCTCTGACGCCCTGAACTGCGCCGAACACCGCGTGGTATGCCCCGTCGGCGCTGTAAAACCCGTTCATGTGGGGATAGTTCTCGATGATATACCGGCTGGAACCGAACTGGGTCGTTACCACCGAATCGTCATCCCATACCAGGGTGGTTTGCCAGTTAGCGCCCCAGTCGGTACTAGCGCAGAGGTAAACGGAGCCGTTGGGATGGAGGCTGCCGATGCTGGCCGGGGCAATCAGGTAGCCTGACTCCGGGGGATTGGCAGGGTTGAATTCCGGCCAGCGTTCCGCGTTGCCATAGTCGGTCACCCCGGGAAGGGAGATATTGGCCCCGTCCAGCCAGGTGGCGCCGTAATCGGTGGAGTATTTGAACCAGTCGCCGCCGGCCCAGTTGACGTTTTCTTGTTGAGAGACAAACACCAGGGTATCCCCTGAGCGGGCAAATCCGGCAAAAACGCCGGGATTTAAATCCAGAAACGGCGTAAAAAAGTAGCTGGCTTCCCCGGCATCGTTCCATAAGTGCGCCCCGCCGCCATGAAAGCTAATCAATGCTTCATCGTTTTTGCCGTTTATCACCCTGCCCCAGCCGGTCGGGTAATTCTCGGTAATGCACAAATTTCCCCAGAACGATTGAAGATTTTCATCCCAGTAGTCATAGGCGACGCACCGCGTACTTCCCTGGGGAAGAATTTTCATAAAAACGAAATGGATTCCGTCATTGCCAACCGTGTAGGCATGCGCCACCGTTCTTCCCATCACATTGTTGAAGGCGTAATCGTACCAGGTGCGCCCCAATTCATGCCGCCCGGAAATGGCCGGCGCGGAAATTTCCGCCGGCCGGGAAAACTGCGGTAATTTTTCCAGCCAGCGCGCCTCCTCCTCCGCAGTGACAATTTTGGTCCGCTGCGCGTTAAAATCCCCGGCAAAGGCGCTGAAACCGGCCAGCCAACTCCACAATAGCGCCATGATCGCGAAAAAGCAGTGGTGAGACATGTTACACCCCCTGATGTTGGGCTCTACCGGGGCAGTGCAAAATAAATTTTGCACTCCGGCAACGCCGAAACCCCGGCTGGCTTGATCCAACCGGGGCGTGAGATTATCTTCGAGTAATTTTATTTGTTGAACTCAACAAAACCGGAAAGGATTCCCGCTGGCGAGGGAATCCTTTTATCCAAACCTCCCGGAGGTTTGCAGCCTTCGGGAGGTTACACTCCGCCCCCCCCTACATTCCGAATTTCCCCAAAAATCCCCCGGCAACCACGCTGACCACGATCCAGATGATCCACAAAGAAAGCACCGGGATGGCCGCCTTTGGGGGAGCAACCCGGTAAAACACGCTCAATCCCAGGGTCCACAGGATCAATTGCCAGATGGTGAAAATATCCAGTTTGGAGAGCAGCCGGTGGGTTAGCGTTTTGGCTTCTCCCAAGGGCTGGGCGGGCATGAGCGGGGTGAGGTCGGTGGTGACGCCTAAGCTGGTTCCCTTCATGAGCATGAGCGCGGTGAGCAGAATGATCGCCAGGGAGGAGACCAGGGAACTCCAGGCCACCATGGAGAAAACTTTTCTGAATTTGACTTCCGCCTCCGCGCCGAGGGTCAAATTTGCGGCAAGGAGCAGCAGACCGGCCAGCACCACCCACACCACCGGAATGGCGAAAGGGGTGGTGATAAGCCCGATATAGCGCATGGGACCGCGCATCTGGGCGCTGGCGGCCTGGAGCTGCTCGTCGGACATTCCCCCCTGCGCCTCCATCATGGCCAGGCGATCATTGATCTGGATGTCCAGGGTGAGATATTGCATCCCTAAGGTGAGGATCAGCACGATCACAAACGGAACGATCCAATCCGGCTTGCGATCTAAGCTTTTGAACGTCTCCGTGGGGGATACGAAGATGGAGACGATTTTTTCCAGCGTTCCCATTTCTTTGGGGGTGGTAGTTTCAGGGTTCATGTATTCTCCTTTTCGTGATGGATGTGAAGATTCCTTTGCTTGACGGGTGTGAATTTATCGAACATCCCGCATTTATCCAACCCCCGGAAGATGAAAAATCATTACGCCGGGGGGGATTTCTTGCGTATCTTGCCAACCCTGTCAGGTTGAATGGTTAAATGGTTGAATGGCTGGATGGCCTTATCCTCCAACCATTCAACCATTCAACCATTCAGCAATTTAACCACGCCATTGGCAGAAAGCGATTGCAATAATGAGCGCAGGTTGGCGGCCCTATCTCCAGCTTCACAAAAAGAAGAAGCGGCAGGAAGAGCGCAAATTCATCATCGAAGGGGTACGCCTGTGCCAGGAGGCGCTGCGCTCCGGCTGGGAGACGGAGATCGCCTTCGTCAGCGAGGATTTTACCCGTTCGGAGCACTGGGAGCAATTCGCGGAGCACTTCCGGCTGAAGAAAATACCCTGGCGGGCGCTTGCCCCGGCGCAGTTCCGGCAGTTGGCGGATACCGAAACGCCCCAGGGAGTGCTGATGGTGCTGCGAATGCCCTCCTACCTGCCGGAGCAGTTGAACCTGCGGAAAGCCTCTTTTGTGGTGCTGCTGCAAGGGGTGCGCGATCCCGGCAACTTAGGAGCGATCATCCGCACCGCGGATTGGTACGGCGCCGGGGCGGTCATTCTCTCCCCGGACTGCGTGGATCCCTTCAACCCCAAGGTGCTGCGCGGCACCATGGGATCGATCTTCCACCTGCCGGTCTATTCAACGCCGGATCTGTCCGAAGAAATCCGCCGCCTGAAAGAGAGCCGCTTCCGGATCATCGCCTCCTCTTTGCACGGAAAAACCACCCTGCAAACCGCGCGTTTCCGCAAGCCGGCGGCGCTGCTGTTGGGCGGGGAAGCCTTCGGACTGACCGCGGACCTGGAAGCGCAGGCGGACGACACGGTGCGAATCTGGAAATACGGGCAGGCGGAATCCCTGAACGTGGCCATTGCCGGGGGAATTTTCATGGACCACATCGCCGGCCAGCTTTCTAAAACGCCCAGAAAACGTTAAGGTAATCGCCTTTGGAAGAGAACAAAACCCCTTCTGCAACTCCCGCGCCCTTCGAGGCGGTGGTGGTTATTCTCAGCGCCTTTTTCTTCTCCTTCCTGATCCCTTCCCTGCTCATTTTTGTCTTCCCGGGAGAGAAGGAGGGCACTTTCAGCCCCCTGGGGATCAAAATCGCCCTGGCCCTGGGGGAGTTATGCTTAGGGATGGTGCCTCTCCTTTATTTATGGAAGCGCGGCCTCTCGCTCCGCGACATCTTCCGCTGGAGACGAACGCCCCCAAAAATTCTCTGGTTGAGCGTTCCGCTGGGACTGGGCTTGACGATTTTGCTGGATGAAATCGACCGGCTCATTCAACAATTTATCCCCATGCCGGAGGAGTGGATGACGGAGATGGTCAATATTATGAAGGTGACTTCGGGGTTGGAACTACTATTGGTAATTCTGAGCGCGGTGGTGCTGGCTTCGGTGATGGAAGAGGCGGTTTTCCGGGGATTTTTGCAAAAGAGTATGGAAGAACACATCAACGTGACCCAGGCGGTCATCTACACCAGCTTAGGCTGGGCGATCATTCACCTGAATCCCTACATTGCGGCGCAAATTTTCTTGTTCGGCTTCGTGTTAGGCTACCTGGCCTGGCGGGCGAACAGTATCTTTCCGGCGATTATTTGCCACGCCATCAACAACGGAGTGGCGCTGCTGTATTTCAATATCGACTTTTCGAAAGAACTCCCCTACTATGAATGGAAAGGGCACGTTTCCCCGTTGCTGCTGCTGCTCTCCGCGGTTGTGGTATTTGCGGCGGTGCAATACCTGGATCGTTACTACCGCAGCTTGACTCCCCCGGATTCCAATAACATCTCCCCGGAATAGCCCGCGGCGATGGGGAAGGTGCGGAAATATTCCATCAGGCTTTCTTCCGCGGATTTGACGTTGAGAGCGCGGGCGGTTTTCAAGGCGTCGCAGACCGCCTGGGGGCTGATGTTTTCTAACACCGCTACTTCCCGGTAAGTGCCCAGGTCTTTGTAGCGCCAGAACAGGCGGTAGTGCCGTTCATTCCAGCGCTGCTTGATGGCGGCCATCAAATGGAAGATGGTATTCACCAGCATATCCAGCGAAGGCTCCTGGGTTTTCAGAAAATAGGTGATTTTCTTCTTCTTGGCGTAATTGAGCGCGGCGTTGGCGCGGTGAAAGGCCGGCCCGTCCATCTCGATGGGAAGCCGCCCGCCCATTTTATACACCGTCCCCACCCCGATGCCAAAGCGCAGGCGGGTCGGGAAAGTGAGCTTTTCCAGCGCCAACACGATGCGGAAGGCCGCTTCCAGGTCGGTGAGCAACCCCTGGAATTCATCCCCCTTGGTAATGGTAAAGGGCGCCTCGATGTACTGGTGAAATTCCTCGTTGATCTGCACGATGGCAGACTTCATGAACAACTGGGTTTGATAGCGGTTCCGGCCGCTCAACTGTTTGGAGCCGCTGACGTCTCCAATAATCACCACATATAGTTTATCTTCCGATTCCATCCTCGCCACCTGAAATTTGGCCGATTCGGCTAACGTGAACTGAATTATGACAACTGTTTACAGGATTTAAGCCTGTAAATCAAAATGGAGTGCATAAAAGAACGCAAACTGCAAGCAAAATTTGTTGCGCGGCATCACATGCGTACCGGGGCGACGGATTGATGGCTAAATGGTTAATTGATGTTACGCAAGCTGAAAAAATTAACCACATGGTTCGATGAACTCACCATGCAAAAGACACAGAAGGCACAGAGAAACTCAAACAGTCAGTAAGTTTTAGACCGTCAATCCATCAATCCATTCATCCTCAGAATGAGTTTCTGAGAAGCTATCTCCGCCGGAAGCGCCGATCAACGCCAGGAGATCTGGTAAACCTGGCTTTCTTCATTCCCCGCGTTGTTGGAGATGCGGCTCACGGAAACGTTCTTGCCGCTGCAAATTTCCACCCCGGCCTTGAAAAATTCTTCCATGAACCAGTGGTATTCCGGGTGGACTTCTTCCTCGTAGGTAAGGCGCACCTGCACCTTTTGCGTTTCCCCGGACATTAATTCATAGCGCCCGAAGTCCCACAAATTGTCATACAAGCGCTGGAACTGGTGCAGGAATTTATGGGGTTTCTGCGCTTCGATATAGTTGAAGAAATAGCGGTCCAGCAGCGTTTGCGCGAAATCCCGGCCGATTTTGCGGAACAGCGGCTCGGGCGCCTCGGAGGTGATCTCGGGCAGAATTTTATCCAGTTCTTTCAACATCTCGAAGGGGTATTTGCTGGCCAGGAAAACCTGGTCGAAGAGCACCTGGCGCGCCGGGGGCGACAACTTCTCCCCGTTTTTTTTGAAGGTACCCCCGTCGATATGCTTTTCAATGTAATCCAGCCGTGAATGAAATATTACCCCGCGTATGGTGCTCATTTCCGTTCATCCGCTCCTGCATTCATAGTAGTGGTTATATTTTGACTGATACGATTTGTTTTCATGCCACAAAGCCACCCACGAAGTGGTTCCTTCGGGAGTGGCAATTACTCTTTCATCAGTCAAAACTGAACCACTACCGCATTCATTGTTCAAAAAAAAATAACCGCCTGAATTTATGCAATTATCGGGAAAAATCAAACCTATAAACTTGATTTTTGGAGAAGGGACATCGATTTATAGACCTCGAAGGTTTCGGAAACCTTCGAGGTCTTTTTTCAAATTTTCATCGACAGCTTCACCCGCCCGCGCTCGGCGTCGATTCCGATCACCTTTACGCTGACCACGTCCCCCACCGCCACCACTTCTAAGGGGTTTTTGACGTAGCGCTGCGCCATCTCGCTGACGTGCACCAGCCCGTCGCGCTTCACCCCGATATCCACGAACGCCCCGAAATCCACCACGTTGCGCACCGTGCCTTTCAGGATCATCCCCTCCTTCAAATCCTCCATTTTCAGCACGTCGCTCTTGAAGATCGGCTGGGGCATTTCCTCCCGGGGATCGCGCCCGGGTTTTTCCAGGTCGTTCAAAATGTCTTCTAAGGTCGGCTCGCCCACCCCCACCTGTTCCGCGACCTGCGCCAAATTGCGTTTTTCCTGGCGAACGCGCTGTTTCAAGGTGCGCCAGGCCTTGCGGTCGCCGCGCACCCGGAACAGCTCCAGCAACTTTTCTGTCGCAGGATATGATTCCGGGTGAATGCCGGTGTTGTCGAGCGGGTTGCCGCCCTCGGGAATGCGCAGAAAACCCGCCGCCTGCTGAAAGGCAATCTCGCCCACCCCGGAAACCTCTTTCAGCTCCTCCCGGCTGCGGAACTTGCCGTTCTTGTCGCGATACTTGACGATATTCTCCGCGGTGCGGCTGGTGAGGCCGGAAACGTACCGGAGCAGGCTGGGGGAGGAGGTGTTCAAGTCCACCCCCACGGAGTTCACCGCCGATTCCACCACGTGCTCCAGCGCCTGGTCGAGCTGCTTCTGGTTCACGTCGTGCTGGTACAGCCCCACCCCGATGTGCTTGGGATCGATCTTCACCAGTTCCGCCAGGGGGTCCATCAGCCGCCGGGCGATGGAAATATTGCCCCTCATGCTGGCGTCTAATTCCGGGAACTCCTCTTTGGCCACTTTCGAGGCGGAATAGACCGAGGCGCCCGCTTCGTTGACGATAGTGTACACCACTTCGCGGGCGCTTTCCTGGCTTTTTATCTCCCGGATCAGCTCCGCGGCCAGCGCCTCGGTTTCCCGGGAGGCGGTTCCGTTCCCGATGGAAATAATATCTACTTTGTACTTCTCGATCAGCCGGCGCAGTACGGTTTTGGATTCGAACACCTTGTTCTGGGGCGGGTGCGGATAGATGGTATCGCCCTCTAAATATTTGCCGGTTTCGTCGATCACCGCCACTTTGCAGCCGGTGCGGTAGCCGGGATCGATGCCCATGATGATTTTGCCCTTGAGGGGCGGCTGCAAGAGCAGGTTCTTCAAATTTTTGGCGAAGATCTGGATGGCGTGCTCGTCCGCTTTGTCGGACAACTCCGCGCGCACTTCCCGCTCGATGGAAGGCTGGATCAAGCGCTTGTAACTGTCCGCCAGCGCGGTTTCCATTTCCGGCGCGAAGATGGATTTGGGATTAGTGAGGTAGTGATTGCGGATTTCTAAGAGCAGCGCTTCCGGCTCCGCGTCGATGGAAACCTTCAGGAATTTCTCCCGCTCCCCGCGGTTGATCGCCAGGACGCGGTGGGGCACGATCTTGCTCAGCGCCTCGGAGAATTCGTAATATATTTCATAATCGCTCTTCTCCTGGGGATCTCGCGCCCGGCTGACGATGATGCCGGATTTGCGGGTGCGCTCCCGGATGGCCTTGCGCACCTCCGCGTCGTCGGAAATCACTTCCGCCACGATGTCGCGCGCCCCCGCGAGGGCGGCTTCCGCGTCCGGCACTTCCTTTTCGAGATCGACGAATTTTGCGGCAAATTCCCGGGGATCGCCGGATTCGATCTCCTGCTTCAATATCAGCTCCGCCAGCGGCTCCAGCCCCCGCTCCCGGGCGATGGTGGCGCGGGTGCGTTTTTTGGGTTTATAAGGCAGGTAAAGGTCTTCTAACTCCTGAAGTTTCAGGGTCGCGTCGATCTTCGCTTTCAGTTCCGGGGTCAGTTTTCCCTGCTCTTCGATGGAGTGAAGGATGGTGGCCTTGCGCTCTTCCAACATGCGCAGGTATTTGATGCGCTCCTCGATGGCGCGGATTTGCTCTTCGTCCAATTTGCCGGTCGCCTCCTTACGATAGCGGGCGATGAACGGCACGGTGTTGCCGGCGTCCAACAACTCGATGGTATTCACCACCTGGATGGCGCGGAGATCCAGCTCCCCGGCAATGACCTGGTAAAAATCCTGTTCGTTCATATTTCGAATCCTTGAATCTATTAGGTTGGATTAAATGTTGGGCATTACGGTTGAAACTTGAAGTAAAACGTGAAACGTAATGCGTAAACAGAAAAACGCGCCTGGCCGGGCATAACTCTTCAGAGAATTAACCGGCCGCGCAATCGCCGCCAATGCTCCCGGCGCAGGCCAAATATAAAAATGAAACCCCGGGAATGGCAAATTTTAAATATTGGGGGGGGGGGGAGTATTGCGTATTCCGTAGTGCGTAAGGCGTAATCAAAACGGAATACGGAATACGCACTACGCACTCCATTTCACGCCTCACGCCTCACGCCTCACGGCGCCCCAAACCCCGCTCCGCATTACCCCCACAAGCCTCTCGCCAGACAGGATATATTTCTAAACCCTTGACAAATTTGCGCCCCGGCTCTAAATTCGCGATGTAAACGTTTACATTCTTGACAATGTCCGGTCGCTAAATCAGGCGGGGAATTATGCACGGCGGCGCCTCAATATCCAGAATTATCTCGCGTTGTATCATTCGCATCCTCCCGCTCTTTTTTTTATCCTGCCACGAATCCGGAAGCCAGCCGGTTGAAATCACCTTCTGGGCCATGGGCGCGGAAGGTGAACATATTAAATCCCTGCTTCCCCAATTTGAACGCCTGAACCCGGGAATCCGGGTCAAGGTGCAGGCGATCCCCTGGGGCGCTGCGCACGAAAAACTGCTCACCGCTTTTGCCGGCAATTCCACCCCGGACCTCTGCCAGCTTGGCAACACCTGGATACCGGAATTCCAGGCGCTGGACGCGCTCTACCCTCTCGACTCCCTGATCGCCGGCTCGGAGGTTATCCATCCGCAGGCATTTTTCGAGGGCATTTGGAATACCAATATGATCAACGGGAGGGTGTTGGGCATTCCCTGGTACGTGGATACCCGGGTGCTGTTTTACCGGAAGGATGTTTTGGAGGCGCTGGGTTATCCCCGCCCGCCCCAAACCTGGGCGGAGTGGCTGGAGATTTCCCAAAAGATCAAAGCGGCGGCCGCCAACGGCGAAACCCGTTACGCCAACTTCTTTTCCCTGATCTATAACGACTGGCAGGTTCCGGCAATTTTGATGATGAGCAACGGGGGAAGATTGCTGCGCGATAACTACTGCTACGGCGCGTTCGATGAGCCTGCCAACCGGGAAGCTTTGAAGTTCTATCTCGATTTTTTCCGGGAGGGGCTGGCTCCCCGCACCATGACCGAGTTCGTCAATATCTACCAGGGATTTGCTAGCGCCACCTTTGCCATGACCATTACCGGCCCCTGGAACGTCAATGAGATCCGCAAACGCTCCCCGGAAATCGCGGGGAAATGGAGTACCGCTCCCATGCCCCGGGCGCTCAATCGGAACTCCGTGGCGGGGGGCGCCAGCCTGGTGATTTTCAAGAACTCACCCTACCCCGGGGCGGCCTGGCGGTTCATCGAATTTTTAGCAACCGCGGAAACCCAGGTGGAATTTTTCCGCATCACCCGCGACCTTCCCGCGGTGCGCCGGGCCTGGGAAGCCCCGGAGCTGCGCAACGACCCGGAAGCGAGGGCGTTTTTCCAACAGTTGGAAGCGGTGCAGCCGACCCCTCCCATCCCGGAATGGGAACAGATTGCAGTGAAAATCCAGGAGCACCTGGAAAAAGCGGTTTATGGCCAGGCCACCCTCGATGAAGCGATTGCCCAGCTGAACCGGGACGTCGATCGCATCCTGGAAAAACGGCGCTGGCTGATTTCCAACCATTTGATCACTTCTGTTGAATAGTTCTACTTCGTGGTGAAGTCATAACTAACGGTCAACATGAATAAAAATCTCTATACGCCCTTTTTTTTCCTGGCGCCCGCCCTGGCAACGCTGTTAATTTTCTTTTTCCTGCCGGTGGGCGCGGCGCTGCTGATGAGTCTCACGGATTTCGATATTTATGCCCTGGGAAACATGGATCGCGCCCGCTTCATTCTCTTCGGCAACTACCTCCGGGCGCTCTCCGATCCCCTTTTCTGGAAAGCCCTTTTCAATACCGGCTATTTTGTGCTGGTGGGCGGGCCTCTCACCATCCTGGTCTCCCTGGCGGCGGCCATTGCCCTGAACTCCAAATTGCTGCGCTTCAAAAAATTTTTTCGATTAGCCTTCTTTATGCCGGTCATTACCACCCTGGTGGCGGTGGCGGTGGTCTGGCGTTACATGTACCACCCCCGTTTCGGGATTTTCAATTACCTGCTCTCCTTTTTCAACCTCGGGCCGGTGGATTGGTTAGGCAGCTCCGCCTGGGCCATGCCCTCGCTGATTCTGCTGGCGGTATGGAAAAATTTCGGCTACAACATGATGATCTTCCTGGCCGGGCTGCAAGCCATCCCCGACTCTCTCTACGAAGCCGCCCGCATCGACGGGGCGAACTGGTGGCAGCAGCACCTCCACGTTACCATTCCCCAACTGGCCCCCACCACGGTGTTCGTGACCGTGATTACCATCATCGGGTATTTCCAGTTCTTCGCCGAGCCGTACGTGATGACCCAGGGCGGCCCGGTAAATTCCACCCTGAGTATTGTGCTGTATCTCTACCAGCAGGGATTTCGCTGGTGGCAAATGGGCTATTCCAGCGCCATCGCGTTCGTTCTGTTCTTTATTTTAGTAATCCTGGCGCTGCTGCAATCGGCAATCCAAAAAAGATACCAGGAAGCGTTGTGAACCCTAAAACCCGCATCATGATCCTTACGGCGCTCTTTCACCTGGCCATGCTGCTGGTGTCGATAATTACGGTGCTGCCGTTTATCTGGATGCTCAGCGCTTCCTTCATGCAAACCGGGGAAGCCTCGGTATTCCCGCCCAAATTCATTCCCGACCAATTTACCCTGCTGCAATACCGCACCCTCTTCGAGCGCATGAACCTGGGACGCTATTTTTTGAACAGCCTGGTACTGGCGATTTCGGTAACGCTCGTTTCCGTGCTGGTCAACTCCATGGCCGGGTATGCGTTCGCCAAATTCACTTTCCGGGCCAAAAAGCCCCTGTTTGCCCTGCTGCTCTCTTCCATGATCATCCCCGGGCAGGTGACCATGCTGCCGGTATTTTTACTGCTCAACAAATTAGGCCTGCTGAACACCTATTTCGGGATCATTTTTCCCGGCATGGCCAGCATTTTTGGCATCTTCCTGATCCATCAATACCTGAAAAGCGTGCCGGACAGCCTGATCGAAGCGGCGCGCATCGACGGCGCCAGCGATTTCCTGATTTACTGGCGAATCATCCTGCCCCTCTCCATGCCGGTGCTGGTAACCCTGGCGCTGTTCACCTTTATGGGTACCTGGAATGATTTTTTATGGCCCCTGATCGTGATGACCCGGGAAAACATGTACACCCTCCCGGTTGCGCTGGCGAATCTCCTGGGCGAATATGTACAAGACCCGGAATTGATGATGGCCGGTTCGGTCATCACTATCACCCCCATCCTGGTAGTGTTCCTGGCGCTGCAGAAATATTACCTGCGGGGTATTCTGTTGGGAGGGGTAAAGGAGTAGGTGCGGCAGGTGGCTTGCCGGGCAGGGTAAAAGCGGCGATCCTCTGCGGCCGCCTGCAAACGGCCTCAAACCGGTTACTTTTGGCAGTTAAATATTTTTTTCTTGACAAATTAATGTTGCATTGTTAAACTCTTTTGTAAAATGTAAACGTTTACATTCGATATATCTCATTACTATCGTAATTTGATAGACCACTTGAGAAACCGTTTACAGCCGGGGCGGCCATGAACATTGACATCAAAGAAATTGCCCGGAAAGCCGGCGTATCTATTGCGACGGTTTCCCGAACTTTGAATGGCAAAGGCCCCGTCAGAGAAGAAACCCGCCGTAGAATTATCCAGATCGCCCGCGAATACAATTACAAACCCAACCCCATTGCCAGGGGACTCTCCCGCCGCCAAACCGACACCATCGGCGTCATCCTCCCGGAATTGATGGATGAGTTTTTCATGGATCTCATTCACAGCATCGACGAAGAGGCCTACCGGGCTAACCGCTTTGTGATGATTTCCAGCTCCCACAGCCAGCGTAACATCGTGGAAACCCTGATCGAGTTTATGGGCAGCGGCCGGGTGGACGGGGTGATCCTTATGGCCTCGGAGTTGGACAGCAGCGTGGTGGAATTGCTCAAAAAAAGCAAGCGTCCCATCGTTCTGCTCAATGCCAGCAAACAGATCAATAGCATGGTGAGCTTCAACGTAAATAATTACCAGGGCGCCATGGCCATCGTGGAACATTTGATCGGGCACGGCTTTCGGAATATCGCCATCATCAAGGGTCCCCAGGGCAATTGCGACGCTGATGAGCGCTTCAAGGGTTATACAGAGGCATTGTCCGCCCATGGAATTGCCTTGCAGGAGGAACTAATTGTGGCCGGGAATTTCACCATTCAGGCGGGATACTACGGATTGATGCGCCTGATGAGCCAGCCCCAAAAACCGGACGCCATTTTTGCCGCAAACGACATGATGGCCCTGGGCGCGTATGAAGCGGCCAGGTCTTCCCATATTCAAATTCCCCGCGACGTCGCCATAACCGGGTTCGATGATATTTTTCTCTCCCGCTTGCTCACCCCTCGTCTCACCACCGTCCACGTACCCATTTTCGAGCTGGGCAGCAAAGCGGTGCGTTATTTATTGCGAATGATTTCCGGCGACGTAAATCCCGGCTACCCTTACCGGGAAGAACTCACCGCGGGGGTTATCCTCGGCGGTTCCTGCGGATGTGCAAATCCTACGACTCAACTTTTACTCTAATTAACCCATTTAACCGTTCAACCAAAATCAGGGGATTTATCATGAACCGATCAGTACTGTTTGGGATGCTGAGCATAGCGCTGCTATTGCTCCTGGCGTCAACGGCAATGGCCCAGCGGCAGGACGCCATTTGGGCGCGGAACGTAGCCGGCGCTACGATTACCATGGATGGGGCATTAAATGAACCGGCCTGGGCTGCCGCGGAAGAAATACAGATCGTCTATGGCCAGAGCGCCGGTTTACCCACCAGCGGCTGGCGCCCGGAATTTCAGCCGGAAGTGATCTTCGATGGCACCAACGCCACGGTGAAATTCCTGGTCGATGGCAACTATCTCTGGGTGGGGTTCGACATTCCCGACTCCTCGGTAGGCGGCATTGCGGATTGGGCGCGTTGGGACGGCCTCCTGATGAACCTCCGCGACCGCGCCAGCGCCAACCGGCCCACCCCGGCGGTGGAATATTTCTACACCTGGTGGTATGTCAATATTGACTCCTTGATCGTTCCCGGCGCCCCGCCCCGCTTTATCGGCCGTTACGGGAACTTTGATGACACCACTCGAACCCCGGAACAGCGGGCGGCGTGGGATGCCCGCACCGTGGTGGACGGGATTTCCAACGATGATGCCACCCCCGACGTGCGCTGGACCGTGGAGATGCGCTTTGACGTCAGCCTGTTAGGATATAATCCTTCCGATCCCAACGGCGATGTCATCGAATTCAACTTCTCCATCTGGGATGGCGACTGGGTTTTCTCCGGGGTTCCCGGGAGAATCGCCAGTATGAGAACCTGGTGGCAGAACCCCTGGGGCAACGCCGATGCGAACAATGCCGGCCGCGTGTATGTCCATCCGAATGTGACCATCAACTCCGGGGCGCTGCCGGATTTCGAACCGGATGTGGTTCTGCCCAACGCTATCCAGATGCCTGAACCGCAAATCGACGGGGTTTTGAACGATGCGGTCTGGTCGCAGACGGAAGTCTATAGCTTTGATATCAAATGGGATGATGCAACTGTTCGCAATAGCTATCCCGGTATCGGGCCCTATCGCAGCGGCCAATTCCAGCCGGAATTAGGCGGCAATCCCCGTCCCCCGGTGCTGAACGGCGGCGACGCGACCATCAAGATGTTCTTCCGGGAGCACTATCTCTATTTTGCGGCGGACGTGCGCGACCTGTTAGTGCAGGGCACCAATGAATATGACCGCCGCGACGGCGTGCGCATCATTGTCGGCGACCGCGGTGCAACGAACGATGACAATATTATGTTCATGCGGGCGCTAACCGCCAGCCTCGACGGCACCTGCCAGCCGGTGGCCCTGGATTACCTGATTACCATGCTCGACTCCAGCAGCACTCAATACGCCCTGGCCCTGAAGCCCAACACCACCTGTAACAACAATACCGATGTGGATGAAGGGTTTATCGTGGAAATGAAGATAGACCTCACCTACCTGGGCTATCCCTCGAACCTGGGCGACAAGCTGCTGTTCTTCGGGGTGATGCTGATGGACGGCGATTCGTTCGAAGATCCCCTCAGCGATTACGGCACCCGCACCTGGTTCTTCCGCGAGCATGACGGCGGCCCGGCAGTGCCCTGGGCGGTCATGAATCCGGAAATGCTGGTTGGAATAGGCGACAAACCGCTCGCGACCCTGCCCAACACCATCGAACTGCTCGGCAACTTTCCCAATCCTTTCAACCCCAACACCACCATTCGCTACAGCATTCCCTTTGCCGGCAACGTGGAAATGTCGTTTTTCAATGTGTTAGGCCAGGAGATCGCCAGTGTAAACGCGACCAGCCAGGCCGCCGGAACCCATGATTTGAGTTTCGACGCCCGGAATCTCTCCTCCGGCATTTATTTCTACAAAATCCGGGTCAACAGCCCCGCTACCGGCAAATCGCTGGATAGCAACGTGGCGAAAATGGTTCTGATCCGGTGAGCGCCTTGATAATGCTACGTTCAGAGATTTAGACAGGATGAACAGGATTCCCATGATTAGAGCTGCCCAATTGAATAAGCCATCGGGCAAAAATCCAACTTAAAATCCCGATCATCCTGTCAATCCTGACAAAGAAAATCCTGGCGCGCCATTGTCAAATTACCTCTATGCGATCAATTTCCGGCAGCAGGCCCGGGTATTTCCCGGCCTGCCGCCAATTTCAGACAACATTATAGAGGAGCGGTGGATTGATGCATAGCTACCATGATCAACTTCGCTTCGGCCTTGCAAAAGGATTGGGATTCATCTTACTGGCCAGTCTTCTCCTTCTAACAATTGCTTTTCCTCTCTTCGCCCAAACCACCGGAAAAATCTCCGGCCAGGTAAAAGACAGCAACGGCGAACCCCTGATCGGGGTCAATGTCATCCTGGACGATACCGAATTAGGGGCCGCCACCGATACGGACGGGTTCTACGTCATCCTGAACGTGCGCGCCGGCACTTACACCATGCGCTTCTTCTACATCGGCTACCAGACCAGGGTGATGGAGAACGTGCGGGTCTCGGCGGATAAAACCACCCGCATCGACGCGGCGCTGGCCCAGGAAGCCGTTGCCGGAGAAGAGGTGGTGGTTACCGCTCAAAAACCGCTGGTGGAATTCAACCTCACCAGTTCCATTGCCTCGGTAAATTCCCAGGAGATCCGCATGTTGCCGGTGCAAACCCTCGATGAAATCGTCAACCTGCAAGCCGGGGTGGTGGACGGGCACTTCCGCGGGGGGCGTTTGGGAGAGGTTCAGTACCAGGTGGACGGGGTTTCCGTGAACAATCCCTACGACAATACCTCCACCCTGCGCTTAGACCGCTCGGTAATCGAAGAGGTGCAGGTGATCAGCGGAACCTTCGACGCCAAATATGGCCAGGCCATGTCCGGGGTGGTGAACACGGTGCTGAAATCCGGATCGGAGCGGTTCGAGTGGAGCGGCGAAGTCTATGGCGGAGATTATTATACCACGGACACGGACCGCTACCCCAATAATGACGCTATCAATCCCAGCCGGATTCAAAACTACCAGATCACCCTCAGCGGTCCCGTGCCGCTTCCGAAAACCACCTTTTTGATCAGCGGGCGCCGCTTTATGAACGATGGGTATCTGTACGGAGAGCGGGTTTTTATGCCCACGGATGAAAACAATTTCGAGACCGGCGAAAAATTCCCTACCGGCGACGGGGCAACTGTCGATATGCAGTGGAGCGAGGAATGGAGCGGGCAGTTCAAACTGGCCAATCGCGCGATCAAAAACATCCAGATCAGTTACCAGGCCATTCTGAACGATATCGAAGGCCAGCTCTACAATCACGGCTTTTATTTAAACCCCGAGGGCATTAAAACCCAATCCACCTTCTCGGTTTCACACGGCCTGGACTGGACCCACACCCTTTCGGAGAAAATGTTTTACAGGCTGAACCTGCGCCAGAATTACTTCGATTACACCGATTTCACTTATGAAGATTTATATGATCCCCGCTACCTGGAAGCAGGGGAACCGAAGAGCGATCCCAACTTTGCATACGGGGCGGTGATCCAGGGGGTTGACTTAGGCAGGTTCAAGCAGGAGACCAATTCCGGGATTTTCAAGGGGGATTTTACCCTGCAGGCGACCCGCAACCACCTGCTCGAAACCGGCATCGAAGCGCAGGTATCGGAAGTCACCTTCGGCAGCCCCGGCTACCTCCGCCCCACCACGGTGAACGGGGTGCAGGTGCTGCTGCCCCGGGAAAGCATCCCCGGCGAGCCGGGAGTACAAACTTACAAACCCCGCCAGGGAGCGCTCTATCTGCAAGATCGGGTGGAGTGGGGAGATTTCGTCCTGCGGGCGGGGCTGCGCTACGACTATTTCGACGCCCGGGCCACGGTGCCCAGCGATTTGAGAAATCCCGCCAACGCCATTCAGGGCGCCCCGGAATCGTATCCGCAGAACACCACCGTCAAATCCTCGCTTTCCCCGCGCATCGGGTTCAGCTATCCCCTCTCATCCACCTCTTCTTTGTATTTCTCTTACGGCCATTTTTCACAAATGCCCGGCCTCGCCAATCTCTACAGCAATGCGGATTATTCGGTGCTCAATGAATTGCAGGCCAACTCCATTGATTACGGGGTAATGGGAAACCCGGACTTAGGCCCGGAGAAAACCATTCAATATGAATTCGGCTTCAAACAGGCGGTGACCGATTACGTGGGCCTGGAGATTACGCTTTTTTCCAAGGATATCCGCGACCTGTTAGGGGTGGAATTCGTGACCACCTATAACGTGGCGGATTATCCCCGCTTTACCAACGTGGACTTTGGAAATATTTACGGATTCACCGTCTCGCTGGACCAGCGACCGGTTGGTTTGATCAGCACCACCGTGGATTACACCCTGCAAGTCGCCCGGGGAAATTCCAGCAATCCCCGGGAAACCGCCACCCGCGCGGAAGGCGGCAAAGACCCCCGCCCGCGCGACATTCCTTTCGACTGGGACCAGCTCCATACCCTCAACGCCACCGCGGTACTGGCGAAGCCGGGAAATTACTCCGTCAGCGCCATTCTGAAATTGGGCAGCGGGCAGCCTTATACTCCGCAAATCGGTTCCGGCTTCGGGGCGGATTTGGAAACCAATTCCGGGCGGAAATCCAGCTTCATCCTGGCGGATCTACGGGCGGAAAAGTTCTTTAAAATCAAATTCGCTCAATTGGGAGCTTTTATCCGGATATTTAACCTTTTTAATACCCATTTTGTAAATGGATTCGTGTTCTCCACCACCGGTTCACCGGATTATACCCAGTTTCCTTCCGTCAACCAGGCGCAGTTGATTGATCCCAGCCGGTTTTATCCCCCCCGGCGGGTGGAAATCGGGTTGTCTTTCCTGGGACTCTAAAATGGTATCATTTTAGACCATAAAAATAAGGTAGCTGAATCATGGTTAAGAAACATTATCCGAACATCCCTCTTCTCATTTCCCTGCTTCTGTTGGTATTGACCGGGGCATTTGTCAGCGACCTGCGGGCGCAATTGCAACCATTGGTGCCCCTGGAACTGCGGGGGGATAAAGATTATGAACGGGAAGGGCTGCATGACGCTAACAACATCCGTACCTTGTTTTATAACATCAGTATGGTGGGTAACTACCCGGATGATCCGCTCAACGTGGACCTGAGCGTCTTCCATTCCGTGGAAATCCCCAAAGGCTCGGGAGAAAATTATAGCGACGGCACCACCCCTTTTGTACTGGCGAAGGTTACCCAGGGCAACGGCCAAACCGCCTACATTATGGAAACCGGCTACCGGGAGCGCCAGGGAACCAGTCCCTGGTTCAACCGCACCATGCGCTTCGAGCCCCGCCCGGGATATTTCCAGCAGGACCCCAATGTTAACCAGGCGCTCTCCCCGGCCATCAGCAACGACCCCCGTACCTGGCCGTACGAATGGATCGATAAAATCAACGATCCCGACGACCCCGGCTGGCCCGGCTCCTGGAACGGGTATTTCGGCAAAGCGCCGGCCGCGGATCAGGAAAGCTTCGTGGTCTATGACGACCAGTATTACGACGCCTGGGATTACTTCCCGGACAACCGCGACGCCGGGCAGGCCCCCCTGGAACGCCGCCGCGGGCTGGGGCTGCGCATCGAGCAGCGGGGCTTCCAATGGGCCAATCCCCAGGCCGGGAACGTGATCTTCTGGCATTACGAGATTACCAACGAGGGCACCACGGACTACGACGATAATATCATCTTCGGGTTGTACATGGACTCCGGTGTGGGCGGCTCCGCCGTCGGGCTGGACGGCATCCCGGAATCCGACGACGATAATGCTTACTGGGACAAAGAGATCGGGATCAACCTGGTTTATACCTGGGACAAAAACGGAAACGGGGTGCAGGGTCCCACCGGCTACCTCGGCTACTCCTACTTAGAAACTCCCGGCAATCCCTTTGACGATATCGACAATGACGACGACGGCATCATCGACGAAGTGCGCGACGGCGGCCCCGGCCAGCTCATCGAAGGGCAGGAAAACATCGTCGCCTGGGCGCAGGCCAATTACGATCTGGAGAAATTCGAGCTTTTCCATGGCCCCATCGTGCAACGCCCGGCGTTTCGCCAGGGATTTTGGTGGACCGGCGATGAAGATATGGACTGGATTGCCGAATTCGATGATACCGGCGCGGACGGAGTCTTCGATACCGATGACACCGGCGAGCGCGACGGCATTCCCACCAACGGCGAGCCTAACTTCGATAAAACCGACGTGGACGAATCCGACCAGATCGGGTTGACCGGATTCAAAATGAATCGCATCCGCCCCGGCGTGGGAAATCCTTCCACGGTGGTGGACCAGATCGTCTTCTTCGACGACGGAAAGCAGTGGCCGCAACGACTGTGGGATTTCTTCACTTCCGATACTTCCTTCGATGCTCCCCTGGTGCTGAATTATAACATCGGTTTTCTGTTTGCTTCCGGCCCCTTCAAGCTGCCCGCGGGCAAGACGGAACGCTTCAGCCTGGCCATGGCGTTCGGGCAGGATCTCCGGGAATTGAAAAATACCGTGAAAGTGGTCAACCAGATCTATAAATCCAACTACCAGTTTGCCGTGCCGCCGCCGGCGCCTCACGTCGAGGCGTTTGCAGGAGACGGCTTCGTTACCCTTAGCTGGGACGACCGCGCCGAGCGCGCCTACGACCCGGTGACCAATACCAACGATTTTGAAGGGTACCGGATCTACCGTAGCACCGATCCCGACTTTTTGGATCCCAAAGTGATCTACACCGCCACCGGCACCGGCCCCATCGGCAACGGAAAGCCTGTCGCCCAGTTCGATCTGGTAAACGAAATCGAAGGATTCTCCCGCACCACCGTGGAAGGGGTGGCCTATTTCCTGGGTGATAACAGCGGCCTGATGCACACTTATACCGACCGCGAGGTTACCAACGGCCAGCTTTACTACTACGCAGTGTGCGCTTATGACCGGGGATCGGATTCCTTAGAAATCTATCCCTCGGAAAACGCCATTACGGTCAGCCGCACCCTGCGCGGCGGAACTATTTTGCCGGTTAACGTGGTGGAAGTGCGCCCCAATCCCCCGGCGCGGGGCTACACTGCGGCGCAGACCGGGGAGGTGGAGCGCGTCGCCGGCGCGGGGGTGGGAAGCGTCTCCGTGCAGGTGATCAACCCGGCGGTGGTGCCGAACGACCATACTTTTGAGCTGCGCTTCTTCAGCCCGGAAGACAGCGTGCACGCCACCAATTACGGGCTGTTCGACGTCAGCAGCGACGATACCCTGTTCCTCTACGGAAAGGATTTTGACGGCGAAGGGCGCGGCCCCATCGGCGGGGGAGTGCTGCCGGTCGTGAAAACTTTGAAAACCATGGAAATCGATACCGCCAACAGCGTTTTCACCCCCGGAAGCGCCACCAATATCAACTTGAAAGCGCGTTACGTGGGCCTCACCAGCCCCGACGATACCGTGCGGTTCGACGTCAACCTGCGGCGGCCCGGCTACCCGGAAGATTTGCAGATTATTTTCAGCGACCAGATCATCGACACCTCGCTGGGCTTCTCCATTTTCCCGCCCCGGCCGGTGAAATTTACCGTGATCGCCAAAACCGGGGAAGGCGATCTCAAAATGAAATTCCGCTTCAGCGATACCGATAACGATAATACCCTCAGCAATCCCGACGAGAAAATCGAGATCGTTACCGCCACTGCGGAAAAACCTCACGCGCGAAAAGTTACCTGGAGCGTCAGCATCGATACCACCGGTCTGCAAGGTGCTCCCATCCAGGCGCCCACCCTGGGCGATGTGTATGAGCTGAAGCTGCGCCTGCCCTTCACCACCGAAGACCTCTTCCGGTTCAAAACCGTAGGGCAATACCTGAACGCGGAGGCGGCCCGCTCTGTGAAGGACCAACCCTACGTGGTACCCAATCCCTACCTGGGCGCGGCCAGCTTCGAGCCGCAGCGATTTGCGGTATCCGGCCGGGGAGAGCGGCG
Source organism: Calditrichaceae bacterium (assembly GCA_013360445.1). Lineage (GTDB taxonomy): Bacteria > Calditrichota > Calditrichia > RBG-13-44-9 > J075 > JABWBP01. The sequence continues at coordinate 47,843 of JABWBP010000004.1, read as the reverse complement.
CATCGAGTTCCGCAGCCTGCCCCATAACTGCACCATTCGCATTTTCACCATTAACGGCGAACTGGTGAAGACCCTGCAGCACAGCGGCGCCATCACCGAAGGCTACCTGTCCTGGGACTTGCGCAGCAAGGATAATTTAGAGATCGCCCCGGGATTGTACATTTTCCAGGTGGAAGCGCCCGATTTCGAATCCTATATCGGGAAATTTGCCATTCTCAAATAATTGTAAGAGAGCCGGGAGGCTAACTTCTGGCTGCGATTGATTAAAGCTGCGGAGATCGATGACAGCGAAAGCTTAAACCACCTCACCCGGGAAACGAAGGAGTTTATTGCTGTCTTTGCCAGAATTGTCAAAAAAAACAGACCCAGAACTTTTAATCCTTAATCCTTTAACCTTAATCCTTTACCGGAGAGGTTAAGATGAGACTCTATCGAACCCAACGCTACAGTATTTTGATCACGGCCATTGCGCTGCTGGCCGTCGCATCCTTTCCCCTGTTCGGGCAATCCAAAGTGGGCACTACCATCGGCCAGTTCTTGAAAATCGAGCCGGGCGGGCGCAACGCGGCGATGGGAAACGCCAGCGCCTCCTTGTGGGGCGAGGCGATATCCGCCTTTTATAACCCCGCCAGCCTGGGACGACTGCCCAACAAGCAGGTGCAGTTCACCCACAGCGAGTGGCTGGCGGACATCAATTACAACTACCTGATCGTGGGCTTGCCCATCAGCAAATTGGGAAGCTTTATGGTGCACGCCATTTCCTTGAATTCCGGGGAGATTGACGTGCGCACCGTGGAGCAGCCCCTGGGGACCGGCGAACGCTACAGCGTCACCAATTTTGCCCTGGGAGTGGGCTACGGCTTGATGATGACCAACCGGGTGTCCGTGGGGGCGCAGGTGAATTATTTCCGGGAGACCATCTGGCACAGCAGCGCGGACGGTTTCGCATTGAACCTGGGGGTGCAGTACCAATTTTACGAAAACGGCCCGATCTTAGGCGCCAGTTTGCAGAACTTCGGTCCCCGCACCGGGTTCAATGGCCGGGATTTTTATGTGGATTATGATTTCGACCCCGACAAATATGGGGACAACGATCAAATCCCCGCGGAATTGCGCGCCGGCGATTTTCCCCTGCCTACTTCCTTCCGGGTGGGGGTTGCTTACCCGCTCCAATTCAACGAGAACAACGCCATCATCCTCGCGGTGGACGCGCTGCACCCTAATGATAACAGCGAAAGCCTGCGATTAGGCGCGGAGTGGCAGCTCCTCAAAACCCTCTACCTGCGCGGGGGCTACCGCGATCTGTTGCTGGAAGACCTGGAAGGCGGCCTGACCCTGGGGGCGGGGCTGGTGTTCGGGGTTTCGGATTACAAATTCGCGCTGGATTACGCCTGGGCGGATTACGGGCGCCTGGAGAATGCGCAGCGGTTTACCCTGGGGTTCCGTTTTTGATGGCTCAAATAGGTAGAACGCTCCACAATTTGTTTCCGGAGAGTAAACTACTGAAAAAATTTTGTTTCATCCCTCGCGGATACTCCATCTTGAGAAAGAAGATGGAAATGATGATCCTGAAAAACGCTCTCTTCATTGTTTTGCAACTTCTTATCACAGCGGTTTTATTTGCCATGCCCCAAGGGCAGAAAAGAATCACCGATTTCGGTTTCCATAAAAATGCAGAAGGGCGGTGGGTGGCAAACTGTCGTTTGGCAGTCCTCACCCTTGTCAATTCCGATTATTTTGAGGATGTGGTGAGTATAGAGGGACAACTGCTGGTTGTATATCTCAATCTCGGCAATGGTTTTTTCTCCACAGAACCGAATGTGCATATCCAACTACCTGCCATAACGCAGGAATTAAAAACCCGCCGGTCGGAGCGCCTGGAAACGTTAGCAACAATCCGCTATGAGAATGGTCATGAACAGGAGTTTAATCTCACCGAATTATTTACTCAGCCAGGAAGAGAATCTCCATCCCTATATCGCTCAAACCATCTGCCAACTGACTCGCTGAACTTCCAACCAGTGTGGTCATGGACCTTCCCGATTAACTATGGTACCTGGCCGGTGACCGCCGGCGATATTGACAGCGATGGGCGGGTGGAATTGATCAGCAGTATGACCCATCCGGATTCCGCCACCGTGGGTTGGCTGGTTATTTTGGAAAACGATGGCGACAATAATTACAGGGATGATGTGACCATACCGGTGAATTTTCCAAATAGCGCCTTTCACCAGATCAAGATTACCGACTGGGATCAGGATGGAAATAAAGAGCTGACCTGCGCGGTGGGTTACCGGATTCGCATCTGGGAGTTTTACGGGGATAAAAACTTCCAATATTTTGACACCAACGTGAGTTTTATCGGAATGAAAGCATGTAGCGGAATTGAGGTGGTGGATACTGACCAGAATAATCAATTGGAATTATTGACCATTTTCACGGATCACGATGCCCCGCAGTGGCGCAGCGCCTTTGCGCGGTTTGAGTTTTTCGCCAAAAACCCGCCTTATTTTGCGTTTAGCAACGTGGTTCTAAAGTTGAGTGGAGGCTGGTTTTACAGTTTTGCCGCCGGGGATATGGATAACGACGGGTTGATTGACATATTGCCCGGGTATGCCCAGCTCTGGCCGGCTTCGCCCAACACCCTGTATTACGAGGAATTCGATCACCAACAACTACAGTTTGTTTCCAAAACCTTCGATCATCCCTACCCCATCGATCCGGGTTTCAATGTTATTGATGATCTGGATGGCGATAGTTTGAATGAAGTGTTCATTACCGGGGTGGGGGGAGGATATGGAGGAATTATATATTTGAAATCCGTTTCCCCCGATAATTATGAAATCTTGAATGTTGATTCGACGCTCTTGAAAAGTGCAGGCAGTGCGGTTAAAACAGCTATTATAAATAATCAAAAATGTATCGTCAAAGCGGCCGCCATTTTTGATTTCAATCAAAATGGTTTTATATACTTTATAGACATTTTTTTAAAACAAGCCAATAATTCCTTCAGCAGTGTCTGGGCCGGACCAGAATATGAATTAGGAACCTACATTCACTCTTTGGAGGTTCTGGATACTGACAATGATTTTCGAGAAAGTGTCATTTATAAGATTTTCCGTTATACTCAAACTGACCTTCGGGATATCGAAAAATCGCCCGTCAGTTTGATTGAACCCCCATCTGGAATCGTAGCCAATGATTTTATCCTTCATCAGAATTACCCCAATCCTTTTAATCCTGAAACGACAATATTGTTCGTTGCTCCCAAGGCTGCGCGGGTCAACATTAACATATTTAATATCCGAGGTAAATTGATGAAACAGTTTTCCCAAATATCTGCCAAACCAGGGTTAAATCAGGTGGTTTGGAAGGGGACAGATAATGGTGGAAACCCGGTGAGCAGCGGAATCTATTTTTACCAGTTGGTTCACGGGCGGCTTTCTCAAACCCGTAAAATGGTCTTAATCCATTGAAAGGGGTGGAATGATATGATTAAGCCTAAAAATTTCCGGTTGCTTTTTCTTGATTCTTTTATACCCATTAAACCCTTAACCCAAAGGAATTCACAATGAAGCCTCTTTTAGCAATTATGGCATTGATGTCCTTTAGGGGCGCGGTGTACGGGCAGTATATTCTTACTCCACCGCAGGCTTATCCTTTTTTCCCCGGCTATTCGGCCCGGCCGCTGGGTATTGAAGACATTAACAACGACAATTACCTGGATTTAACTATGGGAGGAAATTTTGGCCTGGCAGAAGAAGCCTCCCCTCCGGCCATCCTGGCGGTAGCCTTCAATAACGGTTCTGGCAATTTCGGGAGCTGGCAAGAGGTTTCCCGTGATAACCAGGGTACCATTAAAGAAATCGAATACAATTTCCTGCGCGGAACAACGGAGCGAGACCTGGTGGCCACCTACAGCACCCACACTGAGGTGTTGTGGAATATTAACAATACCCTGACCGTGCAACAGACCAATTTGCCAGCTGGGACAGTTTTATCATTGGGAAGAGTGGATAATGATATTAATGATGATCTTGTTTTGGTAACCGGAAGTACTATACAGATTTTTCAGAATAACGGAACTGGAACCTTCATCCCCACCCCCATCCAGACCATCTCCGAGCAGCCCATCTTTATTCGCCTGGCGGATTTGAACGATGATGACATCTTCCATGATCTGATCACCCGGGTCGGCTCCACCGTCAAAGTTCGTAAGAATACCAGCGGCGCCTTCGGCAGCCCCACTAACATTAACCTGGGCAATAATGCCCTGGCCGTAGAAATCAGCGATGTGAACAATGACAACTATCCCGATTTGGTAGCGATTAATGATGACTACCTGAAGATTTACCTGAATGATGCGCAGGGAAATATTCATACCACTCCCGACCAGCAGATTTACAATTCCCAGTATTTCAATTTTCTTATTGCCGATATTGCCCTGGGCGATATGAACAATGATGGCTGGAATGATCTGGTAATCGCCTACCATGGTGGGGAATTGAGCCTCTGGATTAACCTGACTTCTTCACCCTCATTCCAGGACTACCCTAGTCAGATTACTGCCCCAATTGATCCCAGTCAGGGCATTTATACCCTCGCTTTAGCCGATGTGGAGAACATCGGCGGGCTGGCTGTAGGACTGAGCGCATACGACATCCCCCCCGCCGGCTATGCCTATATATTCAAACACGATGGAAACCCTGCTCCTGCCCCACCCAGGAATTTAACTGTCAGCGGGCAGGCCGGGCAACACCCCACCCTGCAATGGGAACCCAACAGCGAGCGAGATCTGGCGCAGTACAAAATTTACAAGAGCTATAGCAGCTTCGGCGGCTTTACGTTCCTGGCTACGGTACCCTCCACGCAAATTATTTTTGTGGATATCAGCGGAATCATCATTACCGGGCTGCCACAAGCCAATGAACGCCGCGCTTATTATAAAATTACTGCGGTGGACAATCAATCTCAGGAATCGAATTTCTCCAATATTGTAAATATGCGAGTGCAGGGGCTTCCCCAGGAGAAAATCAGTGCCGGTTCTTCGAATCCTGCTGGTGTTTCCGATGAATATGTGCTGCTTCAAAACTATCCCAATCCCTTCAATCCCGCGACCACCATCCAATTTGGCCTGAAAGAAGCAGGGGCGGTAGAAGTTACGGTTTATTCCCTCAGCGGCCAAAAAGTTGCCACCCTGTCAAATGGATTCATGGAAGCAGGAACTCATCAACTCCAATGGGATGGGAAGGATCAACAAGGCAAGCTGGTGAGTTCCGGCATGTACCTGTATCAACTGAGAGCAGGAGACCAAAGGCTTACAAAAAAGATGATGCTGGTGAGATGAGATAGCGCGAGAAGCAGAACATTCTACCGCAGCGTTTAACTTTAACGGAGGTGCTGAGGACTTGATATACTCCATGACAAATTATCACGCTTTTACCTGTAAATATGGGCATTTTTCCAAAGACGGCTACGAATTCATCATCACCGATCCGCAGACGCCCCGCCCCTGGAGTAACATTATTTGCAATGGAGATTTCGGCCTCGCCGTCAGCCAGGCCGGGGGCGGGTTTACCTGGCGCACCCATACCAACATGAACCGCCTGACCCGCTGGAACCAGGATTTGATCAGGGATGACTGGGGCAAGTGGCTTTACTTGCGGAATCGCGATACCGGAACGCTGCGCTCGTTGGCCTATCAACCCGTGCAGTCTGCTTACGACGCCTACGAAGCGCGCCACGGCCTCGGTTATACCACCTTCTTCCAAAAATTCGGCGAGTTGGAAAGTGAATGGACGCTCTTCGCCGCCAAAGACGACCCGGTGGAAATCTGGATTGTCACCCTGCGCAATCGCGGGGCGCAATCGCGGCGATTGCAATTAGCCTCCTATTTCGAATGGAACCTCGGCGCCGCCCCGGACAACCACCGCGAATTTCACAAACTGTTCATCGACACCCGATACAACGCCGGGTTGAATGCCATCATCGCCGCCAAAGCGCTCTGGGAAGTGCCCACGGAACGCGGCCACTGGAACACCGACTGGCCCTATCTCGGCTTCCACGCCCTGGGCGAAGCGCCGGCCGGGTGGGATACTTCCAAAGATAAGCTGATCGGCCGCCACGGGGGGTATCACAATCCCAAAGGCATTCGCAATGGGGAATTCAGCGGGGCATCCGGGCGCTTCGAGGATCCCGCCGCTTCCCTGGCGGCAAATGTCTCTCTCTCCCCTGGGGAAGAAAAAACTGTAATCTTCTTGCTCGGCCAGATCGACAAACAGGCCGGAGCAGATTTTGTGGCAGGAGGCCGCCCTTTCCCTGGGGGAGAACAGGCTGCCCTCTTCATTCGCAAATACGCTGATGAATCCGCCGCCCGCGCAGAATTGGAGAAGGTGAAAGCATTCTGGAAAGAACTGACCGGGCAGGCGCGAGTGGAAACTCCTGATCCCGCTTTCGACCTGTTGGTGAATGTGTGGCTGAAATACCAGACCATCTCCGCGCACCTGTGGGGGCGCACCGGCTATTACCAGCAATCCGGCGCTTACGGTTTCCGCGACCAGATGCAGTCCAGCCAGATCTGGCTGCTGCACGATCCGCCGCGGATGTTAGAACACGCCCGGCTGAACGCCCGTCATCAATTCCACAAAGGAACCGTGCTGCACTGGTGGCATCCCCTCACCGAAATCGGGTTGCCCACGGATATGACCGACGACCTCCTCTGGCTGCCCTTCATGCTCAACCGCTATTTCAACGAAACCGGGGACTACGAGGCGCTGCAAGAGGCGATTCCCTACTACGATGCGGGCGAGGGAACCCTGCAAGAGCATTGCACCCGCGCCATTGAGGTGGTGCTGGGACGCTTCAGCGAGCGCGGCCTGCCGCTGATGGGCGCCGGCGACTGGTGCGACGGTTTCAGCGCCGTGGGGCTGGATTGGAAAGGCGAGAGCGTCTGGCTGGGCATGTTCCTTTACGGCATTTTAGCGCAGTGGGCGGAGATTTTAGAAAAACGCAGCCCCCTTCCCCAGCCGGAATTAGCCAAAACCTACCGCGAGCGCGCCGCAAAGCTGAAGGAGGCGCTGAACGCCCACGCCTGGAACGGGCAATGGTACATCTGCGCCACCAAAGACGACGGAACCCCCATGGGCGATCCTTCCAACGAGGAAAATCAAATTTATCTAAACTCCCAGACCTGGGCGATCATCCACGAAGTGGCCGGTGAAAAGCGCCGGGAGCAAATCGCCGACGCCATGCTGAAATACTTAGAATGCGATACCGGGATGCAGCTTTTTCATCCCGCTTACCACAAACCGGATAAATACATCGGCTACATTACCCGCTACGCGCCGGGCCTGCGGGAAAACGGCGGGGTGTACACCCACGCCGCTGCCTGGAGCGTTACCGCACTGGCGCGGTTGGGCCGGGCGGAGGACGCCCTGCGCATTTTCCACAAGCTCAACCCCATTCTCCACGCCCAAAGGGACGCCGACCGTTACGTGGCGGAACCCTACGCCCTGCCCGGCAACAGCGACGGGCGGGATTCCGGCTACTACGGTCGCGCCGGGTGGAGCTGGTACACCGGCTCCGCCGGGTGGCTGTTCACCATCGCCTTTGAGGAGATTTGCGGATTGCGGGCGCTGCCGGAGGGGTTGCAAATTGATCCCTGCATTCCCGCGCAGTGGCCGCGGGTGAAAGTAGTGCGCCCGTTTCGCGGCGCGATTTACCATATTACCATCGAAAATCCGCATGGGAAAACCGGCGGGGTGAAAGAAATTTTCTTGAACGGCAAAAAACTTCCGGGTAACTTGGTTGTGCCTCAACCGCCGGGTAGCTACGAAGTAAAGATCGTATTGGAATAAAAAAAGGAGCACCATCCCGGATTGCCGGAAGGGCGCTCTTTTTTCAACCCATCTACCCAAACAGGGGAAAGGAAATATTCTATCGTGGCAAAGCAAATTATCTTTATTTTGATAATGGCGGTTTGCTTGTTCAATTGCGAGCGCAAGCAATCCGCTCGACCGCTTTCGGAATATACCCCGGCGGCGGCGGACACCGCCTTCCTCGATACCCTGCAGCGCCGCAGCTTCCTCTATTTCATCCACGAAACCAACCCCGCCAACGGGCTGGTAAAAGACCGCTCCACGGAAGATTCCCCCGCCAGCATCGCTGCAGTGGGATTTGCCTTCCCGGCCTGGGCAATTGGGGCGGAGCGAAAATGGATTCCCCGGGAAGACGCTGCCTGGCGCACCCTCACCGCGCTGCGCTTTTTCTGGCGTGCGGAGCAAAGCGCCGATCCCCTGGCCGCCGGCTACCAGGGATTTTATTACCACTTCCTCGACATGAAAACCGGCAAGCGGGTGTGGAACTGCGAACTCTCCACGGTGGACACCGGCTGGCTGATCGCCGGAATTCGCTTCGCCGCCCAATATTTTAACCGCGAAAACCCCGAGGAGCAGGAAATCCGCATGTTGGCAGACTCCCTCACCCGGCGGGTAAAGTGGGACTGGATGACCATGCCCGACAGCGGCAAATATGCTTCCACCATTACCATGGGCTGGAGACCTGAAGAGGGATTTCATCACATGGGCTGGGTTGGGTATAATGAGGCGCTGCTGATTTACGTGATCGCCGCGGGGAGCAATTACCAGGGCGCAACCAAAGCGTATCAACAATGGCTTGGCCATTACGATTGGCGGGAACCTTACCCGGCGCTGGCGCACGCGGTGTTTCCCCCGCTGTTCGGGCACCAGTGGTCGCAGATGTTCGTGGATTTCCGGGGACTGTGGGATGATTTCGGGCGGGAAAAAGGGATCGATTATTTCGAGAACTCCCGCCGGGCGACCCTCACCCAGTGGCATTACGCCATCGAGAATCCCCGCGGCTGGGCCGGGTACGATTCGCTGATCTGGGGCTTGACCGCCTGCGACGGACCGGGAGAAGCATACAATACTGCGAAACACTCTTTCCTGGGGTACGCCGGGCGGGGCAGCAGCGGGCCGGATCTGGTGTTTTTCGACGACGGAACCATCGCGCCCACCGCTTCCGCCAGCTCCATCGCGTTTGCCCCGGAGATCGTCTTGCCCACGTTGAAGGCCATGTATGAACGCTATGGGGAAAAAGGGCTATGGGGCCCCTACGGTTTCCGCGACGGCTTCAATCCCACCGCAGAATGGTGGGGGCAGGATTACTTAGGCATCGACCAGGGGCCGATCGTGATCATGATCGAAAATTACCGCAGCGGGCTGGTCTGGAAACTGATGATGCAGGACCCGGTGATCCGCAAAGGTCTGGAGGTGTTGGAATTCCGGAAAAAACCGTAACCAGGATTTCACTAAGATTTTTGATATTTTTCGTGATTTTTTTGTGTCTTTTGGCGTAAGCCACCACCTTGGGGGAGCCTTCGCGACAACTTTTGGCGTAGCCATGCCTACGGCATAAAACCGCTACTCAGGCCTGGCGCTCATTTTTAACCACCAGGGAGCCAGAAAAAAATAATGTACCCAACTGAGCGCACAGAGTTATTGAAACACATTAGCGTTCAGTGGTACAATAAAAAGGGCGAAAGCCCTAAAGTGAAACGACAATGAACCCGCACAGAACTCTAATCTTGATCATTCTCATTCTTTTACTTCCGGGATTCAGGAATTTTTTTGCCCAAACCGCTGAAAGTGGAAATGCCCCCGCGGCAAGCAGCGCGGCAAATATGCAAGAATTGATAAACAGGCTGCTATCGCACATGACCCTGGAAGAAAAACTCGGCCAGCTTGCCCAGTACCGCTGGAGCTGGCGGGATGATACGGTGAAGGAACAGTACCGCCAATACATCCGCGAAGGACGGGTAGGCTCGTTCCTGGGGATCGCCGGGGTGGGGCATACCCGGGAATTGCAGCGCCTTGCGGTAGAAGAATCGCGCTTGAAAATTCCCCTGCTCTTTGCCGAGGACGTAATCCACGGCTGGCGCACCACTTTTCCGGTTCCCCTGGCGGAAGCCGGCAGTTGGGACCCCGCAGCAGTGGAGCGCTCCGCCCGCATCGCCGCGATTGAGGCAAGCGCCATGGGTCTGCACTGGACCTTCGCCCCGATGGTGGACATCGCCCGCGATCCCCGCTGGGGGCGGATCGTGGAGGGTTCCGGGGAAGATCCCTATCTCGGCTCGGTAATGGCGGCGGCGCGGGTGCGCGGATTCTCCCGGGGGGGTGATTTGAGCGCGCCGAATACCCTGCTGGCCTGCGCCAAGCATTTTGCCGCTTACGGCGGCGCAGAGGGCGGCCGCGATTACAACACCGTGGAGCTTTCCGAGCGCACCCTGCGGGAAATTTACCTGGAGCCTTTCCGCGCCGCGGTGCAGGCCGGCGCCGGTTCGATTATGAGCGCGTTCAACGAAGTCAACGGCGTTCCCATGACCGCCAACGGATGGATGATCAACGATATTTTGCGGGGGGAATGGGGCTTTACCGGGTTAGTGGTTAGCGATTATACCGCCGTTGCGGAGCTGCAACCCCACGGGGTGGCCGCCAACCGCGCCGAAGCGGGCGTTCTGGCATTGGCCGCCGGGGTGGATATCGACATGGTCAGCGGCATCTATGGGAATGATTTGGAGGAATTGGTGCGCCAGGGGAAACTGGATGAAGCGCTGGTCGATCAGGCGGTGCGGCGGGTGCTGGAAGCCAAATACCGCTTAGGTTTGTTCGACGATCCTTACCGCTACCACGATGCGGAGCGGGAAAAAACTTCTTTGTTGACGCCGGAGCATCTCGCCGCTGCGCGGGAAATGGCGCGTAAATCCATCGTGCTGCTGAAAAATGAAAAGGAAATTCTGCCGCTCTCCAAAAACCTGAAAACCCTGGCGGTTATCGGAGCGCTGGCGGATGATCGCCGCTCCTCTTTAGGCCCCTGGAGCGGCGCGGGGGACACCGCAGACGTGGTGACGCTGTTAGAGGGAATCGAACGTGCGTTGCCGGCCTCTGCCAAAATACTGTACGCGGAGGGGTATGATAAGAAAACTTTTACCGACAGGGGCGGATTTGCCCGGGCGATTCAGGCCGCAAAGTCTGCCGAAGCGGTGATCCTGGTGTTAGGGGAAACCGCGGGGATGTCCGGCGAAGCCTCCAACCGCGCCAGCCTCGATCTTCCGGGAGAGCAGGAGGCGCTCGCCAGGGCCATTCATGCCGTGGGAAAGCCGTTGGTGGTGGTGCTGATGAACGGCCGCCCGCTCTCTATCAACTGGCTGGTCGAAGGCTCCTTCGGAGCAGAGAATGTGCCCGCTATCCTGGAAACCTGGTTTCTGGGGGTGCAGACCGGCCCCGCGGCGGCAGATGTTTTATTCGGCGATTATAATCCCGGCGGCAAACTCCCGGCGACCTTTCCCCGTTCGGCAGGGCAAATCCCTATTTACTATAATCATAAAAACACCGGCCGCCCCCCAATAGCAGGGGAACATTACACCTCTCAATACCTGGATTTGCCCTTCACCCCGCTCTACCCCTTCGGCTACGGGTTGAGTTACACCACGTTTGAATATGGCGCTCCCCGCCTCAGCGTCCCGGAGATGGAGTTTATTGACACTCTCACGGTAGAAGTGAACGTAACCAACACCGGCAAACGCCCCGGCGACGAGGTGGTGCAGTTTTATATTCAGGATGAAGTGGCCAGCGTGACCCGCCCGGTGAAACAATTGCGCGGTTTCCGGCGCATTCATCTTGAACCGGGGGAAACCCAAACCGTAACCTTCCAACTCACCTTCGAGGATCTGGCGTTTTACAATCAGGAGATGCAATGGGTGGTGGAGCCGGGATTTTTCAAAGTGTTCCTGGGAGGGAATTCTGTAGAGGTGCAGGAGGCGCGGTTTGAGATCAGGAGTGGCAAACTTTAGTTTGCCGTTGACAAGAGCGACCGACAGAGATGCCGGTCTTACAGTTATGGAGAAAATACCATGCAAAAATGGCTGCTTTTACTCACATTTCTGGGCGCTTTCGATATTGCCTTTGCTCAGGCTCCGAACCTTGTCAGAAGGGAGCACTCTGATATACCGGCGGGTCTCTCCGCCGCCGGCCACGACAGCAGAATCGACCTGGCCTGGAATGTTCCCGGCGATTCGGATGTCGAAGGTTTTTTCATTTACCGTTCCGAATCGCAAAATGGGCCATTTGCCCGCCTCAATGCTGCGCCTCACCCAGATCCGGTTTACAGTGATTTCTTCGGGCGGAATAATCAGACTTATTATTACTACCTTACTGCCGTTGGCGCCAATTTGAATGAATCCGCGCCATCCGATACGGCGGCGGCAACCTCCCATGCCATGAGCACCGAAGAGCTGCTCACCTCGGTTCAGGAAGCAACCTTCCGTTATTTTTACGATTACGGCCACCCGGTAAGCGGCATGGCGCGGGAGCGCCTCAACTCCGGCGACGTCTGCGCCAGCGGGGGCACCGGTTTCGGGCTGATGGCGCTGATTGCCGGTGCGGAGCGGGGGTTTGTTGCCCGGCAAGCCGCCGCCGCCCGCACCCTGAAGATCATCCGCTTTCTGCAAAATAACGCCATCCGCTACCACGGGGCCTGGGCGCACTGGATCAACGGCTCCACCGGGCAGACTATCCCCTTCAGCCAGTACGACAACGGCGGGGACCTGGTGGAAACTTCTTACCTGGTGCAGGGGCTGCTTACGGTGCGGCAGTATTACACCGGCAGCGACTCCGTAGAAACCGAGATCCGCGCACGCGCTACCCAGTTGTGGGAAGAGGTGGAATGGGACTGGTATCGCCGCTATCTCAACGGAACTTCGCTGTACTGGCACTGGTCGCCCAACTACGGCTGGCAGATGAACATGCAGATTCGCGGTTACAACGAGGCGATGATCGTGTACCTGTTAGCGGTGGCCTCGCCCACTCACCCGGTTCCCCCAAGCTGCTATCACATCGGCTGGGCGCGCACCGGCGCGTATCCCTACTTGAACGGAAAGACATTTTACGGATTTACCCAGTGGGTGGGGCCGGATTACGGAGGGCCGCTTTTCTTCACCCATTACTCTTTTTTAGGCTTCGATCCCCGCGATAAAGCCGACGGTTACACTAATTACTTCGATAACAGCCGCAACATCGCCCTGATCCATCACGCTTACAGCATCGACAATCCCCTCGGGCATAGCGGTTACGATTCCTTATGCTGGGGGCTTACCGCCAGCGATGATCCCTGGGGCTACAGCGCCCACGCGCCCTACAACATCTGGGGAGTGGACAACGGAACCATCACCCCATCGGCGGCGCTCAGCTCCATGCCCTACACCCCCGATGAATCCATCGCGGCGATGGAGTATTTTTACTACACCCTGGGCGCTTCCCTGTGGGGGCAGTACGGCTTCAAAGACGCCTTCAATTTGAATCAGAACTGGTTTGCCGGCAGCTACATCGCCATCGACCAGGGGCCGATTATCGTGATGATCGAAAATTACCGCTCTCAATTGTTGTGGAATCTTTTCATGTCTAATCCGGAAATTCCGGGGATGATGGCGGCGCTGGGTTTTAGTTCCACCGGGATTGATCCTCAGGAGGGATCCATCCCGGGGCGACTCGAATTGCAGCAAAATTATCCTAACCCTTTCAACGGGGAGACGGTGATTCGCTTTCGCCTGCCCAAATCCGGCAAAATAACCCTGGAGATTTTTAATACCCTGGGGCAAAAGGTGCAGCAAATCTATGGTGAGAAGTTTCTGGCCGCAGGCGAGCAAGAGGCGCGCTTTACTGCCGGGAATTTACCTTCGGGAATTTATTACTACCGGCTGCGTTCCCGGGAATCCGCGATAACCCGTAAAATGCTGCTGCTACGCTGATATTTGAGAGAGGAATCAGGTGAGTTATCAAAAAATCAGCCTGAACGGCGTCTGGGAAATTGCCCCGGGTGAAAAAAAACCACGGGATCTTCCCCGCAGCGTCCCGGTCCCGGCGTTGGTCGATGCAGCCGAACCGGAATTATCCTGGGAGAAATACGATTATTTTTGGTATCGCACTGTTTTTAGCCTGCCGGATCAGGTGCAGTTCGAAAAAGTTTACCTGCAACTGGAGCAGGTGCAATACGGAACCGAAATCTGGTTGAATAACCATAAAATCGGCGGCGATATCCCCTGTTACACCAGCCAGGAGTTCGACCTGACTCCATTTATCAACAGCGCCGGCGAGAACGAACTGTTAGTGCGGGTCGGCGCGAAGCATACCCTGCCGGAACATGCCGCAGCGGGGCAGGATTTCGAAAAGATCGCCTGGATTCCCGGCATCTGGGGAGACGTGTGGCTGCACCTCTACGGTACGGGGCGGGTGGAATGGACCCGCATCATTCCCGATCTCGCCGAGGGTAAGATCCGCCTGCATTCGGAGATTGAAAATTTTTCTGAAAAAGAGCAGCTTTTTGCGGTGCAGTACCGCGTCAGGGAAAAGAAAAACGATCGCATCGCAACAACCTGCCCGCCTTTTAACCTTCAGGTACCCGCCCGATCGACCGCGGCGCTGGATTCGGAAATAGCGTTGCCGGATTTCACTCCCTGGTCGCCGGAAAACCCGTTCTTATATGTCCTGGAAGTATCATTGGTACACCGGGAGCAGGTTTGCCATCAACGGGAGCTTACCTTCGGAATGCGCCGCTTCGAGGTTCGCGGGCGGCATTTTTACCTCAACGGAAAACGCCGCCGGCTGTTAGGCGGCAATATCCCTTTTCACCGCCTGCTCAACGATCCCCGGCGCGGCGCCCTGCCCTGGGACATGGAATGGGTAAAAAAAGCGTTTATCGACATTCCTCGCGAGCACAATATGTGCTTCTTCCGCTTCCACCTGGGAAGAGCCTACAACCGCTGGTACGACCTCGCAGATGAATACGGCATTCTTTTGCAGGATGAATGGATGTTCTGGACCAGCACCGGAACGGCGGAGCAGATCGAAAAAGAATTCCGCGCCTGGCTGAAGGAGCATGGGCATCACCCCAGCATTATCATCTGGGATCCCCTGAACGAATCGGAAGATTCCTGCATTACCAAAGAGATCGTTCCCCGGCTGAAAGCGGAAATCGATCCCACCCGTCCCTGGGAGATGGTGGATTTCGGGGAAGACCATCCCTATATCTACTCCCTG
This sequence comes from Calditrichaceae bacterium, assembly GCA_013360445.1. Taxonomy (GTDB): domain Bacteria; phylum Calditrichota; class Calditrichia; order RBG-13-44-9; family J075; genus JABWBP01. The sequence goes on along the minus strand of JABWBP010000004.1, from coordinate 32,733 downwards.
GGCCCGGTGCTGAACGGGGAGAAGTTCGGTTATTCCCGCTCTATTTTCGATTTGCAGAACAGCAGCACGCCGGTGATGGTCAACGAATACAACTGGTGGTGGTTAGACAGCGCGGGGAACCCCACGCCGCTGACGCAAATCGTAATGGAACGCTGGCTGGGGCGCAATCCCGCCAAAGAGATGCTGCTAACCCACCAGGCTTTCCTGATTTCCGAGCTGACCGAGTTGTGGCGGAGGCTGGATATCGACGGGATCATGCCCTTTGTGTATTTGAGCTGCGACGGCGGCATGACCGCCAACTGGTTCTCAGGAAAACTGGCGGAATTGAAGCCGAAGCCCGTTCTGGCGGCGTTGAAGAACGCTTTTTCACCCCTGGGCGTTAGCATCGAATTGTGGGATCGCCACTTTTTAGCCGGGGAGCAGCGGGCGATAAACATCTATTTGTTCAATGATACCGGGTCGGAGCAAACCGTTCGCGTTCAGGTAGAATTTTTGCCCGGTGAAGCCCTTCCGATTATTGAGGAAATCTTTTCCCTGGAAGACGGGGAGCATCGCGTCCTTCCCCTGAAGTTGGCGTTTCCGCCCAAACCGGGGAATTATACCCTGCGCGCCGGTATTCTTAATAAGCAAGGGGCGGAAATCGCCCGCAGTGAGAAACCGGTTTTCGTTTTTGCGCCGGTTGAATGGTCGCTTGTAGGGAAATTACCTTCGCTGGTATTACTGGATAACGATCCTTCGCAGGAAATTCAACGGTTTCTGGAAAAATCCGGCGTTGCGCCGCGCTCCCTGGCGGAAGGGATTGAGAACGCCCGGCTGGTGCTCATCAACGGCAGCGCCATTGCCGGGCTGGATTCCGCGGCCGTTCGCCGATTGACGCATTTTGTGGAAAACGGCGGGGTGGTAATCGTGCAGGAGCCGGAATCAGGAGCAGCTTCGGAAGCGCGTTTTCCGCTTTTAAAAGATTTGGACCTTGTGGTTCAACCGCGGCGGGATGAAGAGCGCGGGGGGTATGATTCTTACGTTTTTCCGGAGAATCCCTCCCATTTCCTGTGGAATGGAATCGAGCCGGAGCATTTGCGGATGTTCAACGGCGGATTGGGGGGGGAAATCGTCAGCCGGCACAACGTGCGCCCGACCGCGCCTTATAACGCGCCGGCCCGCTGCCATCTCTCTCTACGGGTCCCGGCAGTAATGGAAATTCCCCGCGGAAAAGGCTGGGTGGTTATTTCGCGGATTCAGGTGCGCGGACGGCTGCTCCCTGCCGGGCTGCAATCGTCAGAGCGGCCGGAAGCCTCTTTCCCGGAACTTTACAGACGGCGCTACGATCCGGCGGCGGAGCAATATTTTCGCAATTTGCTCGCTCACTATGCGGAACAGGGCGCATACCAGCGGGAAATCCGGCAAAAAATTTCCCCATCCTCTCCCTATATCGCCCACCTGCAAAGCTCTTCCGGCGAAATTCACGATCCCGGCAATGGAAGCCTGGAAATCCACTGGGGCGGGCGCATTCAAAAACCGCAATGGATCCGGATGGATTTGGGGAAGCGCATTCAACTTCACCAACTGATCGTCGCCGGCGACGTGGTCTTTCCCCGCTCGGTGGAGATCCATACCTCGGATGACAACCGGCGCTGGAACCTGTTCCGCAGGATCAGCGCTTCCGAATCACAAATCCTCAAAATCCCTCTTCAAAATCTCTCAGCGCAATACCTCCGGGTTGACTGCTTAGAAAACGGCGGAAAGGGAGGGTATTCGATCTGGAAAATCAAAATCGAATAAGCGCGGGCTAAAGACCTTAAACAAAACGGAGGAAACCAACCCCCCCCCCCATGCCAAACTTTCATCACATATTAATCCCGGCTTGCCTGTCGGCGCTTCTTTTTTTCACCGTTGCCGCAGGAAGCCCGCCGCGCTCCGGCGATCCGCCAAACATCGAACAGGGGAGCAATTCCCTGCGGGTAATGACCTTCAACATTCGTTTCGACAATCCCGCGGACGGCGCCAACGCCTGGGCGAATCGCAAGGAACGGGTGGCGAGCACGGTGCGTTTTCACGGGGCGGACATTGTGGGAATGCAGGAGGCGCTGAAATCCCAAATCGATTATCTGGCAGAGGCGCTGCCGGAATACGGCTGGTTCGGGGTGGGGCGCGACGATGGCAAAGAAGCGGGGGAATTCTCCCCGGTGTTTTATCGCCTGGAGCGCGTTGAAGTGCTGGCGCAATCCACTTTCTGGCTCTCGGAAACCCCCATGGTCGCCGGAAAACTCGGGTGGGATGCCGCTTGCAACCGCGTGGTCACCTGGGGAAAATTCCGGGAGAAGGTTTCCGGGGCGGTTTTTTACCTCTTCAACACCCACTTCGATCACGCCGGGGATACCGCCCGGGTGGAGAGCGCCAAATTGCTGCTGGCGAAGATTGCCGAGATCGCCGGGGACTTTCCCGCGGTGATCTGCGGCGATTTTAACGCCCGGGAGGATTCGGAAGTGTACCGCATCCTGAGCGGGCGAAGCGCGACGGCCGATCCGCAAAAACGAATTTTCGATTGCCGGTATTTGTCCCAAACAGCCCACCACGGTCCCCTGGCGACTTTTAACGGTTTCAATCCCACTCCCACACCGGGCCGGATTGACTATATATTTGTGAAACCGCAACTGAGAGTGCTCCGGCACGGCATTTTAGCGGAGCGTTGGGAGGAAGGTTGGGCCTCGGATCATTTTCCGGTGCTGGCGGAAGTGGTAATAGCGCCGGCGCAGCAGTGAGACCGGATACGAATAAGGATTCCGGTTGCGCTGTGCGTTTTTTTAATCCTTGCGCTTTCCGATAAGTAGAAATATATTTCGCTAATCAACGAAATGAAAGACGCAAAATGCGCGAGGTGGTCAAAATTTTCAAAGCCCTGTCCGATCCCAACCGGCTGCGCATCATCAAGATGCTGCAAATCCGGCCCCTGTGCGTCTGCGAGATTACCGAGGTATTGCAATTAGCGACTTCCACCGTATCCAAACACCTCTCCATTTTACGGGACAGCGATCTCATTCTCGACGAAAAGGATGGCAAATGGGTGAATTACTACTTGAACCACCCCGCCGCCGACCCCCACGTCAGCAAGCTGCTGCCCCTGCTGGAAAAATGGCTGCCCGATGACGCCATCATCCGGCAGGACGCCGAAAAAGTGAAATCGGTGGACCGCAACGCCATTTGCGGGGTGTAGCGCAGAAAATTTTTTTGCCCTATTCATTTCGTTGATTGGCGAAACAAGGAGTGCAAAGCTTCAGCTTTGCCGGGAGCCGAAGAACCCTGCAAAGCTGAAACTTTGCACTCCCCCAAAAGGATATAAACATGAACTGGCGCGAAGAGTACAAAACTTTCCTGTGGATTTCAGGATTTTTCCTGCTGGCGTATTTTTTACCCCTCGGCGACGCTCGCTTTCAGGAGGCGCTCCTGTCCGCATTTGCCCTGGTAAAGTGGTACGCGCAGGAGCACGTGCTGCTCTGCCTGGTTCCGGCGTTTTTTATTGCCGGGGCCATCGCGGTATTCGTCAGCCAGGCGGCGGTAATTAAATATTTTGGCGCGGCGGCGAAGAAGTGGTTGTCTTACACAGTGGCCTCGGTGTCGGGAACCATTTTAGCGGTGTGCTCCTGCACGGTGCTGCCGCTATTTTCAGGCATTCACAAACGCGGGGCTGGGCTGGGACCGGCCATTGCCTTCCTCTACTCCGGCCCGGCGATCAATATCTTAGCGATTATCCTTACCGCCCGTATCTTAGGGTTGGAATTGGGCGTTGCCCGGGTAGCCGGCGCAGTGTTGTTCAGCGTGGTCATCGGTCTGGCGATGCACTATATCTACCGCAAAGAGGAGGCGGCGAAAGTTGCCGGGCAGTTGGCCATGCCGGAAGACCCGGACGCGCGACCGCTCTGGCAAACCGTATTTCACTTTTTTGTGCTGGTGACCATGCTGATTTTTGCCACCTGGGGAAAACCGGATACCCAAAGCGGGCTTTTTTATCAAATCTATCAAATCAAATGGTGGCTGGTGGGAATCGCGGCATTGCTGCTGGCCTTTTCCCTGCATTATATCCTGAAAATCAAACTCTGGCTGGTGGGGTTGGGCGCACTGCCGGTCGCGGCTTCTGTGGCGCTGTTTTCCCATAACCCGCTGATTCCGTTTACGGTGGGCGTCATCGCGCTCAGCGTTATCATTTCCGTCTCACCGGGGGAGCCGCAGGACTGGATGCACCAGTCCTGGGATTTCACCAAACAGATCATGCCGCTTTTAGGCGCCGGGGTTCTGGTTGCCGGATTTTTGCTGGGCACCGCAGAAGGCGGGCAGGGCGTCATTCCCAATCACTGGATTTCCGGGGTGGTGGGCGGCAATTCCCTGTTCGCCAATTTTTTCGCCGCGATTGTGGGCGCGTTCATGTATTTCGCCACCCTGACGGAAGTGCCCATCTTGCAGGGATTGATCAACAGCGGGATGGGAAAAGGCCCCGCGCTGGCGCTGCTGTTAGCCGGCCCGGCGCTTTCTCTGCCCAATATGTTGGTGATTCGCAGCATCATCGGAACGCAGAAAACCGTGGTATTCATATCCCTGGTGGTGCTCATGGCCACCCTCAGCGGACTGGTGTACGGAGCGATTTTTTAGGAATGCCTCAAGGTGGCTCCTTTGGAGCAAAACTTCAGTTTTGCAAGCTGCACGGAATTACCCGAAGGAAAAGTGCAAAGCTTCAGCTTTGCACTCCGGGTTTGTATTCATTCAATAAACAGAGGAGAAAACGATGCCCAATATATTGATTTTATGCACCGGGAATTCCTGCCGCAGCCAGATGGCGGAGGGATTTCTGAAATCATTCGATCACGCGCTGGAGGTGCATTCGGCGGGAACCAACCCCTCTTCGCGAGTGCATCCGAAGGCGATTCAGGTGATGCAGGAGCTCGGCATCGACATCGGCGGCGGGTATCCCAAGAACGTGGACCGGTTCCTGGATAGAGCGTTCGATTACGTCATCACCGTGTGCGACAACGCCAGAGAAACCTGCCCGGTGTTCATGGGCGATGTGAAGGAAACCCTGCACCTTGGTTTTGACGATCCCGCCGAGGCGAGGGGCAGCGAGGAAGAAATTCTCTTCGAATTCCGCCGCATCCGCGATGAAATCCGGGAGCGTTTTCAGCAGTTTTATAATGATAAAATCAAACCAAAGGAGTATTGACCATGTTGCATATTCAAGTTGTGGGGCCCGGCTGCATCAACTGCGAGACATTGGAGAAACTCTGCTTTAACGTGGCCGCCGAGCAAAACCTCGACGCCAACATCGAAAAAGTCACCGACGTGAAGAAGTTTGCCGACCTCGGCGTTTTTATGACCCCGGCCCTGATCGTGAACGGCAAGGTGCTGAGTATGGGCAAAATTCCCACCAAGCATACCCTGGCGCACTGGCTGGCGGATGCGAATAAGTAGAGCGTAATACGTAAAACGTAATGCGTAACTGGTGGGCGTATTGCGTATTCTGTTGTTTTACGCATTACGTTTTACGCATTATGTTAAGAACAAACAATTAACCGCTAGAAGGACACAACCATGCCAGCCATCTCCAAACGATTGTCTTTTTTCGACCGATATTTAACCCTGTGGATTTTTCTGACCATGTTCGCCGGGGTGTTCCTGGGATACCTGGCGCCGGCCATCGCCGGTTTCTGGGACACCATGGCCGTGGGCACCACCAACATTCCCATCGCCATCGGGTTAATCCTGATGATGTACCCGCCCCTGGCAAAAGTTCGCTATGAGCAACTCCCGAAAGTTTTCCGCAACCTGCGCCTGCTCGCCATCTCCCTGGTGCAAAACTGGATCGTCGGCCCGCTGGTGATGTTCATCCTGGCAATCATCCTGCTGCCGGATAAGCCGGAGATGATGGTAGGGGTAATTTTGGTGGGCCTGGCGCGCTGCATCGCCATGGTGCTGGTATGGAACGACCTGGCCAAAGGCGACTCGGAATTAGCTGCCGGCCTGGTGGCATTCAACGCCATTTTCCAGGTGTTTCTCTATTCGGTGTACGCCTACGTGTTCATCACCATCCTGCCGCCCTTGTTCGGGCTGAGCGGGGCGATTGTCGATGTCTCCATCGGGGAAATCGCCGTCACTGTGCTGATTTACCTGGGCATTCCCTTTCTTGCAGGTTTGCTGTCCAGCGCCATCCTGCGCAAAACCAAAGGCGATGAATGGTATTTCAAGCGTTTCATTCCCAAAATCTCCCTGTTGACCCCCATTGCCTTGCTCTTTACTATTTTTGTGATGTTCTCCCTGAAGGGGGAAAAGATCATCGAACTGCCGCTGGACGTCATCCGGGTGGCGATTCCCTACACCATCTATTTTGCGTTCATGTTTTTTGTTACCTTTTTCTTAGCGAAACGCATCGGAACCTCCTACGCCAAAACCACCACGGTAGCCTTCACCGCCGGCAGCAACGATTTCGAGCTGGCCATCGCCGTGGCCATCGCGGTATTCGGCATCAACTCCCCGGCGGCGTTTGCCACGGTCATCGGCCCGTTAGTGGAGGTGCCGGTGTTGATCATGCTGGTAAACGTGGCGCTGTGGTTCCAGCGGAAATATTTTGCCGCGGAAACGGCGGCGGTGGGCAGCCAGGAAGAAAGATGAAAAAGTCATTTGGACTTCGCCCGTCATTCAGCTTCGCTGTCATTCGTTTATCATTGGCTACTAAATGACGCCGAAGGCAAATGACAATTGAATGACGCGCAGCAAATGACGGCGAAGCCAAATGACCGTTTATTATCATACACCAAATTAGAGGAGCAATACGTATGAAAATAGCACTCTTCAGCGATATACACGCCAATCTGCCGGCATTGGAAGCGGTGCTCAGCGATATGGAAAAGCGCAAGCCGGATGCGGTGTACTGCCTGGGCGGCGGGATGGTTTATGTGCCGGTGCTGAAATGGGCGGGGTTTCCGGTAAAGGAGGTGGCTATTCCCCTGGGGCTGTTGCTGAACGGCTTAAATACCTTGCTGGCTTTAATCCCCTACGCCCGCAACAAACTGGTGGATTGGAAAGGCGGTTTGGCCATGGCCGCGGCCGCTTTTATCGCGGCGCCCATTGGCGCTTACACGGCGCAATTTGTTCCGGTCAAAACCCTGCTGATATTGTTTGCCGCTGCAGTGGCCATCGCCGCGCTGCGCATGACCCTGTTCGCCCGGCAGCCGGAGCCGGAAACCATGATGACGCTGAAAAAGCGCTCCCTCATCGGCGGGGGAGCGGGTGCCTTTGCCGGATTTATGGGCGGGATGCTGGGGCTGGGCGGCGGCTTCATCATCGCCTCCATTCTGATGTGGATGGGTTACCAGACCAAAGTGGCCGCCGCTACCACTGCCTTCGTGGTCACCTTCTCTTCTTTCTCCGGTTACCTGGGCCACATGGCGGAAGGGCGCTTCAACTGGCCGCTGACCATCGTGGTGTTGATTGCGGTGATCATCGGCTCCCAGCTTGGCGGCAATTTTATGTCCGGCAGGGTCAAGCCCCAATGGGTGAAACTATTGTACGCCCTGGTGCTCCTGGCCATTGCTATCAAACTGATTTTCGAAGCGATTTAGAGGAAACAGATTATTATGCAAAAATTTTGGATGATACTTTTTTTAACCGGCGCGGGGTTGTCTTTTCTTCTCGCGCAGGAAAAGCCTGCCACCCCGGGTACGGGTGGCGCGGGCAATCCATTCATCGAAGAATTTTTTCCGGCGGAAGCGTTTTTGGACAGCAGTTATAATGTTTACCAATTGCTCGCCGCCGGAAAGGAAATCCCGGTGCTTGCCGCCGGCGATGCGTTCAGAATTTTCAGGGAAAAATCGGCGTTGTTCATCGACGCCCGGGGAGCGGATGAATTTTTCGCCGGGCATATTCCCGGGGCCATCAACGTGCCTTACGACAGCGTCTCCGCGCCCAAATACGCCAAAACGCTTTCCCAAATCCCCGGCGATGCCCGCATCGTGGTGTATTGCAACACCCATTTGTGCATCGTCTCCCGTTCCGGCGCGGAGGGCATGGTGTTCAACGGATTTACCCGGGTAATTATCGCGGAGGGTTTCTGGCGCTGGGAAGAGAAGGGGTTTCCGGTTGAGAGTGATGGTTTAAGGTGAGTAGTGGAGGGGTGCCTGCCCCTTCGGGGGGAGTATTGGAGTAATGGAGTAATGGAGTGGTGGAGAAGGAGAATCGGAAAATAAATTTTAAAACGGATTCACTTACGGAGGAAACGACATGGTTATCAAAGTTTTAGGACCCGGCTGCGCCCGCTGCCGCGCTTTAGAACAAAAGGTGCGCGAGCTGGTAACATCACATCAGATTGAGGGCGAAGTGCAAAAAGTCAGCGATATTTCGGAAATGATCGCCTACGGCATCGTGCGCACCCCCGGCCTGGTGATCAATGAACAATTGAAAAGCAACGGGATCATTCCCAAAGACGAACAAATCCTGCAATGGTTAAAGGAGGCGCAGTAATATGAAACGAATCCTGATGATTTCAATCGCATTAACTTCCCTGTTTTTATTGCTGGCCTGCGGGGCGGACAGCCGCCCGGGGGAGGCGCAGCCATCCGTTGCCGTCCAAAAAGCAGAAAATCCGGCCAAAATTACCTTCGTGGAACTTGGCTCGGTCAACTGCATTCCCTGCCGGAAAATGCAGCCGATTATGGCCTCCATCGAGAAAAAATACGACGGCCAGGTGAAAGTGATCTTCTACGACGTCTGGAAACCGGATCAGCGGCATTATGCGCAGCAATTTGGCATTCGCTTGATTCCCACCCAGGTATTTTTGGATGAATATGGAAATGAAATTATGCGCCATGAAGGATTCTTTCCCGAAGAAGAGATCGACGCCTTTTTGCAAGCGCAGGGATTAACCGTCAAAACCAGCAGTTGAGCAGCAGCGAATGATTACCGAACTATTTTCCGAACTGACCCGCGCCCTGCAAGGCAGCTTTCAACTGGCGCTGGGCGCGGCGTTTTTGTGGGGGGTGTTGAGCATCCTGCTCAGCCCCTGCCATCTTTCCAGCATTCCCCTGATCATCGGTTACATTACCAGCCGGGGGGAGGCGACCACCCGGCGCTCCTTTGCCATGTCCACGGTGTTTGCGACCGGCATCCTGGTCACGATCGCCCTCATCGGCGCGATCACCGCTTCCATGGGGCGGCTGATGGGCGACGTGGGGACCTGGGGCAACTGGCTGGTGGCGGGAGTTTTTTTCCTAGTGGGATTGTACCTGTTAGACGTGATCAAATTGAACTGGGGCGGTTTTTCTCCCCAACCGGGAAACCGCTCGCGAAGCTGGCCCGGCGCCCTGGCGTTAGGCTTGATCTTCGGCATCGGGTTGGGGCCATGCACCTTTGCCTACATGGCCCCGGTGCTGGGGATTGTATTCCACGTTTCCCGGCAAAGCTTGCTTCAGGCCAATAGCCTGCTGCTGGCTTTTGGGATTGGGCATATTGCCGTCATTGTGGCGGCGGGAACGGCCGGCCAGTGGGTTCAGCGTTACCTGAACTGGTCGGAAGATTCTTCAAATGTATTATACCTCAAACGCGCCTGCGGGGTATTGGTGATGTTGGGCGGGGTTTACCTAGTATATAGCACTCAGGTTTGAACCGTGGACCGGTGAAAAATCTCTCTGAAACACAATCTTGCCTCTGGAATCCGGATCGGCCGGCATCTCTCCCTCGCTTCCCTGCATTGATTTTTCATATATCACTCGCTACCGCGGCGGCGCGGCGTATGCGCCGTCCGCTGAGCCGGCTGTTCGGCGAGTTTTATTCTAAATCTGCGCCCGCTGCTTTGATTGCTCCAATCTCCAACAACGGGCCGAGCATGTTGGCGGCGCCGCCATGCTCCACAATGCGGCCGCCAACCACGCGGTCAACGTTCACGCCGGTAAAAACCAGCGGTTTCCCGGTCGGCGCAATGCCCAGCCACGATCCTTCATGCGTTCCTCTTGCGGTAATGCAGCTAACCACCCATTCTCCTTCGGCAATTTGTTGCTCGATCTCAATATGAAGATCCGGGTAAGTCTGCCGGACGCCAAGGATATGCGCTTTGGCCCCCTCAATACCAGTGGCGTATCTTTTCCCCTCGTGTACCTCGGTATATTCGGGGGAGATGAAGTTTTCAATCAAATCCACTTTCCCGGTGTTGACGACCTCTTCATAGAAACGTCGAACCAATGATTTATTGTCCTCTAAGAGCATTTTCTACCTCGCCGGTGAGTGTTTGCTCAATTTAGGATGAAATCCGAACCAATCCGAAAATAGGGATTTTGCCGGTTTCTTTCAACGGAAAAGATCGGGAAGCCGGCTTCCTCTCGCTCCATCGCATCTTCTCCGCTTCCCGGGGGGCGCTGATTCAAGGAGTTGGGGACTGAATTATGAGCGCAGGGTAACTTTTCCGGTTGACATCTTCCGCATGAGGGGTTATCTTTTCCTGCGCGATACCAAAAATAAAAGCGGCGGAATGCCGATAGCTCGCGGGATTTGCCTGACCGCTCACTGATCACCCATTAAACCCAAACAGATCTCGGCAGTAATTCAAAAAAATTTCCGGCAGCCCCGGGGTGGATTTTTTTTACCACCGGAATCGAGCATGATGCTAATCCCCGACAAGTCCAACTAAACTCAGGAGAATTACCATGCAAAGGATCATTTTGTGTTTTCTCTTTGCGCTCGGCGCAGAGACAGCTTTCGCGGAAGGCGGCTGGTTCTGGCAAAACCCGCTGCCGCAGGGAAATGAGCTCTCCGCACTTACCGTAATCGACGCCAATACTGCCGTGGCGGTAGGAGAGGCCGGCACTATCCTGCGCACCACCGACGGCGGCGCTACCTGGATCAACCAGCGAAGCGGCAGCAAAAGCTGGCTCTTCGGGGTGGACTTCACCGACCCCAACCACGGGGTTGCGGTGGGAAATTTTGTCACCATGGTGCGCACTACCGACGGCGGAGCCAGCTGGATCGAAACTCAGATGCCGACCAATCTTCTGGCCGTCACCTTTAGCGACGCCAATATCGGTACTGCGGTGGGGCTGGGGGGAACCATCATGCACACTACCGACGGCGGCGCAACCTGGAATCCCCAAACCACCCCGGTGACAAACCCCCTTTATGGGGTTTTCTTCAGCGACGTTAACACCGGAACGGCGGTGGGAAACGGCGGGGCCATTCTTCGCACCACCGACGGCGGAAATTTATGGACCAGCCAGGTAAGCGGCACGGGGACTCAACTCAATAGTGTCTCTTTTGTTGACGCCGATATCGGCACAATTGTGACGAGCGTGGGATTCATGCTTCGCACCACCGACGGCGGGGCCAATTGGAACAACCAATCCTACCCCGTGGGTGCAATTCTACGCAGCGTTTGCTACGTGGAAAATAACGGTACCGCCGTGGGAATCAACGGCGCCACGATCCGCACCACCGACGGCGGCGCAACCTGGGCGCCCCAGGTTAGCGGCACTGACCGCGCGCTGTTCGCCGTGTCATTCATCGACGCCAACCATGGAATGGCCGTGGGAGCTTACGGCGCCATGCTGCGCACCACCGACGGCGGCGACGCCTGGGCCAGCCTGCACAGCGGGCCGATTACTCCACTTCGCGACGTCTCCTTCAGCGGGCCGGACTTTGGCGTTGCGGCAGGCAATAACGGGCTTATCATGCGCACCACCAACGGCGGGGCCAACTGGATTCAGCATAACATGGGGAATAACATTACCCTGCGGGGCGTTTCCGTCATTGACGCGAACACCGCTGTCGTGGTGGGAACGGCGGGCGTCATTTTTCGCACTACGGACGGCGGCGCTGACTGGTTCAGCCAGACCACCGGGGTTAATACCGCCCACTTCGCCGTTCATTTTACCGATGTTAATAACGGCACGATTGTGGGTACCGGCGGGAGCATTTTCCGCACCACCGACGGAGGCAGCACCTGGACGCAGCAGACCAGCGGAACCACCCAGCCGCTTTTCGACGTCTATTTTACGGATGCCAACACCGGCACCGCGGTGGGCGGGGCGATTGTGCGCACCACCGACGGCGGGGCCACCTGGACTCCCCAAAGCAGCGGGTCCACATTTTACGTGTATGGGGTATGCTTCATCGACGCCAACACCGGCTGGATCGTGAACGCGAATGGCGAGATACTGCGCACCACCAACGGAGGCGCTGCCTGGATTTCCCAGCATCACGCAGGCAACACTCTCTTAAAAGTCTCCTTCGGCGACGCCAGCCACGGCGCGGCGGTCGGCAGCAATGGGCTTGTCCTGCGCACTACCGACGGCGGCGTTACCTGGGAAGAGCAGGACAGCAAAACCAATAAAAGTTTAGAATCCGTCTATTTCAGCGACGCCAGCACCGGAACCATCGTGGGGGATGACGGCGCCATCCTGCGCACCACCACCGGCGGGGTGGTAGCAATCGAAGATGGCAGCCGGCCGGAAATACCCCGCCGCTTTCTGCTCGGCCAGAATTATCCCAATCCCTTTAATCCGAGCACCACCATCCGTTTCGACCTGCCGGCGCGCGCCCGGGTTACCTTGAAGGTCTATGACCTCCTGGGCCGGGAGCTGGCCACACTGGTGGACGAGACGCTGAACGCCGGCGTGCACGTGCGAAGCTGGAACGCCGGGGACGCCGCCAGCGGGATATATATTTACCGCCTGAGCGCCGGGGAGCAGGTAGAGGCAAGGAAAATGGTCTTGCTGCGATAGTGTCATGTGATACAAACTTATTTGCATAATATGCGCCGGCGTAAACCGAATTGCAGGCGCATATTCCGGCCTTTTGGGCGGCAAGGGAACTCCGCCCCTCACAGCACGTTTATATGCTCTCCGTTTGAGGCGGAGCGCATGTAAACGTGAAAATAAAACCGGAAATTACTAAATGGATTCCTTGACGCAAATTACCCTCGGCGCCGCGGTCGGCGAAGCAGTGCTGGGAAAAAAAGCCGGCAACAAGGCGCTGCTCTGGGGAGCGGTCGCGGGCACCATTCCGGACCTCGATGTAGCCGTCGCCGCCTTCATGGAGCCGGTGCAGCGGCTGGTTTTTCATCGCGGGCTGTCGCACTCGATCCTCTTTGCAATCGTGTTTGCCCCGCTGTTAGGCTGGATCATCAGCAAAATCCACCGCGACGAAGGGGTAGGGTGGAAACAGTGGGCGCATTTGAGTTTCTGGGGATTGTTTACGCACATGCTCCTGGACAGCTTTACCACCTACGGAACCCAGCTTTTTTACCCTTTCAGCAACTACCCGGTGGCCTTCAACACTATTTTCGTGATCGATCCGCTGTACACCCTGCCATTTTTGGCCTGCGTGATCGCGACGCTGTTTTTCAGCCGCACCTCTCCCCGGCGGCGTTTCATCAACTACCTGGGAATTGGCCTCAGCACCGCGTACTTAGGCTTGACTGTGGTGAACAAACTGCACGTGGATTCGGTCATTGAAGCGTCTTTAGAACGCCAGCAGATTCGCTATGATTCGTTCATGACTGCCCCGATGCCGTTGAATAATATCCTCTGGCGGGCGGTAGTGATCAGCGGCGACCGGGCGCTGAGCGGCTATTACTCCCTGTTAGACTCCGAAAAAACCGTAACCTTCCAGGCCATCGACCGCAACACCGGCCTCATCGAACCCCTGCGCAATGATTGGGAGATTTCCGAGCTGATGCGGGTTTCCAAAGGCTACTTCGCGGTGATGCGCGATGAGCGGGGGCTGGTTTTCAACGATCTGCGCTTCGGGCAGTTGGGGTTCGAGGACAGTACCGGCAAAAATTACGTGTTTGCGTTCAACATCCAGCCCAATGGTTCCGGGGTGGAGGTCCGCCGGGCGCCTGCGGAGATACGAATCAGCCGGGAGTTGCTGCGCCGCCTGGCGGAGCGGGCGCTGGGGAATTGACCCGCTACCCGGCGATCTCGTTCGTCGATGTCTGATCATTTCTCAGCTTACAAAACGAAACCCTTGCACTCCTCCCCGCCTGCCCGTATATTTTTCCTGATCAACAGGGAGCAATGAAATGAAACGATTCAACACTTTTTTAGCCGCCGGCTTATTTCTCTGCGCCGCCGTTTTCGCGAGAGAATTCGATAACGCCTACCGCCTGGCGGTATTCTTTACCAATGACATTCACGGGGGAATCGTACCGCAGAAAGCGGAATTCCTGAACCCGGAATTCCCGCCGTTGTTGGGCGGGGCGGCCTCCGCAGCCGCCATCATCAAACAGGTGCGCGAGGAAGGAGCGGAGGCGGGGTTTTCCACCTTGCTGATCGACGCGGGAGATATTTTCCAGGGAACCCTGGTGGGAACCCTCTCCAAAGGAATAGCGGTGATCGAGTACATGAACCTGATGGAGTATGACGCCGTGGTTCCCGGCAACCACGATTTCGACTTAGGGAAGGATAACCTGATCGAGCTGATCAAAGCGTCGCGCTTCCCCTGGGTGTCCGCCAACATTTACGATAAAGAAACCGGCGCTCCCTGGGAATGGGTCAAACCCTGGGCCATTGTGGAAAAAGACGGGTTTAAGATCGGCATTACCGGGGTCTCGACCGCGGGCACGGAGCAGATGAGTTTTCCGGAGAACATCCGCGGCCTGGAGTTCCGCAACGAAATCACCACCCTGCAAAAAGCGGTGGATGAACTGCGCGCCCGGGGGGTGGACCTGGTGGCGGCGCTGGTGCACACCGGCCTCCCTTACGATCCCCGGGAAGGCTATGAGGCGCTGAAAACCCAGACCCTGCAATCCCTCCTGGAGACCGGCTACGTGAACGCCATGGAAATCGCCCACTTTGTAAAGGGCATCGATATCCTGTTGGGCGGGCACCTGCACAAGGGATACCCGGAAGCCTGGGAAGACCCGGTCAATCACACCATCTGCCTGCAAAATTACGCCAACGGGGGCAACTTAGGGTGGGTGGACATTTATATCGACGTTCCCACCCGCTCCATTGCCGGTTATGATTACGCTGCGGATAAAAACTCCCTGCTGCTGTTAGCGCAGGACCAGTTCTGGCCCGACAGCGCCACCGCGGAGTTCGTGCAGAAAAAAAGAGATCTGTATGAGCAAGGCTACCGCGACGTCATCGGGGAAACAACCAGCAGCCTGGCGCGCTCCAGCCAGGGAGAATCGCCCCTGAACAACCTGATCTGCGACGTGATGGCCGAGCGCGCCGGGGCGGATTTCGCATTTATGAACTTTGGCGGCATTCGCGCCGATTTGCGCCAGGGGCCGGTCACCCGGGAGGATATTTTCAAAGTGCTGCCTTTCGATAACGAAATCGTCAGTTTTAAGGCCGACGGAAAATATATCAAACGCATTTTAGAGCAAAGACTGGCCGGGGGCAGCCGGGGACTGGCCATCGGGGGCGCAAAGGTGGTTTTCAACAAGACCCTGCCCAACGGCCAGCGGGTGGTCAGCGTGGAAATCGGCGGAAAGCCCCTGGAGCCGGAGCGCATTTACCGGGTGGCGACCAACGATTATTTGTTAGAGGGGAACTCCGGGCTGGAAATGTTGAAAGAGCTGCCCCGGGAACTGGTAGCGTTTACCGGCGTGCTGGTGAGCGAGGCGCTGATCCAGCACTTCGAAATGCACTCCCCCGTGAAAAGCGCATTGGACGGGCGCTGGAAAAGCGACAACAACGCCCGTCCCTCTGCGGAGTGGATGCGCCAATTCGACGAAATGCAAATGTAATTCCGCAGTGGAGCAAAAGTCACCCTAATATTCAGCTATCAGCCTTCAGCGGTCAGCAAAAAGCGTTCTCAGGGATACTTGCTGTGATGGTCTTCACGTTTGGGTTTACGATTTTGGGCTGTGTACAGCATTTTTTAAGCTGAAAGCTGACGGCTGATAGCTGAAGGCTGAACAGTTACAAAGAAACAGTATTAACAATTTATCACTACCCGAAGCGGATGCCCGGCCTCGACACCATTGCAATTGACGAATTCATGGCCCTGCGGGAACGCCTCCCGGTTTTCGACGTGCGCACTCCCGCCGAATTCGCCAAAGGGCACATGCCCGGCGCTTGCAACCTTCCCCTGTTTTCCGATGAAGAACGCGCCCTGGTAGGAACCACCTACCACCGGGCTGGCCGGGAAGCGGCCATGTTAGAAGGGTTGAGCTACGCCGGCCCCAAAATGCGCCGGCTGGTAGAAGCGGTGCGGGAAGTAACCGCGGAAAAAACCCTGCTGCTGCATTGCTGGCGCGGGGGAATGCGCAGCAACGGCGTGGGCTGGCTATTGAACCAGGTCGGGTATGATGTATTCTTATTGAAAGGCGGGTACAAAGCCTACCGCAACTGGGCGCTGCAAACCTTCGCGATTCCCCGGAAAATTGTGATCCTGAGCGGGCGAACCGGTTCCGGCAAATCGGAAATCCTGGAAAACCTGCGCGAAATGGGCGAGCAGGTGATCGACCTGGAAGCGCTGGCCTGCCACAAGGGTTCCTCCTTCGGCAGCTTAGGGGAGCCGCCCCAGCCGCCCCAGCAGCAATTCGAGAATGAGCTGGCCTTCCAATGGCGCGCCGCCGATCCCTCCCGCCTCCTGTGGTTAGAAGACGAAAGCCAGAAAATCGGCTCCCGGATGCTTCCCCAGCCGCTGTGGGCGCAGATGCGCGCCGCCCCGGCGCTCTTCCTGGATATGCCCCTGGAATTGCGCGTTGAGCGCCTGCTGCAAGAGTACGGAAGCTGCGATCCCGCCGGGCTGCGGGAAGCCACGGAGCGGCTGCGCGAGCGCATGGGCGGATTGCATACTCAAAAAGCCCTGGAGGCGCTGGAGAAAGGGGACCTGGCAGGCAGCATCGAGATACTGCTGCGGCATTATTACGATAAAACCTACCGGCACGGCTTATCCAAACGCGATCCTGCTTCGATCTTCCGGGTAGAAACCGCTGCCGCCGCGGCCCGTGCGAACGCGGAGAAGGTTTTGGAAGCGTGCCGGGGAGATGCTCTTTCCGAATGGCGGAAACCGCCTGCTCCTTCGGGAGTGGCTGAATCATAATCGCGGATTATTCCAACCGTTTCCAGCGCGACGCCAAAAATTCCCCGGGGTCAAAATAGTATTTGTGCAGATCTTCTGCGGAAAAACACTCCAGGCTGTAGGGGGTGAAGAGGCGCAAGGGCGTTTTGGGAGCGGGAGCCAGGGGGCGGGGTTTTTCTCTCAGAATCTCGAAGTGCAGGTGATCGAACTGCCAGCCGAAACGGTTCAATTCCTCCCGGTTCATAAAACGCCCCAGGGGACGATGGGGGCTTACCGTATCGCCGACCGTCACGGCCAGGCCGGCAAGATGTTCGTAAACCGTCCAAACCGTATTTCCGCCGGGGCAGCGGTGCTCGACGATTACCTGGGCAAAAGGGCCGTCGCTGCGCAGGCTGATGACGATTCCTTCGGCTGCCGGGAAAACCGGTTCATCCCGGTAATTCTCCCCCGGGCGCAAAATGTCCACCCCGGTATGAAGATGCGCCGGAACCTCCGGGCGCGCCCGGCGCGGCAACCCGAACTCCCCGATCCCGGATAATCTCACCGCTTCCCAGGAACGGCGATCCTCCGCTCGGATGGGCAGGAACCATTCGCAAGGCTGCGCAGGAGCCGTTGAAAAGCACATAAAGAGCAGAATCGCCCGAATCATCGGGAGCCTCATCAGGAGAGTGGCGAAACTTAGCCATTGAACCATTCAACCATCCAGCAATTCATTATATCCGCCAACACGCCAAAATCTTAATAGAGTTTATCCAGCCTTTCGATCCCCAAACTTTCGCCAATTCGCCGGATTTTACCCTTGCGATTCAAGCTGATTCTCTTGTTAATCAATTTATCAAGCCTATAGAGTTGATTTTGAGGGGCTAAAACGATTTCTAACTCCGAAAGCGCCTTCTCCCCGCCCTTTTTGCCCCGGTAATGCGCCAGGGTGCGCCAGGCCAGGTAGGCTAACAGCAAATTGGGGCCGGGAACGATACTGAACAACACGCTGAGGGGCAGCAAGGCGCCGTTCACGATCAGCCAGCGTTTGTGTTTTTTGATCTGCGCCGCCAGCAGCTCGTCGAAGATGCCATTCGCTTCCCCGGCGGAGAGATGCCCCGGGTAATGCAGCGTAATCCGCGCGCTCTTGGCGGCGTGGGTTAAAATCGCCTCGCTGCGGCGGCGCTTTTCGGTAAGCACGTCGTAGCCGGATTTCAAGCGCCGCCAGAATGTTTTTTGTCCCCCGGGCGCTTGCCCGGCTTCTTCCGGCGCACCGCCCGGCTCTTGGAATTCCATCGAAAACAGCATATAGCGCCCGCGCTTGCGCGGCAGGAGGTAAATGTTCATGTCAACACTGCCTTCGGTTTGGGGATAAAAAGCGAAAAACCGTTAGAAACCGAGGCGTGAAACGTGATAAGTGATCTACCAATGCTGCTTGGTTATTACGCATCTCGTTTCAGGGCGCAGCACAAATTGCACAAATGGTCTATGTCAGCCCTGAAAGGGCATCAAGATTATAGCCCAGGGCGGCTTTAAACATTTTTTGATTCCCGCCCCCAGGGCGTTGCCCTGGGCTATGGTATTTTTCCCCTTCGGGGAAATGAAGTGCAATTTGTGCTGCGCCCCTCGTTTCACCCCACATCGATCTGCTCTTTGCTCAGCTCCCTCTCGGCATATTCGCGGTACAGCCCGCTGCTGACGAACAGGTCGTAAAGTTCCCGGTCGATATGCCGCCGCTCGCACATATCCTTCAAGATTTCCAGGGCGCGGGAAAGCTTCATGGGCGCTTTGTAGGGGCGGTCTTTGGCGGTAAGGGCTTCGAACACGTCTGCCAGGGCCATGATCCGCGCCTGCAAGGGTAGCTCCTCCGCCTTCAGGCCGAAGGGATAGCCGGAACCGTCCAACCGCTCGTGATGCCCTCCGGCGTAATCCGGCACGTGGGAAAGCTGCCGCGGGAAGGGAAGCTGCCGCAAGATTTTGATACTCAGCAGGGCATGACTTTCAATAATTTTGCGCTCTTCCGGGGTTAAAGTGCCGCGGCGAATGCAGAGATGGCGGCGCTCGTCCTCGCTCAAATAGGGATAACGCTGCCCGTCGATCTCGTACTCTTTAGCGGCGATCTGTTTCATCCGCTCGATGTCCTGGTCGCGCATCTCCTCCCGGCCCAGGTTGCAGCGGATGATGAAATCTTCCTCCTCTTGCAGCAGCGCTAACTCCCGTTGCAAATCCTGCTCCCATTTTCCGCTCTCTTCGCTGCTCCCCGCGCCGCTTTGCAGCGCCGCTAATTTGCGCGCCAGCATTTCTTTCTCTTTTACCTGCCGGATGAGCTGGAAGCGGGTTTTTACCAGCTCGCTGCGGTCGAAAATGGTCTCCAGCTTGCGGGATTTGTCCACCACGTACTCCGGGGTGGAAATTTTGCCCACGTCGTGCATCCAGGCGGCGATGCGCAGCTCTTCCAACTCCTCTTCGCTGAAAGTTACCTCCGCAAAGGTCCCTTCCCGCGCCTCGTTGACCTTCCGGGCGATCATCATGGTCAGTTCGGTAACCCGGCTGATGTGCCCGGCGGTGTAGGGCGATTTGGCGTCGATGGCGGTGGCGATGCTTTCGATAAAAGCGTGGAGCAGTTTCTTCAACTCCGCAATCAGCCGGGCGTTCTCCAAAGCGATAGCCGCCTGGGAAGCCAGGGCCACCACGGTCTGCTCGTATTTCGCGTCGAAAGGAATTACTTCCCCGGTTTCGGGATTTTTAGCGTTGAGCAGTTGCAGCACCCCGATCACTTCGGTTTCCCGGTTTTCCAGGGGGATTACCAGCATGGAGCGGGAGCGGTAGCCGGTGCGGGCGTCGTACTCCTTCGGGCCGGTAAAGTCAAATCCCTCCGCCTGGTACACCTCCGGAATATTGACGATTTTTTTACTCAAAGCGCAGAAAGAAGAAACGTTGGAGAGATTGGGCCGGCCCTCCACTTCCAAAGGAACCGCGGGGAGGTCGATTTCCCGGCCCTTTTTACCCCCTAAAAAAGTATTCAGGGTGAGATTTCTGATAATCTCGAAACGCAAACATTTGGCCGCGTCATCCACGGTATAGAGCGTGCCGGCGTCCGCATGGGTAAAAGACATCGCTTCTTCTAAAATCATTTCCAGCAACTTTTGGATGTCTTTTTCCGCCGAAAGGGCAATTCCGATCTCGGTCAAACGCTGCAGATGGCTGATCTGCGCTTCGGCAAACATCCGCACCTCTTTGACCACGGTATCCAGCAACTCATTGAGCTGCGGGCTGGCAGAGTAGTTGGTGAAATCATCCATGATCGACTCCCATACGCTTCAAACGTTGAGGAAAGAAGCATTTCTTCGTTTTGGCGAAACAACCGCGGGAAGAGATTCCTCTCTCGCGAGTCAGGTATTCAAAGAAATGATAAGACAACTTTCAGGACGCGACTTCAAAAAATTCCGCTTCCTGGTTTTGTAAAATGCGGTGAATTTCCGGGGCGGAGTGGCTGGCCATAATGCTTTCCCGCACCTCCGGTTTAGAAATGATGCGGGAGATACGGCTGAGCAGGCGGAGATGAAAACCGGCTTCGGTTTCCGGCCCTACTAATAAAAAAATAATATGGGAGGGTTTATGATCAAGAGATTGGAATTCTACCCCCCGGGGGTGGATACCCAGGGCCAGGCTAAACTCGTGCACGGCGCTCGACCGGCAATGGGGAATGGCCACCCCGTTGCCCAGGCCGGTGCTCAATACCTTTTCTCTTTCTAAGATTGCCGCGAGGATTTCTTCCGGGTTGCGAATACGTTGATGTTCCGCCAATAAGGTAAGCAGTTCCTTGATCACGTCGATCTTGGAAGAGGTTACCAACGGGTATTTGATGAATTCGGGCTGGAGCAGGTCGATCAGTTTCATGATATACCCCTGTAGTTGACATCTACCCTGGAAAAAGGAAAAATATACGACAAAAAGCGCCCCGGAACCAGAATAACTTGACAAGGCGCAGTGCATCTGCTCAACAACAAACCCATAAAGGCGGTTTTTCGCTTCCGGGAAGACAAAGAGCCGATGTAACCCCGGCAACGGCGTATATAATCGTTTTTTTTCGCTCCCGATAAAGGAGAAAAATAATTTGTTTTACCGGCGGGTTATATTAATTTTACCGAAGTTCTCGGAAAGGAAACGTTCGTAAATGCGAAAGCAGCCGCCCAGGCTCTTTTCAAAAGTAAACTGTTACTATTCAGCCACATGGTTCGATAACGAAGTTCACAGAGGCCACAGAGGAAGAATTTTGGGTATCCACCACTTCGTGGAGAGCATTTGGAACTGTTATCCCGGTATATGGAACATTTTTTTCTATAAAAGGGGTTTGTTCAACAAATTTTTCCATGTCTCTGTGTGCTCTGTGACCTCTGTGGCAAAATGCCTGAATAGTTACGATACACTGTTACAAAAACCGGAAGGAACTCCCCATGCACGGCAAAATGATCTTTATGGCAGCTTTTCTGATGGCGCTTCTCTTCCTGGCAAAAGCCCAGGAGTTCAAAGACCCTTTCCTCTACCCGGAGCAGAATTCTCTCTTGGGCGGATTGGGGATTACCTGGATCGATGATCAGCCCTACACCACCTTTACCATTGCGCCGGATATCGCCATCGGGAAATTCGGGGTGGGCATTTACTTGCAGCTTCTGTTCGACAACCAGAACAATTGGAAATTCCGCGACATCGAGTACAAAGATGGAGCGGGCATTCTCCGCATGATTCGTTACATCCGCTATGGCCAGAAATACGATCCCCAGTTTTTCCTGGTCGGCACCATAGACCGGGCCACCCTGGCGCACGGGTTCCTGGTGTGGAACTACAACAACGCTTCTACCTACGATAAACGGCGGATCGGGTTGATCGCAGACCTGGATCTAAACCGGGCGGGGTTCGAAACCGTTTGGGGATCCATGTCTTTCAATACTTTCTGGGGAGCGAATCTCTATGTGTGCCCGCTGCGCTTTATGCAAAATGCACCGCCCATCCTCGATCGTTTGCGCATCTACGGAACCTACGCCCGCGACGGTAAAATTCCCAGCGGGCAGCAGTTGGATTCTACCGACGCCCTTTCCGCGTACGGCTTCGGGGTGGACTTGCAATGGTTGAAAATCGCCAACCTGAGCAGCACCATCTATGCCGACTATTCCCAGATCGTGGATTACGGGAACGGCAAAGCCCTGGGAATCGATTTCGTATTCCCCAATTTCGTGGGCATTTTCGGCCTCTCGGCCAAATTCGAGAAACGGTTTATCGGGTCCCGCTTCGTTCCCAGCCTCTTTGGCCCCCTCTACGAGTTGAACCGGGAGTTGGGCGTGCAGAATTTCCTCGAAAACAGCCCGAAAACCGAAGGTTACCTCGGAGAGTTGGGCGGCCACATCCTCAATCGCATCCTGCTGTTGGGCAGCTTCCAGAAGCTGAACGGGGTGGCCGGGAGCGGGGTGCTGCACCTGGAGGCTTCCGCCCCGACCCTCATTCCCCGCATCGAGTTGCGCGGTTATTACGATAAAAGCGGCATCGAGACCTTTGAAGACGCCCGCACCCTGGATACCCGCTCGGTGTTGAGCGCGGAGGCCAGCTACCAGATGTACGCATTTTTCTACTTCACCGCCATTTACCGCTGGTACTGGCTGGAAAACCCGGAACAGCCGGGAGAGTTCAACCCCGTGGAGCGGTTCGAGCCGCGCATTACCATGCGGTATAACTTTTGACCTGGTACTATCACGCGATAGTACAGCGTAAACCTGAGCAAAAAATCACCGCAAAGACCCCGGCCATCCGGGGCAAAGAACATAATAGGGTGAGGCTGAGTGGATTTTTCCCCTGCCGGAACCGGCTGCCCCGCCCTCTCGCCCGGTTCACAAAAGAAATCCGGTATTGATTTATTCCCTCCTTTATTTTAGCTTTACAGTGACGTTATATCCCCGGCAAATTTTATTCGATTCGCGAGACCTCAAAGGTCTTTTAAACCTTTGAGGTCTGGTTTACCCCGGTGAAAGCCATAGCCTGCAATGATTGGAGAGGGCGAGATGCAAAAATTTACCCGCCTCATTAAAATCTGGAAATTGCTGCGCGAAAAACGGTTGATGAGCGCGCCGAAGATCGCCAAAATGTGCCGCGTCACCGAGCGCACCATCTACCGGGATATTCAGGCGCTGTGCGAGGCAGGGGTGCTGCTCTCCTGCCACAAGGGATATTACATTGCCGAAGAAAATCCCCTGCCGCAGCTTGCCCTCACCCCCGCCGAACAGTTGGCGCTCACCCTGGCTTTGCAAAACCTGCCTTTGCACCTGGATAAAGAGTTAGAAGACATCGTGAACGGCCTCCTGAATAAGCTGTTAGAGCGCCCGGCGGAGAATCCCGCGGTGGCCCTGGAGCCGCCGCCCCCCTCGCGTCGCGCTCCAGGCGATTGTTATACGGGCTGCGCTATTGCTTTAACTGCGAGGACGAGTTTTAATCCAATATTTTACGTTCTACTTACTTTTCAATTCTAAAGAAACCGGACGATTTATTCTGATAAGTTGACCGGAAAGGCTTTTTTTTGATGCAATTGCCTCATGTATTCTTTTCGCTAATGCCTCAAAATCAATATCAAATGTACATGCTATGATGCCTTCGTGCTTAAACTGGGCTTTATGAAGTCGAATAAAATGTTTACGATTGAAAGTCAAAACCGCTCTTTTATCAGCAGCTGCAAATTCTAAAACCTTTTCATCTGGAAAAGATTGATCTGATTTGCCTGTTTCCTCGATAGTAAGTACGTCGTGCTCTAGTTTTCGGAGTTCTTCAACAACGGGTAGAGGAAAATTTTCATTCGCATATAGTCTTGCCATTATTTATGCTTCCTCATTCTCACGAATCTGTTGGTCAATTTCCACTCGGTGAGCACGGGCATACCCCCAGGCATTTACTAAATCTTCCGCTCTTAATGTAGGATAACTTCGCAATAAATCTGCCTCCATTGCTCCCAAACGTCTGGCTTGTTCTAATAACCACACCGGAATGCGAGTGCGTACAATACGTGGTTCCCCACCACACACTCCGGGTGTACTTTCAATGCCAGGAAAGGCATCGCCTAATTCACGTACAACCCATTGTAATAATTCTGCTTTCTCCGCTCTGGTTAATCCGGAGAGTAATTCTTTAACTTCTTGTGCGTTTTTCATACTTTTGAATTTAGGGAGCCAGAAAAAAATAATGTACCCAACTGAGCGCACAGAGTTATTGAAACACATTAGCGTTCAGTGGTACAATAAAAAGGGCGAAAGCCCTTATGAGCATTTTTTACAGCAATTTTCATATCGGATTCATTTATGTCCATCCGAAAAGGATACCTGACATTAACTCCATAGTCGGTTAACATGAGACCATCTTCTTCTATCGTTTCAAAATCTTCATCATATTTTTGACACTCTTTGATTAGCAGTACTAAATCGTGTGTTCTTTTGATCTTCTCTCCCTTTAATGCAAGGAATCCTTTCAGGTATTTCTCGGTTGATTGCTGGCAATGATAGCAAATGATTTCGATGGGAACCGGGTGCATATTTTGCAAAAATTCTGCCGAGGATAAATCTGCCTCAGCAATCTTAAACCATTCTTTGGCAATGTCAGTATTATCCATACACCTTTATCCCATCCATCAGAATCTTATGTTCTAAAGTATTGCTCAGACCGGCTCTCTCCTCGAATTCATTTTCTGAATACACCAATATATCTATAGGATTAGAGATCAAATTTATTAATTCCCGTCTGATTTCTCGGATTATGTCTATCTTTCGTTTACCATTAAGGTCGGTTGTTATAACACATAAATCTATATCGCTATCTTGATCCGGCTCACCATAGGCGTACGAACCAAAAATAAAAATTTGTTTAGCGCCAAATTTCTCCTTTAACGTATTCTTCAGTAATTCAAATTGTTCGCTTACTTGTGTTTCCAAAATTATTTCTCCCATTTTTAATTGCTTTGATAGAATACGATTTGCGGCTCTTGCAATCAAGTAAAAAATTCTGCGATACGAAGAAAACCGCGGCGAGATTAATCACTTATTGGCGCATAACTATTCGATATGCCTGGCCGCGCCCCTTGCCGGCGCGTGGATTGAAAAAACCAAATTCGCCGGATCGTTGGCGAGGTTCTTCCGGCAAAACCAGGATTGAAATAAAAACTCTTGCGCCAACCGGATAACTTTACCCCCCAACCGGGGAGCTTTCCCTGCCAGGCCGGGAACTCTTCCGCCAATTGCCGATACTTTTTCTATCACACGTAAGTGGCTTAAATCTATAACATCATTATACAAGGAGGTTTGTCATGAACAAACTGAAATTCTCCGAGGAAACCATTCTCTCGGTATCGAAAACCACTCTCGCCAACGCCCACGCCTACCAGGCCGGTCTGGCAGAGTTCGGGATCAGCCAGCAATTGCTCGATGATTTCGAAGCCAATATACAAGCCGCGGAAGCCCTTCCCAACGAAGTATCCAGCCGCATCGATCTGCGCGATATGACCCGCGGAAAGGACGAAGCCCTGGAAGCCTGCTACCAGTGGGGGCGCATGTTCCGCGCTCGCCTGCAACTGGCCTTCGGCAACACCTCCGCCCAGGCAAAAGCTTTTCCCGGTAAAGAATTCAAAACCGCCCTCAGCAGCGAGAGCAAAATGATGCCGGTGATGGAGATATTGATCAGCCTCGCCGCCCAGTACCAGACCGAACTGGCCGCGGTCGGGCAGACCCCGGAAATTTTAGCCGAAGGAAGCGCCCTGCTGGACAGCCTGCGCCAGGCCGACCAGGCCCAGGAGTTGAAAAAAGATACCAAAAGATCCGCTACCTGGGAGCGCTACCAGAAATTCCAGGTCATTGCGGCCTTAGCGCCTTTGCAGGCGCCCGATTTACCCCGGCCACGCCTATTGCATTTTCGAAAGATGCCCGCCCGACTCCACGTAGGGCTTGAAGCGCTCCACTAAAAAGTGCTGCCAGACCCGCTTCACGATCTGCTCCGCCCCGTCTTCGATCTCCCCTGCCGCGTGCACCGATAATTCTAACAGGGTGGAATCCCCGCCGGCCGCTTCGAATTCATAGGTGCATACCAGCGTTACCGCCTTGCCGGAAAGCCCCAGGGGCCCCTCGAAGCGCAGGCGTTTGCCGCGCTCCGCGTAAATCACCGTGGCGTGCAAAACCCCATCGCCCTGCTCGTTGAAGATTTCGTAAAACCCCCCTCCCGGGCGGGGTTCGATATAAAAGCGGTACGGTTTTTCAGAAAAACTGTGATCCCACCACCCGCTGATGTCTCCGCTGATGGCGTCGTAAATCATCTCCGGCGACCCCGGCAGGGTTAAGCGCTGCTCGAACGAAAAAGCGCCGTAGCCCCCTTTGGCCGCCGGCTCCGCGCTCTTCTCCTTGCAGGAGATCAGCGCGAGCGCCGCTCCTAACGTCCAAACCACAATCAGGCTGTTCCGAAGCATCCGTTTCTCCTTTCATCGCTGTTGGCTAAATCTGCTTTAACCGTTAAAGCGGTTAAAGTAGAACTAAAAAGCCGTTTTACGGGAATCCCTCCCTTCGGTAAAAGTTTGAATCTATGCCACCCCCGTAAGGGGCTCCTTACGGATGAAACCACAAATCCCGGCCAACCGCATTCCCGTTAACCTTAGGTTGCTGATTTTTGTGAAGATCAGGAGGAATTTCAGGCGAAAACTCTCTAAAACTTCTGCGTCTTTGCGTCTTTGCGGTGATTTTTTACTTAGGTTAACGCCTATGCGGCCAACCGGGATCACTAAGAAATTTGTTGTTTCTTTGTGATTTCTTCGCG
Organism: Calditrichaceae bacterium; assembly: GCA_013360445.1. GTDB lineage: Bacteria > Calditrichota > Calditrichia > RBG-13-44-9 > J075 > JABWBP01. The sequence continues at coordinate 5,925 of JABWBP010000004.1, read as the reverse complement.
TTTTTGAGACTTAGCGGCCTGTCTGCCCGGGCAGGCCACTTTTAAAACAGCCCCTGAATGGTTCGCTCTTGCATTTTCACATTTCCGGTGACATCTTTGCAGGGCAGATTGTCATGGTTACTATTCGCCTGTTGTTTCGACAGGATAACAAGATTAACACGATAGAAAAACCTCCGGTTGATCCCTGTTCACCTTCGTCGGGCGGAAGGGTAAAAATTTTCTCCTTACAAGGAACCCGGCCTGATCTATGTTCTTCTGCACCTGCCGGACAAGAGAAAGGGAAAATAAGGGAAAATCCCTGGATGATTTACCGGATGTAAGGCATGTCATTCGAATCCTGTTAATCCTGTACATCCTGTCTGACATCTAAATATTACTCGTTATCTCGAACTTGTAACTATTCAGGCGTTTTGCATACAGGGATATAAGGCTCTAAATGCTCTCCACGAAGTGGTGGATACCCCCAAATCTTCCTCTGTGACCTCTGTGGTCTCTGTGGCTGAATAGTAACTCGAACTTTATATTGAGAACTTCATATTGATAGGGCTTGCGCATGGAAAAAAAGGTGCTGGTGATCGAAGACGACCCGGATGTTGCCGACCTGGTCAAAATTCATTTGAAGGAGTTGGGATTTACTTTCGAGCACGCCGCCAACGGGGTCGAAGGGCTTAACAAGGCGCTTCAAAACGATTATGCCTTAGTGATTCTCGACCTGGTGCTCCCGCGCCTGGACGGCCTGGAAGTGTGCAAGCGCATCCGGGAAGAAAAGAAGAGCCTTCCGATCCTGATGCTCACCTCCAAATCCGATGAACTGGATAAAGTGTTAGGCCTGGAGTTAGGCGCGGATGACTATCTCACCAAACCCTTCAGCCTGCGGGAGCTGATGGCCCGGGTGAAAGCGCTGCTCCGCCGGGTGGATGCGATCAAAAAAGAGGCCGCAGCCGCCGCGCCCCCGGAAGTGGAATTCGAGGAGCTGCGCATCAATTTCGAGAAGCGCAAAGTGACCCTGGCCGGGAAAAAAATCGACCTGACCGCCAGGGAATTCGACCTCCTGGCCCTCCTGGCCACCCACCCGGGACGGGCTTACACCCGCCAGGAACTGCTGGACATCGTCTGGGGATACCACTTTGACGGCTACGACCATACCGTCAATTCCCATATCAACCGCCTGCGCAGCAAAATCGAAAAAAATCCCGCCCACCCCAAATACATCAAAACCGTCTGGGGCGTGGGCTACCGCTTTGCGGAAGCGGAGGAGTTATAGCGCTGAAAGGCCGGGCCGTTGCGCTCATTTTTCCTTGCTGTAACCGATCAGGTTTTCCAGCCGCGGGGGGCGGTGCGTTTCCACCCACTTTTGATAATTCCCATCGAAGCCGGCTTTGCGCTGCAAGTTGGCAATACGTTTGAGAATCACCTGCACCCGGCCCTCATCTAACAGACCCTTTCGTTCCACCTCCGCCTGCGCCGCGGGGTCGTCCTCCATGCGGTCGGCTTCGATGGCTCCGGCATGGCAGTGAAACACGTTCTCGATAATATAGTGCACGATTTTCCGGGCGTGCAGCTCGGAATCGCGGATATTGCCCTTTCCCGTCACCACGTTGCCTAACCCGTACACGTTGGGATAGCCGGCCAGCCTGCCGGTATCTTCATCCGGAATGTTGAACAGCTCTCCGCTGGTGGGAATGCCGGGGATCGGTTCGGGGATGCTCCCGATGGAGGAAATGACCAGGGGGCTGCGCACGGCGAATTCGCTGCCGGGAACGGAAACCACCCTTCCGTTTTCTACCCGGGTGCGCTGGAATACCAGGCCGGCCAGGCGCTCTCCCACGGTAATCTTCTCCACCGGCTTGCAGCACTCCTGAAAATGGAAGAGATACTTTTGCTGGGCATTGCTGAGGATTTTCTGGCGCACCCGGTGGGCTTTTTCCAGGTCTTCCGGGGTGGGATCGGGATAGATATAACTCAGCGGCATATCCTCGCTGCGGCGGCGGTAAAACAGGGTGCAGCGCCGTAACCCCAGGTCGGAAAAAGACAATCCCAGCGTTTCCAGGGTTTTGGGAATGCCCTGGTGCTCTAACGTAAAGATATCGGTCTGGCAGCCCTTTTCCGCCAGGGCGCGTTGGGTCGTTTCTAACATCAGGATTTTCGCCACGTCGATGGAAGCCAGCCCGCCCCCCACCACGATGGCGCCGTCCTGCACCTCGTAGTGGTGCCGGGTATATCCCGGTTCGTGGTAATGGTTGAACCAGTCCACGAACGGATTCTGGTAATAGAGCCCTTTCTCCACGTAATCATCGATTCCGGGAACCGGCAGGGGGCGATCGCGCCAGGCCCCGTTCGCCAGGATTACCGCCCCGAATCCCCAGTTGCGAACCACGTCCTCGAATTCCACGTCCCGTCCCAGCCGGGTATTGGGAATGAAAAATATATTCGGATGGGAAAGCCGCTCGTCGATTTTGCTCTCCTCTTTATCGCGCAGCTTGATATGCCACTTGGGCAGACCGTCTTCGATTTTTCCGTAGGGCAGGGTGTGCTGCTCGAACACCGCGACGTAAACCCCGCAGTGCGCCAGCCGGGAAGCGGCCTCCGAGCCGGCGCAAGCCCCGCCGAAAATAGCGGCAAAATTTCCCCGGTGAATTTTCATGAGCCGGTCTCCTGGTCTGGATTGATATGGAAAGATTAAGGTTGAGAAATTCGCAGCCTTGGCCCCGGTAGAAAAGCGCTTTTTACAATCCGGTGAGGCTCCCAATCCCCGGCAACCCTACTTCTTCAACCATTGGCCGGGATTGAGGGGTTTGTTGCCCCCGTAAATTTCAAAATGGAGCAGAGCGCCCTCCAGCGATCCCGAATCTCCCACCGTCCCGATCACCGTGCCCGCCTCTACGATCTGGAATTTCTTGACCAATACCTCGTCTAAGTGGGCGTAAACGGTATAATAGCTGTTGTTATGGTCGATGATAACGGTATTGCCGAAGCCGCTCATATAGGTGATCAGGCTGACCACCCCGGAAAACACGCTGCGCACTTCCGCGCCTTTTTTGGCTTTGATATCGATGCCATTGTTAACCAGAACGGTTTTCAAGCGGGGATTGCGGTATTTTCCGAAAGGGTGAACGATCTCTCCCCGGATCGGCCAGTTGAGTTTTTTTTGCTGCGAGGCAAAATTTCCGGAAATCTTACTCCAATCGATCTCCACCGGCGGGGAGACGCTGCGTTGGGTCTCCAGGGAGCCGATCAGGCCTTTCAACTCTTCAAAACTCTTCATTTTTTCCCGCACCGCCTTTTCCAGAAGAGAATTATTCCGGGTAATTTGCACCACCAGCCGCTGGCGCTCTTCCCGCCGGGCCGCCAGGTCGCGCTGTTCGGCGTCTTTTTCCGCGAACAATTGCTGCTGCTGCTGCAATTCTCCCCGGCGGCGGGTTTGCAGGCGCTGCAATTCCGCCTGTTTATCCGCCAACCGTTGATAGACCTGGTTGGCGCTTTCGGAAATTTTCTGGAAATAGCGGTATCGCAGCAGCGCCTGGTTGAAACTTTGCGCCCCGAGGATCCATTCCAGGGTTTTGCTCTTACGGTACTTGTAGCTGAAAACAATTTGCCGGCTGAACATCTCCCGCAACTGCCCGATCTGGCCGGTAAGGGTACTGATCTGGCTGTCCAGAGACTGGATTTCCGCCTGGCTTTTTTGCACCTGGCCTTGCAGAATTCGCAAAGCCTGCTGCTGCAGGGTGGTTTGCTGCTCGATATTCTCCAGGCTGGCAAGGTTCGTTTGTAAAGAAGCCTGGGATCTTACCAGTTCCGCCCGCAGTTGGGCAAGCTCCCCGCGGATTTGCTCCAACTGGCTCTGTTGGGAATCATCCTGGGCAGGCGCCGGCGCATAGCCCCACCCTAACAATACCAGCAAAAGAATTCGCGCTCCCCTCATCTTTGCGCTCCTCACTTCCCCGGGCGAAAGGCGATCCCGGCAAAGTGGGTCGGTCCCAGGTCGAAATGGTATTGCAGGGCATAATTGACTTCCATGTTGAATATCCCCAGGGAGAAGCCGAAAGAGGGGAGGGTTGCCAGGGTGGAATATCCGCTGAACAATTGCAGGTTGCCGAATACCCGGTATTCGATCCCGAAAAACACTTCCGGGGAATACCAGCTGTCTTTTTGCACCTTCAGGTGGGCGCGCAGCGCTTCCACGGGCTGAAATTGCAGCCCGGCCTGGATTCGCTGGGGAATTTCCTCGGCGTAGCCGTTCAATTCCGGCTGGTTGATATTCTCGATGGCCCCGGCGAGGTGCAGCGCGTCGGAAACCCGGTAGCGCAGGCCAAAGCTTATCCCGAAGGCGCTGCCGCTGCCGTAACCTTCTATGGAAATATGGTAGAAATGCGCCGAAAAACCAATCGCTACTGCGTTGTTATAAAAAGACTTAGCGGCTCCAATCGTGAGCTTGTTCTCGCGGTAAAGAGATGCCCCGAAATCCTCCACCCCTAACCCCAGGCCAAATGATTTGTAAGGGAGCGCGATCATCCCGCTGGCGTATTGCAGCTCTTTCAAATTGTACAATTGGGAATAGTTCAGCGCGGCGTAAAATGCCCGGGAATTGATCAACAGCGCGGGATTGAGGAAAAGGCCGTCCGCCGCCGTCGTGGAAGCAAGGTTGCTGCTGCCCAGCGCGGCGTTGCCGGCGCTCCCCGCCGGGTAATCAAAAGCGCCGTAGAGCGGGGCGAGCAGCAGGAGAAATATCGGGATAACCGCTAATCGTCTCATTCATTCCTTTGGGGATGCGGCATACTGCCGGTACGGGAATAATTTTTCCAGGATCTTGTTCCTTTCGATCAATAGCGCCTCTTTCAGAATCGGTTCCTCATCCACCGAATCCAGGCGCTCGCGATTATAATTGGAGAGGTTTTGCCTGGCAAAATGAATGATCTCCTGCTGCTCCCCGGGAGACAGCCGGTGAAAATGGGATTCATAATAGGCGCGTTTATGCCGGGCGGTTTCATTATCGCGCAGAAATTCCTCCACAAAGCTTTGATAGTCGAACGCCCCAATCGACCGGGGATCATATTCAAAGATACTTTTTCCCAACGAGGAAGCTTCCTTCAAGGCCACATTGTTGCGAATGTAGGATTTGTAGAGCTTGTGGGGGAAATTTTTTTCCAGGATTTTGCGGATTTCCTGGGCGTGGCGGGTGCGAAAATCGCACATGGTCATTACTACGCCCTTGAACTGCAGGGTGTGATTCAGCTTGTTCTTCACCATCAAAAACGTGTCGTACAGAGGTTTGATGGCCCGCATGGGAAAGAACTCCGGGGAAACCACCAGGATAAAATCCGTGCTGGCCACCAGGGCGTTCATGGAAAAAATCCCTAAGTTGGGCGGGCAGTCGATGAGGATGAAATCGTAATCCGCCATAACCGGCTGGAGCACGTCGCGCAGCACGTATTCCCGGGTAAGGGATTTGTAGAGAGTAAATTCGATGGCGGTCATGTCGATGTTGTTGGAAAGAACGTGCAGATTTTCATCCCGCTTGAGAACCGCCTGCCCGAAAGATTTTTGATTCAGGAAAAGGTGCATAAGGCCGTTGTCGGTCGATTCGGTATCATACCCGAAGTGCTGGGTCAGGTTTCCCTGGGGATCCATATCCACGGCCAGCACCCTGTAGCCCTGCAAGGCCAAATAACTGGCGGTGTTCACGGTAGTAGTGGTTTTTCCGCAGCCGCCTTTTTGAATGATGAAAGAGATAACACGTCCCATAAATATCCTGAATTTGCTTTGAATGGCTAAATAATACCCCCAAAATTCATTCCGAGCAATATTTTTATTAGAAGCGCGAATGCAATACAAGTTCCCCATCCTCTTCCTGAAAGTCTGGTTTTTTATGCAAGCAGTTAATTGCGAGCTGTCGCTGGTGGGGGGGGTCAACAGACAATACTCCCC
>JABWBP010000157.1 GCA_013360445.1 Calditrichaceae bacterium | reverse complement strand
GACTTTTGAAGACCGAACAGGATAGGTAATCCGATTAACAAAATGCCAAAGACCATTATGTTCTATTGCATCACACGCTTCACGCAATACGCATTACGCCCCCCATATTTCACGCCGGTCGAAAATCAAAATTCGAGTGACTGCTGAGCTTTTGCAGCAGTTTTCCGTACCACCCGCGGTTAAAGATGTAGAGGTCGAAATATTCTCCTTCGGCGTTGGAAAATTTCTTTTTGTAACTCTGGCTGCCCATAAAATCGAAGCGGGTATGTCCCTGCGCCATCAGCTGTTCAATATCTTTTTGAATCAGGAAAATACCCGGCGAAAGCTGTTTATAACGGTCATCGAACACGGTTTGCAGACCGAAGAAGGTTCCCCGGTAATTTACCCACCAGTTGGCGGCGGCGTCTTCGCCGTTTAGCCGCAGGAAAGAGGTAAAGAGCTGGTTGCGTCCGGCAAAATGGCGGAACAGGTCAGAGAAAAAGCGGTTTTCCGCTTCCCGGGCGGAAAGGGAGCGGTGAGATTCATGCTTCCAACTGCGCCGGTAAATGGTGATGAACCGCTGCCAGAGGGCATCGAAATCTTGCCGGAGAGATTGCGGATCGAATTGCAGGATTTCGAACCCCCCGGCCTCGCGCAGGTGCGATTCCAGCCGCCGGTACTCCCGGCGTCCTTTGGCGTCTAACACTTGCTGCCCAAAATCCTGCCCCGCTTCGACGGCCAGCCCCAGGGCTTTTTTGCGGATCTCCAGAATTTCATAGCCGGCGGTTTTTTTTTCGCTGAATAAAGCTCCCAGCCGGTTTTTCTGCTCCCCGGAGCAGGTTATTTTCAAGATGTGAAAGCGCGGGATTACGCAAGAGAAGGTCTGCCAGAGCAGATCCAGCCCGGGTTCCAGGTACTCGGGCAGCAGCATCAGGTCGCCTAACCCGATGCCCTGCTCGAAAAAGTGATATTTCCGCACCGGGAGCTTGACGAAGGTCGAATAACTGCGGCACAGGGGCAGAACGCCCGCCAGCCGGCCGCGCTCGAAAAATGAAATGACCCGGAAAGGCGATTTGGCAAAATAGTGCTCCCGCGCCTGCACCTGCCACTCGGGGCTATTGCACAGATGCGGAAAATGCTCCCCGGCGAATCCTTCCCAGAGCGGCAAAAAACTGTGCAGGTCTTGCCGGTTTTGAATGATTTGCAGTTCCAATGGTCTCTTTCCGTGTTCATTGTGTGTGGGAGAATGGGCGGGGGAAAAGATAAAACGTGAAGCGTGATGCGTAAAACGTAATGCGTAAGCCCTGAACTCACGTTTCACGCTTTACTCGTCGCGCCTCACGCATTGCGCCCCGTTGCTACCGCCCGTTCCGAAACAGGTACTCCAAAAACTTCTCCGCCGAATCCTGGATTTCCTCCCGGTTGCTGGCCTGGTAGTGGCCGAAAAAGCTGGGCGTGGTGTTAATCTCATTGATGCAGCCGCCGCTTTCGGCAAAGGGTTTGGAAATGTCCGGGGTGATAAAATCGACTCCTCCGAAGCGCACCTTGCAGTGGCGCAGGGCTTTTATGCTCAATTCGATGAAGTCCGGGTGGGTAATGCGGGTAACTTCCTCCACCATGCCGCCTTGATGGCCGTTGCAGAGGGTTTTCACAAATACCTTGCGCCCGGCAGGGATGACCGAGCGCAGGGTTAAATTCTGCCGCCGCAGGGTCAGGTGCAGATCATTATTGATCTGGATAGGCCAGAGGCGGGGAAATGACGTTGCCGCGGCGCGGGCCTGGTTGGTCTGACGGATTAATTGCCGGAGAGTATGTTTGCCGTCGCCGGTTACGTACGCGGGGATGCGTTTCACCGCGCTGAGCAATTGATCCTTCAGCACTAACAGGCGGATATTCTCCCCGGCCACGAAATCTTCTACCATCACGTAGCGATCATACAGCGCCGCCTCGTAAAAAGCGTTCTTGAAATCTTTCAGCGTTGCGATTCCCGCGGTAATGCCGGTACCCCCGCTGGTTCCCCGGCGCGGTTTCACCACCACCGGCCCGGGAGCGTTTTTGAAGTACTGGCAGGCTTCGTTAAAAGCAGCCAGGGTAAAACAGGCCGAAGCCGGCGCCGGCAGCCCGTGTTTGGCCAAAATGCTGGAAACCAGGAACTTATCCCCGGCAATTTTATGGGAAATGGCGCTCTCCAATTCCGTGGCGTTTCCGCGGATAAAGGTGGTTTTTCCCCGGCGGCCCAACTCTAACATTCCCCCCCCGTGATCGGTAACCTGGATGTTCAATTTCGCCGCCGCGTCGATCAAAATCGAGTTTTCTTTGTTCAACTCGATTTCGTAGTCGTCTTCTCTGCTCAGGTAGTTTTTCAAAAAAGTATGCGTTTTTTTAATGAAAAACCTGCCTAAAACCCGGTAGTACTGCAAACTCTGCTTCATAATCGGAACATTCGGTTTTTGGTTGTCAATTGCTTCGCTGTCATTGGCTTCGCGTCATTCATGGTTATTGGCTTTGCGTCATTGGCCATTTCTCTTCCGACCGCGCGGCCAATGGCCATAAATGACGCGCAGTCAATGACGGCGCAGCCAAATGACCATGAATGGCGCGCAGTAAATGACCTCTTAACCCGGCCGCTTCTGACGATACGCCTCCAGGTAAAGGGTCTCGTATTCCCGGATCATCCGGCGCAAGGGGAATTTTTCCAGGGCGACCCGGCGGGCATTTTCCCCTAACCGGGTTCGCAAATCGTTGTCCCCTTTCAACAACAGGATTTTTTCCGCTAATTGCCGGTGATCGTTGCTCTCTACCAACAGACCGCTTACCCCATCTTCGATCAATTCCGGGTTGCCGCCCACCCGGGTGGCAATTACCGCTCTACTGCAAAACATCGCTTCCTGAATCACGTTGGAGCAGCCCTCGCTGAGAGAGGTGAGGGCAAAAACATCGAAACCGTTCAAGGCCAGGTTGACGTGGTTTTGAAACCCCAGGAAATGGGTGAATGGGGCAATCCCTAAGGAACTGCTTAGCTGGCGCAATTCCTGCTCTTTTTTTCCCCGGCTTACCAGGGCGATGTGCAGCCGTTCGCCCCGGCGGATCAATTCCGCCGCCGCCAGGAGCAGCATCCGCTGGTTTTTCACTTCGCTGAAGCGCCCGATGGCGCCGACGATAAAATCATCTGCCGAGAAGCCGAATCGGCCGCGAAATTCCTCCCGCAGCGCCGGGGAAGGGAAAAAAGCGGCCTCATCCACCCCGTTCAAGATCACCCGGACGCGCTCCCGGGGGAAGCCGGTTGCGGCAGCCATGCGGTCTCCCAATTCCCCGGATACCGCCAACACCCGGTCGGCCCGCCGCCACAGCAACCGTTGCGCGATGCGATGTTTCCAACCCTGCGGAAAGCTGCCATGTTCCCCGTGAATAAACACCGGAATCCGCGCCAGCTTCGCTCCCAACAAACCTTCCGCCAGGGTGCCCCAGGAATGGGTGTGAACGATATCAGCCTGGCGCTCGCGCATGATTTCCGAAAGCCGGAACGGAATACTCCAATCATTGCCGTTTTTTTTGCCCAGGGAGAGGATCTCCACTTCTTGCAGATCGAGAATACCGAAAGAATAGGTTCCGCTTAACGAGATGATAATGCTGGTAAAGCGCTCGGCAGGGAGGTTCTTCGCCAATTTGATAATCCCGATCTCTTTTCCCGCCGGGGAAATTTCGTTGACCACGTGGACAATGCGCAGCTTTTTGTTCTCAATGTTCGATTGCGTCATTGACTCCATATACAAGTTCCCCATCCTCTTCCTGAAAGTCTGGTTTTTTATGCAAGCAGTTAATTGCGAGCTGTCGCTGGTGGGGGGGGTCAACAGACAATACTCCCC
>JABWBP010000082.1 GCA_013360445.1 Calditrichaceae bacterium | reverse complement strand
TGTTCCATATACAAGAATAATGATTCTGAGAGTCTTAAATTCTTTCTCTGTGACCTTTGCATGGTGAGTTTATCGAACCATGTGGCTGAATAGTAACAAAAAAAAATCTATGCTGCTGACAGAAATTTTACTTCCCCAACACCAAAAATCCCTCTTCCAGGGAGACGGTTTTGAAGGGCACACTCTTCAAGGGAATCTGGGAAGGCACGATTTGATTGATCCCCGGCATGGCCAGGAAGGTTTTGAGGGGATAGCTTATTTTCCCGATTTGAATGGTGGAATTGTCATCGAATCCCAACTGCTCCTCTTTGGCCACCGGCGCGCCGGAGACCTTCATGTATAATTCGGAATTGGACGAGGAGGCGAGCTGGGTGAGCAGGGTTTGGGCCAGGCGAGCCTGGGAGGGAAGCTGCTCCCAGGGAATTTTATTCACGTCCACGATCATTTCCAGGTCGATTTTCTCCGTCCCGATGCTGCTTTTGACCGCCTTCAGGAAATCCGCGTTCTGCCCCGGCATCATTTGCGCGATGGACAAAGCGACGATCTGGTCTAATTCCCCCGCGGATATTTTCACCGGCTCGCTGCCGCTCAGCTCCCGGGAAATGCGATCCACGGTTTTGTTGCCCTGGGGATTCGAGGTTTTGGGGGGCTGCACCCGGGGTTTGGCGGCCGGCGGGGAATCGGGCTGCTTTGGGATTGCAGCCGAAGGAGGGGTATCGGGAGGGGTAACCGGGCCTTCCGGGTAGGCTTCTTCGGGCATGGAACCATCTCCCGCCGGGATTTCCGGCTCGATCCCCATGGAATCGGAAGCGCTATATTCACCCTGCTCATACCATTCCGGCAGGTAATGGAAACGGCTGGTAAAGTAAAAATACCCTGCGGCAAAGATCAGGAGAAGCGCCAGGAGCGCAATCAATGCTTTTTTCATACGGCTTTTCGCTTCAATGCTGGTTAGGGCTTTCGCCCTTTTTATTGTACCACTGAACGCTAATGTGTTTCAATAACTCTGTGCGCTCAGCTGGGGACATTATTTTTTTCTGGCTCCCTTAATCTATTCGTTCAACACGCTTTAAAATTTTAATATAATATTTGATTGGGGAAAAAGGTGCAGGAAATTAAATTTGGGCAACTGAGAATTCAAAAGCGGCGGAGAGCGTGCGTATGAGATCTTTACGAGTGGTTTTGTGGGTAATTTCTTTGGGATTTCTGTTTGCGATGAACGGTCAAGCGAATTACACGTTTCTGGGGCATCTGCTCAAATACCAGCGGATTGATTCGGGCATCCTGCTATTTTGCGAAGGCGACGTGCGCCTGGAAATCCGCTTTCTGAAGCCGGAAATGTTCCGGGTAACCCTCATCCGCCCGGGCGACCGGGAGCCGTTGTTAGAATATCCGCTCGCTAAAACGGCCTGGGAAGAGGTCGATCTTCAATTCCAAGAGGAAAACTTGAATTTGATCCTCGCTTCCAAAGATATCGACCTGGTGATCCACAAATACCCCTGCCGCCTGACCGTGCTGGATAAACAGGGAACCGTGATCAATAAAGACGATCCCGGCTTAGGCGTCGGCTGGGAAGGCAACGAGGTGCGCTGTTGGAAATCCCTCGCCCCGGGGGAGCGCTTCTTCGGGTTAGGGGAAAAAACCGGCGACGTGAACAAGCGCGGCCGGGAGTGGGTGATGTGGAACAGCGACATTCCCGGCTACAACCACGAGACCGACCCGATCTACCAGAGCATCCCTTTCTACATCGGCTTGCAGCAGAACAAAGCCTATGGCGTCTTTTTCAACAACAGCTACCGCACGGTTTTCAACATGGGCGCGGGAAACCGCCGCTACGCCTCGTTTGCCGCGGACGGGGGCAGCCTGGACTATTTTTTCATCTACGGGCCGCAAATCAGCCGGGTGGTTTCTACCTACACGGAATTGACCGGGCGGATCACCCTGCCCCCGCTGTGGGGGTTAGGCTATCAGCAGTGCCGCTGGAGCTATTTTCCGGAATCCGAGGTGCTGAACCTGGCGCGAACCTTCCGGGAGAAGCAAATCCCCGCGGACGTGATCTACTTAGATATTCATTACATGGACGGCTACCGGGTGTTTACCTGGGACAAAACCCGCTTCCCGGATCCCGCGGGAATGCTGCGCAAGCTGCGGGAGATGGGTTTCAAAGTGGTAACTATCATCGACCCGGGGGTGAAGGCGGATACGAATTACACCGTTGCCCGGGAGGGACTAAGCGGGAACCATTTCATCAGTTATCCCGACGGCGAGGTCTATGTCGGGGAAGTGTGGCCGGGTCCCTCTTACTTTCCCGATTTCAGCAGCCCGGAGACCCGCCGCTGGTGGGGGCAGAAGCTGTCCGGCCTGTTGGATGCCGGCGTCGCCGGTTTTTGGAACGACATGAACGAGCCGGCGGTGTGGGGGCGGGCGTTTCCCCTGGAAGCGGTAATGGATGACGGGGGGCGTTATTCCAGCCAGAAAAAAATGCACAATCTCTACGGTTTTTTGATGAGCCAGGCCGCTTATGAAGCCTTCCGCACCCATCGCCCCAACCGGCGCCCGTTTTTGGTCACCCGGGCGGGGTTTGCCGGGGAGCAGCGCTTCACCGCGGTGTGGACCGGCGACAACGTGGCCTCGGAAGAGCACTTAGAGTTGGGCATCCGCATGATGTTGGGATTGGGGCTTTCCGGGGTTCCCTTCGTGGGCACGGACGTGGGCGGGTTTATCGGTACCCCCTCGCCAGAATTGTTTGCCCGCTGGGTGCAGGTGGGGGCGTTCTCGCCCTTCTTCCGCGCCCATACCCATTACAATTCCCGCGACCAGGAGCCCTGGTCCTTCGGCGAAGAGGTGGAAGAGATCAGCCGCAAGTTCATCTCCCTGCGCTATCAACTGCTGCCCTATCTTTACACCCTGATGTGGGAAGCGGCGGAATCCGGTAGCCCCCCGCTGCGTCCCATGTTCTGGTATTTCCAGGAGGACCCCACGGTGTACGATCACGCCTACCAGCAGCAGTTCTTTTTCGGCGAAAAACTGCTGGTTGCCCCGGTCACCCGGGAGCGGGAATACCTGAAAAAAGTGTATCTGCCGGAGGGCAAGTGGCTGGATATGAACAGCGAGGCGGTTTACCAGGGCCCCGGCGCGTTCGTGGTGGAAGCGCCGCTGGATCGCGTTCCCATGTTCCTGCGCGAGGGGGGAATCCTGCCCATGCAGGAAGCGATGCAATACCTGGGCGAAAAAACCGCTAATTCACTGCTGCTGGAAGTATTCTGCACTGAAAAATACGCCAACCTGCTCCATTACGAAGACGACGGGGAGACCATCGACTACACCCGCGGCAAATACCGCCTCACCCAGTTCGAATATTTAAAAGAAAGAGACCATTGGAGCTTCAGCAAAAGCCGGGTGCATGACGAATGGGGTGGGGGAGAGCGGTTTTTGGAAATCCGTTTCCACGCCGCGGCCAAAGAGCCGGACCGGATCACCCTGGACGGCAGCGCGCTGGAGAAGATCGCCGCCGCCGAAACGCAGCGCCCCGGCTATTTTTATGATTCCGCCGGCAAAATTTTGACGGTTCGCTTTGCGGAGGCGGGGAAGGAACAATCGTTGAAAATAAAACCGTAGGGGCGATTCGTGAATCGCCCCTGCGAATGCCCCCTCCCCTGCGAATTGCCCCGGAATTATCTCAGCGCAGCAACACCATTTTCTTTACCCCCACAAAATCCCCCGCAACCAGGCGGTAGAAGTACACCCCGCTGGCGACCGCTTCGCCGCCGGCGTTGCGCCCGTCCCATTCAATCTTGAATCTCCCCGGCTGCATGGGTTGGTCGAGCAGGCTGCGCACCCGCCGTCCTAAGATGTCGAAGATTTCTAACTTCACCTTGCCCTGCCGGGGGAGGGCAAAGGCAATGGTGGTGGAGGGGTTGAAAGGGTTGGGATAGTTTTGCTGCAAGCTGAATTCAGTGGGAAGATGATTGGCTACCGGGAAATTTCCAACCACAAATGCTTCACTGGAGAACCAGTACACGTCGTTCTCGGTAAATGGCTCCAGGATTTCCAGGTAGAAGGTATCGCCCTCCGTCGGTAAGATAAGATTCGGATTCGTGTAATCAAACTCTATCAACCAGGTTGGTTGAAACTCAGTATTGATTTCTTCCATGATCACAATGCGATCTTTCGATCCGACCTGGTACAGGTTAAACTCCGCGGCGCGATTCTCACTGAAATTCCAAAGGGTGAAATTTACCGGCGTCGCCGGCGGAGCCGGAATCCCGCCAATCGGGTATGAGCCGGAAGTATCGATGATTTCGTCATCGAAAATCACTTCGTAATCCGCGGGATATTTGACGCCCTGAATCAACCCGGCCGAGAATCTCTGCGCCTGGTACGGAACGTTCACCTGGGGATTGCTCCAGCCGGTCTCTTCCGGTGCAATCGCAATCTCCTCAACGTCGAAAAGTTTTAGTTGAAATCCATCGAACACGGTATTATAGGGATGGTTCACCGGAACGTTCTGGGCTTTATAGATACTGTCGGTGAGATCGAATACATGATACACTTTGGACTGGGGAGTATTCTCCGTAAAGGACAGGCGATATATGTGGCCAGTCAAAGCGGAAGAATCGGCGATCATCACCCGGACGACTCCGTCGCTGTTTCCGCGGGCATGAACCAGCAAGCTGTCAGATAAAAGATAGAGGGTATTCCAAATGCTAAAAGTATGGGGAAAAATTGCCAGGTTCGATAGCTCGCCGTCGGATATCTCCAGTTTTAGTAGAGCGTAGGAAGTGTTGGGAAACAACAGGCTATTGATAATAAAACTCCCGGACGGCGGCAGGTTAGAGCCGACCAGTTGCCAGTTATTTCCGGCGTCGATGCTCAGGTACAGGGAGACGTCAACCGGCTGACCCTCCGGATCGCCTCCCAGCCAGTGCACTTCAAAGGTATCCCTGACCGAGAAGTGGAGCGGCTCTACGAACATGATTTCCGGCGCGCCGTTCCCGGGGTTGTCGATGGTAAAAACGCTGTCGGAAACAATCGTGGTCAAAAAACTGTCCAGCTTTACAATGGCCTTCAGCTTATAAAAGACGCCGTCGGGATGATTGGCGGTTTGCCAGTTATAGTTGAGCGCATTCGGCTGGTTCTGGGCGACGGTTTGATAATTTGCCCCGAAATCGTTGCTCGCTTCGATATCGATGAGAACGTTCGCATTGCCGCTGTCCGCATTCACGTTCAGGAGGTAATTCCCGCCGATCACCGAGCCTGGCGCAGGGAAATTCGCCTGAATCGGGAACGGTGTAACCGTGAAATTCTCTCGATAGGCCTGACGCAGCAAGTTGGCGTTTGCTCTCAAGTTTGCCAGGTCGATTCCCATCACGATTCCCACCGCCACTTGCTGAGAATCTCCCGGAACCGAGGGAAAATACCCGCTGCCGAAAATAAAATCGCCGTCGGTATTCTGCTGCGGGTTATGGAAATACCCCGGCCGGTTCGCCTCCCACAAGGCCTGGTCATCGCGCAGCCGGATCACGTTGAAGGGCGCGAAATGGTAAAAACCGGTAAGCCCGATCTCGTCTGCGTCGCCGGGAGCGGATTCATCGATCTGGGGATTGTCCAACCCCGCGCCGGTAAAATAGTTGATGTACTTCTTGCCCCAGTGGGGATTATCCTCGTCGATCAGCCCGTTGCCGTTGTCGTCGATGTTGTTGCCGGGGATCTCAGTCAACTCGTCGATCAGCCCGTTCAGGTTATCATCCACCCCGTTGGGGGTTTCCCGCAGGGTATCGCCGGGCAAAACCTGGTAGGTGACGCCGTTGAAGGTAAATGTAACCCCACCGGCCGGCATGGTGGAGACGGTGCGGCCGTAGCCGCTGTAGTCGATCAAAACGATGGGATCGCCAATTTGCAATACTTTTGGAGCGAGAACCGCCGCGCCAATCACCTCCCCGCTGCCGCCCGCGCCGTCCCCGTCATTGTCGATGCCGTCGAAATCGATCCCCGGGGTTTCCAGGAGCGCGATTCCCAGGTAACCCACCGGGCTCCAGCCGGTATTGCCGATATTGTCATAATCCCAGGCGTACATCAGGCCGTTTTCCAGGTCGTAGCCGGCGTTATCGTCTCCGGTATCCCCGTCCCCGCCGATGGTGGTTCCCACGATCATGGAGAAAAAGGTTTTGGGGTAAAAAGTGGTTCCCTCGTTGTGGATGGTATATTGGAAGACCAGGGCGTTTTCCAAGAAGGGATCGGAGAACTGATAGGAGCGGGTCTTCACCCGCCAGCCCATGCCGTAGCGGGCGGGATTGGCGCTGTCCGGCAAAAATCCGTGGCTGAAGAAAAATTCCCGGTCGGTTCCATCATCGACCACAAAAAAACTCTCCTGATCGGCGATTCCGCCGTAGCCGGGAATGCCTAACCAGCCCTGCCAGCCGAGCGGCCAGGTATCCGGCTGGTGGCTCATGGCGACCTTGGGCTGGTTAGGATTGGCAAAGCCCGCCAGCGGCTCCCAGCCCCAGAAATCGTTGGGGTCGTTGGGATTGTATTCATTGTTCCCGCGCGGGCCGTCGGCCACTTCCACGGAATGAATGATGTCCCCATTGGGCAGGCGCGCTTCCGCGCCGACCATGAAGGACAAATCCCCGATATAAAAATGCCCGGAATTGATCGGCCATTCCAGCCCGAAGTCTTCTACGCTATTGATTCTGCCGATCAATCCGTAATTGAAAAAGGTGCTGCGGATTTGATTGCCGGTGTGCACGTTTTTGCGGCGCTCCGCCGGGTCCCCGGCATAGACGGAATACGCCAGCGCCCCGATCAGCGCGGCGAGGAGAAAAAACGAGCGGCGGTTCATGGTTCAACCCTCCTGAGTTTGGTCTTGAAACCCTTTTATGATTGGTTGAAGCCAATTTAGCCAGATTCAGGATAAAAAACCATGACTTTTATCAGTTGCGGGCATGATTTTGGTCAGCGTTTTGGGAGATAAAGGCTGGGAAACGCTAATTCCCTTCGGTTAATATTGAACCGGAAACTGAAAACCGGAGGGCAAGAAAACAACCTTGAGCAACCCCGGCGCGGAACCGGGCGTTTCCCGCCGCGCAGGAGTTGCTCAGGGGTTGGGCTTCCCGATATGCTTGCGCGGGCTTTTCACGGCCTGGCGAGCATTTCAGGCTTTGGCCGGCAGAATGCTCTTGATCATAGAGACAACAAGGCGATTCCTGCCAGCGCAAACGCTAAGTGGATCAATCCGAAATACCCCAACAGCAGTTTGGGCGCCAGGGCAAACAGCCGGTTGGAGCTCATCTCCTGCGCCGCGTTGCGGGCGCCTTGCAAGCTCTCTCCTAAGCTCTTCAACTGGTCGGCAATATTTTCCACCGCGGGAACCCCGTTATCGCCGATAAAATTCTTCACCTCGTTGACGCTCTGGCCGCTCTGGATCAACTGTTCCCGGGCGGCTTCGATTTTTCCGGCGGCGTCTCCCAACGCCTGGGCGGCCGGCTCAAACGGATGGCCGCTGCTCATTCCCAGGTCGGTTATCATGGTGATCATGCCGATATTCAACCCCATGGGCGTTCTATCGATCACCAGCGGAGGGCCGAAAACGATAAAGCTGGGAATGGGGTGCTCCTGCATGTGGATATCGGTGATATTCTCGAAGTTGAGGGTCAAATCCACGCTCTGGGTTTGGGGATTGAGCGCAGGAACCGCCACCGGGTTCAGGCTGTTTGCGGCGCCCTGGAAGAACCCCGCCGAATCACCGAAACGCCCCGCCGCCACGCTGAGAAAACTGGCGGTATTGCCCAGGCGGGCGGCAATATTTTGCAGCAGGGATTTTACGGTTCCGCCAATTACCTGCCCGGCGTTATTGGCCGCATTTCCCCCGGAGCCTAACTTTTCACTCAGCATTTGCAGCAATTCTTGAAGCCGGCGGAGCGGGGAACTCACCTTGCCGTGAATGATAAAGGTGGCAACAATGCCCAGCACACCATAGATTAACAGGACTATCCCAATTAGTTCCACCATCGTGATTCCTCCTGTCGTATTGGATTTGTTAGGATACCCACGCTAAAATTATTGAGAACGGATAAATCGGATACGGGATAAAGTTAACCCCGAAAAAATTCCCGTGAAAGAGACTTTTTAGATTTGAGCGGGATAATTTCACCTTGCTATTGTAGCCAAACCTCTTCATATTTCGCCCTTTCCAGACGCGGGTAGAGGGCTTTGATCATGGGCGCGGCCATAAATGGTGTTTTTAAGTTCTTCAGGCATAAAGATTTTGCAATCTTCAATCTTCAAACTTCAATCTTCAATTTTTAATCCTCAATGCGTAAAGAAGGTAATTCCCTGTCAAACCATAATTCGGAGGATATTTCCATGCACAAGTCGCTACTGGCGATGTTCGCCGTTATCTTTTTTTTAACCGCTGCCGGACTATTTGCCCAAAATCGCACCATCCTGGTTCCCAAACCGGTCGGCACATTTGCGTACGACGGAGAAGGGGACTACTTCAGCAAGGCATATCGCTGGTTCATAGAAAGCGAGATCGACAGCGCCGTGGCCAACTTGAAAAAGGTAATCGAGGCGGCCGGCCATCCCATCGATCCGAACGCTTATTACGTGGTGGTAGCGCATTTTACCGATAAATTTACCCCGGTGGGAATTCTCGGCAAAGACGTGGACTTTTTCAGCACCCGCCTGTACGGGCTGAAGGAGAGTAACCTTTATTACGCCTTCATTTCCCAGGACGATTCCGCTTCCTTCCTCTCCGTGCTGGCCACGGCCAAAGATTCTCCCTTTCTACAAAACCTGCCCGGTTTTTTGGGATTTATTGGGGTGCTGCCGGGAGCGGCGGCGGTAACAACGCTGCCGGGAGAGAGAGCCTGGGTAGATTTGCGGCAATTTACCCTTCCCAAAAGCTATCGCAAGTTCAGCGACCTGTCGTTTATGGTGAAAAAAGATCTCTCCGATGAAGAGGCGCTGGCCAGCCTGGTGATTGATAACACCGCCAAAGAGCACTGGAGCTACGGGGTCTGTTTTGCGCTCACCAGCGTGCGCGACGTGGATTTCGTGGTCGGCAACGACGGCAAAATCATCGTGCAGCCCAAACCGACCGCGGACCCGGCGGTATTCGGGGTGATCAACTACCATTTCAGCGCGGTGGACAGCAAGGCGAAGACCTTCGGCACCTCCATTCATGCGCTGGGCGGCATCCGGGTGGGGAATATTTTAGAGCCGCTGATCGGGATCGGCGGGGGTTTTTCCCTGGATATTATCGACCTGCACGTATTTGCCGGCTACAGCTTCGAATTCGCCAATGAATTGAAGGAAGGTTTCAGCGTTGCGGGGGACCCCGTGGCGGAAGGAGAATATCCCTTTAAAACCAAAGTGCGGGGCAAGCCGCGCTTCGGATTGGAGATCAAATTTCCCTGATCCGGCCCGGCTGCATTCCAAAAAATTGCGGCAATACCATCCCGATATTGCCGCAATAATCTGCCCAAAAGTTGAAGCTTTAGATATTTTTGAAGGAGGAAAAGTACAACGCCGGGCTAAATTTTGGTCAGCAAATCGGCGTCCTGGGAAAACCGCAGCGCGCGCCGGGCAGGAGCCTCGCCGCTGTCGAAATCTACTTTCACATCATAGAATAATTGCCCGTCTTTGAACACCCGCGCCGCTTTGGTGATCCTGGAGGCGTGAAAAAATGAGTCGATTTTTTGCCGGATATCCCCGGGAAGGCTGTCGGAAGTGATCGCTTCTTCCACTTTCAGCAACCGGCCGTCGGTGGCATAGCGAACTTCCATTTTTTTGTCGGCCAGGGTAAAGGATATCTCATAAACGCTCTGGCCGTCTTTCTGATTTTGATCGTAGTGCTTGACCAGCACGCCGGGGTAACCTTTCGCAAACGCTTCCAGCACCGGCGCGGGAATATCTTGTACCGCCGCTTCCGGATGCTTATCGTTTACCAGGGACGCCAGCCCGTAAAAGATAATTCCATACATCAGCAGATTGAAGATAATCAAAGTTCTCATGGTTTATTCCCTCGTTTCAGGCTTCCTTTTTAACTTGCCGAAATAAAAATAAGCAAGAAAGCTGAATTCTGCCTGAAACGGGGAAGAAATGTTGCCGCGGGCGATTCAAGATAAATTCAGGCGGGAACGAAAAAGGTGCTGCGCAGGGGAAAGAGAATTTGAATGGTGGTTCCCCGGTCAAGTTGGCTTTCTACGCGAATGCTGCCCCCGTGGGCCTGCACGATCCACTGGCAGATGGAAAGCCCCAACCCGCTTCCGCCGCCGGAATTGCTGCGCGACTTGTCCACCCGGTAAAAACGGTCGAAAATTCGCGGCAGTTGTTCTTCGGGGATCCCGATCCCGGTATCGCTGATGGTAAAATCCACGGAATCGCCGGCGATCGCCAGCTTCAATTTGATGCAACCCCTTTCGGTGTATTTCAGCGCGTTATCGCAGAGGTTTAACAGCAGGCGGTAGATCAACTGTTTATCCCCGAAGAATTGCACCGCTTCGCAATGGTCCAGCAGCACCTCGATGGGGCGGTTTTCCGCTAAGATTTGCACGTCTTCGTAAATTTCTTTCAACACCTCGTCTAAACGGAACACGCTTTTTTGAACCGGGTAACTGCCGGTGTCGGATTGCGCCAGCAGCATCAGGTTCTCCACCACCCGGCTCATGGAAATGACCCGGTCGAGGGTTTTTTGCAGGGACACCCGGGTATCATCGGAAAGATCCGCTTTCTGGTAAGCTAATTCTAACTCTCCCCGCAGAATGGTAAGGGGGGTGCGCAGTTCGTGGGCGGCGTCCTGGGTGAATTGCTGGATGCGGTTGACGCCCTCTTCGATGCGGGCAATCATGCGATTGAGGGTAATGACCAGCACCCCGAATTCATCGCGCCCGGCATATTCCGGAAGGCGCTGCCGGAGGTTGGTGATGGTGATCTCCTCCGCCGCCTCCGCGGCAGAAACCACCGGCAGCATCGCCAGGCGGGCCATAATCCAACCGCCTGCTAACACAAACAGCAGCGAAAATCCCACAATCCAATGGATGATCTCCACAAATTCATCCGCCACCTCGCGGAAGGTCTGGTTGTCCCGCCCCATCGCCAGAATTCCCCAGGGCTGTTGTTTGAGCAGCACCCGGGATTTCCGGCCCTCGATCTCCAGGTTATAGAACCCATCTTTCCGGGAGAGAAAATCTTCCGGCAGTAGCAGGGGGATATTTTTTTCCCGCCCGCCAAAATAGAGGCGCGGGGATTGCAGGGATGGGAAATAGATAACCGTGAATTGCCCCCGGTAAATGTAACGCTCGTTCAGCTCCTGTACCAGCTCCGCCGCCAGGGAATCGCAATTTTTGCACCCCGGGAGGGTTAAGGGCGCAAATTCCGACTCGATAAGCCCGCGCAGCCAGCGTTCCTCTATTTTCAAGGCCCGGTCTGCCCGTTGATCCAGCTCCCGGTAGAGCGCCAGGGCGATGGCGCTGAGCACCAGGGCCAGCACCCCAAAGAAGACCAGGGTGAAAAATACCGCTAAACGGGTTCGTATGGAGAGCTTCATGCGGGGTCCTTCATCACGTAGCCGCCGTTGCGCACCGTGTGGATAAATCGCTGCGCTCCGTTGCGCTCGATTTTCTGCCGCAAGCGCCGGATGTACACTTCGATCAAATTAAAGTCGCTGGAAAAGTGAAAATCCCAGACGTGCTCCGCTATCATCCCCTTGGTGACCAGGTGGTCTTTATTGCGCAGCAGGTATTCTAAGATGGCGTACTCCCGGCTGGTTATTTCGATTGTTTGCCCTCCTAATTTCACTTCGTGAGTTACCGGGTTGAGGACCAGGTTTCCGCAGCTCAGCAAGGGCGCTTTGCTGGGCGATTGGCGGCGCAGCAGGGCGCGCACCCGGGCGCGCAATTCCGCTACTGCAAAAGGCTTGGCTAAATAATCATCCGCGCCGGCGTCCAGGCCTGCCACCCGGTCGGAGACCTCCCCCCGGGCGGTAAGCAGCAAAACCGGGGTAACTACTTCTGCTTTACGCAGGCTCCGCAGCACCGAAAGCCCGTCTTTTTTAGGCAGCATGATGTCCAGAATAATCAAGTCGTACGGTTCGATCAACGCCAACTCCTGGCCCTGTTCCCCGTTCCTGGCCACGTCCACGGCGTGGGACTCTTCCACCAGCGCCTTTTTGACAAATTCGGCCACGTCCCGTTCATCTTCCACAATAAGGATTCGCATATGCCTTGCTTGATTTTTAGTGATCGTTTCGTTTCCAAACCGGTTTAATCTTTATCCCGTCCCGCTCAACCCTTCCCCAAGGCTCCCCCCGCGTTAACCATTCTCATACTATCGTTCATTTGGCAACATTTCTTAGCGCGCTGTAGCCAACATCTCTACCCCGCGGAACATCAGGTAATAATTCTTTAATTCACAGAACCTTATAAAAGATTATAATTTTTTTCCTTGCATGTTTTCTTGTGTGCGGTTATCTTCTGGCGAAACTTAACTGTGTTAAGAACCATAAGTTTATGGAGACTGCTCCATGAGAACCGTGACCAAAAAAGAAGTTGCCAAGCGCGTTGCCAGGATGATGGGGCAAAAGATTTATATTACCGAAGATTTCGTCAACTCCGTGTTTCAAGTGTTGCGGGAAATTCTAAGCGATCCGGACGAGCGGGAAATCCGCATCGAGATTCGCGACTTTGGAGTATTTGAAGTGAAAGAAACCAAACCGAAACCCAAAGCCCGCAATCCCCGCACCGGGGAGATTATCTACGTTCCGGCGCGGCGGAAAACCCATTTCAAGCCCGGCAAGTTGCTGAAAGACTATTTAAAGGAACCCCTGGAAACCAAAAAGAGCAAAAAGAAAAAATAACCGCCCCAATTTAACGTCAAAGTATAATATAGATTGATTTACCTTAATTACATCATAAATTACCGTTCTTTTGAAGCTCAAAAGAACGGTTTTTTTTTAGTTTTCAGAAGCTCTTAGATAAGCCGGGGTCAGGGTGGAACGTTATTTAGGCATCGATTTAGGAGAAAAGAGGATTGGTTTAGCCGTGAGCGATCCAACCCTCACGATCGCGCAGCCTTTGAAAACCCTGGAATTCACAAGTCTGCCGAAGCTGGTTCGCGACTTGCAAGAGGTCATTGAAACGCTGGGGATTTCGAAAATGATCGTCGGTTTGCCGATCACCTTGAAAGGAACTTATTCCCAAAAAACCCACCAGATTGTGGAAATGGTAGAGAAGCTCAAACAAGCCCTGGGGCTGCCTGTCGAACTCTATGATGAGCGCCTGACCACGGTGCAGGCTCAAAAAACCATGCAATTCCTGGGCAAAAAGCCCTCGCGCCAAAAAGGACAGGTTGACCAACTGGCGGCGATGCACTTGTTACAAAATTATCTGGACCAGGAAAAATCCCGGAGAAAAACGAATGGAGCGTAAACTGGTTTCTTCACCGGTGCGGATTGGCGTGGTCGGGTGCGGCGGAGTAGCGCAAATTATCCATTTACCGGCCCTGGCGCGCTTGCAGGAAGTGGAAATCAAGGCCATCTGCGATATCGATATTCGCAAAGCCTCCATCGTCGCCAACCGCTTTGAGGTGGAGCATATTTTTGATGATATCGAGGAGATGTTTGCGCGGTGCGAGCTGGACGCGGTCTTTATCCTCACCCCCAATAACATGCACCTGCCCATGAGCTTGATCGCCCTCAAGCACGGGGCGCACCTGTTCATCGAAAAACCGGCCGCGCGGAACCGCAAAGAAGCCCTGCGCATCGAACAGGCGGCTCAAAAAAACGGCCGCCACGTGATGGTGGGGATGCACACCCGTTTCCGGCACGACATCCGGGTAATCAAGGAATATTTGAACAACCAGGCCGTGGGAGAGATATTTTTCATCAAAACCGAATGGCTGCAAGCCCGTTTTCAGGCCATTAAGCAACCCTGGCTGCTGAACAAAAACATTTCCGGGGGCGGGGTGCTCATGGATTTGGGAATCCAGGTGATTGACGCGATCTGGTGGATCGCCAACCGCCCCCCGCTGGAATCGGTCAAAGTACACTCTCATCAAATCAACGAGTCCCTGGGGGTGGAGGATTTCTGCAGCATCTGTTTGAGCTTTGCCGGCAACCTGACCGTATCCTGCCTGGTAAGCTGGAATTTCCCGATTGAACATGACCGCTTTTTTGCGGAAGTTTTCGGCACCAGCGGCTCGATCTCGTTAAATCCCTTGAAAGTGAAAAAACTTTCTCAGGGCAAGGCCATCGACCTGACGCCCACCATCTATGACAGCTTAAACCGGCAGGATATCTTCAAGATGGCGTATGAGCGAGAAATTCGCCACTTCATCGACTTTCTGCTCGGCAAAGAAGAGAACCTGGAATCGAGCATATCCGAAGCGGTGAGCGTTCTCTCCATAACCGATTGGATCTACGAATCGCTCAAGAAAAACCGGGAAATTATCATCCAGCCGGAAGGGGGATAGACCGGGGTCGAAAATGATGCCACGTTTACGATCTGCTCTGGCAGCAGGGTTTGTTTTTTTTAGTCTGAACAGCGTTTTTGGCGGAGAGAACCCGGCGCCGACCAACCAGGAAGTTCTCAGCCGGATATTTACCGCCCCGATCCTGAAGCTGTTAACAGATTCTCTGCCGCCCGCGGCCCCGTTAGTGATCCGGGAATCGCCGGGGAAAGGATTAGAGGCCTGGTTGATACAAAATTTAACCGACAGTTGCCTTGCCCAAAAATATTTAGTTTATTCCTCCCCGGATAGCGGGGTGAGTTATGGTTACGCGCTGGAAATCTCCGGCGCCGGGGTGCAAATTCAATATCATTCCGCGGGAAGGCGCTGGTTGTTCTTTAAAAAAGGAGTGCGCAGAACCTTCGAGGGAGATTTCCACCTCCGCGCCCTGCGGCCCGACCGGCAGGTTCTTTACAGCCGCCGGGTGGCGGTAGCATACCAGGATGTAATCCCTGCCGGCTTGCTGGAGCGGGTCGAAAATCCCGATCTGCCGTTCACGCAAGGAACTAAATCCGGTTCTTCGGTTATAAATCGCTGGTTGGAGCCGGTACTGGTCACTGCAACGACCATAACGCTGATTTATTTATTTTATTCTTTAAGGAGTACAAAATAATGCCAAAACGGGCTTTATTCCTGCTCGCCGGCTTGATCCTGGGGATGCTGCTGGGCGGCTGCGGTAAGCGGGTGCACAAGCAAACTTTGAATGCCGATGAGTACTTTGAATACGCCAAAAAAGAATTCGACAAGGGAGATTACCTGGACGCCATTACCGAATTCAACGTCATTGTGCTGCGGTTCAGCGGCAATCCGGTGGTGGACGATGCTCAATATTACCTGGCGGAATCGCACTTCAAGCAGGGAGAGTACCTGATCGCCATTTCGGAATACCAGAAACTCCTGAATGATTATCCCACCAGCCCTTATGCGGTGCTGGCGCAATTCAAAATCGGGATGTCTTACTACAAAATGTCTCCCCGCCCGGAATTAGACCAGGAAAATGCCAAAAGAGCGGTGCGGATGTTCCAAATTTTTATCGAGGAGCATCCCGACCATGAGCTTACTTCCAGCGCCCAGAAGTTTATTGATGAACTTCGGGAGAAATTAGCCCGCAAAAAAATGATTGCCGCCACCACTTACCGGAAGATGGGGGAGTTCGAGTCCGCCAAAATTTATTATGATATCATACTGGAAGAGTATTACGATACCCCCCAGGCCGTTTTCGCGCTGTACTGGAAAGGGGAGTGCCTGTACAAGCTAAAAAATTATGCCGAGGCGCAAAACGCTTTTGCCGCTTTTGTGGAGAAATATCCCGGGCACCGATATGCCTCCAGAGCCAGGAGAAAGATGGAGAAATTGGCGGAGTTGCTGAATTCGTCTAAAGCCCCGGAGCATACCCAACTTGATGAGCAACAAGCCAAAGATTAACATCGGCCTGTTTGGCGGAACTTTCGATCCCATCCATATCGCCCATTTGATCATTGCCGAATTTGTTTGCGAGGCTGCCAGACTGGAGCGGTTATTCTTTATTCCGGCCCGGATTCACCCGTTCAAGAATAACCGGCAGATTGGAGACTCCCGCCATCGCGCCGCCATGGTGCGCCTGGCCATCCGGAATAATCCCCATTTCGCTATTTCGGAGGCGGAGCTGGACAAGGAAGGCGTTTCTTATACCATCGACACGGTGAAGCTTTTTCGCGGGGAATTTCCCCCGGAGAGCCACGAATTGCTCTTTTTAATGGGCGCGGACAACCTTGCGAAATTCCGGGAGTGGAAGCAGCCGGAAGAATTAGCCAGGTTGTGCCGGATACTCGTCTTTGGCCGGCCGCACGCCAATCCGCTTGCCCCGGAAGACCCCCTGTCGGCGGCCTTTCAGTATGTCGAGACCCCCTTGCTGGAAATTTCCTCCACCGGAATTCGCGAGCGGGTTCAGCAAGGCCGCTCGATTCGATACTTAGTTCCCGCCCCGGTGGAAGCCTATATTCATAAGCACTCCCTCTATCGCTGAGTTTGCCCGCCTTTTGCGGTATTTCGAGCAAAAATTAATATCTTGCAAAGATTTGGCTGAACCGTTATATTTTTCGATCAACATTACGGATTTTAATCCGCCGGAGGTTGAATGGATATTCAAGAAATTAAGCAGTTGATCAAAATTGTCGAAAAAAGCGATATCGGAGAACTGGAACTTGTCGAGCAGGGCCGAAAAATTCGCATTAGCAAAAATAGCCGTGCGGCCGCTTCGGGGGCTGGCAGTAACGGAATGGTAAGCCCGGTTTACGTACAACCCCAGGTTCCGGTGCACGGCGCCGACGCCCCGGTCCCGGCGGCTCCCGGCGGCCCGGCCGCAGCCGAAGTTCCCGATAGCGATAAGTACTATGAAGTTCGCTCCCCCATGGTGGGCACGTTTTATCGCGCCCCCGCCCCTGACGCCGACCCCTATGTGGATGTCGGAGATGCCGTCAACGAAGGCACCACCCTCTGTATTATCGAAGCGATGAAGCTCATGAACGAAATTGAATCCGAAGTTCGTGGCAAGGTCGCGAAGGTCATGGTAGAGAATGCCCAGCCTGTTGAGTATAATCAAGTACTTTTCCTGATCGAACGTTAACGATGCACCCCTTGACAAAGATGCTCTTAGGCCCGGAGGTAGCAAACGTTTGTTTTCAAAGATTCTGATTGCCAACCGCGGAGAAATTGCGCTTCGGATCATTCGAGCCTGTAAGGAACTGGGCGTTCGCACCGTTGCGGTTTACTCCACCACAGACGCCACTGCCGCGCACACTATTTTTGCCGATGAAAGCGTGTGCATCGGCCCCCCTGAAGGAAGCAAAAGTTACCTGAACAAAGTGCAGATCATTTCCGCCGCGGAAATTACCGGTGCCGATGCGATCCATCCCGGCTATGGTTTTCTGGCGGAAAACGCCGAATTTGCGGAAATGTGCGCATCCTGCGGGCTTAAATTCATCGGCCCCTCTGCAGAGGTAATTCGCAAAATGGGGGACAAGGCCGAAGCTAAAAAAACCATGCAGGCGGCTAAAGTGCCGGTGGTTCCCGGCAGCGAAGGGGTGGTGAAAACCGAAGAAGAGGCCCTGGAGATCGCCCGGCAGATCAAATTTCCGGTAATCCTGAAAGCGGTTGCCGGGGGCGGGGGCAAAGGCATGCGCATCGTGCGAGAGGAGCAGGCGCTGGCAAACAGTTTTATGATGGCCCGCGCGGAGGCCGAGGCCGGCTTCGGCAACCCGGATCTATACATCGAAAAATACATCGAAAACCCCCGCCACATCGAAATTCAGGTGCTGGCAGACAGCCAGGGGAAAATTATCCACTTAGGCGAGCGGGAATGTTCCATCCAGCGGCGGCATCAAAAATTGATCGAAGAGGCGCCCTCCCCGGTGGTGGACCGCAAACTGCGCCAGAAAATGGGCGCCGCAGCCGTGCGGGGCGCCAAATCGGTGGGCTACGAAAGCGCCGGCACGATTGAATTTTTGTTGGATCCGGAAGGCAATTTCTATTTCATGGAAATGAACACCCGCATTCAGGTGGAACATCCCGTTACCGAAATGGTGTATGGGGTGGACCTGGTCAAAGAACAGATTCGCATTGCCGCGGGAGAACCGTTGCGCATCCAGCAAAAAGAGATGTTCCCCCGCGGGCACTCCATCGAATGCCGCATCAACGCCGAAGACCCGACCAACAATTTTATGCCCGCCCCGGGCGAGATCACCAGCATATACCTGCCCGGCGGGCCGGGGGTGCGGGTGGATACTCATATTTATAATTCCTACCGGGTGCCGCCGTTTTATGATTCCCTGATTGCAAAATTGATCGTATCCGCCCGCAACCGGGTGGACGCGATCCGCCGCCTCAACCGGGCGCTGGACGAATTCGTGCTGGAAGGCATCAAAACCACCATTCCGTTCCATAAATTCGTGATCAATACTCCGGAATTTATCAAGGGTGAGTTCGATACCCATTTTCTGGAAAAGGTATATGATAAAGCCAAAAATGAGATCAGCGTCGAAACTTAGGAGTATTGGTGTTGTCGGTTCTATTCAATTGGATGAAGTTATTGGGCGCTGTATTTACCTTTATAACCGTTAATTGGAGGCTGCCATGAACATTCCGGAAAACCTGAAGTACACCAAAGACCATGAATGGGCCCGCATCGAAGGAAGCATTGTCGTGGTTGGGATTACCGATTATGCCCAGGGCGAATTGGGAGACATCGTGTACATCGAGCTGCCCGCCGTGGGAACCCGGGTATCCGCCAGCCAGGGGTTCGGAACCATCGAGGCGGTCAAAGCCGTATCGGACCTGTTCGCCCCGGTGTCGGGTGAGGTTGTGGAAATCAATTCTAAGCTGGAAAACGCCCCGGAAATCGTAAATGATGATCCCTACGGGGAAGGGTGGATGATCAAAATTAAAATTTCCGATCCCAAAGAAGTTGACACGTTGCTGAGCGAGGCGGATTACAAAGGATTATTTTAGAGCCTTCTTCGGCTCGAAATGTATTTTTTTGCGCGAACCCGATATTTGCTGAAGAAAACTTTCCAATCTGCCGATTACTAACGGCAGAACGAAAGTTCCTTTTGGGGTATCGGGTTTTTATACTTTAGAAGTTACTATTCAGCCACAGAGGTCACAGAGAAAGAATTTAAGACTCTTAGAATCATTATTCTTGTATATGGAACATTTTTTTCTACTAAAGGGGTTTGTT
>JABWBP010000081.1 GCA_013360445.1 Calditrichaceae bacterium | reverse complement strand
AAATACCCTAACGCCGTCTCATAATCCCCACGGGCGTAGGCGGTCGTGGCCATATTATTCAGCGTCGTTCCTTCTCCCGCCTTATCTCCGATCTCCTGAAGGATTTTTAAACTCCTTTCCAAATACCCTAACGCCGTCTCATAATCCCCACGGGCTTGGAATATCTGGCTGATATTATTCAGCGCCGTTCCTTCTCCCGCCCGGTCGCCGGCCGCGGCATTCTTTTCCGCAGCCAATTGAAAAAACCCCAGGGCTTCTTCATACTGGCCGAATACATGAAGAATCTGCCCCAGTTTGTTCAACAGCCGGGGAGAGGTCTGCTCGCCCAGCAGTTGAAATACCCGGGAGGCGTAGTAAAAGGCGCTTTGGAACAGGGAGTAGTTGTAATAGACGTTCGCCAAATCTTCCCCGGTCTCCTGCACTTTTTCCGCTTCCCCGGCTTCGTAAAAGTGGTAAAACGCCTCTTCTAATTCGGTGAGAGAGGCTTCCCAGTTGTGGTACTGGTGGTAGTGGTAGATCCCGGCCTGCATGGGGGAAAAGGGCGGGGCCGGGGCTTCTCCGCCGCTGCCCAGCAGGTCCTTCACCAGCGGGGTGAGGTAGTAGTACTCCTTGTTGGTTTCCCGGT
The DNA here is from genome assembly GCA_013360445.1 of Calditrichaceae bacterium. Lineage (GTDB taxonomy): Bacteria > Calditrichota > Calditrichia > RBG-13-44-9 > J075 > JABWBP01. The sequence goes on along the minus strand of JABWBP010000081.1, from coordinate 18,640 downwards.
CGAGGGAGATTTCTAAGAGGGTGAGGTGGTGGAGCTTTTGCAACAGGGCGGGAAGGGAGGATTCACCCTCCGGCAGGCCGGGTGAGGGGACCACCCCCCGGCCCCCCTTCGACAGGCTCAGGACAGGCTCTTTTTTAAGGGGGAGGGTGGGGGTGGGGGGAGGCCAGCCTTGCAGCTCTAAGGCAAAGGTTTGCACCGGCACGCGGAAGCGGGCGAGCAGGCCCAGCAGGCTTAAGTGCGCCGGGGCCAACAGGCCGGCCAGGAGCTTGAATTGCAGGTTCTCGCGCATCTGCTCCGCTACTTTCGCGGTTTTTTGCGTTAGAGAGCGGCGCAGCTTCTCCAGGTCCTTTAGGGCGGAGATGATCTGCCCCGGGTCTTCCCGGTAGAGGCGGTCAAAAAATTCCAGGGCGCGGTAGTTGCCGCCAAAACTGTCGTGCAGCAGCTTCACGATCTCCAAAAAGCTCACTTCCGCCTTCTGGAATATTTTTTCCTTTTGCTGCCGCAGCAAATGCGCTTGCAGCGCGCCGATCTCTAAGTAATGGCATTTTTTCCAGAAATCGGTGAGGCCCACCTGGTTGAGGTCAAAACTCGCGAGGTTGGAAAACCCGGGCAGGGGGTAGCGGGCGGTGAGCAGCAGGGGGAAGGGGCGCGCCTGGCAGAGCAGCTCCAGGGCTTCGGCAAGGTCGCGGTATTCTTCCGCAAATTCCTCCCCGGGGGCGCGTTGGAAGGTTTCCAGGTTATCGAACACGAATACCGGGCGGCAATGCTGTTCCAGGCGGGAAAGCAAGAAGCGGAATTGATCCAGCGCTTTTTCATAGCGCGCCGCCTCGGCTGCGGCCCGGGCGTCGCCCTGCCCGGCCAGGAACTCTTGCAGGGCGGCGAGGACGTCCTGCAGGGAGCGGGTTTTTTCATTGAACAGGAAGGGATGGGTGCGCGGCTGCGCGGCAATGCGGCGCTGCACTAAGTATTCCGCCAGCGCGGTTTTACCCACCCCGCCCTGCCCTTTCAGCAGCACCGGGGTGTGGTTGAAGAACGGTTCTAAAATGCGCGCTTTCTCCCTCCGCCGCCCGATGAACACGTAGCGCTCCCGGTGCTGCAAAAGCAGGCGGTTCTGCTCGGTAATGAAGCGGTAGGAAGAAAGCTGCAAGGTTTCCCGCGCGGCGCCCCAGTCCACCAAATGCTCCACCCGCCCGCGCTGGTAAAAATTGGGAATGATCCATTGCAGCGGCAGGGGGCGGGCAACCTGCGCCGCGGCCAGGTCCGCGAATTCCCGCTCCCGGGTATGCTGCAGCGCCTCCCGGAAGGCCGCCAGCAGATTCTGCTTTTCCGCCACCCGGCGGTAAAAGTGCGCCGCAAACTCCGCGGCGTAGCGGTCCTGCACCGACATGCCCATGGCGATCAGCGCGGGAATGCCGGCCTGCAAAAGCCGGTTGGCGACCCCGCGCAGGCCCTCCTCGGAACCGCCCGGCAAACTTCCCCGGGCGGACTGGCAGGAAGAGAGCATTACGAAGGGCACTTTATGGTCGGGGTTGCAGTTGAGGGCGTTGGCAAATGCCTGCGCGGGGGTTTTCTGCCCCTTCAGGGTGAGGGGGTGTTCCAGCAGCAGCCAGCCCTGCTCTTTTTCGAACACGCTGTGCCCGGAGAAATGCAGCGCGTGGTATTTGTTGCGCTTCAGCTTGCGCTCCAGCGCTTCCAGAGAGCCGTCGTCAGTAAAGTCGATCTCCACCTGGCCGAGCGCCATGAGGGGCTGGAAGGCGCTGAGAATGGCGAATTCTTCCTCCTCGTAAGAGAGCCGGGATTGGGAATCGGCGTCTTCCGGGGAGGAGATCATGATCAGCACCTTGAGCGGGGGCGCGGCGCGGGTAAACAGCGCCTCCGCGCGCTCCCCGGCGAATTCCGGCAGGCTTTTGACCAGGTAGAGTTGGGGAATGCCGCCCAGGGCCTGGCCGTTCTCATCCTCCGCCAGTATCCAGGGGAGGTTCAAAATCTCGTTATCGGAATGCAGCAGTTGCAGGGCGGTGTGGCTGCCGCTTCGGGCAATATCTTTCAGCGCCGCGGAAAATTCCCGGGATTGCTGCACGATCCCGCTGAGGGCGTTTTTCAGGTCTTCCAACACCTTTATGCCCAGGGGCCGGCCCTCTTCCAGGTGCCGGAGCACTTTGGCGTTGTGCGCCTTCAGGGAGGCGAGCTGCGCTTCGGTTAAATCCAGGTGGATAGATGTCCAGATCATGGGGGACTCCCTCTAATAAGACCTCAAAGGTTTTGGAAACCTTTGAGGTCTGGTAAACCGTTGAGGTCTATTGTTGAATGCAATTATTCCAGCCCGTATTTCCGCAGCAGGGTGGTATCCGCCACCACCTTTCCCTGCACCAGCACGGTTGCCTGCGCGTTGCAGTGGGGACAGTAGGCTTCCACCCGGGTAGCTACCGTTTCGCTGCCTTCTTCGATCAGGAATACTTTTTCGAAAATATGTTTTTCATCCCGGATGCACTGCACCCGGTAAACCACTTTTTTGTGAAGGCTCATGTTTTCCCTCCGGGAGTGGGGTAAACGAGTTTTTCAAATAATGATCGACAAGACTGGGGGAAATTAAACAGGGGGGATGAGAAATACAAAACAAAAGAATCGGGCGGGACAATTAAGGGAGGCGATTAAAACAGCCTCGCCGGCGTTTCATTACGCCGGGGTTCTCCCCCGCCGGAGCTGGCAGGGGAGGTTATTTCAACAGTGAATCTTCCAGGGTAACGTTGTAGCGCTCCCCCGGGGCGGCGTTTTCCAACTTCAGAACCCCCCGGGGGCACACCGCGGCGCAAACGCCGCAGCCCACGCAGGAAGCGCGGATAATATTCTGCCCCCGCTGGGCGTACCAGCGCACGTCAATGCCCATTTCGCAGTAAGTGGAGCAATTCCCGCAGGAGATGCACTGCCCCCCGTTGGTGGTGATGCGGAAACGGGAGAAGTATTTTTGCACGATGCCTAAGATCGCCGCCAGCGGGCATCCGAAGCGGCACCACACCCGGCTGCCCATGAGGGGGTAAAATCCCACCCCGATCACCCCGGAGAACATCGCCCCGATCAGAAAGCCATACCAACAGGCAAACGCGCCGGAAAGCGAGCCGAAAAAGCGCCCCTCCCCGGCGGAGTTGATCCATAAAAGCGCCGTGGTGAGCACTACGAACACTAACACCCCGTGAATGAGGTAGCGCTCAATTTTCCAGGCTTTCAGAGATTTATCGGAGAGGTGGCGGTAGGGATCGCCTAAGGTTTCCGCCAGGCCCCCGCAGCCGCACACCCAGGAGCAATACCAGCGCTTCCCGAAAAAATAGGTCAGCACCGGAACGGCGATGAAGGACATCGCCGCGCCCCAGAACACCATGAAAACGCCTAACCCGCCCGGCTGCGCCAGCAGCCGCTTCACGTCGTTGGGAAAGAGGTAGTCGTATTTGAGGGGCCAGAAGTAGCTGAAGTAGAATTCCGGCTGGTTGAGCGCCTTCAAGAACGCGGGAATGAGGTAGGCGAAACCGAGTTGGAAAAACATTACCGAGAGGGTGCGGATGAGCTGGTAGCGGTTGTGGCGGTAGCGAATGAGCATCCGCACTCCCATCACCAGCACCGCCAGGGTGTAAAACGTGCCGTAGAGAAACCAGTGGTCGGCCGGCCGGCCGCTGAGCAGGTTGCTGAGCGGGTCGGTGAGGCGAACCCAGGGGTAGAGGGTTTGCGGAAACCAGTAGAGCAGCACGTAAAAACCGGTGAGGATGGCCGCGGTCAGCCAGGCCGGCGCTCCCCGGGCGGTCATGCCCCGGAAGAAAATGTGGTTGTTGCGGATGCCGGGGGGATCTTCTTTCACCTGCGGGAGGATGTAGATCAGCGCTCCCGCCGTCGCCAGCCCGATGCTGAGCAGGAAAAACAGCAGCGGGCGCGAATGCCCCGCGCCGGTCAAACTCACCGCTAACATCAGCAGCCCGGCGGCGAAGATTGCCAGGCCGGTTTTTTGAATCCGGCGGAGGGGTTTTCCCCCGTGAGAAGAGTGCGGCGCTAAAAGCGCCGCAGGCTGAAAAGTTTGCATGGGATGGCCTCGAAATCCTAAAGTAGAGCCATTTAACGCGATGCGGAGCATCGCACAGTTCGTTCCACCGGAGACCGGTGGAACGAGAGTGTTTCGTACAACATCAATTCTGATTTTACATTGCCAGGCGATGCTGCCGCAGAATCTCCGGCTCAAATCGTCGAAAAAATTCCGGGTCGAAATTGGCCTCCCGGAGATGTTCTAAAACGTATTCCAGGCTGCGTTTTTCCCGGATCCAGCGCTCGCAAACCTGCTGGCGCAGGCGGATACCGAACACGTTGATTCCCACCAATTCCCGGCTGCCGGTTCGATATACCAGTCTCAGGCAGCGCTTTCCGCCGGGATCTTCCCAGTAAAAGGAGGATTCTCCCTCGCGCGGCTCGTTGCTAACAAACCCGTAAGTCTGGTATTCGAGGTCGAAAAACTTGGCGGAATTGAACCAGACGCCCCGCTGGTAGCGGGTGCGCTCCCCGCAAATGGTCTTCGCCAGCGCCTGCCCCTGCAATCTCCCGGTGTACCATAACTGCTCGATGCGGGCGGGGCCGCCGTCTTCCGCAACGATTTCCGCGCAATCCCCGGCGGCGTACACCCCCGGGATATTGGTTTCCAGGTACTCGTTCACCAGCACCCCGCGATTGACCGCAACGCCGGATTTTTTGGCCAGGTCGATGTTGGGATGCACACCGGGGGTTAGCCCGACCAGCTGGCAGGGAATTTCTTCGCCGAATTCCGTTACCGCCGCCCGCACCCGGCCATTTTCGCCGGGGAGAATTTCCTTCAAATTGGTGTGCAGCCGCAAATCGATCCCGTGCTCCAGCACGTGGCGGCTGATTAGCCGGGCTTCTTCCCGGGGCAAAACGTTATCCCAATAATAGTTTTCCCGCACCAGGAAGGTTACCGGAATATTCCGCGAGAGCAGCATTTCCGCCAGCTCGATCCCGATCAGCCCCCCGCCCACGATCACGGCGCGAGAGACGCCCCGGGAATTTTCTTCCAGCAATTGCAAATCCTGGTAGGAGTACAGCCCCTGCACTCCCGGCAAATCCTGCCCCGGCCAGTTGAATTTGTTTGTTTGCGAACCGGTCGCGATGACCAGTTTATCGTAGCGGAACATTTGGCCGTCTTCCAATCGAACGAATTTTTCGCCGGTATTTAGCTCCGTAAGCGTTCCCCGTACCAGCTCGATACGGTTTTTGGGCCAGAACCAGTCTTCATACGGTTTGGTCTGCTCGAAGCGCAAATGTCCCATAAAGACGTACATCAGGGCGGTGCGGGAGAAGAAGTAGTCCGTCTCATTGGAGATCACAGTAATCTTCATATCGCTGCGTTTACGCACCTGGCGGGCGGTGGTAATGCCGGTAATCCCGTTACCGATAATCACTAAATGCTGCATAAGAATTTTTTCCTGCCTCCAGTGTCCCTCCCTGCCTTTCACGATTGCGCGACCGGGCCTTGATGGGGCGGTGAGGAGGCTACAAATTTTTTGCCGGGAAGATAGGACGAAGTTTTCACGAAACTATCACAATTCCGGAAATATTTGGCAAGGCAGGTTTGGGGGCGGGGCGCTAAAAAAAATGCCGGAAACTGCCCGAAATGTGCAGTAGCCGGCAACATAACAAAATCCGTGTGAATCCGCGTTAATCTGTGGCAAAAATTTTAACCGGTAATTCGCATAGCTATTTCGGAAGGCGATCTTCACGGATTGCAGGCAACAAAACGATGTAAAATTGAGCCTGCCCGCTTGCAATTTGGCGCCTGGAGCGAGCCTACTCCGCCTTTTCGGCGGTTTCCGTTTCTTCGGATTCAACCGGGCTTAATTGTTTTTCCATGCGCAAGCGTTCCCGGGTCTTTTCCTGCCAGCTCAAGGTATGCCAAAATTTTTTCAAGTCGCCGATTTTTTGCTCGGAAACCACCGCATATTTGGATAACAGTTTAGAAATTTTCCGGTTCATGGCCGTTCTCCTTTCTTGATTGTCTGATGGTTCAAAAACGGGGAGAAAATACAAAAAAAACTGCTCCCCGCCAACAGATAAGAAATTTGAGTGGGTTATATATTGTCTGATAATAAGCTTGAGATACAATTTTATGCCACGAAGTCACCCACGAAGTGGTTCCTTCGGAAAAAGGCGCTAAGTTTTCACCAGGTATTTTGATACTTCTTGGTGATGCTTAGTATCTTCGGGTCTTCGTGGCAACTACTTCTTCATCGGTCAAAACTTAACCACTACCGAAATTTGGTATATAAGACTGCCGGGCCCAAAAAATCCGCAAGAATCGGGTGGAGTTTGGGCCTGAAATTGTGTATCATGGAGCGGAATTTAAAAGCGGAGAGACAGATATGAGCCTCGTTCAAGCAGCGGATGATTATTACCGCATCGAAAAAGCGCTCCAATTTTTGGAAAATAATTTCGGGCGGCAGCCGGAGTTGAAAGAGATCGCCGACGCCGCCTGCCTCAGCGAATACCACTTCCAGCGCCTGTTCAGCCGCTGGGTGGGCATCAGTCCCAAGCGATTCTTGCAATTTTTGACCAAGGAGTACGCCAAGCAGCTGCTGCGGGAGTCGCGCAATTTGCTGGACGCCACGTTCGACAGCGGCCTGTCCAGCCCCGGGCGGCTTCACGACCTGTTCGTGACCTGCGAAGCAGTAACCCCCGGGGAGTTCAAAAGCCGCGGCGAAGGCCTGGTAATCCGCTACGGCATCCATCCCAGCCCCTTTGGAGAGTGCCTGTTAGCAAAAACCGAGCGGGGAATTTGCAACCTGATGTTTCTGACGGAAGGAAGGGCTTCGGCGGTAAGCTGGCTGCAACGCCAGTGGAACCGGGCGACTTTGCAGGAAGATGAACGGGGAACCGCTTCCCTGGTACGGCAAATTTTCGAGCCTGCGGCCAACGGAAAGCCCCTGCCCCTTCATTTAGTGCTGAGGGGAACCAACTTTCAGATCAAAGTCTGGGAGGCGTTGATCCAGATTCCCGCCGGGGCGGTGGTTTCCTATGAGGACCTGGCCGGTATGTTGGGCAATCCCGGGGCGGTGCGGGCGGTGGCCAATGCGGTGGCGCATAACCCGGTCAGCTACATTATTCCCTGCCATCGGGTGATCCGGAAAATGGGCCTCGCGCATGAATACCGCTGGGGATCGGCGCGGAAAAAGGCGATTTTGGGGTGGGAAGCGGCGAGAGCAATGCAAAGTGCGAAATGAGAAGTGCAAAGTGAAGAGCTTGTCTTCGCGAATGCGGGGATGAGAAGTGAAAAATGGGATGCGCAAATTGGAGGGGTCAAATTTTCAATCCGCAATCTGAAATCTGAAATTGCTATCGACGTTCTCTGCGTCGGCCATGCCGCTTATGACATCTCCTTGCAGGTGTCCCATCACCCCGGGGCAGATGAAAAATGCTTTGCCGGGAGCCGGGTGGAGTGCGTGGGCGGGCCGGCCGCCAACGCCGCGGTAACCGTGGCCCGGTTGGGCGGGCGCAGCGGTTTTGCCGGTTACTTAGGCAACGACCTGTACGGAGAGCGCCACTTCCGGGAATTAAGCGCCGCGGGGGTCAACACCGATCTGCTGGCGCGGGGAGATTTTCCCACCCCGCTTTCGGTTATACTGGTCAAGCCCGGGGGCCAGCGCACGGTCATCAACCACAAAAATCAAACCCCGCCGTTAACCCATCTCCCTCATGACCTCTCTTCCTGGCAAATCGGGGCCATCCTTTTTGACGGGCACGAGCCGGACATCTCCCTGCCGCTGGCGGAGGACGCTAAATCTCGCGGCATTCCCACGCTTCTCGACGCCGGGTCGGTGCATCGCGGAACCCTTATGCTCACCCCGCAGGTGGATTTTCTGATCGCTTCCGCGAAATTTGCCCGGGAGTTTACCGGTAAGGCCGATCCGGAGGCGGCGCTGCCGGAACTGGCAGCCCTGGCGCCGGCAGCAATGATTACCCTGGGAGAGCGGGGATTGTTGTGGAAACGGGGAGAGGAGAGCGGGAGCTACCCGGCATTCGCGGTCGAAGCCATCGACACCACCGGCGCGGGCGATGTTTTTCACGGGGCGTTTGCCCTGGGAGTAGTATGGAAATTCGGCTTTCCGAAGCTGCTTCAGTTTGCCAGCGCCGCGGCTGCGCTCTCCTGTACAAAATCAGGCGCCCGGAACGGCATTCCGGGCGCGAAAGAGGTAGAACGGTTTTTGGAAAAGCTTGAAAAACCAGACCTCAAAGGTTTTGGAAACCATTGAGGTCTAAGCGGGGATTTTAGCGGGTTCCCAAATTATCCGGCAGCTCGATGGCCTGCATGGGAAGAATCGCCGAATACAGGATCACACTGTTTTTATCGAATAATTTGATATCCATTTGCGGGGTGGGGCCGGCGGCGCCGTCAATCTCTAAGGCCATGATTCCTTCGACGTTATGCCGGGCGCACTGCTGCGGGATCTGGCTCATATTGAACGAATCCATCGGCTTCACATATATTTTATAGTCCCGGAAAATTTTCGCCAAATGCCCCAGGAAACGGTCTGCCCGGTAAGGTTCCTGGGTTTTCACAAACACCCCCAGGGTTTTGAAAGCATTGGAACGCATCTCGATCGCCGCCTCGATCTCCCACTGATATTTGATGAGTTTGCGATTGGCCAATCGCCCGAAGGTGATAGGATCGTACATCTCTTCCTTGAAGAACTGATTGTCGTTGTAAACATAACCGATGTAGGGATAGTTGTCGATCACAAACTCTACCTTGATCCACTGGTTTCCGCCTTCCGGATGGGAAAGCTTGCGCAGGTAAGCGCCCTCTTCGGCCTTGGCGATGATATTGTTGGTGGCCGTGCTGGGGCTGGTGCGGATGTTTAGTATCGGAACCACCACCCGCAAATAGGTTTCTTGAGTATTTGCATTCAACTCGGTTTGAATGGAAACAAGTTTTGAAGAGTTTTCCTGGAGTTGCGTCTCCATCTGCCCTATCCTGAAGCCGGTTGCCTCCAGTTCGGTTTTCAACTTGACGATTTCCGAATCCGCCTGAACAATGCGCTCTTCAAGAGAGGTAATCCGTTTGGGGTTTAAAGCGCAGCCGGTAAGCAAAATCAGCAGGGTTACCCCGATAAAATTGGCCGCGCGCGCCATCGTTAAATTGAATGTCATTTTGAACATTCCTCCTGAATTCGGTTTTTGGATTAAATCGAAACGGTAGGTCTATCGAATCGCAGCTCCCCGACCCATTCGACCCGTCGAAACCTTCGATGATGAAGTAAAAGGGCTTTGAATATCCCTTTTTGATGAGTTGTAAATGACCTGAGTATTATCTGCCAGTTCCTCAACAGCTCGCACGATCGCGTGAACTTGTTCAATCCGGTATCCTGACAGATGAAGCCTAAATTGCATTAAACCCCCGGAAAAATTTTGTTTTCAATCACAGATGTTGGAAGTAAAAGTTTGGTATTTCCCGCGGTCCGGCGTACATTTGCCGGAAAAACGGATGCGATGAGAAGCTGTTCAAGAATTCTACTGGGCCTCGCTTTTCTGCTGCTGCTGCCGGGCGTATCCCCCCCGGAGAAAAGCGCGCCGGTTTACGGGTACAAAGTGGTCAATATCTATCCCCACGACCCGGAAGCATTTACCCAGGGACTGGTTTACGCGGATGGGGTTTTGTACGAGGGGACCGGCCTGGAAGGAAAATCCACCTTGCGAAAAGTGGCCTTGAAAACCGGCACGGTGCTGCAACTGCACGAGCTGCCCGATGAATATTTTGGGGAAGGGATCGCGGTTTGGGGGGATAAAATTATCCAGCTCACCTGGGAAACCAATGTAGGTTTTTATTATGACCGGCGCAGCTTTACGCTCATCGATCAATTCTACTATTCCACCCAGGGCTGGGGGCTAACCCACGACGGGGAGCGGTTGATTATGAGCGACGGCAGCGCGACCCTGTATTTTCTCGAACCGGGCACTTTCATGGAAATCAACCGGTTGGAGGTTACCGACGAGCACGGGCCGGTGGATAAGCTCAACGAATTAGAATACGTGCGCGGTGAAATATTTGCCAACGTCTGGCCCGGCGACCGCATCGCGCGGATTTCCCCGCAGACCGGGAAAGTTTTAGGATGGATCGACCTGGCCGGGCTGTTGGGACACTATAAAAATAACCGCGAAGTGGACGTGCTGAACGGCATCGCTTACGATGCGGAGAATGACCGCCTGTTCGTTACCGGAAAATACTGGCCGAAGCTGTTCGAGATTAAGCTGATTCTCAAGGATTAAGGATGAAAGGAGAGATGATGGCGCAGGAGACGATTTTCAGCAAGATTATCCGTAAAGAAATTCCATCCGACATGGTTTACCAGGATGATTGGGTGACCGCTTTCCGGGATATTCATCCCCTCGCGCCGGTGCACATCCTGATCGTACCGAACAAGCCGATCCCCACCGTTAACGACGCTGCGGCTGAAGACGAGCAAATTTTGGGGCGGCTGTTCACCGTTGCGGCTAAAATCGCCCGGCAGGAGGGCATCGCGAAAGACGGCTACCGCCTGATTGTAAATTGCGGCGAGCATGGCGGGCAGGAAGTTCAGCACCTGCACCTGCATCTGCTCGGCGGGCGGCCATTAGGCGCGATGTTGGCGCAGAAATGAGTTCCTCGCATCTTGAAATAAATGTTGCCTACGACTCCTTTAAATCCCATTGCGGAATATCTCTACTTGGGATTTTGTCTAATATCCGGTCAACTCTTACTCTTAATTCTTGGATGGATTTTTGTGACAATTTTGATTCCAAAGTCGAAATTGCTTCCATTTGGGTTAACTGAAGATTTAGCAAATAATTGGTTAACTGATTCAAGGAAACACCTTGATATTTTGCTTCGCGTTCTAATCTTCTTTTCAATTCTCTTGGCATTCTTAATGTGACAACCTGGCTTTTACTCATAGCTTGACTCCCATAATTTGTAAAACTCTCGTGGAGTAACTACTTTAAATTTGAATCCCTTCAGTTCACTGCTTTTAAAATGCCTGACATTGGAAGTGATCAAATATTCGCTGTTACTGGCAAATGCACACTCAACAACCATATTATCCTTTTCATCTATTAAATTTGGTCTTAACAGAAAATAGATTGAATGCTTTTGAGCCAGCAAAGCCAATAGATCTAAAATATCTTCAACTTCTTCAACCATTAAATTTAGTTTGGCTAAATTATCTTCTCTCACCAGCATATCATAGTATTCAAAATAAATCTGTGGTGAAAGAGCTAATTCTATCTTTTCCTCCAATATCAGTTTTAAAATTTGGTGCGATGCGCCCAAATTACTATACAACGCGGAAAAAATTACATTTGTATCAACCGTTACTATCATAGCCAATGATAGCACATACACCTACAACAATCAAGGAAGAAATTTGAGGTTTTTATATCAATAATATCACTTCAGCAACTCGCTCACCGAGAGCTTGCGGTTGATATTGTGGATTACCCGGGCAAATAGCGGGGCCACGCTCACCTCTTTGTACCAGGGGGTAGATTCCACAAATTCCTTCCCGTGAAAAACCGCGTCGGTGCCGATGATCAGGTCCAGCAACCCCTCCTGGTAAGCCTTGCTGATCTTCTCCTTGCAATTGCCGGTAAAGAACGGCAAACTGGCGATCACAGTAACCCTTTTAGCGCCCTTCTCTCTCAACAAACGGGCGGCATTGACCAGCGTTCCCCCGGTGGCGATGATATCGTCCACTAAAAGAACTTCCTTCTCCCGCACGTCCCCCACTAAGCGCATGCTCTCGATTTTGCCGATCTTGGAATAATCCCGCGCCTTATCCACAATCACCAGGTCGGTGCCTAACTTCTTGGAATAGTGCCGGGCGCGGTCGGCGCTGCCCACGTCCGGGCTGGTTACCGCCATGTGGGTGGGATCGATGCGCACGATCTCCTGCAAATACTGGATGATCTCCCCGGAAGCATGCAAATCTTCTAACTTGGCGAGATTGAAAAACCCCTGGATCGCCTCCGCGTGAATGTCCAGGGTAATTACCCGCTGCGCACCGGCCAGTTCCAACATGCCGGCAATCAGCTTGGCGCTGATGGCTTCCCGGGTTTTGCGGCGCTCCTGCCGGGAATACGGAAACTGCGGCAAAACGATGGTAATATGATCGGCGTCGGATTGGTAGCCGGCGTGAATGGCGGTCATCGCAGCCATCAAATTATCATTGATGGTGGCCGGGGAGAGAGGGTCGTCGATAGCCTGCACCACGTAAAGGTCGTCCCCGCGCACGTTCTCCTCGATCACCACTTTCACTTCCCCATTGGGAAAGCGCACTTCGGCGGTATGCTTCAGCCGGTGAGTTTCACTCCCTTCTAATTTGTTCAGCTCGCTCACGATCCGTTCGGCAAAAGCCCGCCCGGAATCGCAGGCGATGATCGAGAGCGCTCCCCGGGTATCGGTGGCTTCACTCATGTCTCTTCCCCTCGAAATAAATGGATAGAATTTCGGTTAAGCGTTTTTGAATCGCCGGGTTCCCGGCGACTAAGAATCCGGATTCAAGGTGGGTCTGCCCTCCCCAGAAATCACTTACCATCCCCCCGGCCTCCTGCACGATCAGGCTTCCCGCGGCCATGTCCCAGGGCTTTAAGGCCAATTCCCAGAATGCGTCGAAGCGCCCGCAGGCGGTGTAGCATAAATCCAGCGCCGCGGCGCCGAGCCGCCGCACCCCGGCGCAGTGATAAAAAATATCCGTAAACGAACGCATGAATTGAGGAAGATGGCGTTTGGAAAGGTGCGGAAAACCGGTGGCCAGAAAGGCGCGGCTAAAATCTTTGTTGGCGTTGACCCGTATGGGAACGCCGTTCAGATGCGCCCCCCCTCCCCTGACGGCGCTGAACGTCTCATCCCTCACCGGGTCGAAAACCACCCCTGCGATCATCTCATCTCCCCGTTTCAGGGCGATAGAGACGCAGAAGACCGGAACATTGTGCACAAAATTGCTGGTTCCGTCCAGCGGGTCGATGATCCAGCGGAACTCGCCGCCGCCGGAGGCCCCGCCCTCTTCGGCCAGGATACCATGTCCGGGGAATTTCGATAAAATGTGTTCGATGATGATCTTTTCGGAGGTTCTATCGACTTCGGTGACAAAGTCATTCCGCTGCTTTTCGCCAATCGCCTCCGCAGCCAATTTGCCCCGGTTGTCCAGCAGGTATAAGCCCGCTTTCCGAGCCGCTTCTAAGGCGGTGTTCAGGATGTCCCGGGCGTCAGAAGACATGGTTTAACTTTTCCGCTTCATTTGGCAATTCCGGGCGCGGAATTAGTGCGACCCATCCAGGTTAATTTCCCCGAATTCCTTTAATTGGCTGATGACGATATCTTGAATCTCCGCCAGTCGTTGCGGGGTGCGCGCTTCGAAGCGCAGCACGATGACCGGCTGAGTATTGGAAGCGCGCACCAGGCCCCAGCCGTCCCCGAACTGGATGCGCACCCCGTCCACGTCGATAACTTCGTAATTCTTTTTGAAATATCCTATAGCCTCTTTGACGATGCGGAATTTATCCGCGTCGCTAACGCACTCGGCGCGGATTTCCGGGGTGGAATGATACTCGGGAACGCCTTCCAGCAGCTCGCTGACCTTTTTATTGCCCCGGGAGACGATCTCCAACAGTCGCGCGGAAACATAAACCGCGTCGTCGAACCCGTAGAAATTATCTTTGATGAAAATGTGCCCGCTCATTTCTCCCCCCACCGGGGCCCCGGTCTCTTTCATCTTCTTTTTCAAGAGGGAGTGCCCGGTTTTCCACATCAGCGGCTTGCCGCCGATGGCGGAAATGGCCTCCGGCAGCGCCTGGGAACACTTCACGTCGAATACTACCTCGCCGCCGGGATAATCCGGCAAGATCGCCCGGGCGAAAATCAGCACCAGCCGGTCGCCGAAAATCACGTTGCCGTTCTCATCCACCACCCCGATGCGGTCGGCGTCGCCGTCGTAACCGATGCCCAACTCCGCCCCGGTCTCTTTCACTTTTTTGATCAGGTCTTGAATGTATTTCAGTACCGTGGGATCGGGATGGTGATTGGGAAAGCGCCCGTCCGGCTCGCAAAAGAGCATGGTCGCATCCGCTCCCAACTGTTTGAAAAGCTTCCCGGCCACCAGCGAACCCGCGCCGTTCCCGCAATCGACCACTACCTTTACCGGGCGCTCCAGGTTGATGCGGTTGTTAATATCGGAAAGATAATAGGGAATGATGTTATACTCATCCACCGTCCCTTTACCGGAGACGAATTTGCCGGATTCGATGATTTTACGAATCTCCTGGATCATCTCCCCGTACACCGGGTCGGTTCCCAGGGAGATTTTGAAGCCGTTGAATTCCGGGGGATTGTGGCTCCCGGTAATCATTACCCCGCCCTGCACGTCCAGTTTGTAGAGGGAAAAATATTGTACCCCGGTGGGCACCCGGCCAATGTCGATCACGTTGAGGCCGGTAGAGGTAATCCCTTTTAACAAAATTTTTCTAAGTCTTTCGGTGTGCAGACGTACGTCGCCGCCCACGCTGATCGCCTCCACGCCGTGTTGCGCAAAGTAAGTGCCGAAGCCTTTACCCAGCAATTCCACCACTTCCTCGGTCAAATCCACGTCAACGACGCCGCGAATGTCGTACTCGCGAAAAATAAAGGGGTTCACAGTGCCCATCAATTCAATCTCCTCTGGTTAACAGGTTTTATCGCCGCAAATCCTTTTCGATCTCCCCGGGGAAGTTCTTTTATCCAACCTCGTTCCGTCAGGGGTAGGCAAATTTAGGGCAGGAAGGGTCAATAAGCAAGGTGCGCGGCACTTTTTGGCAACGCTCCGTGATGTATTTGCCCCGGCTTGCCGGACAGGGGACAGGAAAAAACAAAAAATGCCATATTTAGGGTTGCAAATTTAGAGATTTTGTCTTAATTTTTTTTCCAATTTTCAGGCCAAATGGCCGGTAAAAAAATCCATTAAAGGCTGCATGATATTATTACCACTTCTCTTTTTTGCACATTCCGGATAAATAACAAAGCGGCACCTTCCTGAAAAAGAAGTTATGTCTCACTTAACCTGATGAGGTAAATAATGCAAAGGTCTCGAACCCCCCGATCCTTCCGCCAGATTGCTACCGCCGGCCTGTGGCTGTTCATCGGCCTGGCCGCCGGGCTGCTCGCTCAACCGGCGGAAATTCCCTTTCACATGGAGTCTTACTATCTCCATTCCGGGACGCACAACGGCCCTGCCGCGCCCCCGGAGCAAACCTACCTGGCCTTCAGCGAGGTACTAAAACTGAACGGCGCGCCGTGGCTGCGGCTCTATTTTTCCGACGCCGAACTTGGCAACCGCAGCTACCTGATCATTACTTCCCTGCAGGATGGGGCCTGGCAGCGGTTGAACGCCGTCACGCTAAAGCAGTGGCAGAACAGCAGCGCCTATTTTAACGGGGACGCCGTGAAAATCGAGCTTTTCGCCGCCCCTGACGACCGCAACCTCTTCGTTCGCATTGATGAAGTGATGGCCGGGGAATGGGCTTCCAACGTTCCCATCGAAAGCCAGTGCGGCCCCACCGACGACCGCATCCCCTCCGACGATCCCCGCGCCGGGCGGCTGATGAGCATCGGCTGCACCGGCTGGATCATTACCAACGGGGCGTTGATAACCGCCGGACACTGTTTAGGCGGAACGGTGATGCAATTCAACGTCCCCATGTCTTTGCCCAACGGCACGGTGCAGCATCCCGGCCCGGAGGATCAGTATTCGGTCGATCCGGCCAGTAAATTGGGATACGGGAGCGGGATCGGAAATGACTGGGGAGTATTTCAGGTCTTCAATAATTCCGTTACCGGTTTGCACCCCATCGTCGCCCAGGGAGCGGCGTTTGACATCGTTCAGGACTACACCCCGGACAGCATTCGCATTACCGGATATGGGGTGGATTCCAGCCCTCAATCTTACAATCAAATCCAGCAAACCCACGCGGGTCCCAATGCCGGCTCTTCAGGCACCACCATGCGCTACGTAACCGACACCGAGGGCGGCAATTCCGGCAGCCCCATTATCGACGAGGCGACCAACCGCGCTGTCGGCGTTCATACCCATGGCGGCTGCACCACCAGCGGGGGAAATAATAACGGAACCAGCGCCTACCATACCGATTTTTGGGCGGCAATCAACAGCTCCGGGATGCTGGTTCCCCTTCCGCCGGAGGACTTCACGGCGTACAGCGACTATATCACTCCCACCTCCATGCTGCTAAGCTGGAGCGACCCGACCCGGTACATCATCGGGGATACCCTGTTGGCGGAGGATTTTACCATCCAGATCGAGCGCGACGGCGTTTTAGTTGATTCCGTGGACGGCGGAGCCGGCGAATATTTAGACCAGGGATTGAATGACGGGCAAGAATATTTCTATGAAATTTACGCCCAATTGAACGATACCCATCTGCCCAGCAGCAAAGTTCAATTCTCCTGGATTGCCGGCGGTTCCCCGACGCCGCAATCGCCTGCTAATTTTTCTATCGCCGGGAACCAGCAGCAGGTGACCCTCACCTGGATCAATCCCACAGCCAATATCGACGGCACCCCGATGGATGACCTGGCGGGCGTCAACTTATATCAAAACGGCGAGTTGGTGGAAACCTTTACCCGCGCCTCTGCGGATACCGGCAAAGCGGATACTGCGGCTTACTCGCCCGCGGTTGCGGGATATTATGAATGGCATCTCACCGCCCTCGATAACGAAGACCCGGCCAACGAAAGCGAGCCTACCCTGGCCGTGAGCACGCCCCTGGGCATCCCGGTCGGGGATGAATTCAGCGTCGCGGGCGCGCCCAACCCGGGATTGTGGATCACCTCTACCGCAGAGGTGAATAACCGGGCGGAAAATCCCCCCAGCAGCCCTTATGCGTTGAATCTGAACGGCTCTCCGAACGGAGAAGACGTGGTGGATTTGAAAGGCCTGGATTTGACCGGCCTGGAGGGCAGCGGCGTCGCCCTGGCGTATGCTTACCAGCCCCAGGGCAAGGGAAACGCGCCGGAGCCGGAAGACAGCCTGCGGGTCTATTTCAAGAACAGCCTGGAGGAATGGATTTTAGTGCGCTCTTACCCCGGCAGTCCCAATCAGCCGTTCGTTCAAGAATCCATCGAAATCGAATCCGTTCCTTCCGGCGGGGGCAGTTTCTTCCACGGGCAGTTCCAGGTGCGTTTTCGCTCCACCGGGGGAGTGGGGCCTTTCCCCAATGATGACTGGTTCATCGATGACGTATCCATCACCACCCCGGTGGGAATCGAAGCGCCGGCGCTCACGCCCGGGGAATACGCAGTGATGCAGAACTATCCCAATCCCTTCAATCCCGTTACCACGATTGTGTACCAATTGCCGCAGCGCAGCGAGGTAAAATTGGCGGTTTATAACACCCTGGGGCAAAAGGTGCGTACCCTGCTGGATCAACCGGCGGAGGCGGGAACCCATGCGGTGGAGTGGAACGGGCGCAACGACGCCGGCCAGCCGGTCGCCAGCGGAATTTACGTGTACCGCTTCAGCGCCGGGGATTACCGCAAGGTGCAAAAAATGATTTTGTTGCGGTAGCCTGAACGGTTAATGCTACCGTGCGACAGGCAGGGATTCCGGCCAGCCGGAACCATGCGACCGGCATCCCCGGCTAACCGGGGCCGGTCGAGGGATGGTTTACCCCATAGTCAGGGTTTTGCCATAAAGTTTATTGATAATTGCCAATCAAGGAGATTTTTATGAGACCTGTATTTTTAATGATGCTTACGGCGTTGGCGGCGGGGATCATTTTCTCTTCCGCGCAGATTCGGGCGCAATCCGGGCCAGCCAAAATTCATCCCTACTTGCAGGCGATGTTAAACACGACGCAGGATGGCGAATTGATTCCGGTTTATATCATGCTCGGCGACCGACTCTCCCTGCAAGACCTGCAATCCATGGCCGGCCACCTGAAGCGCCGCCAGCGCCGCGCCGAAGTGGTGCGCATTTTGAAAGAACACGCCGCGGCCACCCAGGGCCGGGTGCTCTCCTACCTGGAAAACGCCCGCCGGCAAGGGTTGATCGGCGAGCATATCGAGAACGTCTGGTCGATCAACGTCATCGCCTTCCAGGCCAAACCTGCCGCGGTGTACGCCCTGGCCGGGGACTATCCGGAAATCGAGCAAATCCGCTACGACCGTCCCATCTCGCGCGAAGAAGCGCAGGATGACCTGGGCATCTCCCGCTACAACGAAGAGAATAATATAAACCTGGGACCCAGCTTTGCCCCGCAGCAAGGATTGGTTTTGATTCGCGCTCCCCTGGTGTGGGCGGAAGGCGACAGCGGCCAGGGAGTGATTTTAGCCAACGTTGACGGCGGTGCGGAGTGGCGGCATCCCGACCTGGTGAAAAACCTCTGGAATAACTTAGGCGAAGACGCCAACGGCAACGGAAAGACCGTGATCTTCAACGGCAGCAGCTGGGTGTTCGACCCCGGCGACGTCAACGGGGTGGACGACGACGGCAACGGCAAGGTGGATGACTTCATCGGCTGGAATTTTTCCAACAACAGCAACGATCCCTCCACGGCCAGCAACAGCCACGGCACTTCCACC
>JABWBP010000156.1 GCA_013360445.1 Calditrichaceae bacterium | reverse complement strand
AAAGGCATAAGTTTACTTATTTTCTGTCCCCGATCTGAAGATCGGGGCTATTCAATTTTTCATAAAAATCAAATATTTACCTACGAATAAGGTCTATTACCTTTTTAGCACTACCGGTTTAGAGAATGGTTGCCAGGGCAGAACTCTCTGTAATCACAGGCCAAAAAGTCTTTTCTGAAAGCTGATCGCTGAAAGCTGACACCTGACGGCTGACAACTGAAAGCTATTTGCTATGAACCGCTTCATTTTCCCGGTACCAGCGATAGGCGGCGGAGATCCCTTCGCGCAGGGAAATAGCGGCTTTCCACCCTAAGGCGTGCAGGCGGGAAACGTCCAACAACTTCCGGGGAGCGCCGTCCGGTTTGCCGGAATCGAATCGCAACTCCCCCTCGAATCCCACGATCTCTTTGATCAGCAGCGCCAGATCCTTGATGGTGATATCCTCCCCTACCCCGATGTTCACGATTTCGCTCCCGTCATAACGCTGCATCAAAAACAGGCAAGCGGCGGCGAGGTCGTCCACATGCAGGAATTCCCGGCGGGGCAAGCCGCTGCCCCAGATTTCCACAAAGGCGCGGTTGTTGATTTTCGCCTCGTGGAATTTGCGAATCAAGGCCGGCAGCACGTGGGAGGTTTGCAGGTCGAAATTATCGTTGGGACCGTAGAGGTTGGTGGGCATTACGGAAATAAACCGGGTTCCGTACTGGCGGTTATAGGCCTGGCACATTTTGATGCCGGCGATTTTGGCAATGGCGTAAGGCTCGTTGGTGGGTTCTAACACCCCGGTCAGCAAATGTTCTTCCTTCATGGGCTGGGGAGCCAACTTCGGATAGATGCAGGAGCTGCCCAAAAAGAGCAGTTTTTTCACCCCGTGCAGGTAGCTCTGGTGGAGCACGTTGGTCTGGATGGCCAGGTTATCGTGAATGAACTCCGCCGGGTAAGTATTATTCGCCAGGATGCCCCCGACCTTCGCCGCCGCCAAGAAGACGTACTCCGGCTTTTCCGCGGCGAAGAATTCCGCCGCCGCAGGCTGGCTGCGCAAATCTAATTCCCGGAAAGTACGGGTGATGATGCACTCGAATCCCGCGGCGGATAATTTTCTATGAATCGCCGAGCCGACCAGGCCCTGGTGGCCGGCGAGGTAGATTTTGGCGGTTTTTTCCATGAATTGACCTGGTTAAATGGATTGTTGGAGTGATGGAGTGGCGGATTAATGGTGTCTTATCACGTGGTCTTTGACAATTTTGGGGAAGAACAGGAAGCAGAGCTTCAACATAAGCGTTACACCGCAGAGTAACGAGCCGATGCAAAATAAATTTTGCACTCCTGTCACTCCATCCCCTTCATTGCCACTTCCTGCCGGGCCAGCTTCCAATCCGCTTCTACCATGATCTTCACCAAATCTTTGAAAGCCGTTTTGGGCGACCAACCTAACTTTTCCTTTGCTTTGGCGGGATTGCCGATCAGCAGCTCCACCTCCGTGGGGCGATAATAGCGCGGATCGATCTCCACCACCACGTCTCCTTCCCGCAATCGCCCGGTTTTAGAGGAATCGAGCATCCCCGAAGGGGCAAGCGAAAATCGAAAATCGAAAATCTTTTTAATTATCCCCTGCTCCTCCTTCCCCTCCCCTGCCCACTGCAACTCGATTCCTAACAGCCGGAAGCTCTCTTCGATGAACTCCCGCACCGAATGGGTTTCCCCGGTGGCGATCACGAAATCTTCCGGCGCGTGATGCTGCAACATCAACCACATCGCCTCCACGTATTCCGGGGCGTAGCCCCAGTCGCGTTGGGCATCCAGGTTTCCCAAATAGAGCTTATCCTGCAACCCCGCGACAATGCGGGTGGCGGCGCGGGTAATCTTGCGGGTCACAAAAGTCTCTCCCCGGCGCGGCGATTCGTGGTTGAACAGAATCCCGTTGCAGGCGAACAGCCCGTAGGCTTCCCGGTAATTCACGGTAATCCAGTAAGCATACAACTTGGCCGCGGCATAGGGGCTGCGGGGATAGAAAGGAGTGGTCTCGCCCTGGGGAATTTCCTGCACCAGGCCGTATAGCTCCGAGGTGGAAGCCTGGTAAAACCGCGCCGGCATCCCGGTTTCCTTGATGGCATCCAAAAAGCGCAGGGCGCCCACGGCGTCCACCTCCGCGGTGTATTCCGGCACCTCGAAGGAGACCCCCACGTGGCTCTGGGCGGCGAGGTTGTAAATTTCCTGCGGCTGCACCTTTTCCAAAATGCGGTTCAGGTTAGAGGAGTCGGTGAGGTCCCCGTAGTGCAGCGCCATTCGGCGGGGCTGTTCGTGGGGATCCTGGTAAATGTGGTCGATGCGGGCGGTGTTGAAGGAGCTGGCGCGGCGGATGATGCCGTGCACCTGGTAGCCTTTGGCCAGCAAAAATTCGGTCAGGTAACTGCCGTCCTGCCCGGTGATACCGGTGATGAGGGCTTTTTTCATAAAAAAACTCAAGTTGAAATGTTCAGGTGGAAGGGAAAGTTTCTGATGACAGTTTTGGGAAACCTTATCAACGATTCTATGAATCTTCAGAATCTTTTTCCGATTCCTTTGAGCGCCACTGGACAGTTTCAAACGATAATCGACTTATTCATGGGAGTTCACGAAATCCCTCCCAGGTTAATTCCCAGTTTTTTTGCGGCGTTTTTTCAAACTTCCAGTACCATTCCTTGCCAACCCGTTTCCGTTTTAAAATAGTTTTACTTCTCGCCTGGGAACCGAACAGCACTATGGATTTCAACCGCTCCCCAAAGGCGGCGATTAAATTTTGTATTAACGGTTCGTAAAGCGAATTTTTATCCATGCCTGTTTTAACCTCTATCAGCAAGTTATAGCTTAAAAGAAGTGCGGCAAATATAACAAATTCCAAATGGGTTTACAATCTTACCACAAAAATATTCTCCCCCTTTTGTACGCCTCATGCGCTGCATTCTTCAATCTTCCCATCGAAAAACACCCAATCGCCCCATCACTTCTCCTCGAACCGCTTGATCCCTAACATCTCCAGGGCAATGTATATAATGAACAGGGTGTTGGTCACCAAATAGCGTTTCCACAAGCGCCCCGGCTCCTGGATGAGGCGGTAGAGCCACTCTAAGGAGGCGTTCTTCATCCACTGCGGGGCGTGGCGGGTGTTGCCGGCTAAGTAGTCGAAGCCGGCGCCGATGCCGATCATTACCCCGCGGCGCAGGCGGCGATAGTTCGCGAACATCCAGCGTTCCTGGCGGGGGGCGCCGAAGGCCACCCAGACGATATCCGCCCCGCTGGCGTTCATCTGCCGAACAAAAGCGGCGTTTTCTTCTTCGGTTAAGGGGCGGAAGGGCGGGGAAACCGCCCCGGCCACCTGCGCCCGGGGGAAACGCCGGGGGATCTCTTCGCGCAGCCTGGCGAGGGTCTCCTCGCTGCCGCCGAAGAGAAAGTGCTTCAATCCCTCTTCCTGCCCCCACTCCAGGGTTTTCTCGAAAAAAGTAGGGCCGAAGACCCGCCCGATCTCCTTCACCCCTTTCCACTTTGCCACCACGGAAAGGGGCTTGCCGTCCGGCAACGCTAACAGGGCGCGATTGGTAATCTCCCGGTAATCCGGGCGCAGCACGCCTTCCACCACGGTATGCACGTTGTTTACGGTGACGTAGGCGGGGGGATTTTCCGTGCGAAGATAGTCCTTCAATTGCCGGAAGGTTTCTTCATACGAGGGCAGGACATTGATATAGCTGCCGAGAATAGAAACTTTCATATTTTGTCTTGGTTTGCCCGGAGAAAGACATTAGATTCCACAACGGTTTCAATCTGGTATTAAATACATTGTTTAAAAAGTTGTAACTATTCAGAGATATGGAAAAGTGCGTTAAACAAACCCCTTTAGTAGAAAAAAATGTTCCATATACAAGAATAATGATTCTAAGAGTCTTAAATTCTTTCTCTGTGAACTTTGCATGGTGAGTTTATCGAACCATGTGGCTGAATAGTAACAAAAAGTTTTTTAATACCAGCGTTTACGCATTTACCCCTCGTTCACTCGCTCTACGGGTGAACGCCGCTTAAGAGGCTCTGCCTCAAGTTTGTAACACGACGCGATGCAGGGCATCGCGCCGCGCGTTCCAACGGAGACCGTTGGAACGAGACATATCAGAAAACTTGTTAAACGGTGTATTCAACAAGGAGAATTTATGCCGGCGATTACTATCAAAAATATTCCGCCCTTATTATATGAACGAATTAAAAAAAACGCGGCGTTAAATTATCGAAGCATTAATAATGAGATTATTTATTGGCTTCAACGTTCATTAACCCCCTCAGCAACAGACCCGGATGAATTATTATCCAGGATCGAACAGTTACATTCCGTAATTTCGATTCCGCCGCTCACCGAAGAATTGTTGGAACAAGCCCGTCGCCAGGGACGCCCATGATTGTTGTGGACACCAATGTAATTGCTTATTTGTTCATCAAGGGGAATTATACTCCCAATGCCAAAAGACTTTTGCATAATGATTCCACATGGACGGCTCCTCTTCTCTGGCGAAGTGAATTTCGAAATGTGTTGGCGTTGTATATGCGCCAGGGATTCCTCTCCGTCGAAAACGCTTATTTGTTAATGAAAGAAGCGGAAGATTTTATGCAGCAGAATGAGTATGAAATGAATTCCCTGCGAATTTTAGAAATAGCTTCCTCTTCAGGATGTTCCGCTTACGACTGTGAATTTATCGCTTTGGCAGAATTTCTCAATGTAAAGCTCTACACAACCGATAAAAAAATCTTAAACACCTTTCCGGATATATCGGTATCCCTGAAAGATATTTAAGCATTTCATGAATCTTGCAATCTTTTTCCTTCTTACTTCCCGACTAAACATTGTTACTATTCAGCCACATGGTTCGATAAACTCACCATGCGAAGTTCACAGAGGTCACAGAGGAAGATTAGAGCCTTATATCCCTGTATTTGTGATTTGATTAGGAATTTTTTTATGTCTCTGTGCTCTCTGTGGCCTCTGTGGCAAAACGCCTGAATAGTTACAAAACATTTACATCCCTATAAATTTGTCGGGATTTCGGCTTCCCGCCTCAATCTTACTTTTTACTGCTATGGCTTTTTCATAGATAGCCAGCAGCAACTCATAATTCCGCGCCGCGGTGTATTTGGTTTCGTATTCGGCGCGGGCGTTGCGGCCCATTTGCTGCATTCGATCCCGGTTTTCCCACGCCCGGCGCACTTTTTCCGCCAGATCCTGCGCATCGCCGGGGGTAAACAGCAAACCGCTGCGCCCCTCCTGCACGATCTCCGCCATGGCCCCCAGGCGGGAGGCGATGACCGGAACTCCGCAGGCAAAGGCTTCTACCGCCACCAGGCCGAAAGTCTCATAGCACTCCGAGGGCAATAGCAGACAGGCGGCGCGGCGCAGCCGGGAAAGCACCTCCGGGCGGGGCAGCCTTCCTAAAAACTCCACGGATTTCAAAGCGCGTTCGGCGCTGAAATTCTGCAAGCCTGCCTGCAAAGGCCCCTCGCCGATGATCTTTAAAGGAATATTCTCTAAGCGTTCCCAGGCGCGCAGCAGGGTGTTTACCCCTTTTTCCGGCGAAAGCCTTCCCATGAAAATAAAATAATTTTCCCGTTCCGCGGAAAAGCCCGGGTCGGGATCGACAAAGTTCGGCTTCACGAAGACCTGTTCCGGGGAAAAGCCCGCCTGCACCAGCTTCTGCTTTCCGAATTCGGTGAGGGCGATGAGGGCGTCGATCTGCAATTGCCAGGTTTTGCGGGCGCGGTGCAGGGCCTGCATCAGCGACACCGGCAGGGTTTGCAGCCGGGAATTGCGGTAGCAGCCGTGCAGCAGCCCCGGCCAGGGGAAAGCTTTGCCCAGACAATCCTCGCACACCCGCCCATCGCGGTAAAACAAAGCGTTGGCGCACAGGAAACGATAATTATGCAGGGTTTGCACCACCGGGATATTCAACGCCTTTCCCACCGAATAGGCCGCGGGAGAGATCAACGGAAAGGTGTTGTGGAAGTGCAGAATATCCGGGCGCTCCCGCTTGACAAACTCGTAAAATTCCTTTTTCAGCCGGGCGTTATAGCTGGTATCGACGAACAGTTTCAGCTTTTGCAGCGGGGAGTAGCCCCGGATCTCATCATTGTGGCGGGTAAACTCCAATACTTCATGCCCGTGGGATTGCAACAGCGCCTTTTCATTGCGGAACACCCCGTCTTCGCCGCCGGGCTGCTGGTAGAAATTATGGATGAGGAGAATGCGCATATTAAGGTAAAAGGAAAAAGGGAGAAGGGAAAAGGGTAAGGTGTTTTGGTGTTTGGGTGTTTGGGTGAACCTCTTCTTCCTCCACTAAAGAGCCGGCATAACGGATACAGGCGAGAATATCTTCTTTGGTAATATTTTCATAGTAGTCGCGGATAATATTCTCCGGCGTTACGCCATTGCTGAGCAGGCCCAATACCATGTGAACCGGCATTCGCGTGCCCGCAATAACCGGTTTGCCATGATGAATTTGCGGATCCACTTCTACACGGTCAAAAATTTTCACAGCAGCACTCAAACACTATCCCATTCATCTTCGCTAATTCCGGCCTGACGGAGTATCTCTTGGATCAAGCCGATATGAATTTCTTTTGATTTGTGGGGATTTGGAATGCGCACTTTTAAGCTGCCTTTTTTCATAAATTGATGTTTTCCGCCGGAATATGGACCCTCAAAGCCTAAAGCGCGAAATTTTCGAAGCAGTTCACTACGGGAGATGGTTTTTTTCAATTTTGATCATCCGGCAACTTTCTCGATGGAAATTTTCACCCCATCAATAATTGGCAAGCTATCTCCATCTTTAATTTTTAACAATAGCCATTCTTCCAGCACTTCAATAAGCTCCATCCGGCAAACTTCCAGCACTTCCCCGTTTGCCCATACCCCCGGGAAGCCGGGAATTTCACCAAACCAGGTACCATCTTCTAATTTTTTATATTCCGCTCTTTTAATGGCTGCTTCAATATAGTTATTTAGCATATTTATGCTCCCGTTTTCATGGTTCTGTATCTTTGGAAAATGTAACCCTGATTTTCCGGGAAATCAAGATTCTTGAACCCTAAAACACCATAACACCTGAACACTTTCCGAAATAAATTTTTGCTTTTAACGGCGCTGCTATACTATATTGAAATCGAATATCAACGACGAGCTTAGCAACATGCAGGCAATTGAATTCCGCGCCAAAATCAAAAATGGTATTAGATCTTATTCCTGGTTAAGTGTATGTTTTATAATGTATTGAATAGCCCCCCGATTTATCGGGGGGACACGAATTACCCTCATACCTTAATTTTCTGGGGCTTCAGCCCCGCGT
>JABWBP010000080.1 GCA_013360445.1 Calditrichaceae bacterium | reverse complement strand
AGTCTGTTTATTTCAACCGCAGAGAGCGCGGAGAGCGCGGAGTTACGCCGGGGGGAAATGTATTTTTGAAGAACTGTTTTATCTTCTCTGCGACCTTTGTGTCCTCTGCGGTTAAAAAATCATAGCAACACCATAGAGGGGGACTACCCAAAAATATCTATCGAATTTAAAACGGGTTTGATTTTAACCATTGCAAATGTTTAAACTTAGCCCTGTACGAAAGGATCGCTAAATTTACCATGTTCAACCAAACAAAAAGGTAACTGAAATATGAAAATTCCTACCTTGTTACTCCTCTTCGCCGGGCTGATGCTCTGGGCTTGTTCCAAAACGGAACAGAATCCCTTCTACAGCGAATACGACACTCCATTCCAGGTTCCGCCCTTTGATAAAATCAAAGAGGAACATTACCTGCCTGCTTTTAAAGAGGGAATGAAGCAGCACCAGGCGGAAATTGAAGCCATCGTTAATAATGCGGAAGCGCCGACATTCGCGAATACCGTGGAGGCGCTGGAAAAAAGCGGGGCAATGCTCACCCGGGTCAGCAACGTGTTTTACAGCCTGCATTCCGCCCATACCAACGACGCCATGCAAAGCATAGCGGAAGAAGTTGCCCCGCTGTTATCCAAACACCAGGATGATATTCTGCTCAACGAAAAGCTGTTTGAGCAGTTCAAAACTGTTTATGAGCAGCGGGAGGATCTCAACCTGAACAGTGAACAGTACCGCTTGCTGGAAAAGGGATACAAGGCATTTGTTCGCGGCGGCGCCAACCTGGACGAGGCGAAAAAAGTGCGTTTACGGGAAATCAACGAAGAACTTTCCAAACTGACCCTGACATTCGGCAATAATGTGTTGAAGGAGACCAATAATTTCGCGATGGTGGTTGATAATCAGGAAGACCTGGCGGGCTTGCCGGAAAACGTTATCTCCGCCGCCGCAGAAGCTGCAAAGGAACGCGGCCATGAAGGCAAATGGGTGTTTACCATTCACAAACCCAGCATGATTCCGTTCCTTCAATACTCCCCCAAACGGGAGTTGCGGGAGAAAATTTTCAAGGCTTCTATCAATGTAGGCGATAACGACAACGAGTTTGATAACAAAAAAATTGCCTCCCGGATTGCCGCGCTGCGGGTAGAAAAGGCAAATTTGCTGGGCTACGAAACCCATGCGCATTTTGTGCTGGAAGAAAACATGGCCAAAACTCCGGAAAAGGTTTATGAACTGCTGGATCAACTCTGGGAGCCGGCTTTAAAAGTCGCGCAAAAAGAAGCCGCGGACATGCAGAAGATGATTTACGCCGAAGGGAATGATTTTAAACTCCAGCCCTGGGATTGGTGGTACTACGCCGAGAAAGTTAAAAAGGCAAAGTACGACCTCGATGAAGAACAGCTCCGGCCGTACTTCCAGCTTGCCAATGTCCGCCAGGGCGTTTTTGATCTGGCCTCCAGGCTATACGGCATTACCTTCAGCAAACGGGAGGATATTCCCCAATATCACCCCGATGTGGAGGTTTTTGAAGTCAAAGAGGCCGACGGATCCCATATCGGTGTTTTATACACCGATTATTATCCCCGGGCCAGCAAACGCGGCGGCGCCTGGATGACCGCGCTTCGTAAGCAATCCAACCGCGGCGGCAATATGGTAACGCCGGTAATCTGCAACGTGGGCAACTTCACTAAACCGACCGGCGACACTCCTGCATTGATCAGTTTTGAGGAAGCAAATACCCTGTTCCATGAATTTGGCCATGCGCTTCACGGGTTACTCTCCCAATGCACCTATGAGGAACTCTCCGGCACCGATGTGCCCCGCGATTTTGTGGAGTTGCCATCCCAGATCATGGAAAACTGGGCCTCCGAACCGGAAATGCTAAAAATGTACGCCAAACATTATCAAACCGGGGAGCCGATTCCCGATGAATTGATTCAAAAATTACGCAATGCCGGCAAGTTCAACCAGGGATTTGCCACGGTGGAATATTTGGCGGCCGCTTATTTGGATATGGATTGGCACACCTTAACGGAACCGCTGGAAAAAGATTGCAACAGCTTTGAAGAAGCAAGCTTGAATAAAATCGGTTTAATGCCGGAGATTGTGACCCGCTACCGCAGCACTTATTTCCGGCATATCTTCGCCGGGGGGTATTCCGCCGGGTATTACAGCTACATCTGGGCGGAAGTGCTCGACGCCGATGCCTTCCAGGCGTTTAAAGAGACCAGCCTGTTCGACCGGGAAACCGCGCAGGCTTTCCGCAACAATATTCTCGCCAAAGGCGACACGGAAGACCCCATGGTGTTATACAAGCGCTTCAGAGGCGCAGATCCGAATATTGAACCGTTGCTGGAAAGAAGAGGATTGAATTAGCTGAGGGGGTGTGCACCAACCAGGTTTGCTTTGCGTAGAGGGTGAATTCCTCGCCAAATGCGGTCTGCCCCCCGCCCGGCTCCCTGTAGCGCAGCAGCCCGCAGCGATCCTGCGCGTCTAACACCTCCTTCGCCCGGCATGGTTTATATTTCCCCAGAATGGAGATTCGATGCGGTTCTTCCCACTGAACGGTAGGTTAATTTTCTGGATGTTCCTGCATCTCTTCCTTACCATCACCTTCGCAAAAGGAGATCGCGATATGCCCTCCTCTTCCGCAACGCCCCGGGGCGCCCTCGACAAAGCTCCCCTGATCGGGTACCTGATGCTCGAAAAAACTCCCTCCGAAAGCGATTCCGCTATCCTCCACTGGCTGGAATCGCAAAAAGAGCTGGCTGCGCAGCAGATTTTCCTGGCCGAAATCAAATCGGCGGCGGCGCTGGCAAACTGCCAGGCCGTATGGGTGCATATCCCCGGCGCTTCCGCGTATCGAAAGTGGAAAAAACAGCTCGAACAATTGCGACATTTGAAATCGTACTTTGAAGCCGGCGGCAGCCTGCTGCTCACCCACTACGCTGCCTACCTGCCCAACGACCTCGGCATCGAGTCCCGCCGGCCGGAGGAGCACGCCATCGAGATCACCAACCGGGGATTCGGGCGCAAGCACGGTTTCCAGGGGTTTCGCGGGCATCCGGTACTGGCTTCGCTGTTCGGGGGCGGGTACATCTGGAACGCGCCGGAAGACCATAGCGAAACCCGCGTCGGCTATTTCGATGATAACTGGCCAAAGGAGGGGAAAGTCGCCGGGGTGGATAAATCCTACATCACCGTTAACCCGGACAGCAAACTGTTGATCGAATACGCTGCCGGGGCGGGGAAAATTCTGGCTGTGGGCGGCTACGTGCACTTCGAAAAGCAGAACCTGCTGCGCCTGCACCTGGAGAGCTTCATCGGCGAGACGCTGCGCTATCTCGCCGGCCAGGCGCCATCCGCTGCGCCGACCTATTGGATTTTCGATGAATTGAAGCCGCAATCGTTTGCGATCTCTTCCCCGCCGCTGCAACCCGGGCAAAACCGCCGCCTCTCGGCCCGGCAAACCTCTCCCCTGCTGCTCACCCGCGAACCGGCCACGGAAAACTATACCGAAACCGCGGGGCGGCGCTGCCTGATCATGGGCAAGGAGACCGGGGAGATCGACGAAGTGTGGGTGCACCCCTTCCGGGTGCTGCGGGATTTGCAAATCGGCGTCATCGAGGGCGATTCCGTCGCCTGGCTGAAAGACCTGCCCGCGAAAGTGGAAATCCGCCCGGAAGCGGTCGCCCAGGTGTATGAGACCGGTTGGGGAACGATCACCCAAATCGTATTCGCCGCGCAGGAGCAGCCCGGCGGTTTGCTACACGTTTCCACGGATTCTTCTCAGCCGCTCTCCCTGCTGCTCAAATTCCACTGCGATTTGCGCTGGATGTGGCCCTACCGGGAAAACACCCTGGGCAGCCTCTATTACGCCTATGACGCCGGGTTGAATGCGCTTCACGTCAAAGATCGCAGCGGGGATTTTTACTGCCTCATCGGCGGCGACGTGGAACCTTCCGCCCATTTGCAGGGGCAGTTTGTCGATATCGAGTGGCGCTCCGGGCCAGAAGGGAGGGATTTCCAACAGTTCCAGGGCAAAGAAACCGCGGAGAACCAGGTTTACGCCGTCATGCGCTTCGATTTGAATGCCGGGAACGATTACACCCTCAATTTTGCCGTCGCCGGAACCAACCGGGGGCTGGCGGAGGCGGAACAGGCCTACCGGGAGCTGCTGGCAAACCCTCTTGATGCTTACAACCGGGCGGCCTCGCATTATCAGAATCTGCTGGCGACAAAAACCACGATTATTTCACCGGATTCAGTATTCAACGAGGGCTACCAATGGGCGCTGGCAGCCACGGACCGCTTTTTCGTGAACACTCCCGATCTGGGCAGCGCGTTGATGGCCGGTTTCGGCCCCACCAGCCGGGGGTGGGACGGCGGGCATCGCGTCAACGGGCGGCCGGGCTACGGCTGGTATTTCGGGCGAGACGGGGCGTGGTCGGGGTTCGCGCTAACGGCTTACGGGGAATTCGAGCAGGTGAAGGCGCAGTTGCAGTTCTTCGCCAAATTCCAGGACATCGACGGTAAAATCCTCCACGAGCTGACCAGCAGCGGCGCGTCGCACTACGACGCCGCGGATTCCACCCCGCTCTACTTAGTGCTGGCGGCGCACTACCTGCGAGCCTCTCCGAAGGAGTCTTCGACCGGCGACCAGGAATTCATCCGAACCCTGTGGCCTTCGCTCAAAAAAGCCCTGGATTTCATGTATTCTACCGATACCGACGGCGACGGGCTGATCGAAAATACCAACGTGGGGCACGGCTGGATCGAGGGCGGCAAGCTCTACGGCGCCCACGTTACCCTGTACATGGCCGGTTGCTGGGCGGAGGCGCTGAAAAGCGCCGCGTTTATCGCCGCGCAGGTGGGCGAAACCGCGCTGGCCAATCAATACCGGCGCGATGCGGAGAAGGTGGTGGAAATCATCCACCGCGGTTTCTGGAATGAAGAAACCCGCTTTTTGAATTACGGCAAAAGGGTTGACGGCAGTTATGAGGAATCCCGCACCGTGCTCCCGGCGGTTTTGTTGGCGTTCAACCTTGTAGAAGAAGAGAAAACCGGGCGTATGTTGGAGGAATGGGCCGGCAACGGCTTCAGCCCCGACTGGGGCATTCGCATCATCGGCGCGGATTCGCCCTATTTCAATCCCACCGGCTACCACTACGGCAGTGTGTGGCCGCTGTTTACCGGCTGGGCGGGGCTGGCGGAGTATCAATACGGGCGCTCGGTGCAGGGTTTTACCCGGATCATGAACAACCTGCTGATTTATCGCTGCTGGGGGTTAGGCTACGTGGAAGAGGTGATGCACGGAACGGAATATCGCCCCGCGGGGGTGTGCCCGCACCAGTGCTGGTCGGAGACCAACGTGCTGCACCCGGCGTTGAGCGGGATGGCCGGCATCGAAGCAGACGCCCCGCGGAACCGCCTCGGCCTGAAGCCGCGCTTTCCCCTGCACTGGGATCGCGCCGCGGTGAAGAATATCCGGGTGGGCGGGGCGGTGATCGACCTGGAATTCCGGCGGGAAAAGAATCTGACCACGTACCAATTGGCGCTGCGGGAAGGCCGGGCGATTAGCATAGATTTGCAGCCGGAAATCCCGGAGGGAATGGAGATTACCGCTATCGAAATCGCTGGAAAATTGCAGCCATTGAGCCAGCGGGGTCCGCGGGGCTTGTTGGCGGCAGCGGTTTCATTTACCCTGGAGAACACTGCGACGGTGCAGCTTCGTCATCGCGGGGGAATCGGAATGGTTCCGTTAGTAGCGCAGCCGCAGCCGGGCGATTCGTCGCAGGGATACCGGATCATCAATACACGATTAGAGGGAAATCGCTATCACATCACATTGGAAGGGAAAAGCGGAGGGCGGGGAGTTTTTTACTTGAAAACCTTCGGTGTTTCCATAAAACGCTCCGAAGGAGGGGAAATAATACCGGCGCCCGGGGAACGGGTTTGGGAGCTAACGGTTAGGTTTGATGAGGACACCGCCGGTTATTCGAGAAAAGCGCTAATAGTAGAGTGGTGAGTAGTAGAGTGGTGGAGTGGTGAGATAAAACGGGGTGCTATCCTCCGGTTACGACTGACCAAACTACCACTCACCACTCCCCTTTAACCAGTTAACCACACCGGAGGATTACATGATGGCTACTCCCGCAAATCAAATAGAACCCGGAAACGAAAACCAGCCGGCTGCAGACCCCCAATCGGATGCTCTGATCCGCAAAGTCGCCAGTTGGATTACCATTATCGGCACTTCGATGTTTGCGGCCTATTTTTTCGGGTTTCTCATCTACCAGTCGGCGTTCGGCTCCGCTGCGCCCGATAACTGGTTTGCGAAGGTGCTGGAGAGCCAGTTTGCCGCGGTGTTAGGCGTTCCGCTCTCGGCAATCTCCGCCGCCTGCCTGGTTTTATTGTTAAAAGCGGTGACCGGGCCGATCGAGTTCGAAGCGCTGGGGTTCAAATTCCGGGGCGCTTCCGGGCCGATCGTGTTATGGATATTTTGTTTTTTGGCAATTATCAGCGGGCTGAAGCTGCTATGGTTGTAAAGCGGGTGGACTGCGGGGCGGTTGTTAGTCGGCTAAAGTCCCAAAATAGAAGCGGCTCCGGTTATGTTCCGCTTCATTCGTTTACGGCGATAGTTTAACACCACCGGCGCAATGAATCAGGCCCGAAAACAGCGCATTTTTTATTTGCACCTTTCCCCGGATTTGCGTTAATTCTGCTTTCCTAACCCGGGGAGAGGGCATGAGGAATCCTGAGCAGAAGGAATTGCAATCTGAAGACCATCATTCGTCTCCATTGAATTGGATATTGCCCGCCGTCAGCGCCGGCCTGGTGAACGGGATTTTAATCCTGATTTTCCAGAGCGCCTACGCCGCGCTGATCTTTTCCGGCGACCTGTCCGGTTACGTTGCCCGGGGGATCGGCTTCATGCTCTTCGGCGCGTTTCTGATGGGCACGGTAGTAGCGCTAACCAGCTCCTTCCGCGGCACCGTCACCGCGCCACAGGATGCCCCTACCGCGATCATGGCGCTCATTTCCGCCGGCATTGCCGCGGCGCTGCACTCTTCCACAGCCGGGCACGATGTTTTCATTACCGTGGTCGCGGCTATGGCGCTTACCGCCCTGCTCACCGGCCTGTTCCTGTTAGCGTTGGGATGGTTCCGGCTGGGCAACCTGATCCGCTTCATCCCTTATCCGGTGGTGGGAGGATTCCTGGCCGGCACCGGCTGGATACTCGTGAAAGGGGCGATCCGGATCATGTCCGGGGTCAAACCCTCCTTCTCCCAAATCTTTGATTTGTTTCAGATCGGGGTGCTGCTGAAGTGGCTGCCCGGCCTGGCATTCGCCTTCCTGTTATTCTTTGCCTTGCGGCGTTTCCGCAATTTCCTCACCATGCCGTTGATGATCTTCGGCGCCATCGTTCTTTTTTACCTGGTCGTTTATTTGACCGGAACCTCGCTCAAGCGGGCCAGCGAGGAGGGGTGGCTGCTGGCGCAATTTACAGGAGGCATAAGCTGGCAACCATCCGCCCTGTACTCCCTGCCGCACATTAACTGGCCGGCCATTGTCAGCCAGGCGGGCAATATCGGAACCATTGTATTCATCAGTATCATTTCCCTGTTGCTGAATTCCAGCGGTTTGGAATTGATCGCCCGCCGGGAGGTGGATCTCAACCGGGAACTGCGCTCCGCCGGCCTGGCAAACTTCCTTGCCGGGCTTGGCGGAAGCTCTGCCGGGTACATGTCGCTCAGCCTCACCGCCCTGGGACACCGGATCGGCTCCCGCAGCCGCCTTTCCGCTCTCATCTCCGCGGGAATGTGCGGGGTAACCCTGCTATCCGGCGCGGGAATTTCCTCATACTTTCCCAAGCCGTTGTTGGGAGGCCTGCTGTTTTACCTGGGACTGTCTTTCCTGGTGGAATGGCTCTACAAAAGCTGGTTCAAGCTTCCCCGCACCGAATATCTGCTGGTGGTGCTGATATTGGTAACCATCGGCGTGTTTGGTTTCTTGCAGGGCATGGCGGTGGGGATATTGATTGCCGCGGTGGAATTCGTGGTAAATTACAGCCGCATCAACGTGATTAAGCACGCCCTGACCGGGGCAACCTACCAGAGCAATGTTGACCGCGCGCCCGCTTATCAACGCCTGCTCCGGGAGCACGGGGAGCAGCTCTACATTCTCAAGCTGCAAGGATATCTCTTCTTTGGCACCGCCAACAATCTCCTCGACCAGGTAAAACAACGCGCCCACGATCCCAACCAGCCGCCTTTGCGCTTTGTGGTGCTGGATTTTCGCCTGGTTACCGGGCTGGATTCTTCCGCCCTGAACAGTTTTGCGAAGATGAAAATGCTGTTGGAAGAAACCCTGGGAATCCACCTGCTGCTCACCGGCCTTTCTCCTGCGCTGGAGCGGCAATTCGAGACCGGGGGGCTGGCCGGAAAAGACCCGCGATCCCTGCTTATTTTCCCGGATCTGGATCATGGCGTGGAGTGGTGCGAAAACCGGATGCTGCTGGCGCTAACGGCCTCCGCCGGGGAGAGCGGCCTCGACAAACATGACGCCGAATTCTTAGAAGCGATGTTAGACCTATCCTCCCGACCTCTCGAAACTGCGGAATTTGCGCGTTTGCTGACCTCGCGGATCCTCCCCTACTTCGAGAAACGGGAAATCGACCCCGGCAGCTACCTGATCCGCCAGGGCAACCCGCCGGTAGGAATTTACATGATCGAATCCGGCCAGATCACGGTGCGCCTGGAAGAAGCCAGCGGAAGCATCGTTCGCCTGCGCACCATGGGCGCCGGAACCGTGGTCGGGGAGTTGGGCATGTATCTCGGCCTGCCGGCAACCGCTTCCGTGGTTACCGATCAGCAATGCACGGTATGGTACCTCTCGGCGGAAAATTTGAAAAAAATGGAAGAAGCGGATCCCCGGGCCGCCGCGTCGTTCCATAAATTCGTGGCCTGCATCTTAGGCGAGCGCCTGGCCAACAGCAACAAAACCTTGCAGGCGCTGCTGGATTGAGCGAGGGCGGGCAGTGGGCAGTAAGCAGTGGGGAAATTACGTCTCATGGACCTCTAAAAAGTTTCATCGTCTTTGATATTAATAAATGATGTGGTATCTTGATTCCGGTAATCCGTGAAAGTGGGTTAGATTCGGGAGGAGTCTTCAACAGCGTTCTCTCGCAATATATTTGTCATCCCGGAAGTGTAAAAAAAGCCCCGCGGCAGTTTCACGGGCAACAATCCGCGTTGGGGCTTCAAAAATAGACCATCGAAAATACATGGAGGATTTGAGAATGAAAAATTGGTTCAAATCTATCCTGATCGCCATATTGATCTGCGGTTGCAGTGAAACGCAAACGGAACGGCCCCGTACCGCTCCCGGGGATTCGCTAACCACCGAGAAAGCATCCCTTGACGCCTCCCGCCAGCCTGTTTTCCTGGAAATCAACGAGCCGCAGGTGGATATCGACCTGGCGGAGATCAAAAAACGGGGGCGGCTGATCGCGTTGACCGGTTATAATGCGAACAGTTATTTTTTATACAAGGGAGAGCCGTTGGGATTCGAGTACGAGTTGCTCAAGCTGCTGGCCGAAGACCTGGGGCTGGAATTGGAGATCGTCATTGCCCGCAACCTGGATGAAATCTTCAACCTGCTCAACCAGGGCAAGTGCGACATCGTGGCCTACAATTTGACTATCACCAAAAAGCGCATGGAAAAAGTCAGTTTTACCGATTATCATACCCTGGTGCGCCAGGTTCTGGTGCAGCAGCTCCCGGACCGCTGGCTGGATTTGAAGCGCCACGAAATCGAAAAAATGATCATCACCAACCCGGTGGATTTGATCGGGAAAAAAGTGTACGTGCGCAAAGGCTCCTCTTATTATGCGCGCTTAGTGAATTTATGTGATGAGATCGGCGGCGATATCGAAATCAACGAGGCGGCGGGGGACGTATCCACCGAGGAATTGATCCGGCGGGTAGCCCGGGGCGAGATCGAATATACCGTGGCGGATGACAACCTGGCGCTGATCAATGTGGCATATTATTCCAATATCGACATTCATACCCCGCTCAGCCTGCCGCAACGGATCGGCTGGGCAGTGCGCAAGAATTCTCCCCACCTGCGGGAAGCGGTGAACCGCTGGCTCAAAAAGATCAAAACCGAGCCGACTTACAACATCCTGTATGAAAAATATTACCTGAATAAACGATTTTTCAGCCAGCGGGTAAAAAGCGAATTCTTCTCCATGGGCGGGAACAAAATTTCCCCTTATGATGATTTTATCAAAGATCAAGCCCGGCAATTGAATTGGGACTGGCGCCTGCTCGCTTCGCAGGTGTACCAGGAGTCGCAGTTCGATCCCCAGGCAAAATCCTGGGCCGGGGCGCAGGGTTTAATGCAGTTAATGCCGGTAACAGCGAAAGAAGTAGGGGTCAAAAACCCTCACGATCCCCAGCAAAACCTCGCCGGCGGGGTGAAATACCTGGCTAAGCTCTGGGAATACTGGCGAGCTATTCCCGATTCTACCGAAAGACTCAAGTTTGCCCTGGCCTCCTACAATGCCGGACCGGGACACCTGGAAGACGCCCGGCGGCTGGCTCAAAAATTCAATAAGGACCCCAATCGCTGGGAAGACAACGTGTCGGAGTTTTTGTTGAAAAAGGCGGATGAAAAATACTTCCAGGATGAAGTGGTTCAGTTCGGATACTGCCGCGGCGAGGAGCCGGTCAATTACGTGGCGGAAATCCTGGAGCGCTACCGGGATTACCAGAAGTTTATCGAGTTGTGAGTTTCGGGTTTTGAGTTTTGAGTTCCAGGGTTTCTTTTCTGACGCTTGGTTACCGATTTCGAACTTTTTATATTTCCGATGCGATGAAAAGCAATAGTCGCGCTCAACACATTTTGGGAATTTACCGCGCCTGCGCTGCGCCGCTCTACCGGGTGCTGGATGAGATTCCCGACGATCACCTGCGCTGGAAACCGGCCCCGGAATCGCGCTCCATCAGCGAAATCATGCGCCATTTGATCCGGGTGGATAACTGGTTTTTAGGGCGATTGGGGTATCAACCGGAGTCCGTGGACCCCAAAGGTGGAACACCAGAAGACATTCTGCACAATTTGAAGATCGTCCAGCGGCAAATCGAAACCATCCTGAAAGATTGCCGGGACGATTCCGAATTAGCCCGCCGCAGCCAGGCCCCCGATGCCGGGGAGCACGAGGCCCTCGGAGAGGTTATTCTGCACATCAGCCAGCACTATCTTTACCACCTGGCGCAGATGGTTTACCTGCGCCGCGCTCAAGATCGCAACTGGCCGGCTCCGCTGAAAGAGTGGGAGAACGCCACCCACGTCATCTCTGCTAACATCACAAAAACAGGAGGATAAATTATGGAATACACCTTCCACGATCTGAAGGGCAAAACCGTGGCCCAACTCCGGGAAATCGCCGCCGGAATTCAGCACGAGGCGGTGCAAGGCTATACCCAGTTGAACAAAGAGCACCTGCTGGCGGCCATCTGCCAGGCCCTGAACATCGACATGCACGAACACCACAAAGTAGTGGGACTGGATAAGACCCAGGTGAAAGGGCAAATCAAGGCGCTGAAACAGGAACGCGCCGCCGCCCTGGAAGCCCACGACGGCAAAAAACTGAAAGAGGTACGCAAACGGATCAAAAAGCTGAAAAACCAGTTGCGCAGGGCCATGGTGTAGGCGATGGCGGCAGCTTTTCTGCTTGACGATTGGCGGAGCGTGCAGTGTGAATCGTAATGCGTGAGGGGTAAGGGGTATAGAGCAGGAAATCACGTTTCACGCCTCACGTTTCACACTGCACGCTTTCCAATTCCCCCCCTTATCCTGTGATAACCTAAAACCCCAAGGACTCCCCCATGAATTTTCTCAACCTTAATTTGATCGCGCTATTATACGCGGTATTTTTCTTCATCCCGAACTTCGACCGGGCTGGCGCCCAAACGGCCCGGCTTCCCGGTCTGGAAGAATCTATGGCCAAATTAGAAACCGAACTGCTCGCCAAATACGGTGAAAACCTGCGCCCGCGGCTGCTCCGGGGAATGCAGCAGGTCGCCAGCCTGTGGCGCGAATCCGACGGCGACGCCGCCGCGTTCGAGGATTTCGTGCGCACCCATTTCGCCGGGGATCAGGCCACCTTAGACGCCATGTTCGAGCGCTTCCAGAGCATTTCCGAAGCCCTGGAAGGGCATCTGAATGAAATGATGTTAGAGTTGCGCAAGCAATCCGACCTCGACCTCGGCCCCATCCTGCCCTTCGATCAAATCTTTGCCGGGTACGACCCCTCCGCCCACCTGGCCGATGATTTCTTCGAAAACAAGCTCGCCTTCGTCGTGCTGCTGAATTTCCCCCTCACCACCTTGCAGGAGCGTCTGACCGACGGGGAAACCTGGACCCGCCGGCAGTGGGCGGAGGCGCGCTTAGCGCAGCGCTTCGCCAGCCGGGTTCCCGCGGAAGTGAACCTGGCCATTGCCCGGGCGACCGCGGAGGCGGACCAGTACATCGCCGAATACAACATCTGGATGCACCATTTGCTGAATGACCAAGGCGAACGGCTTTTCCCGCCCAAACTGCGCCTGCTCTCCCACTGGAACCTGCGCGACGAGATCAAGGCGCAGTACAGCGCCGGGAAAGAGGGGCTGGCCCGCCAGCGCATGATCCAGAAGGTGATGGAGCGGATCGTCACCCAGACCATTCCCGCGGCGGCAGTGGATAATCCTCACGTGGACTGGAATCCCTTCAAGAACGAAGTGAAACCGGCGGCGGCGCAGGATTCGGATCAACCCGCTCCTGCGGACCTGAATATCAGCAACTCCCCGGAGCCGGATACCCGCTACCGGGTGCTGCTGAACACCTTCCTGGCGGCGCGCCAGGCGGATCCCTACTGGCCCACCGCGCCGACCCACATCGCCCGGCGCTTCGAGATCGACCGGGAAATCCCCGAAGCGCGGGTGCAGGCGATGTTCGAAGCGCTGCTCTCCTCTCCCCTGCTCCCCCAGGTCGCGAAGCTGATCGAAAAACGGTTAGGGCGTTCCCTGGAACCATTCGACATCTGGTACAACGGTTTCCGTCCCCGGGGCGCTTACAGCGAGGCGGAGTTGGATAAAATCGTCGCCGAAAAATATCCCACCGCCGAAGCGTTCGAAAAAGACCTGCCTGAGATTCTGCGGAAATTAGGCTTTTCGCCGGAACGCGCTCAATACCTGTCAAACCACATCGTGGTGGACCCGGCGCGAGGCTCCGGCCACGCCTGGGGCGCGGGAATGCGCTCCGCCAAATCCCACCTGCGCACCCGGGTGGGCAAAAGCGGCATGGATTACAAGGGCTACAACATCGCCATTCACGAGTTGGGGCACAACGTGGAGCAGACCTTCTCGCTCTATGACGTGGATTATTTCTTCCTGCGCGGGGTTCCCAACACCGCCTTTACCGAGGCGATGGCCTTCGTGTTCCAGGCAAAAGATATGGAACTGTTAGAGCTTGCCAAACCGGACCCCAAAAGCGAAGCGATGAAGACCCTGAACGACTACTGGGCAACCTGCGAGATCGCTGCGGTGGCGTTAGTGGACATGGGAGTGTGGCGCTGGATGTACCAGCATCCCGGGGCAACCCCCGGGCAGTTGAAGGAAGCCGCCCTGTCCATCGCCAAAGAGGTCTGGAATCGCTACTACGCGCCGGTGTTCAAGCAGAAAGACGTGGTACTGTTGGGGATTTACTCGCACATGATCCACTCCTTCCTCTACCTTCCCGATTATCCCATCGGCCACCTGATCGCCCACCAGGTGGAGGAGCAGGTGAAGCAATCCGGCGACCTCGGCGCGGAATTCGAGCGCATGACCACCTACGGGCGGGTGATCCCGGACTTGTGGATGAAGAACGCGACCGGCCAGCCGGTAGGCGCGGAGGCGCTCTTGATGGCAACCGAAAGAGCGTTGAAGGCGTTGAAGTAGGGTGTTTTAGTGTTCTTGTGTTATGGTGTTCAAGTGTTTCGGTAGTGTTACTAAAACACTAAAACACCATAACACTTGAACACCATAGCAGGAGGAAAGAACAATGAAGCCCCAATTTGTATTTACCATCGCCCCGGCGCTTATTTTTCTGTTCTTATCCCAACCCTCGCCTGCCCAGATTCAGTACGAAGTGCATTTCGCCTGCGATATGGAGGTGCAGATTATAGTAGCGAATTTTAATCCCTCCGCGCCCACCGACCGCGTTTACGTGCGCGGCGCCTTTAACGGCTGGGGCACAGACGATGAAATGTTTGATGCCGACAACGATTTCATTTACACCGCCACGGTATTTATGAATCTGGTTCCGGCAGTCGATACCATGTTATACAAGTACATGTATTCCAGCGCTGCGATCGGAGATCTCTGGGAAGACGGAAATAACCGCACCTTTTGGGCGACCGGCAGCGAGCCGGATTTGAATGGGAACGGCATTCCCGATATCGTTATTCCGGTTAGATTTTTCGATGATGAAACATTTGTCGATCCCCGGTTTTACGTAGATACGCCGGTCATTTTTGAGGTGGACATGCGCCCCGCTTTTCGCTTCCTTGCCAACAGCGGGCCGATTACCTTCCCGCCCGGCTCCGGAAACCAGGTTACCAGCATCGATGCAGTGCACCTCGCCAGCGGGGCAATGATGACCACCCCGACGTTAGCCTGGGTATGGGCACTCCCCCCCGGCGATCCGTTGATAGACTCCCTGGAAATGAAAGACGATGGCAGCAACGGCGATTTGGCGGCCGGCGACAGTATTTACTCGATTAAAGTTATATTCCGTGCCGGGGCATTCGGATATGTACAGTGGAAGCATGGAATCAATCTTTTGGATAATGAATCCGGTTACTTCGAAACCTATGACGAGATATTAACAGATCTGCCTTCCGGCAGGGTTCGCAAGCAGTTCGGCGAATGCGGACTCGGTTCCGGGCGCACCAACTGGTATAGCAATTACATCACCGCCATACCGCCGGATGGCCGCAAAACGGGGCCGCTGGCAGCCTTTCGGCTTTACCAAAACTATCCCAATCCTTTCAATCCCACTACCACTATCGAATATCATCTTCCCACGGCCGCCCCGGTCAAACTGGCGGTTTACGATATGACAGGCAGGGAAATTATCACCCTGGTCAATGAAAGGCAGCTTCCCGGGGAATACGCGGTGAAATGGAACGGTCTCAACGCATCCGGCTGGCCGGCGAGTTCCGGCGTTTACTTTGCGCGGTTAGAGGCGGGGCGATTTTCTGCGGCGCGGAAAATGATCCTGTTGAGATGAGAAATGACGGAGTGCAATCCCGGCTTACCCTGAAATTCCTCCTGATCTTCACAAAAATCAGCACTGTTTTCTTTGCGTCTTAGCGTCTTTGCGGTTAAAAATCCCTAAGGTTAACGGGAATGCGGCTTACCCGGGATTGCACTCCGCGAAAAACGCAAATATTGACCCTTCCCGATTCTACTATCCAATGCTATCAGTCAAACCCAAAATTTAGATTTTGGGACTCACTTCATTACCACCATCTTGCGGGTTTGCACACCCACCCTGCCCCCCTTAAAAGGGGGAGTAACTGAGAGGCGGTAAAAATAGATCCCGCTGGCCAGCCCGGAGGCGTCGAATTCCAGGGAATATTCCCCCGAATTGATGCGCTCGTTCAGCAGCGTTTTCACTTCCCGCCCCAATACGTCGAAAATCTTCAGTTTCACCAGGCCCGCCTGCGGCAGGGAAAACCGGATGGTGGTGGCGGGATTGAAGGGATTGGGATAATTTTGCTCCAGCAGAAACGCCCGGGGAAGCGGTCTCCCTTCCAGCGGCTGGGGAATACCCACGATTCCGGCGTGGGCCAGCGCGGAATCCACCGCCGCCTCGTAATCAATGAAATACATCCACCAGTTGTTGAGGGTGCTGTCGCTGACCCCGGTAAAGCGCGGCAGGTGGCTGTACCACCAGCGCATGTATCCCAGGTGACTGCAATTCCATTCCAAACAATTCACCGTGCGGGTTTGATCCAGCAGGTAGGGGTAGCGTTTCCAGTTGTCCGCGTAAGTGATCACGTAGCGGGTATTGCTGAAATCGTAATCCGAAAGCCCGTTTACCGGGTAATGAATGTTGCCCACCTGCCCCTTGCCGGGAATTTCCTTATCGATGGTGGTATAGATTTCCCAGGCGTTGGGGTCCGGGTGGTGCACGTTCCAGCGCCCGAACGCCGCCCACAAGGCGCTCTCCGCCCGGTGGCCCATGCTCTCCATGGCCTCGGGAACGCCGCGCTCGTAGTTGAACCCCATGATGGAAAGAAGCTTGATGCAGCTCGTGTTGGTCAGGGGCGGGGAGTTCCACCAGAAAGCATTCTGCCCCGCCAGCCGGGATTCGTACATCGACGCGTAGGGATGGGCATATACCCACACTTCGTCGATCTCCCCGTTGTCGCGCCGGGTGCAGAGGTCGTAGAAATCGATCAGCGCGTTATAATCGAACTGAAGCTGCCCGGCGTTCAACGCATTGACCAGCTTGGGCCAGCCCGGCTGGCTGTAATAGGCCACTAATGAGTCTAAAGTAATGAATTCGCCATAATAGCGGGTGAACAGGAAGGGATCGTCGAGGGTATCCACCATGGTAAAATTGATTACCCCGTCGCTGGCGGTGTAGAATTCCTCTTTCAGTTGGGAGACCAGGAACATGGGGTTGATCCAGTTGAAGCGCTGGTGCAGCCGCTGGCCGTTGCCGGTGACCGGGTTTTGCAGCACCAGGGCCACTTTGACGGTTTTGGAGGGAGCATTGGAGGATTCAAAATCCTGCACCACCTCCACCGGGGCGGATCCGGATAGCGGAAGAGTTTCGGTTTGCACCGTCACCGTTGCGCTGCCCAGGCCGGCTCCATGAATGTAATCTCCCGCGGCTGTGGCCACCCCGGGATTACTGGAAGTCCAGATAAAGGGATCGTTCAAATTATACGGATGGAGGCGGTTGTTCTCATCCAGCATTTTCACCCGAACTTTCAGATTGGTGCCCGGCAGGAGGCGGGGCGGATGGGGCGTGATATACAGCGAAACGATGGTCAGGGAGCTTTCCAGCGCCCACTCGCCCACCATCATGTTTCCCGCCCAACTGTTTACCGCGCTTAAGCGCACGTAGGCCGGGTTTTGCGGAACAAATGCTGCGGAATCCCAGGCCAAAAACGGGTGGGGGCGATTGTTCACCAGAAGCTGGTAGGAACCGGTCTGGTTATTGAGATCGTCGAGAGAATTGGCGGTCTCCAGGGTCCAATGCCCCTGGTTGAGAAAGAATACCTTGCTTTCGCTGAATTTCGGGGGATTTTCAAACCCCAGGGTGATGGTCACGGTGGGGCTGGCAATACTCGCCTGGCTAAAGGGGTTTCCGTCGAAAATTTTGGCGAGGTCGCCGGGGGGGATTGCCGGATCCACCGTCACTGATATGGTGCTGTCGTTGATTCCGGCCAGGATGGGCAGGTTCTGGGTAGTGGTGACCTGCGCGAAGCCGGTCATGCTGAACAGGATCAGCCAGGATAGCGCCATCCTCTTCCTCTTATTCAAAAATTTAACAGTGCACATGGTTAGCTCCTTTATTCCACAGACATTTTAAATTCTCTATTCTCCGTTCTCCATTCACTATTCACCCTGTTTAGGGAGCCAGAAAAAAATAATGTACCCAACTGAGCGCACAGAGTTATTGAAACACAGTAACTATTCAGGCATTTTGCCACAGAGGCCACAGAGAGCACAGAGACATAAAAAAACAGGGATATAAGGCTCTAAATGCTCTCCACGAAGTGGTGGATACCCCCAAATCTTCCTCTGTGACCTCTGTGGTCTCTGTGGCTGAATAGTAACGAAACACATTAGCGTTCAGTGGTACAATAAAAAGGGCGAAAGCCCTTAATTGACAATTTAGAATAGTGAATTCAGAATAGCGAATGGAAATAGTAAATTCAGAATTGACAGTCCCCCTCCACCAACTTCAGATTCTGCATTTTTGCCAGGTCCCAATCCCCCACGAACACCCACCAGTCGGTCAGCGGTTTGCCCTGGTAGCTCAAACCGTTATCTTTGCCCGGCAGGCTTTGCATCCACAGGGTGAACCAGTCTAAACTGTTGCAGTTCCAGCGCTCGCAGTTCATCTCCTTGCGCTCCCCGCTCCAATCCGGCTTCCAATCTTCGATGTCCGAGGTCACGTAGCGGGGATTGGCCCAGTCATAGTCTTTCTCGCTGTTGGGGGTGTAGTGCGCCCAGCCGCAATGGGGATCGCCGACAATTTTGTGGGTGGAATCGCTGCCCACAAACCGGCCCCAGAACAGCAGTTTCGGCCAGTCTTTCCTGGGAGCGTCGTCGCGCCCGTCAACGTGGTTCAGCAGCGCTTCGATCTGGTGCATGTGATTCTCGATCGCTTCCTTCAGGCTGCGCTGGTAGTTGTAATGGTACACCGTATAGGTTTTTCCGAGCACCGGCAAATCCGCTTCATCGCGGTCGCTGTTGCTCACGTCCCCGTGAGGGCCGGCCATGTTGGATTCCCAAAGGTCGATCACCCCGCCGTGGTAGCCCCAGATCCACACCTCTTTCACCCCTTTGTTTTCCACCCAATCCCGCACGTCGATGCGCTGCACGATGGCGTTGTAATCGGTCATGGGAACCCCATGTCCCGGTTTCTCGAAAGTGGGCAACGGTTC
Organism: Calditrichaceae bacterium; assembly: GCA_013360445.1. Classification (GTDB taxonomy): domain Bacteria; phylum Calditrichota; class Calditrichia; order RBG-13-44-9; family J075; genus JABWBP01. The sequence continues at coordinate 20,986 of JABWBP010000080.1, read as the reverse complement.
CAGGAACTCGTAGGTTTGCAAAATCTGGTAATTCAGGCTGGGTTCCGCCCGGGGATTTTTGTAAAAATGGTAGCGCGAGGCCTGATTCATGAACTCCACGATGCCGTTGGAGAGGCTGTCCGCCTTTTTGCGGGTGAATTCCAAACTCTGCCCCCAGTCCCCGGTGACCGCTAAGTCGATGTTATTGTTCTCGTCCACCGGGAAATATTTGACCACTACCACGGGGATTTGCCAGGGGGTTTGGAATTGCGCCGCCGCCGGCTGGCCGGATTTCTGGCAGGCACTCAAAAGCAGCATCAAAGCTCCGGCCAAAATCGCTACAAAAGATACAAATTTCAAATGCTTCATGGCGTCCTCCGTCTTTCAGAATTAAAGATTCCCTCATTTCAGCGAGGAATTGTTAGAGCGTTATTGCACTCCTTGGCAACATGCTAAAACATGGCAATCAAAATTAGCCTTGCGCCTCCCTTCCCCCTCGCGGTTGTTTCGCGCTCGCTTCAGGAACATGTTATTTCGTGACCGGCAGGATGCCGGTTTTACTGCGCAGCCGTTCCGCGCTCTCTTCCGGGGTAATGTCGCGCTGCGGCTCCCCTAACATCTCGTAACCGACCATGAATTTTTTGATGGCCGCGGAGCGCAGCAGCGGGGGATAAAAATGGACGTGGAAATGCCATTCCGGGTGCGCCCGGCCGTCCGTGGGCGCCTGGTGTAACCCCGCGGAGTAGGGAAAGGAGACTCCGAAGAGCCGGTCATAACCGGCGGTGACGCGCTTGAGCATCTCGGCCAAACCTTCTTTTTCTGCTTCGGTAAAATCCAACAGGCTGGCTACCTTGCGGCGGCTGATGATGATGGTCTCGAACGGCCAGATTGCCCAGAAGGGAACCAGGGTTACGAAATGCTCGTTCCGGCAAACCACGCGTTCATTTTCGCGCAATTCCAATTCCAGGTAATCGGCTAACAACGAGCGTTGATGGCTCTCCCAGCGCCGCAGCATTTGCGCCGACTCTTTGGCCGGCTCCCCGGGAACGGAGCGTTGCGCCCAGATTTGCCCGTGCGGATGGGGATTGCTGCACCCCATGATCTCTCCCTTGTTCTCGAAAATCTGCACGTAGTTGATAAACTCCAGCCCGCCCAGGGTTCGATACTCGTCCGCCCACACCTCCACCACCTTGTGGATGTCTGCGACTGTCATTTCCGCCAGGGTGAGGTCATGGCGGGGCGAAAAGCAGACCACCCGGCAGATTCCCGGCTCGCTGGCGGCGATCAGAATATTCTCGCGATTAAGATGCGTCTCCTCCCCTGCCCCCGGTTTCAAGGCGGAAAAATCATTATCGAATACGAAGGTGCTTTCGTACACCGGGTTGTGATGCCCGCCGGCGCGCCGGTTGCCGGGGCAGAGGTAGCAGCCGGGGTCGTATTGCAGCCGCTTTTCTCCCGGCGGATTTTCCACTTTCCCCTGCCAGGGCCGCTTTGCCCGCTGCGGAGACACCAGGATCCACTCGCCGGTCAACAAATTGTAGCGGCGGTGGGGATGGTCGGTGAGGTTGAGCCGGTGCATGCGGTTTTACCTTTCAGGCTTTTTCTTCCCCGCCCGGCAGCGGGATATGGGTCAGGAAGGAGCGGCGGTGGATCGGGCAGAGGCCGTATTTTTTGAGCATTTCCCGATGAAATTCGGTGCCGTAGCCCTTATGCCGGTCGAATCCGTAGCGGGGATATTGCTGGTGATACTCGATCATCAGGCGGTCGCGGGTCACTTTTGCTAAAATGGAGGCAGCCGCGATGGTAAAGCTGCGATCGTCGCCATCGACTACCGCTTCCTGGCGATAGATTTTATCGGGCAGCTCTTCCCCGTCGATCAGCAGGTATTCGGGATTTTTCGCGAGCGAGCCGATGGCCTTGCGCATGGCTTTGAAGGTCGCCTGGCGAATGTTGATGCGGTCGATTTCCAGGTGATCCACCAGGCCGATGCCATACGCCAGCGCCCGTTGCACGATGAGGTCATATAATCCTTCCCGCTGCGCCGCGGACAGCTTTTTGGAATCTTTCACCCCTTCAATGTGTTCATAAGGCTCAAAAATGACCGCCGCGGCGACCACCGGCCCGGCCAGCGGCCCCCGCCCGGCCTCATCGATCCCGGCAATATAGCGAACGTTATGCTGCCAGATCAGATGCTCGATCTCCAGGTTCAGGGGGATCTCTTTCAAAGGATAACTTCTTTTAACATTCAGCTTTTCCACGCCGCATCTTCGCGTCAAATATCCCATATTCAACACAATTTGGCAATACTTATTTGTCCTTTTTTATAAGCAATTCCGTGACAGGGATTTTACAGCTTTGCAATACTTTTGATATGAATTAAAGAAGCGCCGGATGTAAATTGGATAAAAAAATTAAGGAGATGACATGAAAAATATCACTCCGGTATTTCTCGCGGGATTTTTAATAATCCTTCTTAACCATTCGAGTTATGGGCAGCCCATCGGATTAGACCTGCTCTGGGAAAAAGAGGTAGATGTAGAAACCATGGAATTTACACCCGATGGGAATTTCTTGCTGACCGGCGGCAAAAATACGGAACTAAACTGTTATCCTTATACCTGCGGGCAAATTAAGGTATGGGATGTTGCCGACAGCACATTACTGCTTAGCATAGGCGGCTTCCAGACCGGTTTAACGAATGATATTGATATATCCTCCGACGGGCAGACATTTGTTACCGGTCACGGAAGCGTGTATTGCTCCGCATTCAGCGGCTGCAACAGAGACCGGGCAGGGCAATATGAATTTGGCATAAACGGAGCCCAGCTTTATGCGGACAATAATCCTGACGGAATAATATATTCGATTGCCTACTCCCCAAACGACAGCATTATTGCCGCAGGAACAGGTTATAATAATTCGGGACATATTACAATTTATGATTCACAATATAACCCGCTCAGAACACTATTGGGGCACTCTTCCAGAACCACGGCCCTGCTGTTCACAAATGATGGTCAATATCTCATCTCGGGCGGGTATGACGGGTATATAAGGATATGGAATTACCATAACGGCGCTATCGTAAATTATATGCAACACGGCACTTATATCAATGGCGGGGTTGATTTGAATCTCGCAATATCCCCGGATGGGCAATATCTTGCCAGCACCGGCGAAGGCTATAATCTAACTATAAAAATCTGGAAAATTTCAGATGGAACCTTGCTGCATACTTTACCGGTTGATGTACCGCACGAGGGAGGCGGCAGCAGTTTAGTCGAATTTTCACCTAACGGATTGTATTTAGCCAACGGGCTGGCCGTATTCAACGGCCCGGGCTGGTATGGCAGAATAAGATTCTATGAGGTTGCATCAGGTGAATTGGTGCGGGATTATATAGATTCCCTGGGAAGCCCCGTTTCAGGGGGAGTACGATCCGTTGCATTCTCATCGACCGGAAATGATTTCTTTGCCTATAGCGTGGGATATGGCAACAGCAGCAGGCTGCGCCTGGCCATAACGGATCTCGATCTGACCACGCTCACCGGCATTGGCGGAGTGGAAGAACACACTCCCGATAAATTTGTAGTGTTTCAAAATTACCCAAATCCTTTTAACCCGACCACGACCATTACTTACTACCTCCCCGTCGCGGATGAAATTGAGATAACACTATATGACGTAACGGGCCGCAAGGCAAAAGATTTGTATTTCGGTAAGCAAGCCAGCGGCTACCACTCTATACAGATTGATGGAAGCGGTCTGAATTCAGGGGTGTACTTCTATTCGGTGCGGTATCAGAATGCGGTTGAGACGAAACAATGTATTTTATTGAAATAGGGTAATATGACTGGAGGGAGCAACTTTTCGTTTTTGCACCTGTTATTTCGACTTCTGGTCGAAATAACAGGTGGGGTTTAAACGGAAAGCTCCTGCAGCGTCTCCCACAGCGTCCCCCACACCCGCTGGCGGGTATCCCGCTGTTTGGGATGCCAAAAAAGCACCCGCCCGCGTTCGGAGAGGTAAAAACCGGATTGCAGGATATGGGGGTTCAGCGAATGCAACTTTTCCCGGTCGGTGCGCAGCGCCAGCACCGTGGGAACCTGCTCCAAGTTCCAGGCAAATTCTTCGATGAACCCGCTGGCCTCCGCGGGCAGGTCTTCCACCTCGTTGTCGGTAACGATCAGCAGGGCGGAGAGGTGGGGAGAGAGATGTTCGAGCGCTTCCGGGGAAATTTTCTCCCGGGCGCTGAGGTCGTAGAGCAAGATCGCAAACTCTTCGTCGATCTCGTAGCGGTACACCTCGATATCCAGCACGCTCTGCTTCTCCAGCGCCAGGCCGGAAGCCAATTCTTCCAAATATTCGGGCAGGGGGCAAATCAGCGCCGTTTCCAGAATCTTCATTTCGCAGCCGCCTCCAGTCGGGTTTTGATTTTTTGCACATCTTCGCTTGACAACCGCAGGATGGGAATTTCCACTTTCGGGGGGATGAATTCATCTTCAAAGGTTTCGTACGCGGGGACCTCTTCCATCCCGGGCTTCTTTTTGAACATCGAGGAGATGGAGGAGAAAAACTTGCTCAGACCGCTCCGCTCCCGCTCCTCCCGCACCAGCGCCTCCACTTCCTGGCGGCGCCCGATCAAGCCCATTTGCATCATAATTTTCAGTTCTAAAAGAATATCTTCGCTGCCGTCGGCCAGGGAAACCAGCAGGTTGAATACCGAAATGGGGGTCTGGCAGAAATTAGCGATGCGGTCCTGCAGGGGGGTCAATTCCACCGGCTGCGCCAGGGGGTTTTTCATGATCTCCTCGAAAAGCTCCGGCAAACCCTGGTACAACTGCCCTAATTTCAGCATCTTTTCGAGCAGCGCCATCAACACCTCCTGGTTGCTGCTGCCGATCTCGTCCTTCACCGCGCTCTGGTCGGAAAGCCGGGTCTCGAATTGCCCTTTGGGCCAGAAACCCATCTTTTGCAGCGCCTCCAGGCCGCGCTGCGACTGAAATTCCGCCGCTACTAACTTGCCCTTGTGGAAATACACGTACCCGGTCTTGTTTTCGCAGGAGAGGATCAGCTCCGCGTCCCGTTCCCCGTTCTCGATCATCTGGATCAAATCGAGCAGGCTGTACTCCTCGATGCTGCCCTGCCAGTTCATCCCCTCCACCATGCTGGCCTGCACGTCGATATCTTTGATAGCCTGGTGAATGATGGCGAAAAATTCCGGTTTGGGCAGGGGAAGCCGCAGCAGGTCAACGATGGGGAGCTTCAAGAACGCTTCCGGCTGGGGATCGTCCTTTAGCACCGGGATCACCGGAATGTAATCGAATTGATTGACCTCCAGGAGGGTCATCAGGTTGGCGGTTTTGTCGTAACCGGCCGGCCAGACTAACAGCAGATCGAACAATTCCTGCTGGCAAACCTCCACCACCTGCTCCAGGTCTTCTACAATGGTGAGGTTGTATTTTTCGCCGGAAAACAGCGCCCGAACCTCGCTTTCACTTTCTTTATCCAACAAGTAGATCAGGATGTCATGCATGGGGCTCTCCTTGCTCTGCCGGAACCGGGGCGGGATGCAGATGATAGAGTAATTTGCGGGCATCCGGGAAAGAATCCGCATTCACCGGCACTACGTCGATGTTCTTCGGAAGATTGAAATTTTTGCGCACCTCTTTGACCGCCTTCACCAGGTCGCCTTTGACGTTTGTCAGCCCTACCACAAAGGGCACCGGGTAAAGCTGGATGATCCGGCTAAAAAGGTAGTTCAGGAATTCGTATTGATCTTTTTGGCGGTAATCGATTAGCAGGATGCCGGCAATCATCCCCGGGGAAATCTTTTCTAACACCGTCAGGAGGTTCTGATCCGTGGAGACGCCGAAAACCGTCAGGGTGAGATTGCCCTGCAGGGGGATGCGCACGAAATCGAGGGATTGCACGGATTTGATCGACCCTTTCTGGAATCCCGCCAGGGTGCGCACCAACTCGCTCCTGCCGCTTTCCGGCATGCCCAGGATCACTAAGTTGCCGCTCCGCGCCCCCTCGCTGAGCAGGGTTCTGCGGACGTATTCGATATCCTGAAGCTGGAAAGTTTCCACCACTTCTGCCTCCCCTTTGTGGGCGATCACGCCGCGAGTGGCGAGGGTGGCCAGGGCGGAGACGGTTTTGAGAACCGGCAGGGGGCTGTGCAGCAAAATGTCCTGAAAAGCGGGATACTTTTGCAGCAGTTCCAGAACCTGCGCCCGGTCTTCCGGCAGCCCGGCGGCCCGCTGCGGGGAGGCGATGCGGAATTCCGGGTTGGCGGCCCCCCCGGCGAAACTTTCTAAAAATTTGCGCACCCGCGCCCGGGTGAACCTGGTTTCCGCGAGGATCGCCAGGGTGGAAGCGGGCAGAGCCGCCCGCTCTTCTAATTTTTGGTACCCGCGGATGATCGAGGAGCCGCCGGGAAACATCATCGCTTTCAATACCGCGTCTTCCCGGGTCAGGTGAGCCGTTACGGCATCGACAATATGCCCCTGGAAGGTGCGGATCTTGACGTCGCGGTCTTTGTAGCGGATTTTCAGGATCAGGTTCTTTTTTTCTAAGAGGGCGTTCTGCAATACTTCCGCGAGGGAAAACGCCTGCAGCGTTCCGTAGGTTACCGAAGTCTGGCGGGTGCGGCGCACGGTATTTTTCCGGTGCAGCACCATGCCGGCGAAGGCGCTTACCCGCGCGGGAAAGTCCTCTCCCCCGCTTACCACCCGGGCGGCGCCTCGTTGATACCATTCCAGCCGGGTATCGGGGTCCATTTCTTCGGCAAAGATGAGCAGGGGCGCTTTGGAAAGCGATTCCGGCAGCTCTTTTCCACGGGGAAAAAAAGAGTATTCCGCCAGCACGATATCCGGAAGGGTTTTTTCCAGGGCAGCCAGCAGCTCCGCCGGTTGCGAAAAAACCTGCGTTTCCCAACCGGCCTGAAGACACTTTTCCGCAAGCGGGGCGGCTTTTTCCGAAGCTGAAGCAATATGAACGAGATAGGCCATAGGGCGCTCAACTATTGGTTAAAAGGTACGATGCTGTATTGAAGCGGCAACGGATTGGGGAAAAAAAGCAAGCGGGCAAACGGTTCGGGAGGAACGCTTATAAACCTTCGAACACCTTGCGACAATCCATTGCCGTAATTCTCCTGTTCCTGCACAATCAGGTTGCTTGCGGATGCCGGCGCAGATAGCGGGCGACCATCTCATACACCGCAATCCCAAAGGCCACGCTGGCGTTCAGGGAGTGCTTGGCCCCGAACATGGGAATTTCCATGGCCGCATCGGCGCATTGCAACACTTCCTCCTGAATCCCCCACACCTCGTTCCCGATTACCAGGCAGCAGGGAAACGGAAATTCGATTTCCCAGTGCGGCCGGCTCTCGCTGGTATGTTCCAGCGCGACGATGGCGACGCCCCGCGCTTTCAACCTTTGCAAAACCTCCACGGCGTTGGGGTGATACTCCCAGGGAACCGTTTCCGCCGCGCCTAATGCGGTTTTGTCAATCTCCTTGCGGGGCGGGCGGCCGGTGATGCCGCAGAGGTATAATTTTTCGACCCGGGCGGCATCGGCAGTGCGGAAAACGGATCCCACGTTGTAGAGGCTGCGAATATTATCCAACAGCGCCATGATGGGGAACCGGGACGCCTGCCGGGCTTGCTCCGCGCTCAACCGCTGCCGGCCGATTTCTTCTAATGCCAGTTTTTTCATCGTTACCGAAGGCTCTTAGACCTCAAAGGTTTTGTAAACCTTTGAGGTCTTTATGCACTATTTTTTCTCCAGTTTCGCCACGCTCTCAATGTGATAAGTGTGCGGGAACATATCCACCGGTTGAACTTCTAAGATTGCGTATTCACTCGCCAATACTTCCAGATCGCGGGCCATGGTGGCGGGATTGCAGGAAACATAGACGATGCGCTCCGGGGCGATATCCAAAAGCGTTTTGAGCACCTCCGGGTGCATCCCGGAGCGGGGTGGATCGCAGATAAGCACCTGCGGCTTAGCGGCGGAAAATTTCCGCAGATTAAAACGTAGATCCCCCGCCACAAAACGGCAATTGGCGACGCCGTTCAACGCTGCGTTGCGTTCCGCGTCTTTTACCGCGTTTTCAATGATCTCGAATCCCGTCACGGTTTTCGCTTCCCCGGCCAGAAAAATAGCGATGCTGCCGGTTCCGCAGTAGAGATCCCACACCTCGCAATCTTTCACCGCGGCATATTCCCGCACGATCTCATACAACTTTTCCGCCTGGAGGCTGTTGGTCTGGAAAAATGAATCCGGTGAAATTTCGAACCGGAACCGCCCCAGGCGCTCGTGAATGACCGGGGCGCCGTGGATAACGAGATGTTCCTCCCCGGTAGCAACCTGCGCGTAGCTGGAATTGATCGTATTCACCACGCTTATCACGAACGGAAATTCTCCGGTTAATTTTTGCGCGTAATCCCGCAACTGCTCCGCTGCCGGTCGGAAGGTCACCACGTTCACCATCACGGTTTGTTCGGCGAAGGACTTCCGCAGCACCAGGTAGCGCAAAACCCCTTCCTTGCGATGAAGGTGGTATATAGGAATTTCGGAATTTTTGAAATAATCTTTCGAAAATTTTAAAATTTTATTGAAAAGATCACTTTGCAGCCAGCAATAGTTGATGTCGAGAATACGGTCGTAGAAGTTGGGTACGTGCAAACCCAGGGCAAATCCTTTTTTGATTTCGGGGTTTTTCAACTCTTCCGGGGTAAGCCAGCGCTCTTGCGCGAAGGAGAATTCCATTTTGTTGCGGTAGCCGAACAGTTGCGGGGCGGGAATGGGATCGTGGATGGCCCCCGCGCTCACCTTGCCGATATGGCGCAGGGATTCTTCCACGTGCTGCTTTTTGAATTGGAGCTGCTGTTCGTAGGCGACGTTTTGCCATTTGCACCCCCCGCAGTACCCGAAATGCTCGCAGGGAGCGGGCCGGCGCAGCGGGGAAGGCTGGATAAGCTGAATGGGGCGGGCCTCGGCGTAATTTTTCTTCGCTTTGGTGATGCGGGCGCTCACCCGGTCGCCGGGCAGGCTGTTTTCCACAAACACCACATAGTCATCCAGGTAAGCGATACCCTTGCCGCCAAATGCGACTTTGCGGATTTCCAACTCCACCTGCTGGCGGCGTTTTAATTTTGCCATAATGCGACCACTAATTTCACGAATTCCACGAATTGGGGTATGCTTATTCTCTTTGGAGCTTGCTTACGCTGTTCGATTCGGAATTGAGGAAAAGTGAGCGGTGGGGGGGTTTTCATACTAACTGAATAAAATCAGGCAAAAAACTTCACCCTTTTTTTACCGAAAGGGGCTTATTCGATTTTGATTGCGCTCGTTTCTTCCCGGAACGAGTTGAGGAGATCGCCTGTTGAACCATCTGATAAAGCTCTGTGCGTAACAAATCCTTTAATATAAGCCTGGTAATCAAATGATTTTTCTTTGGTAGTACTCATCAACCCATTTCCCTGAATTGGGCATTATGTTGCTTTAAGACATCTTTATACTTCCTTTCCTCACAGACAAATCCAATATCCATCTTGCATTCCTGCAATTTTATAAGCAATTAAACATCGGTCTTAAGTAAAAGCAAGGCTTAAAAAGCCTCTCTCTTTAAGCCGACAGAATACTTGAAAGCGTAATGAGTATTCCGTAGTGCGTATTCCGTTTTTATTACGCACTGATGTTACGCATTACGTTTTCCCATTACATTCCATCAATTCGTGTAATTCGTGTAATTCGTGGTTCCCGCTCACAACCGCGCAATCACAGTCACTTCCGCGCCTTCCAATTCCGGTTTGACCACGCACACGCCCCCGATGCAGATTTTACCCTCCCGCCGGGTTCCCCCGAAAATGGAGAGATCGATCCGATCCCACAATTTCAAGTCCAACTGCCCCCCGGCCCAGTAATGGTGCTTGCGCTTGGAGGTCTGGTCGGGATTGAGCTGGTCTAATTCCGCAAATTGGTCGGTGCTGTGCTCTCCCAAAAAAGAGAGCGTCCAGGCGGGGGCCTTGCTCAACCCTAAGGTGACCAGTTGATCGTAGTATTGCCGCTCGGTAAAATCGCTGCGTGCGGACACCCGGGCGTGCTGATGTTCATAAACGAATTTGAGTGAATATGCGTCGTTGATGGCATAGTGGGTGCTGTTGACGAAATTATAGTAGCGCGCCGCCTCGTCTTTCTGCCGCCCCGCCGCCCAGGTCCACTCCGCGCCTAAGAACTCATTCCACTCGAACTGCCCGTAAAGGTCTTCATATAACATATTTCCCTGCAAATTATCCGTGGAGCAGTACGCCAGCGAAAGAACCCCTCCCTGGATGAGCGGGTATTCCAGCCCCGCAAAATAGCCCTCTTCGCCGTCGGCGTTTTGGATCAATTGGTGGCGGTTCATCAGCGTAAACAGGTGCTCTTTGATGGCCGTGGGGGGATTATTCAGCAAACCGTCGTCGATAGCGAAATTCTCGTAGTATTTATACTCCCCGGATAGGCTCAATGCGCCCCAGAAGAGATTGGCGGAGGCGTAAAACGCCTCCCCGTCCACCCCAAAGAGGGATGCATCCGGGTAATCCGATTTGGCGTACTCCGCGTAAAGCGAGCCGGGTTTCAGATTCAGTTCCCCAAACAGTGAGCCGCGCTGGGAGTGCTCATCGGTCACGTCGCTGGCGTTCGCCCCGGTATTGACATAGGTTCCCCCGAACGAAAACGAGGAAAGCGGTTTCAGTTTGACTTCCCCGCCGGCCAGCGCCGGCAGGCGAATCCCCATGGAAGCGGGGTTCTTTTTACCAAGCTCGGTAATATCCAGGCGGGTTTTGCGGGGTTTTCCGTAGATTGCCTGCAAATCTACCAGGGAGTGGCGGAATTCCACCTTTAGCCCGTCGATATTGGAATCCCAGCGCAGGGTGCGATTTTCGAAAGTACGGAGCACCAGGCCTAACCCCAGGAGGCTGTAAAAATTGCCCCCCCGCACATACAAGCCGCCCTTGCGAAACTCCAGGTAGCGGTGCGCAAACCCGGTAACGGAGTCCTGGCTGGCAAAGGATGCCGGCGGTTCATGGGCCTCGAAGCGCAGACCCAGCCGGAAAGCGCCCTTGCTCAAAAAGAGGTCGGTCCAGTTTTCAAAATATCGGGAAACGTTGGTATCGGAAACCGCCCATTCAAAATGGGTGTTGCCGGAGACTTCGATCTTGCCCGGCAACAGCGGGGTTTGCGCAGACAGGCTGGTTATAAGTGTCAGAAAAACCGCGGTTAAAATTGCCCGAGAGAAAAATGTCCCCATGCGTCGTTCCTTCTTCGCTAAAAAATGAATGCCAATAGCCGGCGGTATGGTGGTTTGCGGATTATTCCTGGGGTTCCCGGGGTTGCTCCTGGGGGATCAAAGCGGCAATCTTCTCCTCTAATTTTTTTTCATCCCCTTTGCGGTAGCCGGTGTGCTCGTACACAATCTTTCCGCTGCGGTCTAACAGCAGCGACAGCGGGGGATTGGTGCCTTTATACAGTTGAAAGACCTCGTTATTGGTATCCAACAGAACCGTAAAGGGATAGCGGTTGGTGTTGATAAAGCTTTTCACCTTGCTGACGGTTTTGGGGTCATCGATGGAGATGGAGAGGATTTGCAGTCCGTCTTTTTCGTAGGTTTGGTAAATTTCCTTCAGCTTTTTCATCTCTTCCCGGCAGGGAATGCACCAGGTGGCCCAGAAATTGATCAGGATAGGCCCTTTGCCGAGGTTTTTGGATAACTGGTAATTTTTGCCCTCCAGGGTGGGCAGGGTAAAATCGGGGGCGGTTTTTTCCTGCGCCCCTGCGGTTAAGCCGAAAATAAGCATCGCCAACAGAACCAACTTCTTCATGTGCAAACTCCTGATTCACTTTAGTCACTTTAGGCATTTTAGGCATTTTAGTCACTTTTAGCCCTGCAAAGCTGAAGCTTTGCTCCAAAGGAGCCACTTTGTGGCACTCCTTCAGGGGTACATCGTCCAGGCCGCCTGGACAACTTCTTTGGAACTTCTTTGTAAAAATACCACCACCTCAAGCTGATCCAACACCCATAACGCATTATAAGGGATATTGAAAGTAATAAACTGTTTCTGGCCGGGGGAAAGGGTTACGGGAGTGCCGTCCTTAGAAGGATAGAAGTCCCGGAACACGTCGAAAAAGCGCAACTGCCCGTTCCAGGGGGTGCTGGGCTGCTGGGTATAGATAATTTCCCGCTCGATCAAGGCGACGTGCAGCACGGTATTATCCAGGTTTTCCAGAGCCTGAATGCGCACTCTCCCGGAAATGGAATTCTGATTGGCCTGGAAATCGAATATTTCTAAAATCGCGCCCGGCGGGAGATTGGCGCGTCCGTCGATCTTATTGCGCAGTTCCGTCTCCAAAATATTCCCGGAAAGGCTCTCCACCCCGTCAATGAGAATCGCCGGTAATCCCGGAATCCCGTAATATGCTCGCCGGGCGTCGTTGCCGATTCGCGCCGCCAGGAACATCGGGTCATTTGGAGAAGGAAACGACAGGTGATACCCCAAACTCACGGTCTTTATGATTCCCTTTTCTAAAAATATTTTTTCGATGATCGAATCCGCCGGGACGCAGGGAACGCAGCCGGAGTTGGAAAAATGCTCCACCAGCACGGATCGGGTCAGGGTCAGGCTCACATCCACTTGAATAAGCGAATCCCGGATGATATCCACCGGGAACTCTTCTACGAGATGGCTTGCTTTCAGCAGTTTTAGGCTGTGCGCCCCTTCGGAAAGCCCGGTGACGGTCAGCGGCGAATACCCCCGGGGGAGGTTATCGACGATCACCAGGGCGCTGTCCGGGGTGGTGGATACCTGCAAATCCCCCGCGATTTGCACCACCTGGAGCGTGAAGAATAAGCTGTCCAGCCGGTTTTCCGCGACCTCTACCAATACGGAATCGGGGATGGAGAAATATTGGCTGCGAAATACCTGCACCACGTGCTTTCCCACCGGGATGTTCTCTAACAGGGCCGGGGTGACCTTGCCGGTGTCCTTGCGGTCTAAAAAAATATTGGCGCTGTCCACCGAAGAAGTTACCCATAACCGGCCAAACTTCTGCTCCGCTGCGATGGGAACGCCTTCGATGGTTTTGCAGGACACCAGGAAGGCAGCGCATAATAAAATCAGCGCCGGCAAAAATTTCTTCATCATATCTCCTCTGCTCTCAGGAGTGCCAAACTTCAGTTTGGCCGCGTTACAAGATTCCCCCCGCGCTGAAAAACTGAAGTTTTGCACTCCTGTTATCCCCGCGTTAGGTATAAACTTAAACCCTTCGCGCCAAAAGATCAAAAAATAAATAAATTCGGTCTTAAAAAAAGAAGGGGCACATTTGATGCCCCTTCCGTTGAAGTAAAAATGGTCTGAACCCAATTCTCAATGTTCCCGGCCGCTCTCAGCGCACCAACAGCATTTTGCGGGTAGCCCGGTGCTCGCCGTAGCGAAGCTGGTAGAAATACACCCCGCTGGCGACCGCTTTCCCGGCGTCGTCGCGCCCGTCCCAGGTCACGGTATGGGAACCCATCATTTGCGGCTCGTTCACCAGGGCGCGCACCGCCTGCCCCAACTGGTTATAGATCACCAGGGAAACCACCTGCTCGCCGGCGTTGCCCGGCAGATCATAAGCGATCGTGGTAGAAGGGTTGAAGGGATTGGGGTAGTTCGCTTTCAACTCAAAGCGCGTGGCGGCGGCGGGATCAACCGGGTCGTCGATGCCGGTAATAGAGTTCAGCCAGTTGATCACCCCTTCGGCGAAGAGGGCGCGGTTGCTCGCTTCCGCAATGGTTTCGAACCCGAAGGTGGTGAACACCACCCCGCCGAGGCCGTTAGTTCCGTTGTGCGTCGCGCGGATAGCGGGATGCTCGTTCGGTTTGGTGATGAAATAGAGGATCGGGGCGGCGTTAAAATCGCCCCCGGCGATCTGGTTGGGATACTGCCCCAACTGGGAATTGATGGTGCCGGCGCCGGTGCCGCCAAACAGCCCGATATTGGCGGTCATGTTGCCGGTAATGGGATCGCCGGTAATCCCCTTGACCACCAGGAAAGTATGCTGGCGCTTGATATAAGAGGCGTGCAGATAATTCGTAAAGAACGCCAGGCTGTTGGTGGTATAGGTGGGGCTGGCGGGATCGGCCAGCTCATAGGCGATATCCACCCCGTTCAGGTACAGGCGGCCGCCGTTATCCAGAAATTGTGACAACGCCGCCCGGTCTTCCTCCGTCAAAGTAGGCTTGGCCACGCCGCAGTTCCAGATAATAGTGTTGATCTCGTTCAAATCATCCGGGGCAATATCGCCGGAATTGATGGAGACCACGCCATAGACGTAGGAGGTCTGGCTAAGTTCATTCACGATATAGGATTCGTAATCTTCTCCTCCGTCGTCATCCACAACTAAGATATCCACATCATTGGTTGAAACGGAAAATTTCGCAGAACTGGAGATATTGGGATTGGAAGCTAAACTCATATCTGCAGATAGAATTAGTCCGCCGGAATTTCCCTGGGGAGTCACGGTAATGTCGTAGTACAAGGAATCCCGGCTCGCCAGGGTCAAGCTCAGCGTCCCGCCATTTACCGGAATGGGAGTTCCCTCCCGGGTTTGGGCGGATGCCGCCCATCCCGCGGGCAGGTTTCCATTTATACCCAGATTTACATCGATGGGCGAGTCGGACCTGTTATAAGCGAAACCGCTAAACAGGGCGGCGCCGGTATTCTGTATCAATGCGCCGGAATTGATCGCCCCGGTAGAGACGCCCACTTCCGCGTAGCCGGCCTGGTAAACTTCCCGGGTGGACTGGTTCTGGATGAACGCCACCACGGTCAGGAGGTTTTCCAGGCTGGTGGGAGGATGGAAGTTCACCTGCGCTACGTTGTAGTTAAACGTAACGGTTTGGCTGTCTCCAATCGCGGGAATATTGAGCAACGTGCCGGTGGCGTCCGGCAACATATCCAGCATGGACCAGGCAATATGCGTCTCCCCGTTCGGGTAAGGCGTGGAGGCGTGATAATCTTTTTCCACCACCGCGATCCGCAAATACTTAGTGCCAGCCGGCTGAGCGCTAACCGCTTTCGCGGTTACGGTTACGGAATTATTCACATAATCGCCGCTGACGGTGATTTCGTAGGGAGTAGGAAGAAATGTCCGGTTGGTGATGTTGTTGGTAATGGCGGTAATATTACTCAAATTTCCGGCGTCGAATCCATCCACCCAGGCGATGGGGATGCCATTAACCCCGTAAAACGTTCGCCGGGCAGTATTTTCGGCAACGTTATTCAAATACCACGGATCGTTGCCAGGGGCAGGCCAATTCATGTGGTACTGCACCGAAACAACATTTTCTACACCTAAAGTATTGAGCATTCGAACCAAACCCGGGTTCGCACTGGCGCAAAAGCTTCAGGTGGTGCTGGTGTGTTCTTCAAATAGAACCAATTTTTGCTGGGCGGAAACCATTGTCGCCATAAAAAGACCGGCGATTGCCAAATATTTTACCAGGTTCTTCATCAGCCTTCTCCTTTGATTATGGATTTGAGAATATTTATTATTTAGAAAAAGAAACAAGCGTATTCGCACACCCTGTATTAATTGAACTGTATATTAACTGAATTGCAAGCCGGCATCGACGGGTGAGCATAATACCGTGCGGCCTCCATTACTGCACTAACAGCATTTTCCGCATCTGCCGGTAATCTCCCGCCCGTAGCTCATAAAAATAGACCCCGCTCGGCGCGATGTTTCCATGGAGATCGCGGGCGTCCCAGGTAACCTGGTAGTTGCCCGGAACCAGCGGTTCATCTACCAGCATGGCGACGTTCTGCCCCAAAATGTTATAGATGTTCACCTGAACGTTTACCGGCCGGGCGCCGCCAATTTCAAACGGAATGGTAGTGGAAGGGTTGAAGGGATTGGGATAGTTGGCGTAAAGCTGAAAATTGCCGGTCAGGGGCAAATCGACCACTCCTAAACCGGTAGGCTCGGTGGTAGCCATGAAACTCAGGGTGGCATTATCCGAGGTGTCCGCCACGTTCTCCACTCGAATGGTAATATAAGCGGCGCCGGGGATCGTGGGGTCGCTCAGGATTTGGAGGTGAAATTCAGCGATGGAATCCGGGGCCAGGGGGGGAACTCCGAACATCGGATCCGGAATCATGATCGTATCCAAATCCGGGGCGTAGCAGGCCTGCGCGTTGCATAACGAAGCTTGCCAGAACAGCGAAGGGAGTGAATTTTGGGTGCGGATGATCCGCAGCGAAAGCTCCTCGGCGGAAATATTATGAATATCGGCGTAAATATCGAAAAAATCTCCCGGGGCGCCGTGCGCCGTTAAGGAATCGGCTGTGAAGGTAAACGACTGCGCCCATAACATCACCGGGAAACAGAATACAACCATCCCGTGAAACAGCACCTTTTTCTTCATGCCATACCTTTCGATTTTAATCATAAACGATATTGATTGATTACGAACGCCCGGGTTTTATGCAAGGCAGCACGGGCAGCACAGGAGACTCGATACTCAACGCTTAAGTATAACACTTGCGAACGAAAAAATCATCACTTTTTATTCAATTTTTTTTAAAAAAATTTTGCTCTCCGAATTTCGGCCCATTCCGGGCGGTTACTTGTTTTATCCACTCTTGCAAAGTTTAATATTCCCGGAACGTACAAACTATGACCATGATCAGTAAAAAATATGATTTTTGTCATAAAAAGCTGCGGCTCCACTCTTCCGCTCCGGAATTTCGATTTTTTTTCTTAAACGCTATGGTAATCCATGCCCGCCGCGAAGTATATTTATTCCCTTCAACTGCAAACCGCGGCGTCGCCGCCTTTCGGTTGGATGAACGAACGGTTCGTACAAGATTCTATTGAGAAAATTCAATGCCGGTTATCCGCTACCGACTTGATTGGCTCCTGCCCACCGCCCGGCTTCGCTGGTTCCGGGTGATTCTTTTTGTATCGCTGGCAGCGTTTGCGCAGGAGGAGACTTCTTATCACCCCCTGGGGCAGCAACGGCAGGTAACCAGCTCTTTCGGCTACCGCAGCAATCCCCTTTCCCGCTCCGCGGAGGCGCAATTTCACAAAGGCATCGACCTGGCCGCGCAGGTGGGCGACTCGGTGTACGCCTGGCGGGTGGGGATGGTCTTATATACCGGCTCCAACAAGGTCTCCGGCAAGATGGTCAACCTGCTGCACACCGGCGGATTCATCTCCAAATACCATCATTTAGAAAAGATTCTGGTGAAGGAAGGCGAGTTGGTGGAGGCGGGGCAGTTGATCGCCCTGGCTGGGCAAACCGGGCAGGTGAGCGGCCCGCATTTGCATTTTTCGATTCTGAAAAATAACGAACATCTCGATCCCCTCCCCTTTTTGAAGGAAGCGCAAAACGTTTCCCGGCAATTGCCCCGGGCACCTTCCCGGACTGCCGCCACTTCCCGGCGCGGGGAGTTTTCCTACAAGGAGATTACCCTTCGCAGCCTGCCGGTGGAGGGAGATGTTTACCTTGATGAAGAATATTACGGAAAGACCCCCCTGACCATCAAACTGGCCTACGGGGAGCATTTTGTGGAGATCGACGCCGGCGCAGAATACCGGCGCTTCATCGGGCGGCTGTGGATCGACGAGCGCAGCAGCGGGGACTACACCGCCCAATTGCTGCCCGCGGAAAATCAGTAACCCCGCCGGAGGAGTGCAAAACTTCAGTTTTGCGCCCGGAATGCAAAACTGAAGTTTTGCACTCCGGTAGGGCGATTTATGCCGCAAGGACCAGCCGGAACACCCCGGTGCGATTGATTTTTTCTTGTATTATCCGCAGCCCGGCCTCTTGCAGCAGCGCCGGAAGCCCCCCGCGCCGCACGAAATCCCGGAAATTGCGGTAATGCTCCCGGCCGGCCAGGAACTCCACGATTCCCACTCCCGCGCCCCAGGCGCTGCGCGGCTGGGGGGTCTGGTAATCGAGAATTACGATGCGCCCGGCCGCCCGGCGCGCCTCCCCTAAAATCTGCAAACGCTCCGCGGGGGGCGTTTCGTGGAGCATCAAGGAGAGCACCGCGTAGTCGAAGCGCCGCGGGAGCGCTTCGCTGAGACCGCCGGCGTGGAGGTGCAGAAACGACACGTTCCCCAGGCCGGATTTGGCCAGGCGCTTGCGGGCCGCGGCGATCATCTTGCCGGAGACGTCCACCCCTACCACTTCGCGGCAATGGCCGGCCAGCTTCAGGGTAAATCCGCCGCTGCCGCAGCCCAGGTCGATAGCGGCGCTTCCCGGCTCGATGAAGCCCAACACCCGGTCGCGCAAAGGATTGTTTTCCGCGTCGATGAAGCGGGCGTAGAACCAGCCGTCGTACCAGTGTTTTTGGAGAAGGGTATTTGACATCGGTGCGCCTTTATTAGGGCTTTCGTCCTTTTTATTGTACCACTGAACGCTAATGTGTTTCAATAACTCTGTGCGCTCAGTTGGGTGCATTAGACCTTATTCGTAGGTAAATATTTGATTTTTATGAAAAATTGAATAGCCCCGATCTTCAGATCGGGGACAGAAAATAAGTAAGGGCTTTCGCCCTTTTTATTGTACCACTGAACGCTAATGTGTTTCAATAACTCTGTGCGCTCAGTTGGGTACATTATTTTTTCCTGGCTCCCTAAACTTATGCCTTTTCTGCCTTTTCCCGGGGATTTATCCCCGATTGTTGCACTACGCGGGGCTGAAGCCCCATAAAATTAAAGAATGAGGGTAATTTGTGTCCCCCCGATAAATCAGGGGGCTATTCAATACATTATAAACATACACTTAACCAGGAATAAGGTTTATAATTTTTTTCTGGCTCCCTAAACGGAGTGCAAAACTTTAGTTTTGCATTCCCGGCAGGTTGCGCGGGAGCTTTGCAAAACTGAAGTTTTGCGCTCCTAAAAAAAGATTCCCGCGGCTAACAGGATCATGCCCGCGGAGAACAGCGCCAGGCAGGCGATCAGCCGCCGGTATTTGCGCCCGGCGATCTGCCGGTTCATCTCCTTTACCGACTGCACCGAGTCGCCCACGTAGCGGTAGCGCTGCGGGAACACCACCCAGAAGGAGATCAGCAGCGCAAGAACCCATAGAACCACCGCGGCGATTGCCGCCGCCAGCGCCGCGCCGCGTAGCTGCGCAAAAACCTCTCGCCCGGGGGTGAGGAAGATGGTCAGGCACACCGCAATGATCCCGGAGAGGAATTTCGCCGCGTCCTCGATGCGGTTGGGGGTCTCCTGCTCGGTTTTCCAAATGTAATTTTGCCAGCTTTCCGTATCCGGGGCCGGCCTCTCGCCTTTTACGAATTTGGGTTCTGCCATTTTGCTGACCTTTCGTATCGTATAACGCTTCAGGCGGCGCGCTCTTTCAGGAGAAAGAGGGCAAAATAATTTGATGGCAAAATGATTGTTGAATTATTTTGCCATCAAATCATTTTGCCTTAGTTCCCATATTCTCTGCGCCCGGGGGGATTTCCCGCGGCGGCTTCGATTTCCTGAACCCGGTTTTCGATGCTCTGAATGACCCGGTCTAAATTATAGCGCACCGCCAACTCCTCGAAACGCAAAAATGTCAATCCCAGCGCCTCTAACTTCTTTTGGCGCATCCGGTCGCAGGCTTCCTTCCCTGCGTGGCTCTCCCCGTCGATCTCGATCACTAACTTCAGCCTGCTGCAGAAGAAATCCACGATGTACTCGCCGATCGGCTTCTGGCGCATGAACTGGTAGCCGCGCAGCTTGCGGCCTTTGATTTCGTTCCACAATATGGAACATTTTTTTCTACAAAACGGGTTTGTTCAACAAATTTTTCCATGTCTCTGTGTGCTCTGTGAACTCTGTGGCAAAATGCCTGAATAGTTACTCCACAACATAATCTCCCCCGGTGTGCTATTATTCCTCAAATCCCGCGCCAGCTGCTTCAGCCTGGGGTTGTAGTATATTTTCATGTTTGCCTCCTTTCTACGCACGCTGCGCCGGGGGACGAGCACAGCCTGCCCCCACACACCCCACCATTCCCCCTTAAAAAAGGGGGATAAAGGGGGTTGTACCTCCCCTGCCCCCCGGTTGCACCCACTTCAAAGCTTGTCTCCCGCGCGGGATTTTACAACCCGCCCTCTCAACCTGTCTTTGCCCCGGCAGGCTTGCCTCCCGTGCGGGGTTTTACAACCCCCTGTCCCCCTTTGTTAAGGGGGAACTACGCACGCCGCGCCGGTGCGCCAGCACCCCGCGCCCCGCCGCGCACGCTGCGCCGGGGGACGAGCACAGCCTGCCCCGCCGCACCCAACCACTCCCCCTTAAAAAAGGGGGATAAAGGGGGTTGTACCCCACGCTAACTATACTCCCGCACCAGCGCCTCCACCGCTCCCGCGCCGGGGTGCCCCATGGCCTGCCCCAATGCCAGCGCCTGTTTGAGCAGGGGCAGTCCTTGCTCCTTAGAGCCCAACTGGCACAGCAACCTGCCCAAATCGCGGGAGACATTAAACAGCCCCTGTGCATACTGGGTTTCTTGCGCCAGTTGCAGCGCCCGAACAAATTTTTCCAGCGCCGGCTCAATCTGCTGGTTTTGAAGATGGATATGCGCCATGTTGTGCAGGGTGGGAATCATCCCCGCCTTATCTCCGATCTCCTGACGGATTTTTAAACTCCTTTCCAAATACCCTAAAGCCGTCTCATAATCCCCACGGGCTTGGAATATCTGGCTGATATTATTCAGCGTTCCTCCTTCATGCGCTTTATCCCCAAGCTCCTGAAAAATTTTCAAAACCCTTTCCAAATACCCTAACGCCGTCTCATAATCCCCACGGGCGTCGTAGATCTGGCTGATATTATTCAGCGTCGTTCCTTCTCTGCTTTTGTCGCCAATTTCTTGAAAGATTTTTAAACTCCTTTCCAAATACCCTAACGCCGTCTCATAATCCCCACGGGCGTCGTAGATCTGGCTGATATTATTCAGCGTCGTTCCTTCTCCCGC
>JABWBP010000003.1 GCA_013360445.1 Calditrichaceae bacterium | reverse complement strand
TGCTCTCCACGAAGTGGTGGATACCCAAAATTCTTCCTCTGTGGCCTCTGTGAACTTCGCATGGTGAGTTTATCGAACCATGTGGCTGAATAGTAACTGCTAATTACCAATTGCCAATTGCCAATTGAAGGGGTCTCAGCGGATTTTGGGCATTTGGTACTCCAGGTTGACGGAGATTTGAAATTCCCGTCCCGGCATGGGATAGCCGCGCAGCAATTCATAATCCGCGGCGGTGATATTTTTGACCGCGAAAGACCATTCCGCTGCAAATTTACCCGCAGAATGGCGCCAGGAAAGCGATGCGTCCCACAGCCGGTAAGCCGCCAGGGGAACGCCGGTATTGGCCGCAACCACTTCCCGCTCGCTTACAAAGCGATACACCAGCAGCGCCTGCCATTGCCGTACCCCTAACCAGGCGGAAACGTTGGCGGTATGCCGGGGCGTAAACACGATGCGCTTACCCCTCAGGTTCGCTTGCTCGCTTTTGTTGCGCGCCTCCAGGCGGCTGTAGGAGGCTTGCAGGCTAAGGTGTTTGGGAATGAGGGTCTGCTCCAACTGCGCGTCCCAGCCGCGCTTTTCGGCGCGTCCCTCGTTGCGCGGCTCCCAAACCCCGTTCACCCCGCGGTGCCAGAAGATCAGATCGCTGATTTTCTCCGAATAATAATAGAAACTCAACCCGGGAAGATTAGCCTGCGAAGGGCGAAACCGCGCGCCAAAATTACGGAGAGATTTCCGCTCCGGCTGCAAATCCGGGTTGCCGCGGGCGCGGGCGTCACCCTTCCAGAACAGGCTGTTGAAATCCGGGTAACGTACCGCCCGGGCCCAGCCGGCGGAGAGGCTCAACGCCGGCAGCCAGGCGGGAACCACGGTCGCGCCCAAAAGGGGATACCACTCCCCGGGATGCTCGAAATAGCGCTCATAACGCAGCGCGGAGCGCAGGCTGAGGGTCTTGAAAACCGTTTTAAAAACGGGCAGTTCCAGCTCCAGCCCGCCGAATCCCCCCAGTACCGGGCGTTGTTTTTTGCCGGCGCTGAGGGCGGGATAGAGTAAATTCCGCTGTTCCAGGCTTTCCTCCAGGTATTGAAACCCGGCGCGGGCCTCCAAAAAAGCCAGGGGACGGTAGTGAGCGGTCGCCTTCCCTTCCAACAGGCCATTGCGCAATTCGCTGTGGTAGCGGGTAAACGGAGAAGGATCCTGCCGGTTGTTATACCACTGATTCAAATCCTGGTAGGCCAGGCTGGCTTCTAAGAATCCGGCGCTTCCCGCCAGCCAGCGGTAGCGGAGCTGCCAGGAGCGGGAGACGCTCTCCATAAAAGCGTTGTGGTGAAGCATTTCGTTGTAAAACGAAGAGGGCAGGCCCTGCTCTCCCCGGCGGTAGCTCCAGCGCAAATTCACCTCATGGCGGGAAGTTTGAAGGCTGAGCCTGGCGAATGCTTTCCGATTGCGGTACCAGGCGTTTTCCCGCTCGAAAGTACTTCCTTCATAGGTGTATGGGAAATTCTGCCGGGAATAGTCCTGCGAATAGCTGCCCAGCAGCCCGATCCGTTTCCACGCAAGCTCCCCGGCCAGGCTGCCCCGGGCCGTGGAAAAAGAGCCGCCCTGCCAGCGAAGCGCCGCCCGGCTGGCGTCCCGCGCCTGCCGGGTGTAAAAGGAAACCACCCCGCCAAACGCGCTCCCGCCGAAAATCGCGCTGTTGCCCTGGGGGATGATTTCGATTCGGTCGATCTGCTCCAGGGGGATTTCACCTAAATCCACCTCCCCGGTTTGGGGAGAATTGAGGCGCTGCCCGTCCAACAGCACCAGCACCTGGCTGGCGCGGCTGCCGTGAATGCGGATAATCGCGCGGCTGCTCCCTCCTCCGCCGGATTCTACCTGCACCCCGGCGACCTGGTGCAGCAACTGCGCTATCCCCAATCCCCGGTAACGGGCAATGTTTTCCGCGGTGAGAATGATCTTTTCGCCTTCGAGGGCCGCTCCGTTCACATAACGGTCGGCAATCACGATGACCGAATCCCCGGTCAGCACGGCAGGGCGAAGCGCGGCGGATATGCGTTTAGGAGTGTCCTCCGTAATGATCACCGGGGAAGTTTGGGATTGCTCGTATCCGATCATGGAAAAAATCACGGTATAAGCGCCGGGGGGAAGATTTTCGATCTCAAAGCTTCCGTCCTCCCCGGAAACCGCGCCAAAAATGGTGTGTTGCACCTGCACGTTTGCCCCGGCCAGGGGCGCACCGGAGAGAGCGTCGAACACCTGCCCGCCCAGGCGCAGGTTGCTTTGCGCCGGAAGAGAATCAGCCCAGCAAACCGCCAGCCAGGCAAGCAGCACGATAAGCCCCCGGCATGGAGCAGAAATGTTTTGATCGATACGATCGCTCATGCCATTCATCCGCAAAAAGAAAACCCCAACTTTTCCCGAAAAATCAGGAAAAATTGGGGTTTCTAAGCTGAAAAAACAGGCCAGTACAAACCCAATCTTCCCGCGAAGATTTTTTACGGGTTTCTTACACCGGCCGGTCTCCTGACTCAGGGATCATCCTACTCGCCCGCCTTCCCGACCCGGCTTGCGGGGCAGTGGCGCCAAGGAGCTTTCGTCCTCCATCACAGTTGCGGGGCAGTGGCGGATTTTCACCGCCTTCCCGTCACCGGTATAAAAATTTTTCGTCGACTTTTTCCCCGGGCATTCTTGAGGTATGGGAAACAGCCGATTTATGTCAAAGACGTTATTGACGGTTGAATATAGACCTTCATTGCGAAAAAGTCAACTTCGGAGTGCAAAACTGCCTCTGGCGAAGCCACCGCTTACGCGGCTGCTCCTGCCCTGCCGACAACTGCATTCACATCCCTGTGAATTTGTCGGCATTAAGCCCTCCCGGCTTAACTGCCCCTACCTTCTCCCCCGGCCCCCGGCGGATTTTGCCCTGCCGGCCAATACCCGCTTGATGGCATTTTTCAACTCCCCTAAGTCGGAAGATTTGACGATATACTCCTCCGCCGCCCAGCTCATGAAATCGTCTTTGTAGTGGGAATAGGCGGTGTGGATGATCACCGGCATATTCGGGTTCATCCCCAACACTTTTTTCAGGGCTTCCAGGCCGTGCATGCGCGGCATCATCAGGTCGAGTATGACCAGCTCCGGTTTTTGTTTCCGCACCAGGTCCACGGCTTCAACGCCATCCTTTGCCAGGATGACCTGGTGGCCCATATCGGCAATTTCGGCCTCGTAGAGCATTCGCTGCGCTCCTTCGTCTTCCACAATCAATATTTTTGCCATGAGTTCCTCCGAAAATTTTCAGCGTTCGGGTGTTGTTGTGCGCACGGTTTTCATTTTTCAACCGTCTCCGCCGCCGCTTCCGTGGCAAAGGGCAGGCGGATATAAAAAGTGGTCCCTTCATTTGGCTGCGATTTCACTTCGATTCTGCCGCTGTGCGATTCCACGATTTGCTGCACCACCGCCAGCCCCAGCCCGGTTCCCCGGGATTTGGTGGTAAAAAAGGCCTGGAAAATCTTTGAAATTAAACCGGTTTCGATGCCGGGGCCGTTATCGGAAATTTGCACCTCCACATACTCCGGGCAGGGCCGGGTGGTCACCCGGATCATCGCTCCTTCCAACCGCCCGTCCAACGCTTCGATGGCGTTTTTGAAGACGTTCAGAAAAGCCTGGTGGAGCAGCCGTTCGTCCCCGAAAATTGGGAGAGAAGTTTCCTGAAGCTCCGCGGAAAATTCGATATTGCGCTGTTGCAGGGCGGTTCCTAACATTTCTACCACCTGCTCGATGACATGGTTGATGGCCACCGCCCGTTTCTGGGGCTTCGGGGGGTTGGCGGCGCTCAGAATGTTATTCAGGATGTTCTCCAGGTTATCCACCTGGTCTTTGATGATTTCTGCGTATTTGCGGGTTTTTTCCGGTTCGGCGATCTTTTTCTCGATCAGGCGGGCGAATCCCCCGATGGACACCAGGGGGTTGCGGATTTCATGGGCGATTTTAGCGGACATTTCCCCGATGGCGGCTAATTTTTCCGCCCGCACTAACTTCTCCTGGTTCTCCGCCAACTGGCGATAGGCGTTTTGCAAATCCGAAATCCGCTCTTCCAGGGCATGATAGAGCCGGGCGTTCTCGATGGCCGAGCTGGCCTGGTTGGCAAAAAGCTTCAGGCTCTCCACGTCCTCGATGCTGATCTCCCGGCGGCTGATGCTGTTGTCGGCAATGATGACGCCTAACGGCTCTTTTTTGGAATAGACCGGCGCGATGACCATGGTGTCGCTGGCCAGAATATCAAAAAGGTTGGTATCATCGATGTCAAAAGTAAGGGCAGGGAATTTGGAGCCGAGTATCTGGCGGTCTTTTACCTGGACGGCTTGTTTTTGATGCAGCGCGTGGATCAAAATATGGTCGCGGCGGCGCAGCGGCACCCGGACGCGCTGAACGATCTCATTTACCCCGCGGTCGGCTCCTTCCAGATCGATTTTGTAAGCCTGAACGATGTCCTTCAGGAACCCGCGATTCAGGTGCAACTCCCCCCAGATCCGTTTCGCTTCTTCCGGGTTCGCCGGGCCGATGGCCAGGTGGCCGGTGAGCATCTGTTCCTTTTTGTCCACCCAAATAATGAATGAACGGTTGAACCGCAGCCCCTCACCGGCGGTAATGGCGATCAAAATGATGCGCAGAATATCCTGCTCATCATACACCCGGTGGATAATTTCGTTCAGCTGATTCAATTTGGACAATTCGTGAATGGTGCGCAGCAGTTCGAATTCCAGGTGCTTGCGGTCCTCGATATCTTTCAGGATTTCCGAGGTGCCGATGAGGTTCCCGTTTTCATCATAGACCCGGCTGCAGGAGATATCCACGTACACCGTGCGCCCGTTTTTGTGCAGGCGGCGGGTTTCGAATTTCTTCACCATGCCTTTAGCGGATAGCACCTCGTGAAGGTAATCTAACTCCCCGAAGTCCAGAACCTCTTTCGGCACCAGCATTTGGATGGATTTTCCGATAATTTCCCCCGCGCTGTAGCCAAAAATCTCCTCCGCGCCCTTATTCCAACTCAGGATACGGTCTTCATTGTCCAGAAAGATGACCGCGTCCGCGGAGGTATCCACAATGGCTTTGAACAATTTTTCGGTTTCGCGCAGGGCCTCCTGCAATTTTTCATCCTCGGTGACGTCGATGCCCAGCCGCAGCACCCCTTCCACCTGCCCGTCCGGTTGCAGAATGGGAAGGTTGAAAAATTCGATATAGCGCTCCGTTCCGGCCGGCCCGACCCGGGCTTTCAAGAGGTTTTTTTCCACCTTTGCATGGGTAAATTTCTTTTCCGCCGGAAGGCATTCGGCGCAGGGTTCCGGGCAGGGCGAGAATCCTTTGAAACACTCCAGGGGCTGCCCCAGGCGCATTTCCGGCAGGTTCTGCCCCATGTATTGATTGAACCAGGCAATGGTGTTGCGGGAATCGACCAGGTAGAAATAGATCGGGTAATGGCCGATGAAGCGATCCAACACTTGCAGGATTTCTTTGACTTCTAAGATCATGGCGCTGCCGTGTTTTTGAGCATAATAATACACCGGGAAGAGGAAATCAACCGATTTTCCGGGGGCTGCGATGCGGAAAAGCCGGCACCCGGTATAATCCATATTTTCCCTTTGGGTAAACCTGTAGGCAGGGTTAAATTATTCCTTCAATGAAACCTCCCGGAGATTTGGAACCTCCGGGGGGTTCAGGTTACAGAAACGAAATAAGAACATGAAAATCATTTCCCGATACATCGTCAAAGAACACACCGGGCCGTTTTTATTTTCCTTAGCGGTGATCATGTTCGTGTTCGTAACCAAATTTATCGTGCAGTACATCGGCAAGCTGTTCGGGAAGGGGCTTTCCCTGGCAACCATCCTGGAGTTCGTGTACCTGAACCTGGCCTGGATGCTGGCCCTGGCGGTGCCGATGTCGGTGCTGGTGGCGGCGCTGATGGCTTTCGGGCGGCTCTCCGCGGATAACGAGATCACGGTGTTGAAAACCTCCGGCATCAATCTCTATCGCATCGTTCGCCCGGCTTTGATCTGGGCGGCGGCATTGACCATTGCGATGATATGGTACAACGATCAGGTACTGCCGGAATACAACCACCGCGCCCGGCTGCTTTTCCGCAGCATTTCCCAAAAGAAGCCGACCCTGGAATTGGAGGAAGGGATTTATTTGAAGCTCAACAACTTCAATCTTCTGGTACAGGAAATCCAAAAACCCATCCAGAAGGAGTTAGCCGATAAAAGCAACGTCCTCGATCCCAATTATGCCAATAATTCGGCGGATAAGCTAAAAAAGATTACCATCTTCGACTTCAGCCAGGCGCAACTGCAGCGCACCGTGATTGCCGACCACGGCTACCTGGTGTTCGACCGGGAGCGGGCGCAGCTGGTGTTTACCCTGTTCGAAGGGGAGATCCACGAAGTCAACACCCAGGATTATTCCGAATACCGCCGCCTGAATTTTACCCGCAACGTGTTTTATATTCCTGCCGAAGATCTGATATTCAAACGGGTGGAAGACTTGCAGCGCGGCGACCGGGAAATGAATATCCGCATGATGAACGAGCAGGTGAACAATTACCGGCGGGAGATCGCCCGGGCGGATTCCACCATCCGGGCGGAGACTGCGAATTTTCTGATTCCCCCGGAAACCATTGCCGCCCGGCTGGCCGGCGCAAAGGGGAAAAAACGGGAAATGAACGTCAGCGAAAAATATCAGGCCGTGTCCCGCGCTTCCCACAAAGTGCAGGCGGCAGCGCAGAAAATCAGTTCCACGGCCAGCAATAAGAATTATTTCGAGAAACAGATTTACAAATATCAGGTAGAAATCCACAAAAAATTTTCCATTCCCTTTGCCTGCATCGTGTTCGTATTGATCGGCGCTCCCTTAGGCATCCGCGCCCGGAAAGGTTCCCTGGGGGTGGGCATCTCTTTTAGCATCGGTTTTTTCCTCTTATATTGGACCTGCTTGATCGGCGGGGAGGAGCTGGCCGACCGCCAGTTGCTGGCCCCTTTTCTGGCGATGTGGTTTGCCAACATCCTGGTGGGGGCATTCGGCATCTACCTGACCGTCAGAACCGTGCGGGAAACCCGCTTCATCCAGTGGGAGCGGCTGCCCAAGGTGTTGCAATTCTTCTTCCGAACCGGCGAGTGAGCCAAATGAGACTTTTAGACCGCTATATCATCAAAAAATTTTTGACGATCCTGTTCTACACCACCCTGGCCTTCATCGTTATCTTTATCGTGGTCGATTTGATCGAACACCTCGACGAGTTCCTGGCCAACAACGCCAAATTCAGTGATGCGGTGCGGTATTATGTGTACTATGTTCCTTATATTATCCTGTTAACGCTGCCGGTGAATATGCTGCTTAGCTGCCTGTTCTCCCTGGGGAGCATGGCGCAGTATAATGAATTGATCGCCTGCCTCTCCGCCGGGGTCAGCCTGTACCGGCTGGTGTTGCCGATTTTAGTGCTGGCAGCCCTGATCAGCGTGGCCTCCGGGGTGGCGGGGGAAACCGTGGTGCCGCAGAGCAACCGCTTGCGGCTGGATCTTTACCGCTATGACATTCGCAAGCAGACCCGCGCCCAGTTTGGCGCCCAGCGGCAAATTTCCCTGCAAGACCGCGACAATCGCCAGGTGAGCATTGACTTCTATGACGCCCGCAAGCAGCAGGCTACCCGGGTCAATGTAGTCTGGCGGGAAGGAAATACCATCCGGGAGCGCTGGGATGCAAAGTTTATGGCCTGGGATTCCACCCGCAAGGAGTGGAAGCTGAGCGAGGTGATCCAGCGAAAATTTACCTCTTCCGGAGAGGAAATTGTGCAGCGCCAGGAGATCTGGTATCCCGATTCCCGGATTCACCCGGAAGACCTGGTGGATTTGCAGGTGAAGCCGGAGGAGATGAACTACGCGGAGTTGAACCGCTTTGTGGATAAAATGCTCAGCTTAGGCGCGGACGCCCGGAAGTGGCTGGTGGAGTTGTATATGAAAATCTCTTACCCGTTCGCCAATTTCATCATCGTGCTGTTCGGGGCGCCCCTGGCCTCCCGCAAGCGGCGCAGCGGCCCGGCGCTGGGATTTGCCCTGGCGCTGTTGATCAGTTTCGTCTATTTTTTGTTCATCCGCAGCGGGCAGGTGCTGGGCCGCGATGGCGCTCTCAATCCCCTGTTGGGCGCCTGGATCGGGAACATCGTCTTCGGAATCGGGGGAATTTTGTTGATGCTGCGGGTGAGGAAGTGAGCTTTGCGGCGAGGAGCAGGCTTGCCCGTTCGGCTGAGCTCACGACGAAGCCCGAGCTTGTCGAAGGGGGGTAGGGGCAGTGGGCAGTGGGCAGGGGCAGGAGCAGGGGCAGGGGGCAAGTAGGCAGCCGCGTCAGCGGGGGCTTCGCCATAGGCAGGTGGATGTGGACAAGAAGGCAAGCATACCGCAAAAAACAACCTTGTACGAACACCGCAAAATTGCTAACTGCCAACTGCCTACTGCCAACTGCCTACTGCCAACTGCCTATTGCCTGCTCAAAACGATCTTTCATCTAAAACCGGGAGCGCATACCCTTGCAGCTTCGAATTACCGGGGTGGTCGGTTTTTTGAACTACGTACGCCGCTCTCTCCAGGCGGGAATTCCCCGCGAGGAAGCGGACTCTTTCAAACAGCGCGTGCGGGATTTTCTTCAGCAGGTGGAAGCCATTTGCCGGGAACACCGCGCCACTCCCGAGCAACTACCGGCGCCTTCGCGCAACGCCTATCGCTTTTTGAAGAATCTTGACCTGGACCGTTTGCCCCTGGTTGAAGCCGGCGCGCCCGCCGCCAACCCCACCTTCTACCTCGTCAACGTGGTCAGTTCCGGCGAATCCTTAGCGTTACAGCTTTGGCGCGAGGCGGACGCAATTCTCGCATCGCCCGCGCAACGGCAGGAAATGTTGCAGGAAATCCGGGAGCGAATCCGCAACCTGGAAGAGCTTTGCGCCCAAAACGGCGGCGCTCCCCGGAATATGGCCGCCCCATCCCAGCAAGTTTATTGCTGGATGAAATTCCTGGCCGGAGAGGAAAACCTCACCGCCCATCTTCAAACCCTGCTCCGGGTGCGGCGGGTGGTGCGCAGCCTTTTCGGCTCCTTGAAGAAACCGACCCTGGATGTACTGCTGGTCAACATTCGGGTTCTTTACCGGATACGGCCGTACCAGGATCGGGCGGTCTTGAAATGCAACGAAGCATTCCTCTATGCCGGGGAAGATGTGTGGCGCAATATTGTGCTCAGCGCCCTGCAGCGAAAACGGCGCCTGCCGGAGGTGGTCAACGATTTTGCGCTCTCGGAAGATTTCAGCGGGGTGCTGTTCGAGATGGAGTCGTTCATCGAATCCCCGTTGGAGGCGCTAAAAGGGCACGTTCACGATTTGGAAGCCAGCTTCGAGCGGGTGAACCGGCGCTATTTCCAGGGGAAAATGGCCCGCCCGGCGCTGCAATGGAACCGCCTGCTCACCGTTGCTACCATGGGATATTACCAGGCCTTGCACGACCGGGTCATCATCTCCCTCTCTTTAGACCACGCCGGGGTGCCGGAATTCGTGCTCGATTACGTGATGTATCACGAACTGCTGCACAAAAAACACGGGGAGACCCGGGCAAACGGGCGGCGCTTCGTGCATACCCCGGAATTTCGCCGGGAGGAACGGCAGTTCGATAAATACCCGGAAGCAACCGCCTTCCTGAAGGATTGGGCCTTGAAACAGCGGGGGATCGCCGGGGAGGAAAAACAGAGCGCCGCTGTTCCGCACCCTGCCGGGGGAAGTTCCCCAAAATCGAAATCTGGCCGCAAGCGGAAGAAAAAATCCCGTAAAAAGCGCCGCCGCTGAAGCAAAAATGATCTGATTTTTCTCTTTTAATCTGCCCCGGCATCTATTATTTTTCGCAGCGATTTGATGGAGAGGTGTCCCAAAGGGATAAACGTGAGTGGTTGAATCGGGCGGTCTCAGTCTATCCCATTGGGAAAAACCGTTGTACTGCGGGAGGAAAACAAATTAGATCTTCGGAGAGGTGCGAGAGTGGTTGAATCGGGCGGTCTCGAAAACCGTTGTCCTTCGCAAGGAGGACCGTGGGTTCGAATCCCACCCTCTCCGCTATGTTTTATGCCTACATTTTGAAAAGCCTGAAAGACCATCGTTATTATTACGGAAGCACTTCCGATTTAAAGAAACGCTTGAAGTCTCACAACGGCGGGAAAGTGCGTTCGACCAAAAACCGCCGGCCATTCGAACTTCACTATTTTGAAGAGTTTCCTACCCAATCGGAAGCTCTCTTGCGGGAGAGATTTTTCAAATCACCGGAAGGCTACGCCTGGTTGAAGGAGAATAACATCATTTAATTGGGGAGTGGTTGAGTCGGGCGGTCTCAGTTTATCCCCTCGGGAAAAACCGTTGTCCTTCGCAAGGAGGACCGTGGGTTCGAATCCCACCCTCTCCGCTTTTGAAATTTCATTCCCGAATTTGTGATTCATTTGCATGAATATTCGGCAGTTTTTTGCATTATTCAGATTCCGGATGAATCACTTCACGCAAGGAGAATTAGGGAATGAAATCCTTCCGCAATATCGTTTTAGTAATCATCGGGCTGGTTCAGTTTGCTTATTCCCAGGCCCCGGCCACCCTGGCGGGGATCATCAGCGATGACGACGACGGGAAACCGGTGTACGGCGCCCGGGTAAAGGTGCTGGGAACCGGCTTCAGCGCTTTTACCGATTCATCAGGCATTTATAGCATGGTGCTGGATATGCCGGAGGGATACTACCGGGTGGAGATTACCGCCCCGGGCTATCAGCGCCGGGTTATGAAAGAACGCTACTTCAACGCCGGGCAGGCTTACTCCCTGAACATCGCCCTGTCGCCCACGGCCGTGGGAATCAATACCGTGATCATGCGCAGCGCTTCTCACCGCCCGGAAAACGCCCTGGTCGCCCCGGCCGCGGCGGCGGTGGTCAACGCCGCTTCGCTGCGCGGGGAAATAGCCTTCAGCCCCGATATTCTCCTGCAAAACATGCCCGGGGCGGATATTGCCGCCACCGGCATCGACCGCCGGGAAATTACCCTGCGGGGATTCAACGCCGCCTTCAACCCCTCTCCTTATTTGCTGGCGGACTACCGCCAGGCTTCCCTGCCCTCCTTAGGGGTTAACCTCTATACCTCGATGCCCCTGGTCACGAGCGACATTTACCGCATCGAGGCGCTCAATGACCCGATCTCTGCGCTCTACGGCCCCGGCGGGGAATCCGGGGTGGTGCATTTTATTTCCAAAAATCCCTTTACCCACCCCGGTCTGGCGCTTAGCATCGGCGGGGGAGAGCGCTCCGCCAGGTTCGCGACTTTGCGCGGGGCGGCTTCCATCGGCGGGGTGGCGGGTTTCAAGATTACCGGGCAGTACGCGGAAGGCCGGGACTGGGAATTGGATCCGCAGGATCACTTCGACGAACAGCAGCTCGATGCGGACGCTCCCGGGGTGGAACGCCGCTATGATTATAAGAAAATGAACGCCAACGCCCAGCTGCAATTCAAAATCGGCAGCAGCGCCCGCATCACCGCCAACGGGGGTTGGGCGGTGGTCAAAGAAAATCTGCTCACCCCCCTGGGCGCTGCCTACGCGGACAGCCTGGTGCATTCTTACGGGCAAATTATGGTGCAGGCCGGGCGTTTTTTTGCCCAGGGCTATATGAATCGCATGACCGCCGGGCAGCTATTCCTCTACGGGCTGGATACCTCGGTGGCAGACCAAAGCCAGCAGGCGCGCGGGCAGGCGCAGTATGATTTCCATTTTTCGGACGGGCGTTTGCGGGTGCTCGCCGGGGGCGACGTGAAAGTGACCCGGCCGCAAACCGGGGGCGGCATTTACGGCCGCAACGAAGAAAATGACGAAGTGCAGGAAATCGGCGGCTATCTTCACTCCCTTTACAAAATTTCTCCCCGGCTGGATTTCACCCTGGCGCTGCGCGGGGATTACAACGACCTCTTCGAGGAGGTAAAAATTTCCCCCCGGGCGGCGCTGGTGTATAAACTCCATCCCGCCCATTATACCCGCTTAACCTTCAACCAGGCGATTTCCATGCCCGCTTACCCCTCTCTTTTCCTGGATTTTCCCCTTCGCCGGGTGCTGCTGAACCAGAGCGGGGGTTACGAATTGATCCTCCAGGGGCGGGGGGCCAGCCGGGGATTTACCTTCAACGGATTCCACGGCAATCGCGAGGTGGCGGTGATGGCGGCGCTGCCGGATTTGCAGCCCAATCCGTTCGGCGATTTCGTTCCCCTGGACGAATTTCCGGCTGCGCTGGGCTATTTGAATACCGCCCAGGCTACCGGGGCGCTGTTTTCCGGGCCGGAAAGCAACATTCCCGCGGATTTGCGGCGGTTGGATGCGGAGCAGCGGGAAACGCTGGTGGAATTGTTGGAATTAATGGGCCGGGAGGCGCTGAAAAGCGGGGAAACCGCACCCGGCATCTTAGGCCTTCCCGCCAACAGCGCTTTAGGGTACGAACCGGTTTCGGGGCCGAGGGACGTCCCGGCGCTCAAAATGCCCTCCACCCAAACCTTGGAAGCCGGTTACAAAGGCCTGTTCAAAAACCGCTTTTTAGTGGGAATCAATGCTTTTTATGCGCAGAAGAAAAACTTCATCAGCCCCTTGCTGCTGGAAACCCCTTTGGTGTATCTGCCGGAGGATTACGTGCGCGAGCAGGTGCTGGATTTCATTACCTCCGGAGATCCGGCGGTGGAGCAACTGGTCCGGGAACTGGGGATCGGGCCGTCGGCCACGGTCGGTTTGATGACCCATCTCTACAGCCAAACCCCCTCCGGCATCGTGCAGCCGGACCCGGGTGAAGACGGAAGCGGCGTGACCCCGGTGAGCAGCCCCACGGCCATCGGCGGATTGCTGACCTACCGGAACTTCGGAAAAGTGCAGTACTGGGGATTCGACATCGACCTGCAGTATATGCCCCATTATGACTATACCCTGTTCTGGAATCTTTCCTTTATCAGCGATGATTTCTTCGATAACAAAGAGCTGAAAGAAACCCACACGAAGCTGAGCCTGGCGTTGAACGCTCCCACTTTCAAGACTAAATTCGGGGTGCTTTATCACCACCCGAAGGGATGGTCCTGGGGCGTCGCCGGGCGCTACGTTCGGGGATTTCCGGTGCAGAGCGGGCCGTACCTGGGGGGGCTGCCGGAGCCGTACGGAACCGGAAGAGGCGGGGTAGAGCAGTATATCGTTTTTGATGTGAATGTGGGGCGCAGCTTCGGGAAGCTCATTCCCGGCTTGCGGCTGGATGTTACGGTGAACAACCTCTTCGATTACCAGCACCGGGAATTCGTGGGCGCGCCCAAGATCGGGCGGTTGGCGCTGGCGCAGCTCAGTTATTCGTTGAGGGAGCCAGAAAAAAATAATGTACCCAACTGAGCGCACAGAGTTATTGAAACACATTAGCGTTCAGTGGTACAATAAAAAGGGCGAAAGCCCTAAATTTTTTATGGCAGAATAATTGATCGGCAGAATGATTGAAAAATTATTCTGCCAGATCAATCATTCTGCCAGAGGGATGTTTACTCCTGCATGTCCTTCATTCCCTTTTGCATCTGCTCCATCATGCTGGTTTTCTTCAGATTCGGGCGCACCTGGAAAAGGGCGTCATCGAAACCGCTCTTCCGCTCGATCTTTACGATCTCTTCGGTGCTCTCCACCTCGCCGCCGGAGTAGTTGATGGTCTTTACCGGCACGCCGGGGAATCCCTGTTCCGCTTCAAATTCTTTGGAGCCGATTTTGAACAGGTTGCGATCCTGTTCATCTCCAAAACCGCTGAAAAGCTCGCCGAATTGT
The DNA here is from genome assembly GCA_013360445.1 of Calditrichaceae bacterium. Classification (GTDB taxonomy): domain Bacteria; phylum Calditrichota; class Calditrichia; order RBG-13-44-9; family J075; genus JABWBP01. The sequence continues at coordinate 72,275 of JABWBP010000003.1, read as the reverse complement.
TCGAACACCTTCAAATCGCTTTCGTTCAGCCCTAATTTGGCGGGGTCCGTAGCCCACACCTCTTCCACTTTCTCCGCGCCTTCGAAACCTTCGTATTTATCGCAAGTCCACTGACCGGCCTTTACCCCCCCGGCGACTTTTTTGTAAACCGTCTTTTCCGGTTCCCTGGCCATATCCATCATGCCCTTGGGCATATATTGCTCCATGGCTTTGCGCTGCTCCGGGGTCATGTTCTTCATTTGCTCTTCCATCTGCTTGCGCATTTGTTCCATTTGGGGCTCCATCTGCTTTTGCTGCTCGGCCATTTTCGAGTTCGCGTCTTTGGCCATCGCTTTCATGCGGTCCATATCCTGTTTGGTGATCTCCATGTAGGTGCCCCTGGTTAAATCCATTACGTACATCACCGGGCCGGGACGCAGCACCGCCACAGTGTGCTCGTCCCCGGATTGGGTTTCCATGCACAGGCGGTCTTTATCAATATAGATATTGCTGGTGCTGGTTTCCTTCGCATCCATGTCTATCGTGGTGGTCTGGCTGGCGATCATCACCTGGGCGTGCAGGCCGGAAATAATAAGCCCCGCGGCCAGTATCAGAGCGTAAATCCCTTTGAATCTCTTCATAACTTTCTCCTCTGGGTGAATGGTTTTATGGGTTTATAGAGTGTCCTATCACGTGGTTTTTGACAATTACCGGGATGAATGGGAAGCAGAGCTTCCCGCCCCTGGCGTCACGATGCAGAGCATCGTGACGAGCATTGTACCGCACAACGCAATTGAGGAAGCAAAGCTTCCCCATGGGAGTTTTTCTCCGGAGTGCGCTATTTTAAGCCCTTTCCTCGAGTACCTTTCTGAGCATTTTCAGCATCGCGGCCAGTGTTTCCGGGTGCAGTTCGCGGGCGGTAGTTTGGTAAATTAGTTCCCCGTTCCGGTCAAAGATAATAATGTTCGACATTTTAGAAGTGAAACGGTAGGTTTTGGCAAATTTTCCTCCCCAGTCCAGGAGCACCCGGCGCTCTTTTTCTTTCGGAAAGTGGCCTTTTACGAACCCTTTCATAAAAAAAGGAACCCCCCGCAGGTCCGCCACGGGCAGAAAACGGATCTGCTCGAAAGCGGGATGGGTTTGCAGGGAATCATGCAGGGCTTTGCCCCACACGCTGTTGAAAGGGCTGCCATCTTTATCGCTGCCGATGAGGATGACCACGCGGTTGGCCAGCCCTTCATGGCTGTAGAGCGAATCGAACTGGTCTTTCATCTCGAATTGAATCAGCCCGGCTTCCTGTGCGTGGGAAAACAGGGTTAACGAAAGCATCAACAACCATCCTGTGAAAATCATTTTGCTCAAATAAAATTACCTCGCGATTCTTTTTGCGGGAAGAATATAAGAATAATCGCGGCGTTTTCAAACCGAAGAGGTTATTTGCCGCTGCCCCGGGCGGCCGATAATAAAATTCGCTTTTTAGTTTTCGGAAAACTTTGTATTTTTATCCAAACTTAAACGTAGAGAGCTGCGATGTTCTTCTTAAACATTTTCAGCAAAATCCTGAAAATCCTGCGCTCCAATGAGTCGCCCAACCAGATTGCCGGAGGATTTATCCTGGGGATGATCATGGGAATGGCCCCGTTTTGGAGCCTGTTCGGCGTCTTCCTGGTTCTCATCCTCATTATCTTCAACCTCAATATCGCATCCGCCCTGCTGGCCTACGCGGTTTTCAGCATGGTGGTCTTCCTGGCCGACCCGCTGATCCATCAATTAGGGTACTGGCTGTTAGCGGAGGTGCAATGGTTGAAGCCGCTCTGGACCTATCTCTACCACGCGCCCCTGGTTCCCTATACCAGTTTCAACAATACCGTTTACATAGGGAGCATCGTGGTTTCGCTGCTGCTGGCGGTTCCGGTATTCATCGCGGTGAAAAAATTCGTGGTCAATTACCGGGAAAAATACGAGGAGCGGGTCAAAAACTGGAAATGGATCAAATGGATCAAAGCCTCCAAAGTGTACGAACTATACGAGCGCATTTCCGCGCTGACCCAGTGAGAAGGGGAGAATGCGTGAAACGTGAAACGTGATACGTAATGCGTATTGCGTAAAACGGAATACGAAATACGCATTACGAAATACGCGCTACCATAACAGTTACGCCTCACGTTTCACGCATCGCGTTTACCTTGAAACATAAAAAAGCATGTTACTATTCAGCCACAGAGATCACAGAGGCCACAGAGGAAGAATTTTGGGTATCCTTCCCTGCTTGTGGAACATCTTTTTCTACCAAACAGGTTTTTTTAGCAAGCTTTTTATATCTCTGTGCTCTCTGTGGCAAGATGCCTGAATAGTTACAAAAGCATATCGAAGCAAATCGGGAGAACAACCGTGCCTCTGAAAAACATCATTCGCTGGAAGGGGATCATTTTTCTGCTGGCGCTGGCCGGCATTATTATCGCCCTGTCCTTTATCTTTACCGACCGCTGGCTGGAAAGGCAGATGGAAGCCTACGGCTCCGACATGGTCGGGGCAAAGGTGGAATTCGACGGGGTGCATTTGTCCCTTACAGGATTGCAGATGCGCTGGAAGCGTTTGCAGGTGACCGATCCGGCCAACACCATGGCCAACCTCTTCGAGACCGCGGGCTGCGATTTCGACATCGACCTGCTGCCGCTGCTCTCGAAAAAGATCAACATCGAGAATTTCGCGCTGACCGGCTTGCGCTTCAACACCCCCCGGGAAACCGACGGGAGGCTGCCCGGCAAAACCGGCGCGGAAGGATCGTCAACCCCGGCGTTCGTGCGCGAGATTCAAAAAAATCTCGAAAACGAGCTTTCCCAACAGCCCCTGTTTCAATTGGCGCAGATGGCCGGGAAAAAGATCGAGGTGGACAGCATTTTCGCGGTGCTGAACTTGAAAAGCCCGCAAAAGATCGACTCCCTGCGCAACTTGGGGGCGCAGAAATACCAGCAGTGGGAAACGCGCTTCCAGGATCTTCCCGACGAGAACGATTTCCAGGCCATTCAGGCTAAAATCGCCGCGTTGGATCCCAATAAAATCAAAGGAATGAATGAGCTGCAAAGCGCCTTAGGCGCCGCCAAAGATTTACAGAGCCAGTTGAACGGCTACAAGCAAACCTACGACGCCGTCAAAACCGACTTTAGCGCGGACCTGAAAGCCGTGAAGGCGCTCCCGGCGCAGGTTCCGGCCTGGGTTCAGGCGGATTTCCAGCAGGCCCTCAGCATGGCAAAGCTTCCCGATTTTTCGCTGAAGAATATTGCCAATATCCTGTTCGGGCGGCAGGTGATCCAACAGATCGAGACGGTTACCCGCTACGTGGGGATGGCGCGCTACTACGGGGAAAAATACCAGGCCGCGGTTCCCAAACAGGAAAAACCCCCCCGCCTGAAAGGGCAGGATATTCATTTCGGCAAGCTCTTCGAGCCTCCCAAATTCTGGATCAAGAAAATGGCCGTTTCGGGAGAGGCGCTCAAAGGGCTGCAAATTGCCGGCAACGCCGCCAACATCGTATCCGACCAGAAAATCATCGGCCAGCCGACCATCTTCGACATCGGCGGAACCCGGCAGGACCAGGCCTCCCTGAAATTGGACGCAACCTTAGATTACTTAGGAGATGTTTCCAAAGAGAACATTACCCTGAACCTGGCGCAAATTCCCCTGCAAAACGTCAAGCTGAGCAGTTTCGAGCTGCTTCCCTCCAAAATCGAACGGGGAAAGGGATTCATTCAGGCGGCGGTGGACTTTGCCGGGGGGGATTTCCGGGCCGACGTGCAGTTCAATGGAACCCAGCTTGCTTTTGCGCCCCTGGACAGCGCCGCAAAGTTGGATCAACGGCTGCAGCGGATCAGCCGCTCCATTGCCGCCGCGATCAAGGAGGTCAGCTTCAAAGCCGCCGCCCGCCAGCAGGCCGGGGATTTCAAATTTTCCATCAGCAGCAACTTAGATAATTTGGTGGCGGATCAGTTGAAAACCGCCCTGGCCGGGGAGCTTCAACTGGCCCGCCAGCAGTTGGAAGAGCGGGTCAACCGGGAGGCCGCCAAATACAAACAGCAATTGGACGCCCTGATCGCGGAAAAAGAGCAGTTGCTGACCGGGCAGTTGCAGAAAGTGGAGAGCGAGCTGAAAAAGTACGACGACCAGGTGAAGCAGGTGCAGAAGGACATCGAGAACAAGATCAAGGGCGCGGGGGGAAATTTGTTGAAGGATTTGCTGAAGAAGCCGTGAGGGATGAAGTTGGGCGCGCGGGAGTTGCGTAAAAGGGCGCATTTTGAATGCACGCTGAAGCGTGGTAATCTTAAGATTGCCACGCTTCAGCGTTTCTGCGCTTTGCGCACGCCGCAATCTCACATCTTCCGAATCCGCACCTTCCCGCTGGAGGTGCGCAGGGCTAACTTCGGCCCACCGCCGTTGATCTTCCCCATCAAAGCGGATTCTTCCGAGCCGCTGCGCTCGCTCACCGGGAAATCGCACTCCACTTTGCCCCAACTGGAGCGGGCGTCGAGGTCCACGGCCACCTCCCCGGCCAGGTACACCGTCACGCTCCCGGCGGAGGTTTCCAAGCGGCAATCTCCTTTGGGCTGCTTGCTGATGGTCGCCTCCACGGAGCCGCCGGAGGTGCTCGCTTCGATGTTGCCCATTACCTCATCCACGTCGATGCTCCCCCCGGAGGTCTCCGCCAGCACGCTGCCCTTGGCCTGCCGGATGCTGATGGAGCCGCCGGAGGTGCGGGCGTTCACGTCCCCATCCACCTCGCCGATGTTGATGCTCCCGCCGGAAGTCTTGATATCCGCAGCGCCCGTGCAGCCGTCTAAAGAGATGCTGCCCCCGGCAGTGCGCCCGCGCACCGGCCCTTTGATGTTCCCGAAATTCAGGCTGCCCCCGGCAGTCTCCGCGACCACTTCGCCTTCCAGGTCGCCCACGGTGATGCTGCCCCCGGCGGTGTTCAGGTTCACGTTGTATTTCCGGGGCGTTTTGATGATGAACTGCACCCGCCAGCCGCCATGCCGGTCTTCCCGGCGGTTTTTCACCCGCGCTTCCACCCGTACGTCCTTGCCCTGGTGGGAAAAATCCACCTGGAAATTCTTCAGCATTTCTTCCGCTTCTTTTTTGCTCCAGGTCTCCGGCTCGCGGATCACCTTCACCTGCACCATGTCCCCGCCTGTGGCCTGCACTTCGATGGATCCCATGTCGCTGGCCACGCTCAGCAGCCCGCCTTCGCCCACCTGGAAGGATTTTTCGATGACTTCGTCGGCGTTCTGCGCGGCGGCGCCGATAGTCAGCAGCGCCAGCAGCGCCGCCGTTCCCAACCATCGCGTTGCATTTAATGCTGCGTTCATTTTATTCTCCTTGTTCGTTGAATTGAAATGTAGAGGCGTTGCACCGCAACGTCTCTACGGTTTGTGGATTTATTTCCCTTTCAAAATATGAATATCGCCGTTGCTGGTCTCCAGGCGGATTTCACCCCCGCCGCCGTTGATGTCCCCGCTCATGCGCAGGCTTCCCCCCCCGGCTTCTTCCTGCCGGGTAAGCGGAAAATCGCTGTAAATGTCAAAGCGTTTCCAGCGCCCCCCGGCGTTCACGATCTCCGCGCTGATGCTGGCGGGCAATTTTTCCGGGATAGTGAGGCGAATGCTGCCGGCGCTGCTCTGCAAATTGATGCGCTGCTCCATTTTGAAATTTTGCAGGGTGATTTCAACCTCGATGTCCCCTGCGGAAGTGGCCGCGCGCACCGCCCCGTTGACTTTCTGCAACTCCACGTCGCCCCCGCTGGTGCGGGCGGTTACCGCGCCGTTCAAATCCGCGCCGAAAACATCCCCGCCGCTGGTTTGGGCTTGCAGGCTGCCGCCCACGCCCCGCACCTCGATGTCCCCGCCGGAGGTGCGCAATTCAGTCTCGCCGGAGCACTCCCGCGCTTCGATGTCGCCGCCGGAAGTGTTCGCAATCAGGTTGCCCCCGGCTTTTTCCACGTAAATGTCTCCCCCCGCGGTCTTCAAGATTGCGTCTTTCAGCAGGTTGTAGGCGCTGATGTCGCCGCCGGAGGTGCGCAGGTCAACGGTTCCCTGGGCGTTGCGCAGTTTTACGTCCCCCGCGGAAGTCGCCGCCTCCAGCGGCCCGTCGATGTCTTCCAGGTGCAAATCCCCGGCGGAGGTTTGCAGGCGAACCTCCCCGGCGACCGCGGCCAGGGTGATGTCCCCGTTGGAGGTGTGCAGGCGCAGACTGCCCTGCAGATTTTGTCCCTCCACGTCGCCGTCGGAGGCGCTGATATCCAGGTCGAACGGCCGGGGAACCCGGATCTCGATCCGGCGGCTCACCCAGCGGTCGCTGTTGCGGCCGTCAACCCGGATGGTCTGGCCGGATACGCTGTAGCTGCTTTGCGCGCGCTCCAGCATTTCCCGCGCCTCGCTTTCGGAGGAAACGTCCATGCGCAGGGTTTCCCGCACCTCCACGTTGGATTGGGTCCCGGAGGAAATTTTCACGTCCCCGGAAAAACCGTCTAAAATGAGCCGCCCCCCGCTCCCCACGGTGAAGGTTTTTACCGCCTGGGAGGTGTAGCGGCCGTTCTCTTTGCGAAGGTCCTGGGCGCAGAGGAGCAGGGGAATTACCCACAGGCCCAAAATCAGCCATTTGGAAAGGAAGGTGTGTTTCATGTGAGACTCCTTTGGGTGTTTTGTTCAGATATTCGCTGGCGCTGGCGCCTTTTCCGCTTTATCCAGCGCCTGTCCGGCCAGGGAGCGCACATAGCTGTTGGAATCCTGCCGGGCGACCTTTTTCAGGATATTGAGGTCCTCGGCGCTCAATTCCCCGCTCAGCAGGGCTTCCAGCGCTTCTATCCGCAGGGCGGGATTGGGATCATCCAGCAAAATGCGCAGCAGGGTGATTTTCAATGCCGGATGGGGTTGGGCGTGTTTGAGCGCCCGCAGCACTCTCAGGCGCACGCCCGGGTTTTGCTCCTTTTCTAACAGCATTGCCAGCGCTTCGATGATGTCTCCCCCCAGGGGAGCGTTTTGTTCCGCCAGGGAGGTTACCGCCTTCACCGCGTGCAACCGCACCGCGGGGTTTTGCTCTTCTAACAGCGCTTCCCGCAGCAGTTGGCGAATGGCGGCATCGTCGCCGGTTTGCCGCAGCAGGTTTCCGCGCAGCTCGATGTCATTCAAGGTGGTGTAGAAAATGCGGATTTTGCCGGTTTGGGAATCGTATTCGATCCGCTCCACGCTGGCCAGCAGGGGATTGACGGCGCTATTGCCGGATTGAACCTGGCCGCTGGCGGTCAACAAATCCTGCAGAACCGCGTCGGCGTCGCCCGGTTTGGAGGGCAGGCCCTGCCGCCCCAGGAAAAACCCGATGATGAACAGCGCCGCCGCCAGACCGATGCGCAGCAGCGGGGCGGGCTGGAGGAAATTCAACAGTTGCTCCCCCAAACCGGCGGATTTACGCGCCCGCCGGCGGATTTCCCGGGAAACGCGGTTGCGCAGGCTTTGCAGGGCGGCTTCATCCGGCTCCCAGGCGGGCTGAGCCGGGGCGGCGCGGCGCAGCGCCCGGAGCTGTTCTAACTCCGCCCGGCATTCGGCGCAAGCGCCCAGGTGCGCTTCCAGTTCGGCGCGTTCCGCTTCGTTCAGTTCCCCGAAGGCGTGCAGCGCCAGGTTCTTACGATACTTTTCATGTGCTTTCATCACTACACCCGATTTGCTTGTTTCCCCAAGACCTCAAAGGTTTCCAAAAACCTTTGAGGTCTAAGAAAAGTACGGCTGCAAGACCTGCCGCAGCCGCTCCGCAGCCCTGAAAAGCTGGTTTTTCACGGTTCCTTCCGCGCAGCCGAGCATCTCCGCGATCTCCCTGATCTTGTAACCGTGGGTATGTTTGAGAATGAACACAGTTCGCTGCTGCGCCGGCAGCCGGCGCAGGCCGTTTTCGACCTGGCGGCTCAGCTCCCGGCTCAACAGGGCATCTTCTGCGCCTTCTTCTCCCTCCGCGCGGATTTCCCGCGGGGAGTCTTCCGGAGACTCGCTTTGCGCTTCCAGGGAGAAAACGTTCTTCCGATGCAGCCGCTTGCGCCAATTCAAGGCCAGGTTGATGGCGATCCGCCCCAGCCAGGTGCTCAACTCGCTCTCGAAGCGGAAAGTGGAGATCCGGGAAAAGGCGCGGATGAAGGTCTCCTGGTACACGTCCCCGGCGTCCTGCCGGTTGCCCACGATGCTGTAGATCATCTGCAAAATCTGCCGGTCGTGCAGCCGCACCAGTTCATCGAAGGCCTCCGCGCTGCCGCGCTGGGCGCGTTGGATCAATTCGGTCTCGCGAGCATCCATATCTTTCCGCCAATTTCAAACATTTGACAAAATCACACATCAAAAAGTTTGCAGTTTAAAAAAAAATGATTACATTTCGCCGTTTTTTACCGTTCGGGGGGAGCGAGATCGCTGCCGGGGGAAAAGAGTGTTTTCTGCCAAATTTAAACACCTGCTTTAAAATGCCCTATTTATCCCTATATCCTTCACTCTTTATCCTTGAATGATTGAGGATAGAGTCACCGGTAAAATATCGCTTTGTACTAACATGAGCAAGGTTTATGGAGCAAACTGACCAGATGATCGGCAAGACCATCGCCGGGCGCTATGAAATCCTGCAGAAGCTCGGCGAAGGAGGCATGGGGGTGGTGTACAAGGCCATGCAAACCAGCGTGGAGCGGATCGTGGCGCTCAAAATCCTCCACCCGCACATGACCGGCAACGAAGAGGCGCTGAAACGTTTCCAGCGGGAAGCGAAAACCACCAGCAAGCTGCGCCAGGCCAACGCCATCCACATTTACGACTTCGGGGTGGAAGGCAGCCTCTCCTTCCTGGTGATGGAATACATCGAAGGAGAGAGTTTAGATGACGTGATCCGCAAAAGCGGGGCGCTGGAGTTGCCGCGCGTCGCCAACATTGTTCGCCAGGTGTGTTACGCCCTGGCGGAAGCGCATGACTTAGGCATCGTTCACCGGGATTTGAAGCCCAGCAACATCTACCTGTCCCGCAAACGCGACGGTTCCGAGGAAGTAAAAGTACTGGATTTCGGGATCGCCAAGGTGCTGGGGGAGCAGCAGGGGATGACCCGGCTCACCCAGACCGGGATGATCATCGGCACGCCCCAGTACATGTCGCCGGAGCAGGTGGAGGGGCTGCCCTTAGATCACCGCTCGGACGTGTACTCCCTGGGAATCATCATGTACGAGCTGCTCACCGGCGAGACCCCTTTCCAGGCGGATACCCCGTTCAAACTGCTGATGAAGCACGTGAAGGAAAAACCGGTCCCCCCGCGCAAATTCCGCCCCAATATAGCCATTCCCGAGGCGGTGGAAAAAATCGTGCTGAAGGCCCTGGAAAAAGACCCCGCCAAACGCTTTCAATCCATCAGCGAGCTGCAGCAGAGCCTGGAAGCGGCGGCCGGCGCGCCGCAGACCAAAACCGCCAAGACCGGCAGGCTCTCCAAATCGCTCATCCCGAAAACCGAGGTAAGCATCGACAAAACCGCGGTCGCTACGGGAATCGAGAAAACCGAGGTGTACCGCGGCGATGGGGGCGGGGGAGGTTTCAAGAACCTGCCCGGGTGGGTGAAAATCGCCGCCCCGGCCCTGCTGATTTTAGCGCTCCTGGCGGTTTATTTTCTCTTTTTTGCGACCGAGTACGGCGAGCTGACCGTGCGGGTTACCCCCGCGGGGGCGTATGTGGAGGTCTATTCGCCGGAGGTGTCGCCGGATGATATCACGCCCATCCCTTCGGCCGGGGCCGGCAGGCCGCAAGGGGGCCGGCTCGGATTTTCCATCCCTGCGCCGCAATCCTATCGAATCATTCCGGCGCAGGCCGCCCTCGATGAAGAGTTTTTGGATGAATCCAGCTTCGCTTACCGCCTTCCCGCCGGGGAATACACCGTTACCGCTTCGAAAGACGGGTATGAGAGCGCCCAACAAACCGCCTGGATCTATAAAGATGAAGTAACCACCCTCTCGATCCAACTGCAGCCGGAGAAAAAACCCGGTGAATTGAAGATTTCCGTTGCGCCGGAAGACGCCCAAGTGAGCGTGCGGCAGGCCGGCTCGGCAATCCCGGTTTACCCAACGGTGGGAAGCGGCGGCCAGAGAACCTTCCCGGTGACTGTGGGGGAAACTTACGAGATTTCTGTTTCCCGGGAGGGGTACGCGCCGGTTACCGAGACCGTTACCGCCCTGATCCTCACCTTCCGTTCTTACACCCTGAACCCTTCGCAAACCAGCATTTACGACCAGCTTTCCTTCAAAACCCAGGTGGCGGATCGCCGCACCTATGAAGCGCTTTTAGGCGATCACCTCTTCTCTTTACAGTGGATCAGTTGGGATTATTTCGGCAAAGCGACCGTCACAGAGGGGCAATCCGGTTTGCTCAGCATCAAAGGCGAGCAACGGGAGCGCGGCGGCGACGGCTACCTGCGCATCGACGGGGTGATCGAGAAGGTAGAGTCAAACGGCTTCATTTTCAACGGCAAGATCACCACCAAAGTCTCCGGCAACAACAACGGCAATCCCTGCGTTCGGGAAGGGCGCTACACCTTCCGCAGCTATGAGGGGCGGCGCTACTGGCGCATGCAGGAGGGCGAAAGCCCCTGCGACGGAGTGTGGGATTACGTGGACGTTTATATGAGGTAGATGAGGCTTGATGCGTGATGCGTAAAACGTAAAAACGGAATACGAATTACGCATTACCCTTCGACCCTTCGGCAAGCTCAGGATAAACTGAGCGCAGGGTAAACTCTTTTATGCATTACGTTTCACGTATCACTTTCCATTTTTTCAACGATTACGAAAATGATCAAAGCATTCGCACAAACGGACATCGGCAGGGCGCGCGACGGGAACGAGGACAGCTTCCTGGTCGGCGATTTTAGCAGCGAGCAGGGCAACCGGCTCCCCAGGGTGATGGAATTTTCTCCCCAGGGCGGCACGCCCATTTTCATGGTTTCCGACGGCATGGGCGGTGCGGCGGCCGGGGAGGTTGCCAGCAGCCTGGCGGTGAAAACCGCCCGGGAAAAACTGCGCGGCCTCCAGTCCTCCGGGGAATCCCGCTTTGTGGAACAGTTGGTGCAGGCGCTGGAAGCGGCCAACCGCGCGATTTTAGACCACGCCAAACAGCATCCCCAGATGCGCGGGATGGGCGCCACCGCTACCCTGGCAGGGTTTTTCAAAGATAAAATCTATATTGCCCAGGTGGGAGACAGCCGCGCCTATTTGATCCGGCAGAATATGATCCGGCAGCTTACCCGCGACCAGTCATTCGTCAACCAGCTTATCGAAGCGGGGAAAATTAGCGAAGAAGAAGCGGAAGTCCACCCCCGGCGCAACGTGATCCTGCAGGCGCTGGGGAACCAGGGAAAACTCAGCGTGGCGGCGGTCTCGATCCAGCCCTGCGACGGGGATTACCTGCTGCTGTGCAGCGACGGGTTATCTGGCGTGGTCCAAAAAGAGGAGATTCGCGAGATCGTGGCCGGGGCGCCGGACCTCTCCGAAGCGGTGCAGCGCCTGATCATGTTCGCCAACGAACGGGGCGGCCCCGATAACATCACCGCGGTGCTCAGCCGCTTTTCCGGCTCCGGGCTCCCGGCTCCCAAAGAGAACGAAGTCCCGGTTCCCCGGGTGCTGCGCAAGTTCGAGGCCGCTCTTGCTTCCGATGAAGACGCTGCTCAGGCTGGTTCCAGGGGCCGGTTGAAAACCGTCTGGCTGGCAATCATTTTAGCGGCGGCGGGATTGATGCTGGCCTGGTTTGTTGCGGGTTTCATGATCCGCCAGGAGCGCCAGAAACAGACCGGCGACCGCCTGAGCCAGCTCCGCAATCGCTATGAGAGCTACCTGGCCGGGAACCGGGAGAATCTGAAATTGCTCCCCGCCTCTCACCCGCTGCTGGTAGATACCGCGCGAGTCGCCGGTTTTCTAAAAGAAGCCCGCTCCGCGCTGGAGCAAAACGATTTCAACCGCGCCGCCGCCTTGGGCGACTCCGCGGAAAAGCACCTCGCCGGCTGGAAAGCCGAACTGGAGAGAGAATCGAGCCGCCCGCCAGACGGCGCCGCAGGAGCGGTTCTGCGGGCGTTCTGGCTGGAAAATTGGGGGCAGATCAAACAGAAAACCGACGCCGTGAACCCCGGGAATTCGCTTCCCGCCCTCACCTCCGCGGAAACGGAACGCTTGGCGGGGTTGCCTTCGCAGGAATTTCACGCCGGGCTTCAGCGCTACCTGCAGAACGCCGTCGATTCCGCCTATCCCTACGTGCAAACCCGGATGGCGGCGCTGGATCGCCGCCACCCCCGCTGGCAATCGCTCAACGATTCCCTGGCTACCGCCCGGGAATTGCTGCAAACCTCCCAGCCCTCCCTGTTGAGCAGCGACGTTGAGGAGGCGCGGAGCGGCTCAAAGAAATTTTTGCAGGGGCTGGATATATTGAGATCATTGAAAGAAAAGCTGACCGGCCTCCGGCAGCCCGCTTCTCCCGATTCTGCCAATTTGGGCAAAGAGTGAAGTTCTCCACCACATAACAGGAACCATCCATGGAAATCAGGCTCATTCACATTTTTGGAGCGCGGAAGGGACAAACCCAGGCGTTTCACGACCCTAAGTCGATCAAATTCGGGCGGCAGCCCGGCAACGACGTGGCTTTCGACGCGAAAGAAGACATTCGCGCTTCCGGAAATCACGCGGAAATCCGCTTAGAAGAGGGCCGCTTCCTGCTCTACGATCTCAACAGCACCAACGGAACCTTTGTGAACGGAAACCGGGTTAGCGAGCGCCAGGTTTTGAAAGACGGCGACGTGATCGAATTCGGCAAGGGCGGCCCGCAGGTGCGCTGCGAGATACCCGCGGCCGCGCCGGCGACGCTCCGGGCGACCTCGGTGAGCGCCGGGGAAGGAGCGCAAAAAAGCGGCGGGCCGGGGGTAAAAACCGTGCAGATGATGATCCAGGACGCCCTGGCGCAGGCGAAGCAGAGCCGCGGGGGGCGTTTCGGCAGCACCACGGTGTTCATGCGCGAAATGGTGAGCCAGGCGGTCACCAAATCCTCCCAAAAACTGCGCATCGTTTCCGCGGTGATTGTGGTGTTGTTGTTGGGCAGCGTGGGCGGGTTGATTTATATGAACGCGCAGCTCAAAAAAGATCTCCGGGTCGCCGCCAATCAGCACCGCCAGGAGCTGACCGCGGTGGAAAATAATTTCAAAAAGCAGCTCTCCGAATCGCAGCAGCGCACCCAGGCGATCCAGGAACAGCTCGACCAGGCACAGCGCGACGCCACGGTCAGCCGGGCGCAGATGCAGGCCATGCAGGACATGCTCAACCAGGAACAGGATCGCACCGCCGCGATCATGGACGACCTGCAAAGAACCCGCAGCCAGCTCACCAACCTGGACAATCTTTCCAACGACCTCCTGAAATCCCTGAAAAGCTTCCAGGAAGTGGCGGCGGAGAACCGCGAGTCGATTTTTATGATCGCGATTATGAACAAGCAGGATTTCAGCGCCGAGCCAATCGGCACCGGCTTTGCCGTGAGCGGAGACGGGCTGCTGACCAACGCCCACGTGGCCGTCCCGATTTTACAGGCGACGCAGATGAACCCCTCCGTCGTCGGGGTGGCAATTATGAACAAGCGCCCGGAGGTAATCTACGAGATCTCTAACATTCAAATTCACCCCCAGTACAATGAGTCCAAAAGTTACCGCCCGGACCTGGCCTATCTGCAAGTGAATACCGGCGGCGGCTCCCTGAAGCCGGTCAAATTTCCCCCCGCCGGCGACCTTACCAGGCTCGAAAGCGGTTATGACCTGGCAGTGTTGGGATTTCCGGGAATTACCATGGATGTCAACAATCCCATCGCCACCCTCTCCACCGGCGCGGTGGGGCGGATGATCGAGAGCAACTACATTCAGCACAATTGCGAGACCTCCGGGGGAAACAGCGGCAGCCCCATTTTCAACAAGAACGGCGAGGTGGTGGGGGTTCACTACAGCGGGCTGGGCAACGTAACCGTGGTGGTGCCGGCCCCGGCCCTCGATCCCCAGGGCAACGTGCTCAAAAATCCCGACGGCAGCGACAAAGTAACCATGGTGACCAAACGGATCAAGGAGGCGGTGGGGATCAATATCGGGGTGCGCGCCGACGTGGCGCTGGATTTCTTGCGGATGAATCCGTGAAACGTAATACGTGTTCCGTTTTTTACGTATTAAGATTTACCTTGTACTATCACCTGATATTTGAGAATTTCCATGTCGTTCTGTCGCCTAACCTCACCCATCCCCACCCCAACCCTCCCCTTCCCTCTCCTGGCAGGAGAGGGAAGGGGAGGGTGGCGCGAAGCGCCGGGAGGGGTTAGGTGAGGTCAAAGGGGTGTTGAAACCGCGTATTCCCCGAAAATTCTCAAAGATCAGGTGATAGTACAAGATTTACCTTTTAAAACCATGAACCACAAACTCAACTACTCCGAAAAATTTGCTTCATTCCAGCATAAAACGCTCTACGAGGCTTTGGACCCGGAACAGCAGCGTTTTATCCGGGAGATTGCTTTTGCCCATCGCTTCAGCTTCCAGGAATTCCGCCAGGCGGTGGAGGCCTGCCGCGACCTGGCAAGCTGGGGAGAAGCGGATTTGCAAAGCTGGTGGGAGGCGGAGTCCGCTCGAAACGGTTCCCGGGGAGCGGCGCTGAAGAAACAGCTTTTCCGGCGCCTGCAAATTCATTTAACCGAGCTGCGGCGCTCCCCGAAGCGCTACCCGGAACAGGGATTGGTCCGCCCGAAGAAACGGGAAAAGAGCAAGATCGTCACGGAAAAATCTGAGAAAAAGATCTGGGGTTCCTGCCCGGTGGCCTCTCCTAAAACGGTCTGCTGCAACCTCCGCACCATCGACGCGGTGGAAAATTGCATCTTCGGGTGCAGTTATTGCACCATTCAAACTTTCTACAGCGAGCGGATCGTATTCGATGAAGATTTCGCCGAAAAGTTGAAGGCCATCCCCATCGAACCGGGGCGCTTCTACCATTTCGGCACCGGGCAGTCTTCGGACTCTTTAGCCTGGGGCAACCGCAACGGCAACTTGGATGCTTTGTGCCGCTTTGCCGCGGAGCATCCCAATATTTTGTTAGAATTCAAGACCAAGTCCGACAACGTCGCTTATTTTCTGGAAAACGAAACACCCTCCAACATTGTGTGCAGTTGGTCGCTGAACACCCCCACCATCATCGCAAACGAGGAACATTTTACAGCCAGCCTTTCCCGGCGGCTCGCAGCCGCCCGCGCCGTGGCGGAACGGGGCGTTAAGGTTGCGTTTCATTTTCACCCCATGGTGTATTACGCCGGCTGGGAGGAGGAGTACCCGGCCATCGCCGGCGAACTGCTCCGGCGGTTCAGCCCGGCAGAGGTGTCGTTCATCTCCTTCGGCTCCATTACTATGATCAAACCGGCAATCCAGAAGATTCGCCAGTTGGGTCACCAGACTAAAATCTTGCAGATGGAAATGGTTGCGGATCCGCACGGCAAGCTCACCTATCCCGATGCGGTCAAAATCCGGATGTTCCGAACCATGTACGATGCCCTCAAACCCTGGCGGGATGAGGTGTTTATGTACCTGTGCATGGAAAAAGCGACGATTTGGGGGAGCGCTTTCGGGTACGTGTACGGCAGCAACGAAGAATTCGAGCGGGATTTCGGGCGGAAGACTATGGTGAAAATTTTGCCCGGGCGGGAAATAGTTGAATGGTTAGATGGCTGAATGGCTAAATTGTTGAAATATCAATAACCAACTATTAAACCATTTAACCATTCAGCCATGCAACCATCTGATCATGAATTTTTCAAAAAATATGAAAGCGATTCGATCTCGATGGCGGGGTTTTCGTACTTGACCTGCACGTTGGGAGGCACTTTCAGGCTGATGGGAGCGAAATTCAAGATCGCCCGCACACCCGCCTTCACCAGATCGTCCGCCACCCGCTGGGCGGCATGGGTGGGCACGGCGACAATGGCGATCTCGATTTTGTGGGATTTTACCAGCGTTGTCAGGCGGTCGGTGCTCTCCACGGTCAGGTCTTGAATGCGCTCTCCTACCTTCGCCGGGTCGGAATCCATGATCAGGGTAACCTTGAATCCCTGCTTTTTGAACTCTCCGAAATTTACCAGGGCCCGGCCGATATTCCCGGCCCCGATGATTCCCACGCGCCATTCTTTGACCAGACCCAGAATTTCCCCGATTTGCTTTTTGAGAGCTTTGGTGTTATACCCCAGTCCTCTTTTTCCGAAAGTTCCAAAAAAGGAAAGGTCTTTCCGCACCTGGGCGGAGGTAATTCCATCCATCTCCGCTAACTGGTCGGAGGAAACGGTGTCGGTTCTCTTTTCGACCAATTGCTCCAGGGAACGGTAATACTTCGACAACCTTCGAATGGTGGATTCGGAAATCTTTTTCATGGTTTTTTCTCGATTTTGATCGTTCACTACGCAATACGGAATACGCTTTACGCATTCCCTATTCCGTATTGCGTATTCCGTAAAACTTCACCTTTACCCAATTACTCTTCCTCTTCATCGGTAAAAGCCACCCGGGCCACGTCGCTGACGCGGGCGCCGCTGTCCAATTTGATCAACCGCACGCCCATGGTGTCCCGCCCGGTGGATTTGATGTTGCCCACGTGGATGCGCAGAATGATGGCGCTGTTGGTAATCAGCATCAAATCGTCGTCGTCAACCACTTCCATGAGGGAAATCAGCCGCCCGGTTTTGTCGCTGGCCTTAAAGGTTTTGATCCCCTTGCCGCCCCGGTGGGTGATGCGGTATTCTTTGATTTCGGTGCGTTTCCCGAAGCCTAACTCAGAAACCGCCAGCAGGGTTCCGTCGCGTTTGACCACCACCATCCCGACCACCACATCATTTTTGCCCAGGGAGATGCCCCGCACGCCCGCCGCGGCCCGCCCCATTTCCCGCACCTCGGTTTCGCTGAAGCGGATCGCCATGCCCGCGGAGGTGGCCAGCACGATGTCGTTACTGCCGTCGGTCAGTTTGGCTTCGATGAGGGTATCGCCGGGATTGATCTTGATGGCGATGATCCCGTCGCGGCGGGGATTGCCGAAGGCGGCTAAGTTGGTTTTCTTGATCACCCCTTCGCGGGTGGCCATGGTAATGTACTCCTTGTCGGAAAACTCTTTCACGTTAATAAACGCGCGAATTTGCTCGTCTTTTTCCAACTCGATCATATTCACCACGGCCCGGCCTTTGCCGGCCTTGCCTACCTGGGGAATTTCATGCACCTTCAGCCAGTAGCACTTCCCTTTGTCAGTGAAGAAAAGGATGTAATTGTGGGTGGAGGCGATGAACAGGTGCTCCACGAAATCCTCCCCCTTGGCCACCGCGCCGGTGCTGCCCCGGGTATTGCGGTTCTGGCGGCGGTACCCGCTCACCGGGAAGCGCTTGATGTACCCGTCGCGGGTAATGGTGATCACCATATCCTCTTCCGCGATCATATCTTCGATGGAGAACTCCTCGTAATCGCGGACGATTTCGGTGCGGCGGTCGTCGCCGTAGGTTTCCTTCAGGTGCAGCAGCTCTTCTTTGATGATCTGCATTTGCAGCGCCCGGCTCTCCAAAATCGCCTTCAAGCGGGCGATGGTTTTGATGACTTCCCGGTATTCGTCCTCGATTTTCTTGCGCTCCAGACCGGTAAGCCGTTGCAGGCGCATGTCCAAAATCGCCTTGGCCTGGATTTCCGAGAGCTTGAAGCGCTTCATCAGGTTTTCCTGCGCGGTTTCCGGGCTGCGGGATTTTTTGATGATCTGCACGATCTCATCGATGTTGTCCAGGGCGATTTTGTAGCCTTCTAAGATGTGGGCGCGTCTTTCCGCCTTGTCCAGCTCGAAGCGGGTGCGGCGCAGCACCACCACGTGGCGGTGGTCGATGAAGTGCTTCAACATCTCCTTGAGATCCATAATCTTCGGCTGCCCGTCCACCAGCGCCAAGTTGATAATCCCGAAGGTATTCTGCATCTGGGTGTGCTTGAAAAGCTGGTTGAGCACCACTTCCGGCTGGGCGTCGCGCTTCAGCTCGATGACGACGCGCATCCCGTCGCGGTCGGATTCATCGTTGATGTCCGCGATCCCCTCGATGGTTTTGCCGCGCACCAACTCGGCGATCTTTTCGATCAACGAGGCTTTATTGACCTGGTAGGGAAGCTCGGAAACGATGATGCGGTCGCGGCTGCCGCGGGTATGCTCGATGTTGGCGCGCGCCCGTACGATCACCTTGCCCCGCCCGGTTTTGTAGGCTTCCCTGATTCCTTCGCTGCCGAAAATGATTCCGGCGGTGGGAAAATCCGGCCCCTTGATGTGCTTCATCAGGGTTTCCACGGGGATTTCGGGGTCGTCAACCTGGGCGACCAGGGCGTCCACCACTTCCCGGAGGTTGTGGGGCGGAATGTTGGTAGCCATGCCCACCGCGATCCCGGAAGCGCCGTTGCAGAGCAAATTGGGCAGCAGGGAGGGCAGGATGACCGGTTCGGTGAGGGTGTCGTCGAAATTGGGGCGGAAATCCACGGTATCCTTGTCGAGGTCGCGGAGCACCTCATTGGCGATGCGGGAGAGGCGCACTTCCGTGTAACGCATGGCCGCGGGGGAGTCGCCATCTACCGAGCCGAAGTTGCCCTGCCCGTCGATGAGCGGGTAACGCAGCGAAAAATCCTGCACCATCCGCACCATGGTATCGTACACCGCGGTGTCGCCGTGGGGATGGAATTTACCGAGCACTTCCCCGACCACCCGGGCGCTCTTTTTATAGGGGCGGTTGAACAGCAAGCCTAACTCGGACATGCCGTAGAGCACCCGGCGGTGCACCGGTTTCAGGCCGTCGCGCACGTCCGGCAGCGCCCGCGCCACGATGACGGACATGGAGTAATCTAAGTAGGAATTGCGCATCTCCTCCTGAATATCTAAGGGGACAATGCGCTGGCGTTGGAGTTCCATTCTTTAATATACCTCGGTTATTTTATTGTTTCCAATGGGGGTCGATTTTTAAAAATGTTATGGCACATAAATCCGACCGGTTCCTAAATAATTTTCGATGTCGATTAGTATTTCTCTATCCGGGTAGCACATCTGATTCGATATATCTTTTCATCTATCCTTCCCACATTCCCAATCGTTAAAACGGGTAGGGATGAAGGCACACTCTCATCGCGTATGGTTTGCTCCAAGGAATCATCGCCTTCCATGTTGCGATTATCGGTGAGGAGAATAATTTGATTTGCTTGAGCGAATCTCCAAACTTCCCGATCATTACTTTCATAAGACAAGCCGGTATCGGCGAAAGTTAACAGTTTGAGGGAGAAAAACTCTACCCATCCTTCCGCCGCCATCGTACCCCAAAGAATTTCTGCTTGCCCTTCGATATTATGATCCGCCAGGAACTTGATCATGGCAGGTTCAATTCTTTTTTACGAGCGCGAATTTTTGCCTTGATTTTTTCCTGGCCGGGCCTGGGGGGTAACGCGGCAATTTCGGCAAACCGTTCTTTGTTGCGCTCTTCCCAGTATTGCCGGATTTCCTCTGCTTGTTTCAGGACAAGCTGATATTCGGCCTCGACTTCTTCTAAATGGGCTTCAATATAATCCAAAGCGCCATTAAGTTGTTCGTCGGTAAGATTGAGCCGATCCCGGATCAGCTTTGCTGGCCATTCCAGCTTCAGGTAATCCATAATGGCATAAAGTGTAATTCTGGTACCGGCAATCGTTAATCCCCGGCTGGTTCTTACAACAACGGGCTGAGAATTATTTTTTTCAGCCATCGGTATCATCTCCATATTTTTTCACACGTCCAAATTCCGCACGTACCGGGCGTTTTTCTCGATGAACGCCCGGCGCGGCTCCACCTGGTCGCCCATCAGGGTGCTGAAGATGTGGTCCGCCTCCGCGGCGTTTTCTAAGGTCACTTGCAGCAGGGTGCGCTTTTCCGGGTTCATGGTGGTTTCCCAGAGCTGCTCGGGATTCATTTCCCCCAGCCCCTTGTAGCGCTGCACGTTGATATTCATGCTGGCCCCGTTTTTGGAAAGCCGTTTGGTAATATCCTCTTTTTCCTCGTCGTCGTAAGCGTAGGAGATTTCTTTCCCGGCGCGGATCATATAGAGAGGCGGTTGGGCGATGTACACGTTGCCGCACTCGATCAACTCCTTCATATAGCGGAAGAAGAAGGTGAGCAGCAGGGTGCGGATGTGGGAGCCGTCCACGTCCGCGTCGGTCATAATGATAATTTTATGATAGCGCAGCCGTTCGAGCGAGAAATCCCCTTCCCCGATGCCGGTTCCCAGGGCGGTGATGATGGTCTTGATCTCGTCATTGGTGAGGATCTTATGCAGCCGCGCTTTTTCTACGTTCAAAATTTTGCCTTTCAGGGGTAAGATCGCCTGGAAACGGCGGTCGCGCCCTTGTTTGGCGGAGCCGCCTGCGGAATCGCCCTCCACCAGGTAGATTTCGCACTGGGCGGGATCGTCGATGGAGCAATCGGCTAATTTGCCGGGCAGGGAGTTGCTCTCCAGGGCGCTTTTCCGGCGGGTCAGCTCCCGGGCTTTGCGCGCCGCTTCCCGGGAATTGGCCGCGGTGATGCACTTTTCGATGATTCGTTTGCCCACCGAGGGATTTTGCTCTAAGAATTCCGCCAATTTATCGTTGGTGACGGATTCCACGATGCCCTTCACCTCGCTGTTGCCCAACTTGGTTTTGGTCTGGCCCTCGAACTGCGGCTCCGCTACCTTCACGCTGATGATCGCGGTGATGCCTTCCCGGGTATCTTCTCCCTGGATCACCACCTTTTTCAGCAGGTTGTTCTTGGCCCCGTAGTTGTTGATGGTGCGGGTAAGGGCGGAGCGGAATCCGCTCAAATGGGTTCCCCCTTCGATGGTATTCACGTTGTTGCAGTAGCTGAAAATATTCTCGTTGTAGGAGTCGTTGTATTCGAAGGCGATCTCCACCTGCACTCCTTCGCGCTCGTCTTCGTAGTAGATCGGCTTGTGCAGGGCGGTGCGGTTTTGGTCCAGGTAGCGCACGAACTCCACCAGCCCGCCTTTGTAGTGGAACACTTCTTCCTGCTCTTCGCCCACCCGTTCGTCGCGCAGGGTGATTTTCAATCCCTTGTTCAAAAAAGCCAGGTCGCGGAGGCGGTTGGCCAGGGTCTCGAAGGTATATTTGATCTTCTTGAAAATCTCTTTGTCGGCTAAAAAAACGACTCTGGTGCCGCTCTTTTTAGTTTTCCCGGTCTGCTTGACCGGCGCGACCGGCACGCCGCGTTCATATTTCTGCTCCCAGGTAACCCCGTCGCGGTACACCTGCACTTCGCACCATTCCGAGAGCGCGTTCACCACCGAAGCGCCTACCCCGTGCAACCCCCCGGACACTTTGTAGGTGGATTTATCGAACTTCCCCCCGGCGTGGAGCACGGTCATAATCACTTCCAGGGCGGATTTTCCGGTTTCCTTGTGCACGTCCACCGGGATGCCGCGCCCGTCGTCCACCACGGAGACGATTTCATCCTGGTGGATGGTCACGACAATGTTATTGCAAAAGCCGGCCATGGCTTCGTCGATGCTGTTGTCAACAATTTCGTACACTAAGTGATGAAGCCCGCGCGGGGTTACGTCCCCGATGTACATGGCCGGGCGGCGGCGAACCGCTTCGAGGCCCTTTAGTACCTGGATTTTTTCCGCCGAATACTCGTGCTGCGCGTCAATCTTGTTCTTTTCCTGATCCGTCATAATCCATCATTCCTTAGTAAAATTTAATTTCCTGAATTACCTTTTTCCCGATCTTTTCATTCAGTTTTTGAATGATCTGGTGTTTGAAAAACAGCAATTCGTTTCGCCAGACGTCGTTGTCAACCTTCACGAAGATGATTCCCTCCTTTACTTTTTGGGGATCGGTATGCCGGGCGATTTCCTTGCCCACGCACACGTCCCAGAAAGCGATGGCGAGGTTCTCATCGAAGCGTTCCCGCATCCCCGCGGCTTTGAAAAAGCCTAAGATGGCCTCGCGGATGTGGGTTTCTCTTCCCTTCGCCATACATCTCCACCCAGACGGTTCAATTATCGGATGGTTCGACTCCGATCTTCATTAATCCAATAATCCGTTACCCCAATGCCCCAACGCGTTACTCGTGTAAAGCAATTGGGGGAAGTTAAGGCAAAGCTGAAGCTTTGCACTCCCGAACGCCGCTTTCACGCTTCCGTCGCGGCGACTCCGCCATCCTCCACCCGGTAATAATGGATCGGGAGGTCAGAAATGCTCGCGGGGCCCATTTTGTCGAAAAAATTCCTCGAGGTGGTGGTGATGAACACCTGCCCGATGTGGCCAAGCTGCTGCAACATCTGCTGAATGCGGTTGGCGTCCAACTCCCCGAAAATGTCGTCGAACAGCAAAATGGGCGCTTGCAGGCGCTGCTGCTGCAAGTGCTGGAATTCCGCCAGCTTCAAGGCGATGATGAAGGTTTTATGCTCTCCCTGGCTGGCGTAATCTTTCAGCGGTTTGCCGCTCAGTAAAAACAGCAGATCATCGCGGTGAGGGCCGGGCAGGGTCGTGCCGTATTCTACCTCCTTCGCCCGGCTCTGCTCGAACAGGCGATGATACGCCTCGGCGAGGGATTGGTTGCTTTGTGTTTCTACATTGCAGCGGTAAATGATTTTGACCTTGTCTTCGCTATTGCTCAACCCCCGGTAATGCTGTTTTACCGACTCGCTGAGCCGGGCAGTGGCTTCCTGGCGTTTGCGGATCAATTCCGTACCGTGGGCGATCAGGTTCTCTTCCCAGGATTTCAGCAGCTGGGGATCGCATTTCCCCTCCCGGGCCTCGCTCAAAAGTTGGTTGCGCTGGCGCAGGGAGCGATTGTACTGGATCAGGCTGTGGAGGTAGAGGGCGCTGGATTGCGACAATAAAATATCCAGGAAGCGCCGGCGCTGCGCCGGGCCGCCCTGGGACAGGGTCAGATCTGCCGGGTGGAGCAAGACCAGGGGGATTTCCCCGATGTAGTCGGAAAATTTCTGCGCTTTCTGCCCGTTAACGGTCAGGGATTTGCCATTTGCCGGGGAGTACCCGATCGCCGATTGAATGGCCGTTCCCTGGCCGGAACTGAATTCTCCCTGGATGCGAAACATTTTTTCGGTATTCAAAATCAAATTTTTATCGTTGGTGGTGCGAAAGCTCTTGGTCAATGCTAAGTAGTGAATCGCCTCCAAAATGCTGGTTTTCCCGGAGCCGTTCTCTCCGTAAATTACATGCACGCCTTCAAAAAATTGGATGTGAGCCTCTTTATAATTCCGAAAATTGACCAGTGACAATCGCTGCAATTTCATAGTGTTTTCGTGTTATGGTGTTCAAGTGTTATAGGGTCTCCTGAACACCGAAGCACTCCAACCCGGTTATGCCTCTTCCAGCCGGATGGGCATCAATAACATCAACTGTTTTTCGTTCTCCGGCATTTCCGTGGGCTGAAGCAATACCGCGTAATCCGGGCGCACCAGTTTCAATACTACTTGTTGGGAATCCACATGCCGGAGCACGGTTTGCAGGTAGCGGGAATTGAACCCGATGGTAAAATCCTCGCCGGTAAAGGATTGGTGAGCGATCGCTTCATTCGCCTCGCCGCCATAATCCATGTCTTCGGCGTGAATTTCCAGGCGTTGGGGGGTAATGTGAAGCACCACCTGGGCGGTAATGGGATTGGAAAACAGCGAGACCCGTTTTACCGAAGCGAGCAACTCCGCATTGTTGATGGTCAGCTCGTAATTGATGTCATTGGGAATCACCCGGTTGTAGTCCACATACATTTCCTCGATTAAGCGGGCGTAGAGCCGGGTGCTGTCCATCTGGAAGAGGGCGTGTTTGTTCCCCAGCGCCATGGCGGTCACACCCTCAAATTCGACGCTGCGGAGCACAAAATTCAAAGCCCGGGTGGAAATGATCGCGTTCATGGATTCTATCGGAAGAGAATCATCCCGGTATCCTAACATGGCCAGGCGGTGGCCGTCGGTGGCGACGGTTTGTATCGAGTTCTCGCCCAGCTCGAAAAATACCCCGGTGAGGGCCGGGCGAAGTTCGTCGGTGGAGGTAGCGAAAATAGTTTTTTCGATCAACCGTTTCAGGATCCGGTTGGGAAGCTGGATTTCATGCACCTCGGTAATGGCCGGTTTGTGGGGGAATTCCGTGGGATTCTCCCCCCCGATTTTATACTGCCCGAAGTCGGAGCGAATTTCCAGGCGATGATTGGCGTCGGATTCAAAGGTCAGCAAAATATTGGGCAATTCCCGCACCAGATCGTGAATTTGCCGCCCCGGCAGAGCGATAGCGCCCTCCTCGGTCACCTCCTGGGGTTTCACGAACGATACCATGGTAATTTCCAGGTCCGTGGTCATCAATTCCAACTGCCCGTCCGCAACGCTAAACTTGATATTCTGGGTCATGGCAATGGTAGATCGCTGGGGAATAACGCTGGCCACTTTTTGCAGCGCCTCGTAAATTTCGTCTCGCTGGATGCTGAATTTCATACTTTCCTCCACGCTATAGAATCAAGATTTAAACTATCGAAAATAGGGAATGATGATAATTTTTACAAGAAAAATAAATCAAAACCCCTGCTGCGGCAGACCACCTGGCGCACGATTCCCGGCGTTAAAACAGTGAACAAAAATTCACTGGCAAATGTAGTGTTTTTTTTGCCGAATTTGCAACGATTTTTTCATTAATCGGGCAGTTTTTTGTACATTTCGATTGCTTTTAATGGAATTCACTGCTAAATAGGCTCATGGATAGATTACTCATTATCTGGGAGACCTATTTGATTGCGTGCCAGCAATGGTACGGCTTTAGTTAACGCCTGCTGCGATTTTTCCGCGTTGTTCGACACCCATCCGTTCGTTTTTGAAAAGCAAAGTTTGAGGATGTTTATCCCCGGTAGTCACCGGCATCGATGCTTAATTTTTAAATTTGAAACGATCCATACCAGAGGAGCAAACTGATGGCACGCACAAAAGTGATCATCATGGGCGCCGCCGGGCGCGATTTTCATAATTTCAACACCTTTTTTCGCAATAACGAGCTGTACGAAGTGGTAGCCTTCACCGCTACCCAGATTCCCAATATTGACGGGCGGAAATATCCCCCGGAACTGGCCGGAAAGCTTTATCCCAAAGGAATTGATATTTACCCTGAAAGCGAGCTTACCGGGCTGATTCAAAAATTTACGGTCGATGAAGTGGTATTTTCCTACTCCGATGTTCCCTACAATTACGTGATGTCCCGCTCCGCCCTGGCCAACGCCGCGGGGGCGGATTTCAAGGTGCTGGGGCCGCGCCATACCATGCTGAAATCTTCCAAACCGATCATTGCGGTCTGCGCGGTGCGCACCGGCAGCGGCAAAAGCCAGAGTACCCGCAAAGTGGTGCAATTGCTGCGCGAGGCCGGAAAAAAAGTGGTCGCGGTGCGCCATCCCATGCCCTACGGAAACCTGGTCGCCCAGCGGGTGCAGCGTTTTGCCCGGCTGGAAGACCTGGACAAACACGATTGCACCATCGAAGAGCGCGAAGAATACGAACCGCACATCGTCAGCGGCAACGTCATTTATGCCGGGGTGGATTACGAAGCAATTCTCCGGGAAGCGGAGAAAGAGGCCGACGTCATCGTGTGGGACGGGGGAAATAACGACCTGCCTTTCTACCGGCCGGATTTGCACATTACCGTGCTGGACCCCCACCGTCCCGGCGATGAAGTGAGCTACTACCCCGGCGAGGCCAACCTGCGCATGGCCGACGTGCTGCTGATCAATAAAATCGACACTGCCTACCCGGAAGACATCAACGCGGTGCGCGACTCGATTTATACCCTGAACCCCGACGCGGTCGTCATCGAAGCCGCCTCCCCGATTTTCGTGGAAGATTATCAATTGATCAAAGGCAAGCGGGTGCTGGCGGTGGAGGATGGCCCCACCCTGACCCACGGGGAGATGGCCTACGGCGCGGCCATTGTGGCGGCGGAGAAATTCGGCGCGGCGGAGATCATCGATCCGCGCCCCTTTACCGTGGGCGCCATTACCGAAACGTTCCGGAAATATCCGGAAATCGGCACTCTGCTGCCGGCAATGGGCTACGGGGATAAGCAAATCCGCGACCTGGAAGCGACTATCAACAAAACCGATTGCGACGTGGTGATCATCGGAACGCCGATTGATTTGCGCAAATTAGTGAAGCTGAACAAACCGGCGGTGCGGGTCAGATACGAGCTTCAGGAAATCGGCAAGCCGGACCTCAGCGACGCGCTGAAGAAGTTTTTCTAATCCTTCAGCAGATTTTTCAGTGTTTTGGTGTTATAGTGCTCCAGTGTTTTCGTGTTTTCGTGAATAGATAACTTCTCACCGTACTATAACACTCGAACACCAAAACACCAAAACACTTAAACACCGCATAGGCTCCGAAACGGTATCAATTATGAACGAAAAGAAAACCATCGTGGTGGCGTTGGGCGGCAACGCCATCACCCAGCAAGACGAAGAAGGCAACATTTACCAGCAATTCGCCAATACCCGGCGCAGTATGGCGGGGGTATTGGAATTGGTCGAAATGGGACACCGTTTGCTGATCACCCACGGGAACGGCCCCCAGATCGGCAACGAGATGATCCGGGTAGAACTCTCCGCCAAAGTGGTGCCCCGCCTGCCCCTGGGGGTGCTGGTGGGCGATACCCAGGGCGGAATGGGCTACATGCTGGAGCAGTGTTTGCTGAACGTAATGCACGATCGCGGCATTAAGCGCGAGGCGGCCTGCATCGTTACCCAAATGCTGGTGGACAGGAACGATCCGGCGCTGAAGAATCCTACCAAATTCGTGGGGCCGTTTTACGATAAACCGCGCGCGGAAGAGCTGGCGCAAACCCAGGGCTGGATCGTCAAGGAAGACCCCGGGCGAGGCTGGCGGCGGGTAGTTCCCTCCCCGGTTCCCCGGGAGATCGTGGCGAAGAAAGCCATCCAGTTGTTAGTGGAAAACGGCGTGATCGTGATCGCCGCCGGGGGAGGGGGCATTCCGGTGT
Source organism: Calditrichaceae bacterium (assembly GCA_013360445.1). Taxonomy (GTDB): domain Bacteria; phylum Calditrichota; class Calditrichia; order RBG-13-44-9; family J075; genus JABWBP01. Next base: position 45,203 of record JABWBP010000003.1, on the reverse strand, counting down.
ACCTGGAAAGCAACGGCTGGTTAGAAGGGGTGGACGCGGTAATCGACAAGGACCTGGCCTCCGCGGTGTTAGGCAACGGGGTAGGAGCGGATGAAATGGTGATCCTGACCGGGATAGATAAAGTGGCGCTGAACTTTGGCAAACCCAACCAGACCTTTTTGGATCGCCTGACCGCGGCGGAGGCCAGGAAATACCTTTCCGAAGGGCAGTTTCCCGCCGGGAGCATGGGGCCGAAAATCCAGGCGGCGCTTAATTTTCTGGAAAACGGGGGAAAGCGGGTGGTGATCGCCTCCATCGAACAATCCGCCGCGGCGGCGCACGGGCGGGCGGGAACGGTGATTGTCGCCTGAAGCGCGGCTTTCAGCCCTCAGCCCCCGGCAATCAGCGCTCAGCGCTCAGCCGGGAATCGGGAGAGGCGGTTCAATAATTTTTTTGCGCGGGATTCAGCGAGCAAAATTTTTTATATTGGCGGCGAAATGAAAATTGATTTGGGGAAAACAGTAGGTGTAATTTTATGAACTTTTACTGATGAGATCATTAGTGGAGGCATCCATGCAGCGCCAAACATTTACCGCCATTATCCACAAAGAAGATGATTTATATGTAGCGGAATGTCCTGAGGTCGGCACGGTCAGCCAGGGATATACGATTGAAGAAGCCATTAGCAATCTAAAAGAAGCGACAGAGCTATATTTGGAAGAATTTCCGCTCCCTGACCTCAATCGACCGCTATTGACTACTTTCGAGGCGAGTTATGCCTAAGCTTCCTCGTCTCTCTGGCAAAGAGGTGATAAATATCCTGGAGCGTTTTGGATTCAAGCAACTCAAGCAAAAAGGCAGCCATGTGATACTGAAGAAACAGACCCCGGATGGTGAAGTAGGCTGCGTTGTCCCTCTCCATAGAGAACTTGCAATTGGTACCCTTCACGGAATTCTCAAACAGGTTAAAGTCACACCGGAAGAATTTATCGAAAATATGTAGCCCACATCTACTGTGAAGGTGAACGCTATGGAATCGTCTGGGAAAACCATTCTTTTGCGGCTGAATCGGTGAAGAACGAAGTAGTGGTTGCTTCGTAATGAAAATTGTTACGGATGAAAAAGCGGATAAAATATCCGAGATAAAATCAGACAGGAGAAAAAAGACATGAACATTCACGAGTACCAGGCAAAAGAGATCCTGCGGAAGTACGGTGTGGCAGTGCCCGGCGGAAAGGTAGCCTTTTCCGCCGCGGAAGCGGAGCAGGCGGCTAAGGAATTAGGCGGTAATGTATTTGTCGTGAAAGCGCAAATTCACGCCGGGGGACGCGGCAAGGGCGGGGGGGTAAAAATCGCCAAAAGCCCCGCGGAAGCGCGCGAGCTGGCAGAAAAAATGCTCGGCATGAAGTTAGTGACCCACCAGACCGGCCCGGAAGGCAAAGAAGTGCGCAAAGTGCTCATCGAAAAGGGTATCGACATCGCCCGGGAATTGTATTTGGGCATCGTGCTCGACCGTTCGGTCTCCAAATTGGTGGTCATGGCCTCTACCGAGGGCGGGGTGGAGATCGAAAAAGTGGCCGCGCAAACCCCGGAAAAGATTTTCAAAGAATACGTGGAGCCGGAAGTAGGCATGCAGCCCTTCCAGGCGCGGCGGCTGGCTTTCAAATTAGGGTTGAGCGGCGACCAGATCAAAAACGCCACCCAGTTTATCCTGGCGCTTTACAATGCCTTTGCGGATAGCGACGCTTCCCTGGCGGAAATCAATCCCCTGGTGGTCACCAAAGCCGGGGAAGTGCTGGCGTTAGACGCCAAAATCGGGTTCGACGACAACGCCCTCTACCGCCACAAAGACATTGCCGGGATGCGCGACATCCACGAAGAAGACCCCTTAGAAGTGGAGGCGCACAAGCACGACTTGAATTACATCAAGTTGGACGGCAACGTGGGCTGCATGGTAAACGGGGCCGGGCTGGCCATGGCCACCATGGATATTATCAAATTAGCCGGGGGAATGCCGGCGAACTTTTTGGACGTGGGCGGCGGCGCGAACGTGGATACGGTGCGCAACGGCTTTCATATCCTGCTCTCCGATCCCCACGTGAAAGCGGTGCTGGTGAACATCTTCGGCGGGATCGTGCGCTGCGACCGGGTGGCCAAAGGGATCATCGAGGCGGCCAAATCCATCGAGATAAAGGTGCCGATGGTGATCCGCCTGGAAGGCACCAATGCGGAAGAAGCGGCGGTGCTGCTGAAAGAATCGGGCATGAACTTCGAGGTGGCGAATTCGCTGGAAGACGGGGCGAAAAAGGTGGTCAGCATGATTCGGTGAGTTTTTGCGCTTAGCGCGTCATTGGTAGTCATTTAATGGTCAGTTGCGCTTAGCGCGTCATTGGTCATACATGACGGCGGAGCCGAATGACCATTGAATGACGCGAAGCCAATGACAATCAATGACGCGCGAAGCGCCAATGACCATCGATGACCACAAATGACGCGAAGCAAATGACAACCAATGACATTACAAAATGAGGCGAACATGAGCATTATCGTTGATGAGAACAGCCAGATTGTGGTGCAAGGAATTACCGGAAAAGAAGGCGCGTTTCACACCAATCAAATGATCGAGTACGGCAGCAAAGTAGTCGCCGGGGTCACTCCCGGTAAAGGCGGGCAAAAATTCGAGGGAAAAGTACCCATCTTCAACACCGTAAAAGACGCTGTGGACGCCACTGGCGCGAACGTCTCCGTGCTGTTCGTTCCCCCCTCCTTTGCCGCGGACGCGGTGTACGAAGCCGCGGATGCCGGCGTCGAAACCGTGGTGTGCATTACCGAGGGCATTCCCGCCAAAGATATGCTGAAAGTGTATCATTTTTTGAAGAAAAAAGGTACCCGGATGATCGGCCCCAATTGCCCGGGGGTAATTTCGCCCGGCAAGTGCAAAGTGGGCATTATGCCGGCGTTCATCCATAAGGAGGGATCGGTCGGGGTGATCAGCCGCAGCGGAACCCTCACCTACGAAGCGGTGCACCAGTTGACCCAGATCGGGTTGGGGCAATCCACCTGCATCGGCATCGGCGGCGATCCGGTGATCGGCACGCGTTTCATCGACGCCCTGGAACTGTTCCGGAAGGATGAGCAAACCGAGGCGGTGGTGTTGATCGGCGAGATCGGCGGCACCGCCGAAGAGGAAGCCGCGGCCTGGGTCAAACAATACTTCAACAAGCCGGTGGTGGCGTTCATCGCCGGGCAGACCGCCCCCCCGGGCAAGCGCATGGGACACGCCGGGGCGATCATCAGCGGCGGAAAGGGCACCGCGGCGGAGAAGATGAAGGCGCTGAAAGACGCCGGCATCACCGTCTGCGAAAGCCCCGCGGTGATCGGGCAGACGGTGAAGAAGGTGCTGGGGAAGTAAGACCTGATTGATGGCGTGAGAGAGCAGGATGCAAATTGCTGATATAATCTGGCGTCCCGAGATAATCGATAAACTCGCCCGGAAACATGGATTAACGCCGGAAGAAGTAGAGCAAGTACTTTTCGGTGATCCAGTAGTACGAAAAGTTCAGAAAGGGCATCGAAAAGGGGAAGATTTGTATGCTGCTCTCGGGCAAAGCGCATCGGGCGTTATGTTATCGTTTACTTTGTTTATAAGCAAACCCATGAGGCGTAGATTTTAAGTGCCCGTGACATGGATAGTAGAGAAAGGAAGTTATATGGGCGCAGGTAAAAAAATACCAAAGCTTACCAGCTACGAGGAAATGGCTGAATTCTGGGATTCTCACAGCCTGGCGGATTATTGGGACCAGACCGAGCCGGTGGAGGAATTCAAAATTTCGGAGCAGGCGCGTCGCCGTTACCTGGTCTCGCTTGATAAGGAATTGGTAGAGCGGGTACGAAAAATAGCCCGCGCCCGCGGTTTAAGCGCCGAAAGCCTGGCCAATTTATTGTTAGAGCAACGGTTGCAGGAAATCGAAAGAAAATAAACGCAACAGACAGCACAGGAGAAACCCCTTGTCAGAACTCACCTTCACCATGATCAAGCCGGAATGCGTTTCCGGCAAACATATCGGCGAGGTAATCGCCCGGATCGAAAAAGCGGGATTTGCCATCAAGGCGCTGCGCATGGTGCACATGACCCGGAAAGATGCGGAAACGTTTTACGCGGTGCACAAAGAACGCCCTTTTTACGGGGAGCTGACCGAATACATGAGCAGCGGCCCGGTGGTGGCGATGGTGCTGGAAAAAGAGAACTGCATCAAAGCCTACCGGGAGTTCATCGGCGCCACCAACCCGAAAGACGCCGCCCCGGGAACCATCCGGCGGGATTTCGGCAGCAGCATCCAGTTCAATTGCGTGCACGCCTCGGACGGGCCGGATACCGCCCGGGCGGAAATCAAATTCTTCTTTTCCGACCGGGATCTGGTAGGCTAATAATTGGCAATTGGCAATTACCAATTGGTAATTGCCAATCTATTTTGAACCGGAAAAACAGGTTGGCAACATGCCGGTTTCTGTTAAATTTATCATCATCAGCATATTCGCCCTGCTGCTAACGGCCTGCTCCAAAAAAGCTACCGACGCGGTAGAGGAACTGCCGAAGATCAATATTCCCCGCTTCGGAGAGGAAAATACCCTGGAAATCGCCAGTTGGAACATCCAAACCTTCCCCAAGAGCGGCCAGACCGTTTCCGACGTGAAGGAAATCGTTCTGGATTTGGATGCAGACCTCTACGCGGTTCAGGAAATCAACAACGCGTTTGAATTCCGGAATCTGTTGGACAGCCTCAACGCCGCAGCAGGGGCGGATATGTACGACGGCCGGCTGAATGAGTTATCCAGCTCCTTCAAAACCGGGATCATTTTCAAAAAATCCGTTATCGAGGTGCTGGATTCAACCTACCTGTTTGTGAATGATTTGTATGATTTCGCCTCCCGCCCCCCTTTTCAACTATCTTTACTCGCCAGCAAAAACGGCCGCACCTTCGATTTTAACCTCATCGTGGTGCATTTGAAGGCCGAGGATGGAAATCCGCAAAGTCAGGTTCGCCGCCGAAATTCCATTCAAAAATTAGAAAACTACATTGATTCACAACTGCAATCGGGCAGCGATCCCGATTTTGTTGTCGCCGGGGATTGGAACGACGAACTGGAGGACCCCCCGTCCAGCAATGTATTTCTTCCTTTCCTGGAAGATACCCTGCGCTACAAATTTTTGACCCTGCCCTTTGCCGGGAGCAGCAGCGAGTTTTCCTACCTGTTAGGAGGTTTTAATTCCCTGATCGACCACATTCTCATTACCACTTCCATTGATACCGCCTATCTTCCCTTAACCACCCAGGTGCTCAAACTCGACCAGTACTATTCCCTCTATGTGAGCGAGGTTTCCGATCATCGTCCCGTGGCTGCCCGGTTCGGGACGTTTTGAAATTTCGCTCCGGCGATACCAGAAGGGAGTGGATTACAAATTGCGCAGCAGAAGTGCTCCGGAAGGAGTGGTTTACCCCGTGGTTGGGGCTTCGCCACAAAATACATTTTGCACTGACAGCGCAGAATAAATTCTGCTGCGCAATTTGGCATGCGCCCCCGGAGAAGCGATAAATTCTTATTTTTTTGTTTAATATAGCGCAAAACTATTGTAACTTAGCAGGGCAAGTTTGGGGAGTTTGGAGAGGGGAACTCTAAATTTCAACGCTTCCGATTCAACGAGAGGAGGAAAAACCATGTCCGATCACCGTACCCTGGATTTTCTGAAAGGATTGTTCATTGGCGGAGCCGTTGGCGCAATCGTCGCCTTGCTATATGCCCCCAAAAGCGGCAAGGAAACCCGTGAAGATATCGGCAGAAAAGTAGATGATTTGTATGACCGGGCGCGGGAAGAGTACGAAGAGTCCATGACCAAAGCCCGCCGAGCCTATGATTCGGCGATTACCCGGCTGAAAGACCTGGAAGTGGACGCCCGCAAAAAAGCCGAAGAAGTGGAAGACATCGTTGACGATATCATCGAAAAGGGGAAAACTACCGTCGAGGGAAGCAAGGGACGTTTGAAAGAAGCGCTGGACGCCGCCAAAAGCGCCTTTAAGGAAGAAAAAGGCGGCAAAAAAGAAAAAGAAGCGTAAATGATCTGGGAAATCAGCACCCTGATAGCCAGCATTGCGTTGCTGATTCTGGTCGCTTTTCTGATTCCCGCAATTCTCCAGGTGCGGCGAACCATAAAAAAGATGGAGGATCTTTCGGAAAAGTTAGACCGGGATTTGCCGGACATACTGGTAAACGTACGCGAGATATCCGCCAATCTCTCCGCAATTTTGCAAACCGGGCGCTACCAGGCCGAATCCTTAGGCGAGGCGCTCGACCAGGTGCGGGGAGCGATGGGCGATATCGTCGGTTTCCAAAGGCGGGTGAAGAGAGAAATCGAATCGCCGCTATTGCGTACCGTGGACTTCATATCGGCGGCCAGCAGAGCCGTGCAAACCTTCCTGGTCGTTTTTCTCTCCCATAAACGTGCAAAGCGCAAGCACTAAGGCTCCGTACGGCAATATTTTCGAGTAAGTGGCGGAGCGCATTTTTTTTATTGCGAAAGAGCGCTATTTTCCCACCGGTTTTAAATAACCATCAAGGTTTGCATTCTGCGATTCGATAATGGAAGGTAAGGATTGCAAAGTATGAAGTGGGAAATATAGATCGTAAACCACGCGGTACAAAGCGGGGAGGGAGTGGCCGGGGTTTATCGTAAAAAGTGCTTGAGGCCTGGTATTCGAGGATTATGGGCGATATCGGATTAAATGAAAACATTTCCGTTGCTTCCCGGGAGTTCCATATCCAAACCTCTACCTTAGTGGATGAGGGAATCATACGCACGGAAGTATTTGAAAAGGGCCGCCTGCTCTTCGTGGAGCATTCTCATTACGAGCGCAGGAATTCGGAACAGGATAAAGGCCCGGAAAACCGCCTCCGCCAGGTAGTGGACCAATTTCATCAGTCCATTATCGAAGAAATCGACAACCTCTTCGAAATCTCCGAACGTGTTTTTGCTCAGGAAACCTCCTCCGCCCATGAAAAGATCGGGCAGGTGTTTCTCTTCACCCATATTTTCGACAAAGCGGAAAAGCACTTCAAGCGAGTGCTGGATCTGGAGCCCAACCGCCACAGCAGTTATGTATATCTGGGGCGCTGCTATTATTTGCAAAAGCGCTACAACCAGGCCCTGGATATCCTTTCCGCCTTTACCAACCAGCACCTTCGCTACCCGGACGCTTATAATCTGCTGGGCTTGATCATGCTGGAAAAACGGAATTTCCGCCAGGCCCTGCATTATTTTAAAGAGTCGCTGAAACACAATCCTGCCTATATCGAAGCCTATTTCAACCTCTCCGAAGCGATCTTGCAGCGAATCCTGGTCTTAAAATTAGAAGAAAAGCAGGAAGAGCTCAAAAAAAGCACCGATTTTTTGAAGATTCTTCTGAAAAAAATCGACCACTACGGCAACGTGGAGGATCGCAACCAGAGTTACCTGATCAACAAGGCGCTGGGAAAGATGGATTTGCGCAAATCCCTGGCGTTGATGCACAAATACCGGGAGCAGCACTTCATCCGCCACATTCCGCCGGAAATCATCGGCTATAAATTTTACCTGCGGCTGTTTTTCGGGGATGAAGAGATGAATGCGGAGGTTCTAAAAGGATTCGAGGAGAAATTGTCCGCCGCGCTGCAAAAAAATCCCTCCTACCCGGATTTGTGGCAATACCTGGCGCTGGTTCACTTGATGCAATGTCGGCACTATTTTTTGCGAGGACTGGATAACTTCCGCGACGCCACCCGCATCAATCCCCATTTCGATAAAGCTGCCAAGAATCTTCGCTTAGTGGAAAACGACGGGCGGGAATTCCTTTCTCTCATCAAAGCCATTATTTAATGCAAAGTGAAAAATGTAAAGTGTAAATTGCATACGAACCTTTCATTTTTCACTTTTCATTTTTCATTTTACATTTTCTCCTGTGACACTTATCACCACCTGCCCTGCCGGGCAGGAATATTTTCTCAAGTCAGGGGTTGTTTTTGGTATATTATTGAATGTATGTGATGGTCTTTTACAAATATTCTAATGATCGCCGGGTAGCCGTCGAGAGTATTACTGGGGGTAATTCAGCATGAATTCATATACCTACATCCGTCAAAATGCCCTTATAAACCCGTCGCGGAGCCGGTGGTTATCTCCTCTTTCTCCAGCCCAATCTGCCTTCAACATTATTCACAGGACCTTGAACATGTTTCACAAAAAGCCTGAAATGAAAATTTCAGCGGGAGCGCTGTCCACAACCCTGGGGATCTGGCTGATGCTGGTGTTTTCCCCGGCGGCTGCGGCGCAGGATGGTTCCTCCCCCGGCGCGGCCGGCGCTTCCCGGGAGATTACCATCGAAGTAGCGGGGAATGAATTGGCCGCCCCGGTAAATTTCCTGGTGTTAGGCGACTCCGGCAAAGCGAACCTGGCGCTGGTGCGCATCAGCATCGACGGCAGCCAGTTATGGTCCCGGCGCAGCGACGCGGCGGTAGAAATTCCCGGAACGGTGCACTGGTTCGACGACGAAGCCTCCGGCTGGCTGAGCATTGACCTGTCCGGGGTGCGGCAGCAATTACAACCGCAGTCAACCCTGGCCGTGGTAGTAACGCTGCCGCAATCCGAAGCTGCGCCGTCGCAGGTTACCGTGTTCCAGGCCGGCGAGCGCCCGCCTGGCCCGGAAGCCCGCCTGCAAAAAATCAAAGACGTAACCATCGAACTTAATTAGTGGGGTAGCTCTATGAAATTGGTTGGGAGACTGCTGTCTGCATTTTTCGCAATCCTGATCATAACGCCGGGCGTTTTATTTGCCCAGATTTCTCCCGCCGGCATGGGAAGGGCAAGCGACCCGGATGTCGAATTTCATTGGGTGGAAATATCCGACGGAACCGTTATTGGGACTACCTCCGATGACGACGTTTTCTACACGGTGAATTTCCCCTCGGGGTTTTCATTCAATTATTATGACCAGCCCTTCAATACCGTTTACGCCAGCAGCAACGGATATTTGACGTTCCGGAATTACGGGGCCAGCGATCCCTATTTTACGAATGATAATTTATCCGGCGGCAACGCCCCGGACTCCATGATTGCGGTATTCTGGGATGATTTGATCCTGAGCGAAAGCACCGCCCGGGTGTACCAAAAAGTGATCGGCGTCGCCCCTTACCGGGCATTGGTCATCGAATATAAAAACGTCTCCCTGAAAGCGGGCAGTTCTCCCCTCACCTTCCAGGTGATTCTGTACGAAACTACCAACCTCATCAAACTGCAATACTTGAGCCTGGGAACCGGCAGCAATGGAGAATTGGGCGGCAGCGCCACCGTGGGGGTCAAATTCGGGCTGGATTTCAACACTTATTCCTTTAATAATCCCAGCCTGGCCAACGGGCGGGCGATCCTCTTTTTCCCTTCCGCCAATATCAGCGCGATAGCGAATTTGCAACCGGCTCAGGTAGCCGTGGGGACCAACGGGCAGAAATTCCGCTTCAACCTCAATACTATTACCACCGCGGCAACCATTTTGCAGCAAATGGGCAAGGCGGACGTGCTGCGAATTCACAACCCGCTCTCCAGCCCGGTTACGGTGGTCGATTCCATCGCGGTGGATGGGACGAACTTTTTCTTCATCCAGCGCGCCACCCCGCCGTCGGCTGCGGAATACACCGCCCTGCCTACTATCGCCACCTGGTTCTATAATTCCGGCAACGATAGTTTGTATATCCAACTGCCGCCCTATACGGTCAAGAGCAACATTGCGGTCAGTTTCCGCATCAGCGTGCCCAACCAGACCCTGGGACCATATACTTTTGAATCCCGTCTCTATCCCCGGCTGAGATTCTCTACCGCGGCGCAAAACAGCCCCGCGATTACCTTGACCGCCGGCCCGATCACGAATTATACCATAACGCCGCAAACCGCCACGATTACCGCGGGCGGTTCCATCCAATTTACCGTGACGGCGCTAAATCAATTCGGCGCCCCGGTAGCAAATAACGACAGCGCCACGATTGAGGTATTCGGGAGCACCACCGCGGTATATCCGCCGAAAGGATACTTCAACAATAACAGCTTTTTTAATTTTGTAGTGGTTGAAACGAAAGCGGGGACTTTTACCGCCCGGGCGACTAATTTTAATAACAGCACCCTGACCGCCCAGACCGGGATCATCACCGTCAATCCCGGCCTTCCTTCGATGGTGAGTAAAGTCAGCGGCGACACTACCGGCATTGCCGCGGGCTCCAACCGGCTGCTGCGGGCGCGGGTGACCGACAGCCAGTCCAACCCGGTCAGCGGGGCATCGGTCCGCTTCGACGTGGTCAGCGGGGGCGGAAATTTCGCAGGCTTGAACAGCCAGACGGTGGTATCCGATGGCCAGGGTATCGCCCAGGCGCTGTTTACCACCGGCCCGGCTGCCGGCTTGAACGAGGCGAATGCCACCCTGGTCGGCAGTCCCGGGGTGTTCGTGCAGTTCGATGTCACCACGGTACCGGGGCCGCTCAGCTATTTCACGGTCACTCCCGCCACTTTCGATACCACCGCCGGCAGCGACATCTCCATAACCGTGCGGGGCTTCGATGTCAACGACAACCTGGTGAGCAACGATAACAGCACCGTGGCGGAATTTTTTAGCGATAATCCGGACGTCTCCATCTCTCCCCTGAGCGCCACCCTCAGCGCCGGGGTAGCCGGCTTCACCGCCAGCAGCGATAAGATCGGCGTTTTCCGGCTCACCGCGCGCAGCCAGGCCAATCCGCTCAAAAACGGCGTCAGCGACCCGGTGACCATCCGGGCGGCGGCGCCGGATTCGTTGATCAAATTTGCCGGGGACGGGCAAACCGCGCCGGTAAACTCCCTGCTGCCCCTGCCCATCGAAGTGCAGGTGCTGGATCAATTTTTAAACCCGGTGGAGGGCGTCACGGTTACTTTCGTACCCCTCAGCGGGGGCAGCGTGAGCAATCCCACGGATGTAACCGACGCCTCCGGCGTTGCCAGCACCGGCTGGACCGTGCACAATACCGCCACCCCGGATACTCTGGCGGCCACCATTCTCGGCCAGCCTACCAACCCGGATACGGTTTTCTTTACCGCCACGGTCATTCCCGGCGCGGCGCTGGTGCTCACCCGGGAGCAGCCGGCCGATACCACCGGTCTGGTGGACAGCCTGTTAACCCAGAACCTCAGCGTGGTGGTCACGGATGCGTTTGGCAACCCGGTACCCAATTTCCCGATCAGCTTTGCCATCGTGCAGAAACCCTCCGGCGCAGCGAACGAATTTTTGACCGTTAACAACGGCTCCACCAACGCCCAGGGACGGGTGCAAACGCAAATTCACCTGGGAACGAAGGCGGGGACTTACGTGGTTCGCGCATTTTCCGCTTCCACCAATCCCAATTTGGTGGATTTTACCACTTTTGCGGAGCACCGGGCGCCGGACCGCATCCTGTTGGTCGCGGGGAACAACCAGACCGGCGTCGCCGGGGTGGTTCTCGGCGATTCGCTGCGTTTCCAATTGGTAGATATTTATGATAACCCGATTGCGGATTCTACCCTCGATTTCATTCCCCAGCCGCAGAACGGCGCGGCAAACCCGCCCTCCCGGCTGACCAACGCTTCCGGGCAGGCCGCCACGGCCTGGACCTTAGGAGCGCCGGCGGGGATTCAGAAAATGGTAGCGACCCTGGCGTTTCCGGCGCTGGCCAGTGATACCGCCTACGCCGCCGCCCTGCCCGCCGGGGCAACCTTGCTGGAGTTGATCTCCATGCGCCAGATTCCCCGGGATTCCATCGCCGCCGTGCGGGGAGAGAATATTACCGTAATCCTGCGCGCCCGCGACGCCTTCGGAAACCCGGCGCCCAATACCGTGGTCGATTTCGCAGCCCTGCCGGGATTCAACAACACCCAGTTCGAATTCACCCAGGTAACTACCGACGCCCAGGGCCGGGCGATCAACGTGGTTACTACGGACACGGGCAATGATTCCACTTTCTTCCGCGCCTTCATCGCCGGGGTGGATACCCTGGACCTGCATATTTTCCACATCCGCTACGCCGGGAATTTGAACCCCGTGGCGGTGTCGCCGGGCGCTTCGGCAGCATTCAGTTTAGATTTGGAAAACCTTTCCCCCAACCCGGTGGAATTGAACCCCGGGGCGACCCGCTTCTCCTTCAGCAGCGGCAGCGCCCTTTTCTCCGCTTTGTTAGACAATCCGCTAACCTTGCAGCCCGGGATCACCACAATAAATTTCATCCCCGCCATCGTTGATACCAATTTCGCCAGCGTCAGCTACGCCCCGGAGGTGTTCCTGCGCGGCAGCGGCGAAAACGCCCTGTTAGGCGGCAATATCGTGCTTCCCAACAATTCACTGTCGATCTTCACCCTCTCGGTCGCCCGGGTATTAGGCTCCAAAACCCAGGTCACCTTAGGAGATACCCTCACCCTCACCATGCGGGTCAATAAATTCGGCCCGGTAACCGTGAACGTGGACAGCGTATTTTTGAACTTTGCCGGGGGAACCGCCATCCCGCAGTCCAATATCGTACCTTCGCCGGGGAATCCCACGGTGCTGCCGCCCAATATCAATACCCATGATTTCGAATTCGTGGCCACCATTCCCGGAACCGCCGCTGGCTCTTACACGGTGTCGGGGAATTTCCAGGGAACCACCTTCTCCGGCAATCCGGTGAACGCCAGCTCGGATACCAATTTCGTATTCTCCGTGGGGAGCAGCGCCAATCTGTCCGTGCAGTCGCTAACGCCGGATACCCTTACCACCGCGGAGCCGGTTGTTTTCACCGCCGGCCTGATCAACAACGGCAATTTTGCGGTATTGCTGGATCCTAATTTCTCCTACCTGGCCTTTGGAGCCGACACGGTGTACCTGCGCCAGAGCTACTCCGTTCCCGCGGGCGGGGTCATCAACCCGGTGGAGGTGGAATTCCGCTCTGATTCGATTGTTTCCCCCGCCCAGGCCGCCCCTTACCCGGTGAATATGCGCCTGTTCGGCGTGGAGAACGGGATTACCTTTGATACGACGCTAACGGCAACGGATTCCGTTTTGGTGCAGAACCCGCCCGAGGTGGTGGTCGCCGGCATCATTGCGTTGGCGGATACCGCGGCGCAGAACCAGGATTCCCTGCGCGCCCTGGTGCGCCTTACCAACAGCGGCGCCCTGAACGCCCCGGCGCGGTTTGCGCTGCCCCAGGGAATGACCCTTTCGACCTCAGTGCTCAATAATATTCCCCCGAACAGCAGTTCGACCTTTACCCTGGCCGCGGGCGATACCACCCCGCCGGTGGAATTTATCTTCTCCCTCGGCCCCAACTACCCGCCGGGGGTGGAAGAGGTGAAGGTGCGTTACAGCTACACCGACGTTAACACCGGGAAGATTTTCAACCGCGCCCCGGCGGATTCCGATACTTTTGTAGTGCTCAGCCGCGCCCGGCTCTCTCTCCAGGCCCATTTCCTGAACCCCGATACTGTCAGCCCCGGCCAGCCGGGGGTGGAGTTCCGCTTTACGGTGCGCAACGACGGCCAGTCTCCCGCAAGGATTGACAACGGCGACGTCGCGGTGCTGTTCAATAATCCGCACACCATCACTTTAACCTCTCCGGCGCTCCTGCCGGTGGTTTTGGCGGGCGATTCGACCCGGGAATTCATTTATACTATCGACGTCAGCCCCAATTCCGCCATCGGCAGCGATTTCCTGGATTTGAGCGTCAGCCACAGCGACACCTTCTCCGCAAAGCGTTACACCGACGTCGCTATTGAGAACCTCGATACTTTGCAGATTACCGAGGGGGTAACCGCGGCGCAGGTGCAAATCCAATCCGTGCAGGTAACGCCCGGCAACGCCAACCAGGGCCAGATCGGCTTGCAGGCGGCGGCGCGGATCAAAAACTTGTCCAATATTGCCGTGCGGGTCGATACCGTCGCTTTGATTCCCTCCCGCCCGGGAATTGGCGCTGCGCTCATAACGCCCTTGCCGGTGCAAATCGCCCCCGGGAATACCGCCAATTTCCAGTTCGGCCTGGCCGTTGCGGATACCATGCCGGCCGGAGCGGTTACTATTGACGCGAGTTACCAGGCCACCGACCTCCTCTTCGGGATAATGATTTCAGATACCGGGGCGGTAGTTCCCGGAACCCTGAATATTTTGAAACCGGCCAATTTCAGCTTCAGCGCCGTTACCCTGGCGCCGGATACCGCCAGCCAGGGGCAGGGCGGCATCCTGGCCAGCGTGTTGGCGACTAACGGGGATGACAGCACCTCTTCCGCGCGGGTGACCGGCCTGCAGGCGCTCTTCAGCGTGGGCGGGGATACGGTTACCGGCGCCCTGGTCAACCCCACGGTGCTGCCGGTAGTGCCGGGCGGTGAATCCGTGCCGGTGCAATTCACTTTGAACGTCTCCGACAGCGCCAGCCCCGGCCCGGTGAACGTGCGCATTGCCGCCGCGGGGTTAGATTTGACCGATTCTACCGCGTTTGCGGATACATCCTTAGCGGGAACCCTGATCATCCGCCCGCGCGGCAACCTGGCGATTACGGCGCTGGCGATTTCCCCGGATTCGGCCTTCCTGGGCCAGAACGGGGTGCCGGCGAGCATCACGGTGCAGAATAACGGGGCCGGCGCCGCGCAGCTCAACACCGTCAACCTGGTGTTGCACAATGCGCCCAATTTCCCGGTCGGTTTGCAGACCGGCACCCTCCCGGTAATCCTCAACCCCGGCCAGCAGACCCAGGTGAATTACCGCATTGACGTTCCGGCCAACATTTTCCTGCCCAACGGGGACAGCACCATTTACGCCGGGGCGACCGCCCAGGGAGTGGAAGTCAGCTCCGGGAAGCCGGTTTCCGCGGCGGGAGATTCCCTGGACAGCTTTGTGATCTCCGCACAGCCGGATATTCGTTTCGATGCCCTGATCTCCTCCCCGGCTTTCGATATCGGCGATACCGCGGATTTCAAAATTCAAGTTACCAATCTCGGCGGCGTCGCTTTGCAGTTGAACGCCGCTACCTTCCTGCGGGTGGAAAAAGCGAACGATCCCAACAACTTTTCCTCCCAGGCCATTGTGCCCGATTCTTCGGACATGAACATTCTGCCCGGGGAAACCAGCGTGCTGGCATTCGAGGACCTGGTGATGACCGAGGCGGGCGATTTCCGCCTGATCCTGGGCGTTCAGGGCAATTTTTACCAGCCGCCCCACCAGCTTGCTTTTTCGCAGGACATCAATACCCAGGCGTTTATCAACGTCGGGGGAGACGTCTCCATCATCCTGGTGCGGGTAACCCCGTTTGAAACCGTCGCGGGCGACACCGGGGTGATAGTGGATGCGCTGGTGAAAAACAATACCGCGCCGGTCAGCATCGATCCCGGGGTGTTGGAATTCGTCTATACCGACGTACCCCAGACGCTGCCCATCGTGCCCACCCGGCTCGATACCCTTACCCAGGTGGGCACTACCCCCGCCGCGGACACCTTGCGCTGGAAATTCACCGTTCCCCCCAGCGCCCGCGCCGGGGAGGTGGCGGTAACGGTTCGACTGACCTTCGGCAACGGCTCCTTAGGGCCGATTTCCCGAACCGGTTTCTTCAACATCAGCAGCGGCGCTAAAATTGAGTATGTTGTCGGCAGTCTCATGCCCGATTCCGTGGTGAACGGGCAGTTGGCAGCTTTCCGGGCCAGCTTCATCAACACCGGCAGCGCCAATTTCTTTGTGCGGGCGGATAGTTCTTACCTGCAATTCAGCGATCCTCAGCATATTTACCGCGCCCCGGTGAACGGCAGCTTCGTAATCCGGGGAACCCCCTTCCAGCAAGTTCCGGATACCAGCGAGATCGCTTTCCAGGCGGATTCCATCAGCGCCGATTTCCTGGCCGGCCTCTACGACGTCGCTTTCCATGTTTTCGGCGACCTGCCCAACCAGGATACTCTGACCGCGCTGGATAGCACCTTTGCCGGCCAATTGACCGTGCTGCCGGAAGCTATCGTGGTAGTGGACTCCGTTTCCGTGGTTCCGGATGCAGTGATCGCCGGGCAGGAGAACGTGCAAATCCGCTATTTCCTGCGCAATTCCGGGCAGTCCGCGGCCAACCTCAACGCCGCCATCGACGTTTTCCGCGACAGCTTAGGCAACGACATCAGCGCGCTCTGGAGCCTGCAAACCCAGTCGCAGAATTTCCCGTTTATCCTCCCCCCCTCCGGCGCGGCCGTGCTCACCCGCAACTTCATCATTTCCGGGGTTCACCCCCCGGGGCTGGTGCGGGCGCATTTGCGCGTGAACTACAACGACGTGCGCAAGCCCGGGGTCATCCTCCTGGCCGCCGATTCCACGGTATATGATTCGGTGCGGGTGATCATCCCTTCGGAACTGTTCGTGGACAGCCTGGCGTTGGTGAATGTGCCCAACGCCGCCAACGGCACGGTCAACTTCAACCAGCCCTATGCATTGAAGCTGGTGCTGCAAAACAGCGGCGAAGATTCCGTCACCAACGTGACCATCCGCCTCTTCAACGACGCCAACCAGACCGTGGTGTTCACCCAGACCATCAGCGATACGGTGCTGGCTCCCGGAGCCAGTTTCCGCCGCGACTTCCCCTTTACCGCCGGGGGGGCCAGCCAGACCCTGCGCTACCGCATGGTCATTTTAGAAGCATTTTCGGTTACCTCTAACACCCCGGTGGCTATCGGGGAGCCCCTGGATAACCGCGAAGACGTAACCGTGCAAGCGCCTACCCAGCTGGCCCTGGCGGCGCAGCTTCCCGGCGGGGAGGTTTATTCCCAGGAGCAGGAATTTACGGTCAGTTTCGATATTGTCAGAAGCGGGCAAAGCCCCTTTGGCAACGGTTCGGTAAGGATTCAATTGCCGGCCGATTACACCCTGGTTTCACCCAACGCCCAACTGCCCATCGGGCCGGCAATTCTCAGCGGTAGCTGGCAGGTGCAGGCTTCCGCGGATACCACCGCCGGCCCTGCGGACACCATCCGGGTGTTTTATTCTGCCATCCCGCCGGATTTGAATACCGCCGCGCCGGTAATTTTGACCAGCGACAGCCTGGCCCTATTGGTGCGGGTGGTGGAGAGCGGGAAGGTGGAAGTGGCGGATATCAGCATTATTGCCCCGCCGGGCGGGATCGACTCTACGGTTTCCACCGGGCAGAATTTCCGCCTGAGCGCAACCATCATTTTTTCCGGCAACGTTCGGGCCGGGAACCGCACCGCCCGGGTAATTCTGCCCCCGGGATTCTCCACCGATCCGGATTCCATCGAGCAAACCCTGCAAGGGGACCTGGTTACCGCGGAGTGGCCGGTTAGCGTGGCGGAGAATATCCTGCAAATGTTGGGGAAAACGGGCGGGGGCAGGCGGCATCCCGATAAAAACGTATCCATCCTGGATACAAATCGGGATTTCGCCCTCCCGGCTCAAGGAGCAGTGAACGAGAACAGTGGGCAGCAGAAAAAGCAGGGCGAAAGATTACGCATCGGCGGGGGAGAAGGGATTTTAGGCGAGACTTTTGATCTGCAAGTGCGCGCCAGCGGCATAGACGGCGGCGATTCCACCCGGCAATTCAGCGATACCGCAACCCAGCAGGTCACCGTGGTGGAACGCGCCGAGATGGTGATGCGCGCCGCGGTGGTGGATCCGCCCGGGGCGACCCTGGGAACGGTGAGCACCTACCAGCCCTTCGACGTGCAAATCTGGGTGGAAAAGCAGGGCGAGGCGGCGGTGCTGCCGGATGATTCCAATTACATTGCCATCAAAGTGCCGCAGGGATTCCGTATCGAGGGGCTGGCTGCGGGCGATAGTTTGCTGAATTACGGCATCAAGACCGGGTTTGCGGAGGCGGATACCATCCGCATCTTCGCCCCGGAAACCGTACCCGCGCAGCAGCCCTTGATTCTCGCCCGGTTAGATTCTACCGCGCGGGATGAGAATACCAACCAGCCCGCGCACGTCCGCCAGGCGCTGGCCTCCTTCAACCTGTCCGTGGAAACCCGCGCCTCCCTGCGCATCGACAACTTAAGCGCCGGTTTGGATACTCTCACCCAGAATCAGGATTTTACCCTGGAAGGATTGATCAGCAATACCGGCAAAGCGGATATTCAGCCCAATAACAACGTGACCGTAAAGCTGGCGTTCGATACCACCGCCTTCCGGCTGCTGAACCCCGCGGATACCGTTAAAACCGTGCAGTTGGTGAACAAGCAGGCCTTGATTTCCTGGCAAATGCGCACCAAACCCGGGGCCAGCGGCAGCGGGAACCCCTACCTGCTCACCGCTTCCATCGACAGCACCCTCTCCTGGGATGAAAACGGTTTCCCGGGCATGGGCGTGCACCTGGAAAAGGGCAGCGATACCGACACCCTTACCATCGTGGAGGTGGGGATTTTCGCCATCTCCGCTGCGTACCTCAACGCCCCGGGAACCGACAGTTTGACGGTCTCCACCCTGCAACAGGTGCGGGTGACCGTGGAGCCGCAAATCAGCGGCAATTTCATCAACCGGGTGGCCACGCTCTACCTGCCGGATATTTTCACGCTGGATTCCCTGGTTGCGCCCATTTCCGCCGCGGGAGCCCCGGTGCAGTGGAACATCCAGGTTCCCGATTCCCTGACCAATATTTGGGAAGAGTTGAAGGTGAAAATTCGCGGGACTTCCCAGGTCAGCAATACGGTGACGTTAGAAGATTCCGCGTTCCTCTATCTGTACGTTCAGAAGCGCGCCACTTTGGCGGTTGATGGGCGGGTTGCCGGCGGCGCGGTGAACAATACCGTCAGCCAGGGACAATTCTTTGTGTATGAAGCGGTAGTCGCCAACGTCGGCCAGGCCGGGGTTGCGGCGGCGCCGAAAGGGCAATTGACCCTCTCGGTGGGGCAAAAACTGGTGATCGACCCTGATAGTTTAGTCAAAGAATTTGATCTGAATACCCCGGTGCGCTGGACCATCCAGGCGGCGGAAAACGGCCAGGCGGCGGCGCTGCTGCGCCGGATTCACGGCGCGAAGCAGGAAAAAGCCCGCCTGATTGTTGCGGTGCAGCAGACCGGCGCGGCGGAAGGGGAGGGGAGCGCCGGGAACCCGGCCCGGGGCGCTGCGGTTTTCCGCGGGATCGAAAAACCCGCGGAGCTGCGCCGGGTCGAAGACGAACTTTCCGGCCTCTACCGCGAGTTGAACGCGCTGGTGGATACCTCGCTGGTGAAAGTAACCATCACCGCGCGGCCCCCGGATATTAATTCCGGGCTTCCCGCGGCCGTGGAGGTGGGCAGCGATTCTACGGCGATCTTCATCGCCGAGAAACCGGAGATTACCATCATCCGCAACGCCGCGCCGGCGGTCTGGTCCACCGAGCAGGTGGGAATTTTAGAAGTGGAGGTAGATGCCCCGGAGAACGTGATCGAGCGCAGCGGAACCTTGCGGCTGCCGGAGGGCTTTTCCTTCCTCAACCCCGCGGATTCCCTGAAAGAGTTCGGGCAGAACGCGGTGGTGAACTGGGCCATCCGCGCCAATCAGAATATTCCCCAACCGACCCTGCCGGGCGTCCTGACGGTAATTGTGAGCGGGCGCGACGCCAATACGCCCCCGCCCAACGCCGCCGTGGTGCGGGATACGGTGGAACTGCCGGTGAGCGTGCAGCGCAAAGCCCTGTTGAATTTGGCCAGCCAGACCGTTTCCGTACGGGTGTTGAAGGGCGAGCAATTCGTACTGCAGGCGGCGGTAAATAACGCCGGCGAAGCGGACGTGCAGGGAACCGGAAGGGTGCGTTTGAATATCGGCGAGGTGGGATTCCAGTTTGCCGGTGGGGAAACCGAAGAAAAGGATTTTGTCATCGACAACCAGACCAATACCGCCAGCTTCCAGTGGACCCTGCTGGCCCCGAATTTCGACGTGAATACCGTCTTTACCCTCGGTTTCACTACCCAGTTGCCGTCAGACGTCAACACCCAAGCCCCGGCCAGCACCGGCGTCAATACCCTGGTATTTGACATCAACATGGTTTCCAGCCAGATCACTATCAAGCCGCTGGATGACGTGGTGGAAGTCGATAACAGTTACATCCAGGGAGAGCGGGAAATTGGGGTGTTAGGTGCGGCGTTCATCAATCCCAACACCGTGGAAACAATTTTTATCAACAATTTTGACATTGCGGTGTTGGACGGGGAAACCGGGACCCCGGTCGCAGATATGCACAACCTGATTTCCCGGGTGGAAGTAGTCAGCTATGATTTCTACCGCCAGCAATTGGGCAAACCCGGCAGCCCCCCGGATCGCTTAGGCGAGGTGGTGATCACCGAGCAGACCGCCAACCCGGTAAAGATCAATTTCAGCCCGGTGGATACCCTCGCGGCGGAAGAAAGCGACAGCTTAGTGATTCGCATCGATATGGCCAACCAGCCCATCAGCCGGAATTTCAGAATTCAACTGAAGCAGGTTGACGCCTCCGGAGGGTTTGTGGGCAGGGTGAACGTGGTGGATTCCTTAGGCGCTCCCCTGGCGGCAATCCAGCTTCAATCTCCCCGGGTAACGCTGCTTTCTTCGGACCCGCAGCAAATTTTCCATAATTATCCCAATCCCTTCGGAATGGAAACCCGGCTTCCCGGGGCGCCCCCGGGCGTTACCCGGTTTAATTTCCTGATGGAAAACAGTGGGAACGCGGAATTGCACATCTTTACCCTTACCGGGCGGCTGGTCTGGAGCAGCGCGGTAAACGGCCTGCCCGCGGGGCTGCATACCTCGGCGCTGGAATGGGACGGCAGGAATTCCCAGGGCGAGCGGGTAGTGAACGGGGTGTATGTAGCTGTGCTGAAGGTCAACTATGGCAGCGGCGGCGGCGCTACATTCCAGACGAAAGTGGTTTATATTAAGTAGTGTTATCGCGATTTCAAAAAAAGCATAGAGATCACGCTATGAGAGGTTTGAAACAAATTCCCGGGAGAGCGTGGGCGCTCCTTTTGACAGGGATGCTGAGCGTTGCGCCCTCGCAGATTTACGCGCAAGAGGGAACTGCGGGAACCCAGACCATCCTGCACGAAGTGGGCGCCGGCGCGCGGGCTTTCGGGCTGGGGCGCGCCTTTGTGGCCCTGGCGGATGATCCCTCGGCGATTTTCTGGAACCCCGCCGGGCTGGAATACGCGCCGCGGATTTCTTTTTCCCTTTTCCATACCCCCCTGGTAGTGAGCGGGGCCAGTTACGATTTCGTCGGCTTCCTCTATCCCACCTTGCAGTTTGGCACCATCGGGATCGGCTATTCCCGGGTGGTAGTGGGGGACATCAATGTCGTCACGGAATACAACCAGGTGTTGCAGGGGGTATCCGCAGACTATGATTTCAGCGAGATCTATATTGCTTACGCCAAAAAGATCTGGTACGGCGTCACCCCGGGCATTACCTTTAAAGTGCAGCGGCAATCGTTTTCCTACACTAACCAGGTAACCAGCGCCTTCGGATTGGATGCGGGGTTGATGTATCGCCCGGAATTCGATTCCCCGTTTCTGAGGAACCTCTCTTTCGGCTTCCACTTTCAAAATTTAGTCAAACCGCAGCTGAAATTAGGCGCCAACACCGACACCCTGGCCTACCAGCTTACCTTTGGAGTCATGAAAAGCCTGCCCCTCGGCCAGAGCGGTAAATTGAATATTCTGCTCGATTACGCCCAGGGTGAATTCGAGGGAGGGGTGATTCACGCCGGCGGCGAATACGTCTTCCGGGACATGGGCACGGTGCGGGCAGGTTTTGACCAGGGCACTCCCGCCTTTGGAGCCGGGGTGCGCTATAAATTCGTGGATATTGATTACGCTTTCGGCAATTTGAGCACCGAAGGCGATTTTGGCGCTTCCCATCGTTTTTCGATCACCTTCAACCTGGGAAAATCGCGGGAAGAAAAAATCTTTGCTGCGAACGAGGAACGCAAGCGCCGGGAACGGGAATTGGTGGAGCGCACCAAAGAAGAAGATCGCCGGCAGCGGATTGCCGAGCACATGAGCCGGGGTAAACAGGAATTCCAGCAAGGGAATTATTTCGATGCGTATTCCGAATTCCAACAGGTAATCACGGATGATCCGTTTAATAAAGAAGCGAAAGTTCTCTTCGACAGCACCAAGTTTTTGATCGACAATCAACTCGACCGGAGGCTGGAAGAGGCGTTGGACAACGCGGTGGATAAGAAACTGGCCGAGGAAACACAAAAACTTATTAAATTGCGCTTCGACCAGGGACATGTTTACCTTCAGAAGAAACAGTTCACCGACGCCCTGAAGGAGTTTAACTTAGCCCTCGATATAGCGGGTGAAGATAGTTCGACCAAAGCGTTGATCAACGAAGCGATCAACACCACCAACCGCCAGTTGAATGCGGAAGTGCGCAAGCTGGTGCTGGCGGCGCGGCAGGAATTCCAAAAGGGCAATTATTCCGATGCGCTGCGGATTCTCAGCGAGGCTTTCCTGCTCTCCCCGGAAGCGCCGGAGCTGAAAGATGAGATCGGCACCCTCACCAGGCGCATCAAATTGCAGCAATATACCGTGAAAGGATTGGCGCTGCTGGAATTAGGCGAGTACCAGGAAGCGAACACGGTATTCGAGGAGGCGCTGCAGCTCGATCCCTCCAACGAGGCGATCCGCAAATACTACGAACAGACCCAGCGCGAACTGGGCACCAAACGGGAGAAGATGGATCCGGAATCCGAACGGCAGTATCTCATCGCCACGGAACATTTCCTGGCCGGGCGTTATGATAAGGCGCTGGAGATCTGGAGAGCTTTGGCGGAAAAATATCCTTACAACAAAAAACTTCAGGATGCTATTAAAACGACCGAAGATCGTATTAACCGTACCCGGGGGAATCAATAAAGCGGAAAGTGGAAGATGTTTAAGAATATCTCAAAAGAAGAAATTGTCGTCCCTGCCTCGATGGCGCACCTGAAGGAAATTCGGGACTTCATCGAGCAGATCGGGAAGAAGTACAAAATTTCCGACAAGATCATCAATTCCTTCAAATTGGTGGTGGATGAAGCCTGCACCAACATCATCCGCCACGGTTACAAGGACATCAAAGACGGCAAAATCACCATCCGCGCCATTATCCGCCGCTTAAGTGTTACCATCGTGGTCATCGACCAGGGCAGGAGCTTCGATCCCCGCCAGGTCAAAGATCCGGATTTGCAGAAATACGTGCAGATCGGCAAGAAGGGCGGTTTGGGCATCCACATGATGCGCAAGCTGATGGATGACATCCAGTATAACATCACCGGCCACGGCAACGAGCTGCGGCTGGCCAAGACCCGGGAAGCAGTGGAAGAATCGAAATATCTCTCCTGGTTTGGCTCCCTGTCGCTGCGCAATAAATCCTTCATGGTAACATCGATCATTATGGTAGTTTTGACCCTGGCGGCCTATTTTCTACTCAAGGCGGGGATCGAGGCCGACGTTCGGGAAAAAGTGTTTGCCGAAGCCACTTCTATCAGCAATGATTTCGCCCGGGTCAATTACGAGCCGCTTCGCCAGGAGAAAGATACCCAGCTCTTTGAAAACGCCAAATCCATTCAGCAAAGCCGCAGCGAAATGCTCCGCATGGTGATGATCCTGAAGCAGAACCTGGAGGTAATCGCGTTCTATCCCATCAATCTGGAGATGGTCCCCCAATCGATGCGCTTCGATAACTTGAAAACCACGGCTACCTTTGAAGACGTCACGGTGTACCAGACCGCTATGACCGACTCGGGCATGGTCTATTATTTCGTTTCTCCCATTCAACTATCCATCGATCCGGCGCCAATCGGATACACCTTGCTGGGAATAGAAGAGGTTTACATTCACCACCTGGTGATAAAACAAAAGAACCGCCTGATCTTTATCCTGCTGCTGGTTTTTGCCCTGGGAACCGCGGGAATTGCCCTGCTGGTTACCCTGATCACCAAACCGTTCCATAAATTAGCCGAGTGGGTGCGCCAGGTTGGCCGCGGGCAGGTGGACCAGGACGAGATCGACATCGACGCCAGCGACGAGGTAGGGGAAATTGCCCAGGCTTTTAGCGAAGTGACCAATAAATTCCGGGAAGCGCAGATCAGCGTCATCGAACAGCAGCGGATGCAGAAAGAGTTGCAGGTGGCGCAGGAAATCCAGCAGATGCTATTGCCGGATGATTTCCCGGACGTGGTGGGATACGACATCGCCTCTTATTACCAATCCGCCAAAGAGGTGGGCGGGGATTTGTTCGATTTTATGGAGATCGACGACCAGTCGATCGGGATTTGCGTGGCCGACGTCTCCGGCAAGGGGGTTCCCGGCTCCCTGGTAATGACCATGATCCGCACTTCCTTACGGCTGGAATCCCGCGGCAATGACAACGCGGCAGACATTATGACCCGGGTGAATGCCTTTGTGACCGACGATATCCGCAAGGGTATGTTCGTGACCATGCTGTACGTGATCTTAGATTCCCGGGAGCGCATGGTCTCTTTCGCCAGCGCCGGGCACAATCCCATGATCCTCTATCGCGGGAAGAGCAAGGAAACCTACTATCTCAATCCCTCCGGTTTTCCGGTGGGGATTACCCTGCCGGACATTCGCCTGTTCGGGGAAAAAATCCAGGCCGACCGCATTCGTTTGCACCCGGACGATATTTTCATTCTCTATACCGACGGGGTTACCGAAGCCATGAATCCCCAGCGGGATCTCTACGGGGAAGAGCGCTTCCTGGCCGCCATCCGCAAATACGGGCACTTAGACGTGGAGGAATTCGTCCGGAGCATCAAAGAGGATATCTTGGCCTTTACCGGCGGGTTCGAACAGAATGACGATATTACCTTAGTTGCTATTAAAGAAAACATGGCGGCGGTCGATGTTAAGGTAAATACGTTCAAAAAATTGTTCGAACAGGTGCAGGCCGATAACAACCAGTCGGTTGCCGATACCTGCAAAGAAGTGGGAGTTTCCCCCACCACCTTCTACCGCTACAAGCGCATTTACCAGGAAGGCGGGTACGACCTGTTGCGGGAAATGCTGCACGGCTACACCAACCTGGGATTGCGGCATTTAAGTATTGAAGTTAAAACAAAAATGTATGATATTATCCGGCAATACCCGGAGTTTGGGCCTAAGAAGATCAGCGATATGCTGAACACGGAAAAATATGCATATACGGAGATTTCGCCGTTCCTGGTCTATGAAGAGTTGCGGCGGGCAAAATTGAATACCAAAGAACAGCGGCTCGCCTTTGTGCAGCGCGGTGGGAAAAAGCGGCTCAAACCTCCCGGAACCCCGCTGCTAACCCTGGACGGGGAAGTGATGGTCGGTTTCCGCAGCGACGATCAGAAGACCGCGGAAATGCCCTTTATGCCCAACCTTCCCCCGACCAAATCCCGCGCGAAGGAAAAAATGATCTCCGCGCGCGGAAAACGTATTCCCGGCGCTTTTCCCTCCGAACCTTCCAACCAGAAACCGGTTGCAGCGCAGGAGGGGGCAGCGGGGGAAAACG
Source organism: Calditrichaceae bacterium (assembly GCA_013360445.1). Taxonomy (GTDB): domain Bacteria; phylum Calditrichota; class Calditrichia; order RBG-13-44-9; family J075; genus JABWBP01. The sequence continues at coordinate 19,707 of JABWBP010000003.1, read as the reverse complement.
ATTTCGAGGAGCCGGTGGAGGAAGATGCGGAAAGCAAAGTGGATATTGTGGGAGACGAGGAGACGGAAAAATAGCCAAAAAATTTGACGGCCCTATCAGTAAATGAGAATTAAGAATAAACAAGGACGTTTAACCATACAGACCGGAAACCATTATACGGAGGAATGAATGGAAGGCATTCAGGTATCCACCCAGGCTGCGGGGGCTCACAGCCAGATTTCGATTATCAGGGTCGGAGGGTATATTGATACGACCACTTCTTCGGAAGTAGAACGGGAGTTGAACAATCTTTTGAAGATAGGGAAGTATCAAATCATTATCGACCTGGGAAACGTGGACTACATCAGCAGCGCGGGCTGGGGGATTTTTATCAGCGAAATCAAACAGATTCGGGAAAACAACGGCGACTTGAAGTTAGTGCGGATGATCCCGGATGTCTATGAAATCTTCGAGCTGCTGGAATTTCACCACATTTTGGACGTTTACGATACCATCGAAGCGGCGATCAATAAATTCGAGGAATCTCAATACGTAGAAATGGTTTCCAGCACTCCCCGGGAAGCGCAGGACGCGCGCCCGGCCTTTTCCCCGGAGCCGGCGGCGCAGGGGCCTACCATCAGCCGGATGGATACCCCGCCTCGCGCCGCGGAAGAACCCGCCCGCCCGCCCCGGGTTACCCCGGCGCAGGAACCGTCCCAAACCCCGCGCCCGGCCGCTAAAAAACCGAGCATTCTCGACATGGTCAGCATGTCCGTGGAAGACAAGATTCGCTATATTGTGGCCAAGAACCCCGATCTCGGCGCTTACCGGATTCATAAGTGGCTGAATACCGCGGATTTCGGTTTCACCCGGGTCGGCTGGCTTAAAGTGCGTTCCTGGCTGAAGAAGATGAATTTGAACAGCCGTGATAAGCGGCGGGCGTTTGCCGCTAATTATCGCAATATGCAGAGCGGTGCATAAAGATTTCAGTGAAGATTCACGGCGATCCGGCTAATCCTTCACCATTCTCAATTCGCTCATGCTTTGGCGCGCTCGCGCCCGGGATGTGAATCGAGAGTGGTGAGTTTGGAAGTTCGCTGCCATACCACCATCCATCACCGCATCAATCCTATGAAGTTTCAAAACCTCGCGTATTCGATCATACTCGCCGGTTTGTGCCTGCAAGCGCCGGCTTTTTCCCAGTCCCCCGTCACCGTGGTGCGTATCAAATACGGCGGCGGGGGCGATTGGTACGGCAACCGCACCACCTTCGTCAATTTGTTCGAGTTTATGCGCCGGAACGCCGCCGTGGCCGCCACGGAGCGGGAAATCGCCCTGGGGATTTTGGACAAGGATTTCTTCAAGCATCCCCTGGCCTATATCGCCGGGCATGGAAATATCAAATTTTCCGACGAGGAAGCTCGCAAGCTGCGGGAGTACCTGATCAACGGGGGATTCCTGTGGGCGGATGACGATTACGGCATGGATCTCTCCTTTCGCCGGGAGATGAAAAAGGTATTCCCGGAATCCGACTGGGTGGAACTGCCCTTTTCCCATCCCATCTATCACATCAATTACCAGTTTCCCAACGGCCTGCCCAAGGTGCACAAACACGGCGGGGGGCCGCCCAAAGGCTACGGATTGTTCTTCGAGGGGCGGATGATAGCGTTTTACAGCTTCAATACCGACATCAGCGACGGCTGCGAAGACGCGGAGATCCACAACGACCCCCCGGAAATTCGCCGCGCCGCCTTGCAGATGGGAACCAATATCCTGCTGTGGGCATTGTTACATTGAGTGATTATTTTTAGCGGAGAGGAATAATAAGGGAGCAGGTCGAATTTATATTCCGTAAGCGAAACCGAGGAGCTTATGTCCCCCAAACCCGAAATCGATCAGCTTTACCAGGCCGCCTACCAAAAGCTGTTGAAGGTAAACCGGAATTATTACCTGCTGAACGCCTCCCGGGCGTTGCTGCGCCTGCTGGCGGTCGCGGCGGCCCTGCTGTTAGGGTTCGCGTTGATAGATATGGCGTTCGACGTGGCCGCGCCGCTGCGCCTCGGTTTCTGGGTTCTCCTGGGCGGGCTGGTTCTGTTCTTCTCGATACGGGAGATTGCTCCCAACCTGCGCCGGGCGCTCCGGCCCGCGGAAGCGGATTTGTATGAGCTGTCCCGCCGCATCGGCAAAAACGACCCCGCGGTGCAGGATTCGCTGGTCAACTTCCTGCAAATCTATCACGACCGCGGCATAGCGGTTTACCCGCCCTTCAAAAACCTCTCTCTGAAGCAGCTCTACGAAAAATTCCGCCATACCAATTTTTATAGTATCATTTCCCTGCAAATCCTTCGCAAACCGGCCAATCGCCTGCTTATTGCCGCCACGATTTTCGCGCTGCTGTTTATTATTTTCCCCGCGTCCATGAGCCAGGCGATTTTAAAGGTGCTCTATCCCACCCAGTCATTCGAAAAACCGCTCCCGGTAACCTTGAAAAACCTCTCCGGCAACCTGACCGTGTTGAAGAACGAGGCCCTGCAATTGCGCGGCGAGTACGAGGGCGTGACCCCCCACAAACTCTGGCTGGTAATTCGCACCGAAGCCGTTCCGGGAGATTCCGCGGCGACGGAGCGGTTAGAGCTTAGCGGAATTTCCGGCAAAAGCTTTTCCTACGAGATGAATCATGCCAAAACCGGCTTCTCTTACTGGTTCGAGGCGCGGGTAGAAATGGCTACCTTCCAGAACCGGCTGGCGCGCAGCGAAAGAGGCATCGTCACCGTGTTAGAGCGCCCCTTCATCCGGGAGCTGAAGGCCAAACTGGTCTATCCCGCTTACACCCGCCTCCCCGCCGCGTTTTTGCCCCCCAACAGCGGGGAAGTGACCGCCCTGCGCGGCACCCGGGTCGAGCTGGAAATCGAAGCAAACAAAAAACTGGCCAAAGCCGCGATATGGTTCCGCGACGCCGCGGCCTCGTCGCAAGACTCCTTGAGCCTGCCCCTGGCCGTGGCGGAAAACCGCGCCCGGGGCAGTTTTGTGGTGGAAAAAGATACCCGGTATCGCATCATCATCGAAGACAGCGACGGCATTTCCAACTACCAGCCGGTGACGTATTCGGTATTCGCCCTCTCCGATGAAAGCCCCTACGTGGAAATCGCCCGCCCCGGCCAGGATTTGGATTTGGGCGACGAATTGCAAATCCCCCTGCTGTTGAACCTGCGCGACGATTACGGTTTCAGCAAGCTGCTGCTGAAGGGTTTTCACGTTCACGCCGGCTCCCGCGGCGACACCACGGAATTCGCCCTGCCGCTGCCCTACCAGGCGCTGGATCCCAATCGCGCCATCGCCGAATACGCCTGGGACCTCTCTTCCTTATACCTTATACCCGAAGACTATGTAGAATATTTTGCGGAGGTGTGGGACAACGACGCCGTCGCCGGACCCAAGAGCGCCCGGAGCAAATCCTACATCCTGCGCCTGCCCTCGCTCACGGATATTCTGGAGCAAACCGAGCAGGCCATGAACGAGCAGGTGGAGGAAACCCGGGACGTCGCCCGGGACGCCAAAGAATTGAAGGAGAAACTGCAAGAGATCAACCGGGAGATGAAGCGGGAAGAAGAGCTTTCCTGGGAGCGCAAAAAGGAAATCCAGGCGCAGATGGAGCGGCAGCAGCAAGCCCTGGAGAAGTTGGAAGACATCCGCAAGGAAATCGAAGACCTGGCCAACCAGTTGGATAACCAGAACATGATTAGCCCGGAGACCCTGGAAAAGTTCATGGAATTGCAGCAGATGTTCCGCGACCTGGCCTCCCCGGAACTGTTGGAAGCGATGAAAAAGCTCCAGGAAGCCCTGGAAAACGCCAATATGGAAGAGCTGAAAGAGGCCATGGAGCAGTTCCAGTTCTCCATGGAAGAATTCGAGCAGAAAATAGAGCGCACTTACGAGCTGCTGAAACGGGTACAGTTGGAACAGAAAATGGATGAGCTGGCCAAAATGGCCGAAAAGTTGGCGGAGGAGCAGAAAGCCATCAACGAGCAGTTACAGAAAGAGAATTTGAGCGAGGCGCAGAAAGAGCAATTAGCCGACAAGGAAGCCAACCTGGAAAAAGATACCGGCTTTTTCGAAGAAAAACTTCAGCAGGCCAAAGAAGAGTTTCAGAAAGAAATGGCGGAAATCGCCCGGGAGTTAGAAAAAGCGCAGGAGTTCATGGAGGAGCAGCAACTCGGCCAACAGATGCAGCAAATGGAGCAGCAAATCCGGCAGGGGCAGATGTCGCAGTGCCGGCAGAGCGGGCAGCAGTTGGAGCGGCAATTGGAGATGCTGCAAAGCATGATGCAGCAGGCGCAGCAGAACATGAACCGGATGCAGAAAGAAGAATTGCTGCAAGCCATGCAGAAGGTGCAGCAGGATTTGCTGCGCTCTTCCTTCCGGCAGGAGCAGCTGTTCGAGAAATCCGACCAGGCGGACGTGGCCTCCCCGCAGATTACCGACATCGCCCGCCAGCAGTCGCAATTACGGGAAAACAGCGCGCAAATCATCAAAGAGTTGATCGACATTTCCAAAAAGACCTTCTTCCTCTCCCCGCAGATGAGCCAGACCATGTCCTCCCTGGTGCAGAACATGGAAGAATCCCTGGCGAGCCTGGAGAACCGCAATCCCAAACGGGCGGCGCAGTCGCAGCAGCGCGCCATGGGAGATTTCAACCAGGCGGTCATGTCGATGCAGAATTCCATGGACCAGATGATGCAGTCGAATTCCGCTTCCGGTTTCGAGGAATTTTTACAGCAGATGCAGCAGATGGCCGGGCAGCAGGGGCAGTTGAACCAGGAGAGCATGGGACTGTTGCAGCAGCAGGGGCAGGGAAAGATGCAGCTATCCCCGGACGCCATGGCCCGCCTGGCCGCGCAGCAGGAGATGATCCGCCGCTCCCTGGAAAATTTGAACCAGGAAATGGGCAACCGCCAGGACGTGCCGGGCCGTTTGGGCGAATTGGGCGAGGAGATGGAAGAGGTGATCGAAGAGCTGAAGCAGCAGCGCCTGGACCGCAAGGTCATCGAGCGCCAGGAGCGCATCCTCTCCCGGCTGTTGGACGCCCAGAAATCCGTGCGCGAGAAGGAATACTCCAAAAAGCGCCAGGCCGAGCGGGAAGATAACGTGACCGCCAAATCCCCCCCGCAATTGAAGCAGGAGCTGTTGGAACGGGAAAACCAGCTTCGCAAGGAGATGTTAGAAGCGCTGAAAGAGGGGTATTCTTCGGAATACAAGGAGTTTATAAAATCTTATTACGAGATTTTATCCCGCCAGCCGAATAAGGATTAAGAATGCCGGCGCAGTATTGCGGGGTATTGACGTTAAGCGCCACCCATCGACCATGGTATCGAAAGCATCCGACATGAAAGCCACAGGCGACCAGGCGACAATCCTTGCGCAGTACGCGGATGGACCGTCTCAATTGGAGAACGCCATCAAGGGTTTGTCGGAATCCGGTCTCGACATGGCGCCATCCCGGGGAGGTTGGTCAATCCGTGAAATCGTCCACCATATCGCAGATGGCGACGATATCTGGAAATCCTGTATCAAGATGGCCCTGGGGAACGAACAGGCGGAATTTCACCTCGACTGGTATTGGCCTATCCCGCAAACGACCTGGGCGTCGAACTGGGCCTATGCGCGCCGCCCTGTGAGTTCTTCCCTGGATCTGCTCAAGGCAACTCGAACACACATTCTCGACCTCCTTGCCCAGAGAGCGGACGCATGGGAGCGATCCGTCGAATTTCGCGAACCGAATGGACAAATCACTCGCGTGTCCGTGGGATTTGTTGTGGAGATGCAGGCAAATCATGTCTTCCACCATATCAATCGAATTCTTGCCATCCGCCAGGAACATGGCGCATAACAGCGCCTTCGAGCTGGCGGCAGAAATAGAAGAATAGCGCCCCTCAAATTCCCCCCGAGGTTCTAAAGCTCCGGGAGGTTGTTAATAGTGTTATCTACCTCATGGGAACCACCGGTCAAATTTAGCGATTACCAAAAAATGCACAAAAAATTACTGGATATGTTTTTCCAAAATTGATATGTTACCGAAAAGATTTTAAACGAACAATTATTTTGCAAAGGCATCACTTCGGGAAAGGAGTACTGAAATGTTACAACTTGCATTAAAATTAAAACCAGAGATAGAAAGACAATTAAGAGAAATTGTACAAAACGATTTTGATGGAAGTTATGAAAAATTCATTGAAACGGCCGTAAAAAGATATAAAAACGTCTTATCGAAACTAATTCATATTGCGGAAGATTTAGGAGTTGAGGATTTGGCAGCGAATCATGACCATTACTTGTATGGTTCCAAGAGATGAGAAAGATTTTCTTAGATACAGGTGGAATACTTGCTCTGGTAAATAAAAGAGATACTCTCCATAAATAAGCCGTTCAGGTAAACGAGGCATTAGAGTTGGAGGAGGTTCGCTTTATTATAACCGATTACATTGTCGTGGAAATCGGAAATGCCCTGGCTAAACATAAGGAATTGGCTATAAAGACATTGAACCATTTGCAGACTTCAGAAGATATTCAGCGAACAAAGATTACGGATGAGATATTCGATCAAGCACTGGAACTCTACAAGAAATACTCTGATAAAGACTGGGGATTAACCGACATTTCATCATTCGTCGTTATGCAACGAGAAAACATAAGTGAGGCATTTACCGCAGACTATCATTTTAAACAATTTGGATTCAGAATTTTGTTGTGATAGAGTACATCAACATGGTATAAAACTATTCCGTTCCGGGTTCTGGGAGCACAGGAGACGCTGATAGAACTCGCCCGCACAGGTAATCACACCCGTTATAGCAATTTCTCCCCCCCCAAATCTTTTTCCTTTTTACCACCCCTTTTTTTGGTTAAAATTGCACCGCTTGAAACGAAACCGCGGTGCAGCATGGGCCTTATTATGAAAAATATGCTAACTATTCAGGCATTTTGCCACAGAGGCCACAGAGTGCACAGAGACATAAAAAAATTTCTGAACAAACCGCTTTATGTTCCAAATACAGAGATATAAGGCTCTAAATGCTCTCCACGAAGTGGTGGATATCCAAAATTCTTCCTCTGTGATCTCTGTGGTCTCTGTGGCTGAACAGTAACAAATTATGAAACTATTTCTTGCGCTCCCGGCAATTTCCGGTTCTTTTTTGATGATCGCCTGTTTCCTTTGGTGCTCATGCCTGCCCCTCCACGCCGGGGAAGCGCGTGAAGAAATCCGCGTCGCCCTGGAGAAAGAAGCCCAGCCGGAGCTCCCCCTGCGCAACCTGCGCTATTTTCCCCTGAAAAAAATGAAGGTGGGATTGGCGCTCAGCGGCGGGGGCGCGCGGGGATTTGCCCACATCGGGGTGTTGAAGGCGTTCGAGGAGCGCAATATCCCCATCGACCTGATCGTGGGAACCAGCAGCGGCAGCATCGTGGGCGGGTTTTACGCCGCGGGATTCAGCGCCGAGCAGATCGAGCAGATCATCCGGGAGGTGGATTGGAACAGCATCTTTGCCGACGAAACCTACCGCTCCCAGCTTTTTTTCTCCCAGAAAGACATTCCCCGCCGCCACGTACTGCAATTCCGCCTGGACGGTTTCGTTCCCACCATCCCCTCCTCGATTTCCCAGGGCCAGAAGGTCTTCCAGACCCTTTACAACCGCCTGCTGCAAGCCAATTTCCAGGCCGCCAACAATTTCGACAACCTGAAAATTCCCTTCCGGGCGGTGGCCACGGATATCATCAGCGGGCGCAAGATCGTGCTCGACAGCGGCGACCTGGCGGAAGCGATCAACGCCAGCAGCGCCTTTCCGCTGCTCTTCGCCCCGGTGGAAATCGACAGCCTCTGGCTGGTGGACGGGGGCATTACCGATAACCTTCCGGTCGAGGTTGCTTTTAAAGAAGGCGCGGATATCGTCATCGCGGTGGACGCCACTTCCCATCTTCGCAAAAAAGAGGAGATCAATCTTCCCTGGGAGATCGCCGACCAGGCCACCACCATCATGATGGCCGCTTCCACGGAGGAAAATCGCCGCAAAGCGGATTTCCTGCTCACGCCCGACCTGGGGGAGATCAAAGGGGGAAATTTCCAGGAGTCGGATTCCATCATTCAAATGGGATATCGCTCCGCCGTGTGTTCCATGGACTCCCTGATCGGGGTAATCGCCCGGGCCGAGGCGCTGCGGCGCGGGGAATACGAATCTCTTGGCGCGATAACCGCCCTGCGGGTGGAGGGGATGTCCGGGGAGATTTTAGAAACCTTCCGGGGACGGTTTAAAACTGCGCCGGGCAAGGAAATCTATCGGGAAGACCTGCTAACGGATTTGCGCATGATGTACAACAGCGGATACCTGGAAGATGCTTACGCGGTTATCCGCGAGGACGGGGAGCAGCGCGAGGCCGTGTTCCGGGTCTTGCAGCAGCCGCACATCAACCGGGTGGTTTTCCGGCACCGGGGGGTGCTGCAAGACTCGATTTTCGCCCCCCTGGCGGCGGAATTATCCGGCAAAATCTTAAATATCGTCATCCTGGAAAAGCGCATGGTCGAATTGAGGAACCAATTGATCCGCCAGGGGCACTCCCTGGCGCAGATTCGCTCCATCGCCTATCAACCGGAGACCGGGAACCTGGAGATCGAAGTTGATGAGGGGTATATCGACCGGATTCGGATTAGCGGGAACAGTGTCACCCGCGACCTGGTCATCTTGCGGGAATTTCCCCTGCGCGAAGGAGAGTTGTTCCGGGCCGCCCAGGCAACCGAAGGTATTCAGAATATTTACAGCACCGACCTGTTCGACCGGGTATTGATCAACGCCGTCAAGGAAAACCAGGAAAATGTGCTGATTATTAAAGTCAAAGAACGAAAATATTCCATCGCCCGGCTGGGCGCCCATGTATCGTTAGAAAGAAAAGCGGAGGGATTCGTCGAGCTGCTCAACGACAATTTCCTGGGTACCGCCACCCAGGCCAGCCTTTTCGGTTCCGTGGGAGATTATATCCGCCACGCCGAGGGCCTGCTCAACGCGGTGCGGCTCTATAAAACTTATTTGACGTCACGTCTATCGATTTATTATGAGGAGCGGGAGGACCGCTATTATCAAGGCCTGGTTTTGCAGGGAGAGTATATGACTACCGTGCGCGGGGGGCATTTTGTGATCGGGCAGCAGATCAAGCGCCTGGGTCTTATTTCTGCGGAATTAAGGGTAGAAAACATCAGCGTAACTTCCGGTGATCCCGCCTTTCCTTACCAGGACAAATACCGGCTGCGCTCCTTCACCATCCGTTCCGTGGTGGATAAGCGGGACCGAATCCCCTTCCCGGAAAACGGGATTTATAACCGCTGGTATTGGGAAACCGGCAACCAGCAAATCCTGGAAAGCTCCAAACCGTTTACCAAAATTTTCCTGGGACTGGAAGGATACTATCCGATTTTCGACAAAAAACTGAACTATCATCCTTATCTATATGCCGGCAGCGCGGATTTGACCCTGCCGTTTACGGAATTTTTCTTTTTTGGGGGGCAGAACAATTTCCCGGGTTTGCACGAGCGCGAAAAATTCGGGCGCCAGTTTATCCAGGCCGGCCTGGACATCCGCTACCGGATCCGCTGGAATTTGCCGATAGAGGCTTACCTGCTTGGGAATTATTCTATCGGAGCGGCCTGGGAAAGAGCCGATGCGAAAATCGAAGGTTCGGATTTCCTGCATTCCCTTTCGGTGTCTTTTGCGATCAACTCTCTGCTGGGACCGCTCAAATTAAGTTACGCTTCCTTGCCGGGCAAACGGGAAATGGTGCACTTCTCTTTCGGATTCGATTTTTGAGTCGCTGCCCGGTTTTCGAAAAATTCAAAATACCGGCTTGCTTTTTGTGATCGAATCGTTTAATTTGGGGCGGCTAAAATGATAAGTTATTGATGAAGCAGCTAAAAATAACATTGTTCGGTATCTTGCTGATTGCGCTGGCCGTGTATGCAGACGCAGTGATCATTGAATTTAGCGGAGAGCCTTCACAGGATAAAATCATTCTCACCTGGAAAACCAGCGAAGAGAACGATATCGACCTTTTCATTGTAGAGAGAAGCGCCAATAACCGGGATTTCAAAAAAATCGGTGAAGTAACTCCCAGGGGAAATAACAGCGAATACCAATACATCGACGGCAATTTGGCGGGGCTTAAGAATGTCTATTATTACCGTTTGCGCGTTCGCAATCAAGACGGCACTTTCCAGGTGACGGAATCGATTACGGTAATGCTCAAAATTAGCAGCTTTGCCAAAACCTGGGGCAGCATTAAAGCCCTGTTCCAATAAGATCAACCGCCTTCATGCCCCTCACTTTAAGCACTTTTACCATGGATTCAAACTCCTGAGCTAATATTTGAAAAAGGCGTATTTTCGAATCCGCGGATCGAACGTCTAATCCCAAAGAACGGATGGAAGTAAAAAGACCTTGAAAAAGCGGAGAGGGGGGAATTTTTTCTCTAAGAGCAGAAATTCCGAAAAGAACAAAGATTTTAAGTTTATTTTGAGGAAGTATTGACAAAAATAGGCGATTTGGTTATTTTCTTCCATTCCAGTGGTAAATTATTAAGCTTCGACAGCAAATAGAGGTTCTGATACGATGAAAAAGAAACCGACAATTCTATATGTTAATCCGAATAACTCCTCCGAGATCAAAGAATTCAGTCTTTCGTTCAAGAAAATTGCCCTGATTTCCCTCGCCTGTTTTGCCATTATCGTTCTGCTCCTTAAATATTCCGTGGATTTTATCATCGACTTCAGCCAGAACTCCAAGATCAACCAGCTCAAAAAGGAAAATTTAGTTCTTAAAGAAGAGTTGGAAAAGATCGGGACAAAGATTCATGAAATCCGCGCCAGCATCGGTTTTTTGGAAGAACGGGACGATCAAATCCGCACCATGCTGGATTTGCCGCCCATCAATTCCGACGTGCGCCAGGTAGGGATCGGGGGGGCCAATGCCGAGCCGGCAAGCCATTTGAATGTCCATGAACTCTCCTTTGGAAATGAGCTCCTGCAAAATTTGAGTCTTCTCGACAAGCTCGAACGCGAAGTTCGCTTAGAGAAGAACAGTTACCAGAAGTTGCTGGCCACCGTGGAGCGCCGCCAGGATTCCCTGCGCTACCTGCCGGTGCTGGTGCCGGTGCTGGATGCCTATCTGTCCAGCGGATTCGGAAACCGGCGGCATCCCATTCACCGCCGCATTCATTTCCACCGGGGAATCGACCTGGCCGGGCAACGCGGCACGCCCATCATTGCCCCGGCCGATGGCTACGTGGTAGCGGCCGGGCAAAACGGCGGCTACGGCTTGTTCGTTCAACTGAATCACGTGTACGGCTTTGAAACCTACTTCGGCCACATGAACAAAATTTACGTGCGCAAGGGCCAGTTCGTGAAACGGGGAGATAAAATCGGCGAAGTGGGCAGCAGCGGGCTGGCAACCAGCTCCCATCTGCATTACGAAGTGCATTACAAGGGTAAAGCCCAGGATCCCCGCAAGTTTATCTTGAATGACATTCAATATCAGTATGATGAGGAATTCGAAGAATAAGCTCTTCCTGCAAAACCGAAACTGTAATGCGCTTCCGCTGCCGCCGAAGCGCATTTTTTTTGCCTGCTGCCTTTGGTATTATCAGTTGTTTTTCCCGCGCCGATTATTTATTTTCGCACGACCTTTTGGCTTAATGGATACACGTTCAAACCAGGGCGGCTTCTTTAAAACGCCCGGGGTGATCAAATGAAAGACCGCATCGCGGTGATTATTCCCGCCCGTTACGCTTCTACCCGGCTGCCCGGCAAACCCTTGATTCCCCTGTGCGGCAAACCGATGATCCGCCGGGTTTATGAAAGAGCCGCGCAAATCCCCGGGGTGGACCGGGTTTTGGTGGCCACGGACGATTCCCGTATTTTGGAGGCCGTGCGGGATTTCGGGGGAGAAGCCTCTTTAACCCCCGCGGAAATTCGCAACGGCAGCGAGCGGGTGGGATTTGTGGCCCGCGACCTGGAGGCGGAAATCGTGGTCAATTTGCAGGGCGACGAGCCGCTGATTTCTACCCGGGCGGTAGGAGAGGCGGTGCGGAAGCTGTTGGATGATCCCCAGGCGGTTGCGGCGACCCTGGGATATCCCCTGAAAACCGAAGCGGAATGGCGCAATCCCGCGGTCGTAAAAGTAATTACCGATGCGAACGGAAATACCCTCTACTTCTCCCGCGCGCCCATCCCCTTTCACCGCGATGAGGAATTTTCCCCCCTGCCGCGGCTGTACCGCCATATCGGGGTGTACGTGTTCCGCAAAGCCTTTCTGATGGAATTTTTGAGCTGGCCGGAAGGGACGTTAGAGGCCCGGGAAAAGTTAGAACAGCTTCGCATTCTGGAGCGCGGATATTCCTTGAAATTAGTGGAAGCGGACATGCTTTCCCCGGGAGTGGACACCCCGGAAGACGTGGAAGCGGTGGAAAGACTGCTGGAAATGAAAAATGAAAAGTGAGAAGTGAAAAGTGAAAAGTGAGAAGTGAGAAGTAAGAAGCAGTGCAACAATTAATGACAACGAATGACGCGCAGCAAATGACCGCGCAGCGAAATGACAATTTCATGATGCGCGACCCCAATGGGGCAAGCAAATGGCTATAAAAAAATACAAATCGTTAGAGGTCTGAATTGGTGAATAATCTTGACGTTCCCTCTCGGGCTAAATTTATTTTTATGACCGGCGGAGTGGTCTCCTCGCTGGGAAAAGGGATCACCTGCGCCTCCCTGGGGATGCTGCTCAAATCCCGCGGGCTAAAAACCACCATTATGAAGATCGACCCTTACATCAACGTCGATCCGGGAACCATGAGCCCCTACCAGCACGGCGAGGTTTACGTTACCGAAGACGGGGCGGAGACGGACCTGGACCTGGGGCATTACGAGCGCTTCATCGACGAGAACATGTCGCAGATGAACAACATCACCACCGGGCAGATTTACAATACCGTGATCTCCAAAGAACGCCGCGGCGATTACTTAGGCGCGACGGTGCAGGTCATTCCCCACATTACCGATGAAATCAAGAGCCGGATCGTTTTGCTGGCCCGGCAATCCAATGCGGACGTCATCATCGTGGAGGTGGGGGGAACGGTGGGGGACATCGAAAGCCAGCCTTTTTTAGAAGCCATCCGGCAATTTTGCTTGGAATACGGCTCGAAAAACACCGTTAAAATTCACCTTACCTTGCTGCCTTACATCAGCAGCGCCGGGGAAATCAAAACCAAGCCTACCCAGCACAGCGTCATGCGGCTGCGGGAGATCGGGATTCAGCCGGATTTTTTGATCTGCCGCACCGACCGCACCCTGGATGAGAGCGCCAAAGCCAAGATCGCCCTGTTCTGCAACGTGGAAGCCCAGGGCGTTATCGAGGCCATCGACGTGGAAACGATTTATGAAGTTCCCCTGCGTCTGGCCGCGCAAAACCTGGATGACCTGGTCATCGAAAAGTTAGGGCTTAGCGCGCCCGCCCCGGCAGCGGAGTTGGCCTTCCTGGAGACGGTTATACGCAAAATAAAATCCCCGGCGCGAACGGTCGAGATAGCCATCTGCGGTAAATATACCCAGTTGCACGACGCGTACAAGAGCATCATGGAAGCATTCGTTCACGCCGGGGTGGCCAACGACGCCGGGATTCGTCTGCGCTGGGTAGATTCGGAAGAGATCGAGCGCCAGGGGGTGGAACCTTTCCTCACCGGCGTCAGCGGCATCCTGGTACCCTACGGATTCGGCCACCGCGGCATCGAAGGAAAGTTAGCGGCGATCCGTTACGCCCGGGAGAACAAGGTTCCTTTTTTCGGCATCTGCTTAGGAATGCAGTGCGCGGTGATCGAATTTGCCCGCAACGTGTGCGGTTTGAAACACGCCAACAGCTCCGAATTCGATCCCGGTACGCCCGACCCGGTCATCCATATCATGGAATCCCAAAAAGCGGTGCAGCAAAAGGGCGGCACCATGCGGCTGGGCACTTATCCCTGCGTAACCGTGAAGAAGACCCTGGCGCAGAAAATTTACCAGAGCGAAATCATTATCGAGCGCCACCGCCACCGTTACGAGCTGAACAACGATTACCGGCGCATCTTTCAAGAACACGGGATGGTCCTGAGCGGCCTTTCCCCGGACGGCAATTTAGTGGAGATGGTCGAATTAGGCGATCACCCTTTCTTCGTGGGATGCCAGTTTCACCCGGAATTGAAAAGCCGGGTGATGCGCCCGCACCCCATCTTCGTGCATTTTGTGAAGGCAGCCCTGGAGGTAGGGTGACGGACACAGAAGGGGCGAAGCATTCCCGGGAAAGCGTACAGTTTTCCGGAAAAAACCCCTGCACGGAATGCTTCGCCCATACACAGAAGGGGCGAAGCATTCCCGGGAAAGCGTACAGTTTTCCGGAAAAAACCGTGCACGGAATGCTTCGCCCATACACAGAACAGGAGAGTACCCATGAAACGCAACGACATTATCACCGGGCTTCCCTTTTTAATTCTTTTGTTCTTAAGTTTGTTGACGGCAACCAGCCAGGTTCTTGCCCATTGCGACGGCCTGGATGGCCCGGTCGTTAAAGCCGCCCAAAAAGCGCTGGAAAGCGGCAACGTGAACCTGGCGCTGATCTGGGTGCAAAAAGACGATGAACCCGAAATCCGAAAGGCCTTTCAGCAAACGCTGGAGGTGCGAAAACTGAGCTCCGCAGCCCGGGAACTGGCCGACATGTATTTTTTCGAGACGCTGGTGCGAATCCATCGCGCCGGTGAAGGGGCGCCTTATACAGGGCTGAAGCCCGCCGGGCGCGATCTGGGTCCCGCAATTCCGGCCGCAGACCGTGCGCTGGAGAACGGTTCCGCGGATCCCCTGCTGAAACTGCTGAATGAGGCGGTAAAGAACGGGATTCAAAAACACTTTGAACAGTTGATGGCCGAAAAGAAATTCGATCCCGATAATGTAGAAGCCGGAAGGGAATTCGTGAAAGCGTACGTGGAATTCGTTCATTATGTCGAACGGCTGTATGAAGCAGCGGCGAAGCCTGCTCCCGGCCATTTGCATGATTCGGAAGACACCGCGGCGCATAAAGAAGCGCATTGATGAAACAGGTTCAAATCACCGAACGCCTCACCGTGGGCGCGGGTCAACCGCTCACCCTCATCGCCGGCCCCTGCGTGGTCGAGAATGAGAAAATGATCCTGCACACCGCGGAATCCATCGCCAAAACCGTGCGCGACCTCCCGGTGCAGTTCATCTTCAAAGCCTCTTACAAGAAAGCCAACCGCTCTTCCTTGAAGGGCTTCACCGGGATTGATTTTGCGCAGGCGTTGGGAATATTGGAAAAAGTGCGCCGGGAATTCAACCTTCCGGTGCTAACCGACATCCACAACGAGCTGGAAGCGCCGGTGGTGGCGGAAGTGGCGGAGGTGCTGCAAATTCCCGCGTTTTTGTGCCGCCAGACCGATCTGCTGTTAGCCGCGGGGCGCACCGGCAGGGCGGTGAATATCAAAAAAGGGCAGTTTCTCGCGCCCGAGGACATGCAAAACGCCGCCGAAAAAGTCGCCGGGACCGGCAACACCCGCATTCTCCTGACCGAGCGGGGAACCACCTTCGGATACCGGAATTTGGTGGTGGACATGCGCGGGCTGGTGATCATGGCCCGCAGCGGTTACCCGGTGGTGTACGACGCCACCCACAGCGTGCAGATTCCCGGCGGAGAAGGCAGCGCCAGCGGCGGCCAGCCGGAGTTCATCCTGCCCCTGGCGCGGGCGGCGCTGGCTACCGGCGCGGCGAGCGCCCTGTTCATGGAAGTGCATCCCGATCCGCCCAACGCCCTCAGCGACGCCCGCTCGCAGTTGGCGCTGGAAAAATTCCCGGAGGCGATCCGGCAGTTGGTGGAGGTGTATGGAGTGATGCAGAAAATGGAAAGATAGTTCGATCCTTTAAATCCGGATTCTTTAGCCCATGGAATCATTGACATTTCAAGGAGCCAAATATCACAAATAAAACCTTAAAGGCTGTCTGATAATAATGAAAAAACACTTCTATCTATACTTTCTATTAATGCTCGCCATTACCCTCAACCTCTACGGGCAGGGAGAATGGACCCTTCTGAACAAACCGACCACCAAGGATTTAATCGATCTGCATTTTCTTGACAACCAGCAGGGGTGGGCGGCCGGGGAGCAGGGCATCATCCTCAAGACCATTGACGGCGGGGAAAGTTGGGTAGAACAGAATTCCAATATTGATGACCGCATTATCGATATTTTTATGCTGAATGAGAATTTTGGCTGGGCTTTGGCCAATTTCTACCCGGCAGAGAATGATACCACTTACGGAACCATTATGCTAAAGACCAGCAACGGCGGGGATTCCTGGGAGCAGGAAGTGTTTCCGGAAGAATTTCTCTATACGGTAGTGTTTTTCGATTCCCTGAAAGGCTGGCTGGGCGGAGATTTCGGAACGATCCTGGGCACCACTGACGGCGGAAGCACCTGGCTCCAGGCAATCATTGATCCGGGGCCGGGAGCACAATATCCCATTCAAAATTTCAAATTTTTTTCCCCCCAATACGGCTTTGCCATGGGCGGGAAGTTTGATATTTGGGGGGTAATCTGGAAGACTACCAATGGCGGCCAGCGCTGGACTCCCAAAGTGGTAGGCCCGGAACCTTACTTTGACATGCATTTCAAGGATTCCCTGAACGTGATTGCTATCGGCGGCGATTTTGATTTAGGCTCCCGGAGGGCTCAAACCACCGACGGCGGCGACACCTGGGCGTATGTTTACCTGGCCATCTTTGGCCAGGCGCGGGCGCTCTCTTTCCGCACTGAGACGGAAGCCTGGGCGCCCCTGGGGTTTACCGGCACTTATATGTATTCTCTTGACGGGGGGGTAAACTGGACTGACCTCTATACCCCGGACAGTTCCGCCATTTATGACCTGGTGTTTACCGATTCCTTAACCGGTTTTGCTGTGGGGGCCTACGGCACGGTTTTAAAATACACCTCGCCGCTGGTGGCGCTCGCGCCCGAACCGGCTCTTGTGTCGGCGACAGCGATTCTTTATAAAAATTATCCCAACCCCTTCAATCCCTCCACCACTATCAGATTTCGGATTGGGGATTTCCCCGGGGGGGCAGGTGGATTTGCCCGTCTGGAAATTTTCGATATTACCGGTAGGAAAGTGGTTACCCTTGTGAGCGGAAATAGACCACCCGGCGAGTATGAAGTGCAATGGAACGGGCATAACGAAACCGGGCAGGAGGTAAGCAGCGGTCTGTATATTTACCGCCTGCGGGTATCCCCAAAGGGGCAGGCTGCTTCCTCAGCAGAAACAAGATTTTTTGAGCAATCGTGGAAGATGTTGCTGATCAGGTGAAAGGGGGGTTGCCTAAGTGGATAGGGACAATTTATCAATCTTTCAATTTAATGAATTGTAAATTGTACGTATCTATTCAGCCCACGAAACACGTTAAATACTCTAAAAAAAAGAGAGGGCTAAAGGCATCGGGGAAGGGAACACGGGGTGCGGGACTTTGCGCGTTCTTTAGTGTTTTTAGTGGGCTGAATCGTAACATGTTTTCTTGAAATTTATTTTCCTCTTCCGAAACTCTGCGAACTCCGCGATCTCTGCGGTTAAAATCCCCGCGCCAGAGTAGAGCAACACTTAACAAGAGGGCTATCAGAAAATAGTTGTGAGTAAAAATCAGATTACGTGCTAAATGCAACTTGCGAGACTTTTATCGTATAGCTTTATGTGTTGAGTCAATGATGGTTCATTTTCACTACAGGAGTAATTCTTGAAAACCGATTTTGACCTCGCCGTAACCGATGCGGAAGTAGATCTGTTGGAAACCGCCCGCCGGGTAATTACCCTGGAAGCGGAAGCGGTGTACCAGCTTTTAGATGAGCTGGACGAACGATTTGTCAAGGCGATTGACATCATTTATAATTGCAAGGGGCGGGTGATCGTCACCGGGCTGGGGAAATCCGGCGCGGTGGGGCGAAAAGTCGCCGCCACCCTGGCCTCTACCGGCACGGCTTCGTATTTTTTGCACGCTTCCGACGGGGTTCACGGGGACATCGGCATCGTGCACAAAGACGACGTGGTGATTTGCTTCTCCAAAAGCGGCAATTCCGACGAACTGTTCAACCTGCTGCCGGTGTTCAAACGCATCGGGGCGCCGATCATTTCCATTACCGCTAACCCGGATTCCGCCCTGGCCAATCACAGCACCCTGGTGCTCAATATCGGCGCCAAGGAAGAAGCCTGCCCCCACGACCTGGCCCCCACCACCAGCACCACCGCCATGCTGGCGCTGGGCGACGCCCTGGCCATGGCGCTGTTAGAAAAACGGCGCTTTACCCGGGAAGATTTTGCCTTCCTCCATCCCGCCGGAACCCTGGGCCGCCGCTTGCTGTTGAAAGTGAACGACCTGATGGAAACCGGCGAGCGGATCGCGACGGTATCTTTGCAAGCTTCCATGAAGGAAGCGGTGCTGGAAATGGCCTCCAAACGCGGGATTTGCATGGTGGTGAGCGAAGACAAAAAAGTGTTAGGGGTGATCACCACCGGGGATTTAAACCGCCTGGTGGAGCGCACCGAGCAGTTTTTCCACATTCCGGTAAGAGAGGTGATGAATACCTCGCCCAAGATCATCGAAGAGGGTACCCTCGCCTACACCGGTTATAAAAAAATGGAGGAGTACCGGGTCATCGCCATGCCGGTGGTCAACTCCCAAAAAGAATTGATCGGCGTAATCCACCTGCACGACATTATGCGGGCGGGGATTGTCTGATTGAGTGCTCAAGTGTTTTGGTGTTTGAATGGCCAGGCCCGTGAATCTCAAAAACTTGAACACTCTAACACGTGAACACTATAACACCCCAATACCATTCTCGAATATGAAGATGAAGCGATTAACCATTTTGATATTGGCCGGGATAATTTGCTGCGCCTGTAGCGACCACCGGGAAGAGCCTTCCGGGGCCGGAGCGGCCGCGGAGATTGGAGATTTGCCGGATCAGGAAAGCTGGGAATCCACCATCATCATTACCCGCGAAGGACGGCGGATGGCGGAAGTATGGGCGGGTTACATCGCGGTTTATAACAAATCCAGCCAGACCGTATTAAAAGACAGCGTCCACGTGGACTTCTTCGACCGCGAAGGCCAGCCCACCTCGGTTTTGACTTCCCGGGAAGGGGTTTACTACCAACTGACCCGGAATTTAACCGCCGGGGGAAACGTCGTGGTGGTTTCTAACGACGGGGTGATTCTGGAAACCGAAGAATTGATGTGGGATAATCAAAAACAAAAAGTGATTAGCGATGTGACCGTCAAGTTCACCACCGCAACCGATACCCTGATCGGCGATTCGTTCATCTCCGATCCCGATCTCTCTAACTATGAGATTCGCAACGCCCGGGGGTATTCCCGGCGGGTGGTGCCGGTGGAGAAGTAGATTTTGCGCTGCTCGATGCTGGCCTGCCTCTTCGGGGATGCTCGATAAACTAACCAGCACTGTAACTATTCAGGCGTTCTGCCACAGAGGCCACAGAAAGCACAGAGACATAAAAAAATTCGGTAGTCCTAAACAATTAATGCTCTCTGCCGTGAGAGATTGTAAATTGTTTTGAGCAAGAGACAAGACAATCTCAAACAGCAGGAGCATTCAATGAAT
>JABWBP010000079.1 GCA_013360445.1 Calditrichaceae bacterium | reverse complement strand
GGGTTTGTTCAACAAATTTTTCCATGTCTCTGTGTGCTCTGTGAACTCTGTGGCAAAATGCCTGAATAGTTACGATCTTCCTAAAATTATGCTGCGCAAGGTATAGGGTATAAGGTATAAGGTGTTGCTCTACCTGTACCCTATGCCCTAAACCTCACCCCTCTTTGCCTGCGCCTGCTGCCGCACCAGGGGAAAAATGCGCCGGATTTCCCGGGCGATGATCCCGAATGTCTCCCGGTATTGTTCGATGGATTTCCCGTAGGGATCGGCAATCGAGGCCAATTCTACGGATATGCGCTGCTGAAATTCCTTGAGCGTGAATATTTTTTCCCGCAAGTGCGGGAAGACCCGGGCCAGGTCGTTTTTATGCTCCTGGGCCATGCACAACACCAGGTCCGCGGATTTCATCAAGTGCAGATCAATGGACTGGGAGCGGTGCCGTGAAACATCCAGCCCGTTTTCAGCGCAAACCTGCCGGCTCAATTCCGCGGCGGAAGCCCCGTCAAATGCCCAGGTGCCGGCGGATTCCGCGCCCATAAGTTCCTCTAACCCTCCCTGCTCAACCAGGCGGTTGAAATATGATTCTGCCATGGGGGTACGGCAAATATTGGCGGTGCAGACAAATAAGACCTTATACATCATTTCCAGACCGAGTTGATGATTTCTTCCAGGTTCTGCTCCGGAAACGCCCCGGGGCGCACGATTGCATAAGTGCGGTTCTCCAAATCCACTTTGACTACCGTTGAGGGCGTTTTCAACGGACAGGCGCCGCTGTCTAAAGCGCAATCCACGCCGCTTAAAATTTCCCGGTTCACTTCCTCCATGCTGGCCGGCGGCGTTTCTCCGGAGAGGTTGGCGCTGGTGGTGATCAGGGGCGCGCCGGCCTGCCTTACCAACTCCCGGCTCAGGGTGTGGTCCGGCATTCTGAATCCGATTTCCGGGAATTGGTTCCAGAAACCCGGTTCAAGAGGGCGTTTCCGCGGCAAAAGCAAGGTCAGCGGCGCGGGAAAAAGCGCTTCCAGCAGACGGCGCAACTCCATGGAATTCCAGCCCGAAAGCGCCAGCGCCGCTTCGCTATCATCGATCATGATCGAATAGGGTTGTTCCGGGGGACGGCGTTTGATGTGGGATACTTTTTGAAGCGCCGCTTCGTTATCCCAGCGCGCCGCCAGGCCGTACACCGTTTCCGTGGCGTGAAGTATTACCCCCGGGCGATTCAGGCGTTCTACCGCTTTGCGCAAAATGTGCGGGTCCGGGTGCTCCCCGTCTATCCGAAAATAATCAGGCGCCATCATTCCCCATTCACTTTTCTCTATTCCCCATTCAAGTTAATTGTGAATAATGAACGGTGAATAGAGAAATTTCAATTTCACCCTTTCAGTATTTGCTGCGCCTCCCCAAAAACCCGTTCGGGAGTTAATTTTTTCATACACTCGAACGTGGAGATGGGGCATTTTTGCCCTCCGTGAATGCTGCAGGGGCGGCAGGGCAATTCTCCAATTTCTACCACCCGGTCGCGCTCCCCATAGGGATAGAATCCGAATGCCGGAACGGTCGGGCCGAAAATAGCTACCACCGGGGTTCCCACGGCGGCGGCGAGGTGCTGGGGGGCGCTGTCGTTCGTCACCAACAGGCGCGCCTGCCGGATGAGAAAAGCGGATTGTCGTATAGTGAATTTTCCGACCGCATTGAATACCGGCGACGAGATAGCCTGCTCTACCTGCCGGGCTACTTCCACATCGGCCTCCCCGCCGATTAGAACGATTTGAAACCCGGCTTCCTTTAACATTTTAGCCAGGCGGGCAAAATATTCCGGCAGCCAGCGTTTGGTCGCCCACACCGAGCCGGGCGCCAGCGCGACTAAATTTTCCAGTTGATTGAGCTGCCGGCGTTTCATCCACTCGAAAACCGCTTGCTCATCTTCATCGCTAAAAAAGAGCTTCGGGAGAACCTTTTCATCCGCAGCGATACCGAAGGGGTCTAACAAGTGCAAATTGCGGTTGATCTCGTGAATCCCGGTGCGGTAAGGGATGATTCGATTCAATAGAAACCTTCCCGCGCTGCGGTCAAACCCGATCCGCAGGGGAATCCGCGCCGCCCACACCAGCGCGACGCTGCGGATCGAACGGTGGGGGACTATTGCCAGATCATAGCGGTTTTCCCGTAAACGCCGGATGAGCCGGAAAAATGGAATGATGCCTTTATCGCGCTTGCGCTTGTCGTAAATGATAAGCTGGTGAATATCGGGATGGGTTTCTAAGATATTCCGGGCGGCAGGGATGGCTAAAAAATCGAGCGCGGCGTTGGGGAACAGCTTCTTCACGGTTTGCAGCAAAGGCAGGGTAAGCATGACATCGCCGACAAAGGCGGTTTGTAAGATTAGAATACGCCGGGGAGTAGAAATACGCGCTTTCATGAGGGTGTTTTACAACCGCCTGGAACCGCGGGAAAGTGACTTGCAGCAAGGCGCTGTGACTTCGATCAATCTTGAGTTCGGGGCTGCGCTTCCCGGGGTTTCCGATAAAACCGAAAAATAAGAAAAATTATGTTTTTAATATAATGATTTATCGAAACTTAACTCGCCTTTTCGTGCTTCGGCTTTATTGAACCGCGCCCACGCGATTCGGGGCGGCCTTGGGGCCGCAAACGGCCTGAAAAAGTTAATTCCTTAAAAAAATTGTTAAAACAGTCAAATGGGCATTCACTTTCTTGCATTATAATAGGCCAACAACGTTAACTCAGGAGGTAATATGCAGTCTTTGAACGAGATACGGAAAGCGTACGACGAGAATTACCGGAAGATGATCGAAGTAATCGAAAAAATGGGCGGGGATCAAGAGATCAAGTCCCACCGCAAAGTACAATCCCCTCTCTATCGCAAGCTCAAAGAATTACAGCGCTATGAACACCACCTGGATTCGCTGGAAAACCGCCTGATGGTTAACCAGAACACCATTCACTAAAATTTAGTGGTTCTCCTTTACGAATGTTTTTACCCGGGCTTCGATCTGATCGCACAGGCGAGCAATGTCCTGACTGATCGCCTCTTCATCCCGGCCATTCAGGAGGAGGGGATCGAAATTCCAGGTAAGTAATTGGTAATCGTAATTGATGCGCGGAAGCTTATCCTTCAATGACGGGTGCAGGAGTACGACGTAGTCGAATTTCTGGTTTTCGATGACGTCGTACACTTTTGAAAAAGAGTAATTGGGGTTGATTTCCCGTTTGGTCAGCGCCTGCTGCACCAGGAAATGCACCCGGTCGGCGGATAAACCAAAGCTTTGCACCTCAAAGCGATCCCGCCCGTGGTTCCGTAAATATACTTCCGCAATAATGCTGCGACAGGTATTTTGGTCCGACACGAAACACACCTTTTTTCGACGTTCCATAATATTTTTCTCCGGTTCTT
Organism: Calditrichaceae bacterium; assembly: GCA_013360445.1. Taxonomy (GTDB): domain Bacteria; phylum Calditrichota; class Calditrichia; order RBG-13-44-9; family J075; genus JABWBP01. Next base: position 16,475 of record JABWBP010000079.1, on the reverse strand, counting down.
AGGCTTTTCCAGCTAATTTTACCATAATCGCTTTCTGCACGTGCATGCGGTTTTCCGCTTCGTCGAAAACGATAGAGTTGGGGCTTTCCATCACCTCATCGGTGATCTCTTCTCCCCGGTGGGCGGGCAGGCAGTGCATCACCAGGGTATTTTTCGGCGCGTGAGACATTAACTCGCGGTTGAGTTGGTACGCCATGAAGGCTTTTTTCCGTTTCTCCGCCTCCGCCTCCTGGCCCATGCTGGCCCACACATCGGTATAAACCACGTCCGCGTCTTTCAGCGCTTCCCGGGGATCGTTGAGGATTTCGATTTTGCTGTGGCCGGCTGCCCGCGCCCGCGCTAAGGTTTGGGCGTCCGGGGGGTAGCCCTGGGGGCCGCAAATGACCAGGTGCAGGGGCACGCGATAGGCAAAATTGATCCAGGAATTGGCCACATTATTGCCGTCGCCCACGAAAACCACTTTCAACCCCTCCACCTTGCCGCGATGCTCTAAAATGGTAAAAGCATCGGCCATGACCTGGCAGGGATGATTATAATCGGTCAGCCCGTTGATGACCGGCGCGGAAGAATATTCCGCTAACTCTTCGATATGGGAATGGGCAAACAGCCGCGCCATGATCATATCGTTGTAACGGGAAACCACCCGGGCCACGTCTTTCACCGCCTCGCGGGTTCCGATCCCGATGTCCTGCGGCGAAAGGTAGAGGGCGTGCCCGCCCAGCTGGTACATGCCGGTCTCGAAGGAAATCCGGGTGCGGGCGCTGGGCTTGGCGAAGATCATCGCCAGGGTGTAGCCGGCTAACAAGTGGTGCTGCTCTCTCCGGCGGGTTTTTTCTTTCAGGGAGCGGGTCAAATCGAAAATTTCGTAAATCTCGTCTTTGGTTAAGTCCGCAATCGATAGAAAGTGTTTGTACATGAATCCTCCGTTTTAGACCTCAAAGGTTTACAAAACCTTTGAGGTCTTTCTTTTCTTTTTTCTGTCGCTATAAAATGAACTTCCGCAAGTCCTCATCTTCCACGATGTCTTTCAAGCGCTCTTTTACGAATTTGCCGTCGATGGCGGTTTTTTTACTTTTTACTTCCGGCGCGTCGAAGAGCAAATTCTCCAGCAAGGTGGACATGATGGTATGCAGCCGCCGGGCGCCGATGTTTTCCGCTTTCGAATTGACAAAACTGGCGGTTTCGGCGATCTCCCGGATGGCGTCTTCGGTGAATTCGAGATGAACTCCCTCGGTGGCCATCAGCGCCTCGTATTGCTTGACCAGGGCGTTTTGCGGCTCGGTTAAAATGCGCACAAAATCCTCCGTGCTCAGGCTGCCTAACTCCACCCGGATGGGAAAGCGCCCCTGCAATTCCGGGATCAAATCCGAGGGTTTGGAAACGTGGAACGCCCCGGAGGCGATGAATAGAACATGGTCGGTTTTGACCATCCCGTACTTGGTTGCCACCGTGGTTCCTTCCACCACCGGGAGAAGGTCGCGCTGCACCCCTTCGCGGGAGACGTCCGGGCCGAATTTTTGGCCCCCGGCGCTGGCGATTTTGTCGATCTCATCCAAAAAAACGATTCCGCTGTTTTCCGCCCGGCGAATGGCATCCTGCACCACCTCATCCATGTCGATGAGCTTCTGGGCTTCCTGCTGGGTGAGAATATTCAGGGCGTCCGGCACCGTTACCCGGCGCTTTTTCACCTTTTTGGGCATAAAATTGCCGAAAAGCTCCTGCAAATTGATGCCCATCTCTTCCAGGCCCCCGGGGGAAAATATCTGCATGGTGGGCATGGAATCCGCGGGAGCGTCGATCTCCACGGAGCGTTTATCCAGCTCGCCTTTGAGCAGCTTTTGGCGGAATTTGGTGCGGGTTTGCTGATAGGATGACTCCGGCGCACTTTCCGCATTGGCGATTTCCGCGGAAAAAGGGGTTTTGGGGGGCGGGGGAGGGGGGATCAGAATATCCAGCAGCCTCTCGATAGCCAGGTCGCGCGCCTTGTCCTGCACTGCCGCTTTTTTTTCTTCCCGCACCATGTTCACGGCAATGTCGGTCAGATCGCGGATCATGCTCTCCACGTCGCGCCCCACGTAACCGACTTCGGTGAACTTGGAGGCCTCCACTTTGATGAAAGGGGCGTTGGCCAGTTTCGCCAGCCGGCGGGAAATTTCGGTTTTGCCCACCCCGGTGGGGCCGATCAGGATGATATTGTTGGGCATGATTTCGTCGCGGAGGGCGCCTTCCACCTGCTGCCGCCGCCAGCGGTTGCGCAGGGCAATGGCGACCATGCGCTTGGCATTGTCCTGCCCGATGATATATTTATCCAATTCCTCGACGATTTGCCGGGGAGTGTATTCTTTGACCGCTGCTCCTGCCGGCTCGGCCAATACCAGGTCGGTTGTTTTCATAAAGATTCGATGTTGATTTTATCGTTTGTGTAAATGCAAATATCCGCGGCAATTTTCAAGGATTTATCCACGATCTCCCGGGCCGGTAAATTGGAATTCGATTTCAGCGCCCGCGCCGCGGCCAGGGCGTACGGGCCGCCGGAGCCGATGGCCAGAATCTGGTCGTCGGGCTCCAGCACGTCGCCGGTGCCGGAGATGATGAATCCCTTCTCGCGGTTGGCTACCGCGATCATGGCTTCCAGGCGGCGCAAAAAACGATCTTTCCGCCACTCCTTGGCCAGCTCCACCGCCGCTTTGGTGAGGTTCCCGTTGGCGTTTTTTAATTTTTCCTCGAATATCTCAAAGAGCGTGAGGGCATCTGCGGCCGCCCCGGCAAAACCCGCCAGCACCTGCCCGTTGTACAGCAAGCGGATTTTGTTGCTCTTGTGCTTCATCACCGTATTGCCAAAGGTCACCTGCCCGTCGCCGCCAATGGCGACTTCGCCGTCTTTGATGACCCCTAAAATCGTGGTTCCGTGAAATTTCGGAAATTGTTCGCTCATTCGCACCTCTGCCAGCATTTATTGAGCCGCCAATTTACAGATTTTCAGGAGCGATAACAAATAAAAGTCCAAAATGCCGGAAGTGAAAAATGAGAGGGGAGGGGAGAGGATGTTTCCCAGGAGGATGGTTTACTCCTTCTCCAAAGGAGCCGCTTGCGCGGCGGGGCTTCGCCACAAGTGTTTTCGTGCTCAAGTGTTATGGTGTTTTGGTAATTGCGCTCTTTAACGCGTTATATCATTGCATTATAAAACTCAAGCACCAAAACACCATGACACTAAAATACCAGGGTACTAAAACCTTCAAATATTCCGCCTTAGCCGCGCCACCGGAATGTCCAACTGCTCCCGGTACTTGGCCACGGTGCGGCGGGCGATGGGAATGCCTTCGCGGTTGAGGATATCAGCGAGCTTGTCGTCGCTATAGGGCTTGCGGGGGTTTTCGGCGGCGATGATCTCTTTCAGGCGATCCTTGATTCGCAAGGTGCTCATATCTTCGCCTTCCTCGGTTTCCATCCCTTCGTTGAAGAAGTATTTCAGCTCGAAAACCCCGTAATCGGTGTGCACGTACTTGCCCTTGCACACCCGGCTGACCGTGGAAATGTCCATTTCGATCTTTTCGGCGACGTCTTTCATAATCATGGGTTTGATGTGCTCCGGCCCGTGCAGGAAGAAATCGCGTTGTTTTTCGACAATCGCTTCCATGGTTTTCTGCATGGTCACCTGGCGCTGGCGGATCGCCTTGATGAACCATTTGGCCGAATCCACTTTGTCTTTCAGGAACTTGCGCTCGTCGCGGGAGAGTTTTTTAGGCTGCCGGAGCATGTTTTTATACACGTTGCTGATGCGCAGGCCGGGAAGTTTATACTCGTTAAGCGAGACGACCAGCTCGTCATCGACCGTTTCCACGTAAAAATCCGGAATGATGTAGTTTTGTTTGGCGTCGGAGTAACCTTCCCCCGGTTTGGGATTGAGCTTGTTGATTTCGACCATCGCTTCTTTCACCTGTTCGAGGGAAATACCCAGCGTCTCGGCCACCTTCTCGAAACGGCGGTTGATGAAATCGTTGTAACACTCCTTGAGAATGCGCAGGGGGATGGCGTGCTGCCCGTTTCCGTTGCGCACTTCCAATTGCACCACCAGGCACTCCTGCAAATTTCTGGCGGCGATTCCGGGCGGATCGAAGCGCTGGATCAGTTTTAAAACCTTCTCCACGATCTCGGGATCAATTTCAAAAATCTCCGCAATCGCCTGGACGGTGACTTCCGAATCCAGGTAACCGTCGTCGCGCAGGTTGTAGATGATATATTCCCCGGCGCGAAATTCCACTTCCGAGAGCTTTAGCATCTGCAGTTGGGTGATGAGGTGTTCGGACATGCTTTCCAGGTAAGGCTCCGGCATGTCCCGCTCTTCTTCCGGGTGCTCTACCGGCATGCGCGGCTCGGAATAGTCCTCGTCGTTGGGGAGCAGGTCTTCTAAGTTGATGTCTTCCTGAACTTCCTCATTCAATTTCTCTTGCTCGCTTTTGTTGCTCTCCTCCAGGGTCTCGAATTCTTCCTTGATTTCTTCGGTTTCTTGCGGATTTTCCGCAATCTCGTCCTCTTCCTCCTCCACTTCTTCCCATTCTTCCGCTTCTTCCAGAACCGGGTTCAGTTCCAATTCGGTCTTGATCTTCTGTTCCAGCATGAGCATGGGGAGCTGCAGCAAGGTAGAGACCAGGATCTGCTGCGGCTTGAGCACCTGAGTTTGCGTTTGAATGAGCGCGTGTCCTAATTTGGCCATTATCCTTTAACCCTTCTATTTCAATCGTTCTGGCATCAAAAATGTAGCGAAAAAATAAAGAATTACCGCTATGGGAGTCAACAGAAAAAGTAAATGGGAATGATTATTGCCCGCTTCCCGGTGGGTAAATTCAGATGATGCGCAGGGCATGGTGGAAAATTTCCTTAAAAAACTTCTCCCTCTCCCCGGGGTCATCGAGAATTTTGATGATGTCGAATGCCTTTTCTACCAGGCGGTCTTTGTTGATTCGCCGCTCTAATTCGGGAGTGAAAACCGCGGCGAGGTAGAAATTTTTGCACCTTTTGCTGGTTTCAATCGCGTGTTGGCCGGTTTTGACCAGACATAAACACATTTGCGCAATTCTTTTCGCCCGAAATTCCCCATTTGCTGGCTGCTGTTTCCTTTTCCTCGCGGTAGAATCCAGATATGGTCAACTCTCAACCCCGCGTGTTCCGCTAAATCGGACAAAATCAAATCCACCGGAATTTCTTCCCCTACGTATTGCACGTTATCATTCACCATATACACCCGGCCCCCTGGCGAGAGAATACGCGCCATTTCATGCACCACGAAATTCATCTCGAAAAAATACGAGGCGACCATCTGCGGTATGTTGTTGTTATTCAGTTTTCCGTTTTCCCGGGCTGCGTATAGTAATGATAGAACCTCCTGCAAGGCCTCCTGGAAATTAAAACCATCCACCACCCAATCAAAGGCGCTCTCCCGGTTCTGCCGGGCATAAGTAGCGGCTAAGTGCTCTCTTTTGGTTCTATTCTCCACTGTCGCCGACAACAGGGTCTGGCGAAGCTGCTTAACATCTTCCTCGCTAAAGCCCAGAAAAGCCAATTCCAACGCATAGCTACGGGTATAATCATAACGGTTGCAATAGGGGGGAGAGGTGATGATTAAGTCGATAGAGTTGTCGGAAAAATTCACCAACTCCGTCAAACAGGACCCGGCAACGATTTTTACTCTCGTGGAGAAGGAACCGCCGTTCCGGTTCTTAATATCTTCGAGCATGATTCCTAATTTCTCATGGACCGCTTCCCGGAATTCACGAATCGTTTTTTTCTGGTATTTTGACCTCAGCACTCTCCCGGAACGGTGGTCCCAGCGTAAGTATTGGCCGTCTTTGTTGGTAAAGCTTATTTCTTCAAGAATCGAAAGGCAGGCAAACCAGAATAGATAGCGCACTTGCTCATTTTCAATTTGATCGAGGAAAAACCGGTATGCGGATAACTCCCGTTCTGTATGCGGAGGAAACGCTTTTTCGGTGATGCGCAAATGGGGAAAAGAATATTCAGAATGCGAAGGCTCGAGGGGGAAATTCTTTAATTTATCAAGGTATTTTTGAAATTCGTTAATATCCACGGTATCCGCCGCCAGCCTGGCGCGAATGGCGGAAACGCCCACCGGCAATAACTCGATCCCGGTGGCATGGTGCCCTTTTGAGGCAGAGGTGGTTAACGTTGTGCCGGTGCCGGCAAAAGGGTCCAAAACTCTTAACGGGTATTTTGCGGGAGTATCGAAGTGGGCCAGAAAATATTTTACCAGTTTAGAAGAGAAGGCTTCTTTGTATTTCAGCCAGCGATAGAACGGCTCCGCCTTGTTCTCCTGAAAAGATACCAGGGAGCGCGTCAACTCGGGGTTAACTTTCAGTTTGCCGGCAAATTGATTGTATAGTCGGTCCCGATGGCCCTCGACCGTTTTCTTGCGAATTAAATTTAGATTCTCGAAAAGACTTGTTTGCATTTCTTAGAGGTTTTACGATTTTCTGCGCTCATTTAACGATCCCAAACGATGATTAACGCCTTGCAATATAATCACTCTGTTTTATTATAAAAGAAATTTCTATCCTGATAAATCACGACGCCTTCACCAGCAGGTGCTTCGTTATGTACTCCTTCCAGTGCGCCAGTTCTTTCTTCAAAAACTGGCCGGTGTAAGATTTGCGATTGCGGGCCAATGTTTCCGGGGCGCCCTCGGCAACGATCCGGCCGCCCTCGTCTCCCCCTTCCGGCCCCAGGTCGATGATCCAATCCGCGGTCTTGATCACGTCCATGTTGTGCTCGATGACGATGACGGTGTTGCCCTTATCCACTAAGCGATTCAACACTTTCAGCAGCATGTTGATGTCGTCGAAATGCAGTCCGGTGGTCGGCTCGTCTAAAATATACACCGTGCGCCCGGTTCCCACCCGGGAAAGCTCCGTGGCCAGCTTTACCCGCTGCGCTTCCCCACCGCTGAGGGTGGTGGCGCGCTGCCCTAAGTGAATATAGCCTAACCCCACGTCGTTCAGGGTCTGCAATTTGCGCTTGATGGGGGGGATTTTCTCGAAGAACTCCAGCGCCTCCTCCACGGTCATCTCCAGCACGTCGGCGATATTTTTCCCGCGATAGCGTATCTCCAGGGTCTCGCGGTTGTAGCGTCGGCCCTTGCACACCTCGCACATCACGTACACGTCCGGCAAAAAGTGCATTTCGATCTTCTTCACCCCGTCGCCCTCGCACTCTTCGCAGCGCCCGCCTTTTACGTTGAAGCTGAAGCGCCCGGGCTGGTAGCCGCGAATTTTCGCCTCCGGCAGTTGGGTGAACAGGTCGCGGATATGGGTAAACAGGCCGGTGTAGGTGGCCGGGTTGGAGCGCGGGGTGCGCCCGATCGGCGACTGGTCGATGTCGATCACCTTATCAAGGTGTTCCAGGCCTTCCGCGCCTTCATGGGCCAGGGGAATCAATTTGCTGCGATGATAATAAGCGGACAGCAGCGGGTAGAGGGTTTCGTTGATCAGGGTGCTCTTCCCGGAGCCGGAAACCCCGGTGATGCAGATAAATTTGCCTAACGGAAATTTCACGGTGAGATTTTTCAGGTTATTGCCCTGCGCCCCCCGGAGAACTAAATAATGCCCGTTGCCGCTGCGCCGTTGGGCGGGCACCGGGATATATTTTTCGTAAGAAAGATACTGCCCGGTAATAGAATTGGGGTTCGCCGCCACTTCCTGCGGAGTTCCCGCCGCCACTACCTCGCCCCCGTGTTTGCCGGCCCGGGGGCCTAAGTCGATGATGTAATCAGAGTGCTCGATCGTCTCGCGGTCGTGCTCTACCACGAGTACGGTATTGCCTAAGTCGCGCAATTGCAGCAGGGTATCGATCAGCCGGGTGTTATCGCGCTGGTGCAGGCCGATGGAAGGTTCATCTAACACGTAGAGCACTCCCACCAACTGGCTGCCGATCTGGGTGGCCAAACGGATGCGCTGCGCCTCGCCGCCGGAGAGGGTTCCCGCGGCGCGCGCCATGCTGATGTAGTCCAATCCAACGTTCAGCAGGAAGTTGAGGCGGGATTTGATCTCTTTCAAAATCTGCTGCGCGATGGCCTCATCGCGGGAAGACAATTGCAGGGATTCAAAAAATTCGTACGCTTTGCGGATATTCAGTTCCGTTACCTGGGCAATACTCAATTCGTTGACCTTCACGCCCAGGGATTCCTTTTTCAGGCGGGTTCCGTTGCACTCCGGGCAGGGAATCTGGTTCATAAAAGATTCGATCCAGTCGCGGATGTGCTGCGAGCCGGTCTGGCGGTAACGGCGGTAGAGGTTGTTGATTACCCCTTCAAAATGGGAAGAAAATTCATAGCGGGAATGCTCGCGCTCGAACTTGAAGCGCACCTTCTGGTCCCCGGTGCCGAAGAGGATCAACCGCTGGATCTCTTCCGGGAGGTCTTTCCAGGGAGTTTGCAGGCTGAAATCGAACTCCCGCGCCAGGGCTACGATCATTTCGTAATACCAACTGTTGCGCTCTTCCCCGACCGATTCGATGGCGCCCTCGCTGACGCTCAAATTGGGATTGGGAACCACCAGGCGGGGATCCAGCTCCAGGCGGCTTCCTAACCCGTCGCAGTTGGGGCAGGCCCCGTAGGGGCTGTTGAAGGAGAACATGCGCGGCTCCAGCTCCTCGTAACTGATGTTGCAGCGGTTGCAGGCAAATTTCTCGCTGAACAACCGCTCTTCTTTGCGATCCGCCTCCTCGAGAATCACCAGCCCGCTGGACATCTTCAGCGCCATCTCCACGGACTCGGTGAGGCGCTGGCGGATGTTGGGGGCGATTTTCAGCCGGTCCACCACTACTTCGATGTTATGTTTGACTTTTTTATTCAGGTCGATTTCTTCATCGAGGCTGAGCAGGTTGCCGTCCACCCGCACCCGTAAAAACCCTTCCCGCTTGATTTCTTCGAACAGTTCTTTATACTCGCCCTTGCGGCCGCGCACCACCGGGGCGAGAATCTGCACCCGGCTGCCCTCCGGCAATTCCAGGAAGGTATCCACGATTTGCTGGGGGGTCTGGCGGGTGATGGGATCCCCGCAGTTGTAGCAATGGGGCTTGCCGATGCGGGCGAAGAGCAGGCGCAGGTAGTCGTAAATTTCCGTTACCGTGCCCACCGTGGAACGGGGGTTTTTATGGGTGGTTTTCTGCTCGATGGAGATGGCCGGGGAGAGGCCGTCGATGTAATCCACCTCCGGTTTCTCCATCAATCCCAAAAACTGGCGGGCGTAGGCGCTCAGGGATTCCACGTAGCGGCGCTGCCCCTCGGCGTAGATGGTATCGAACGCCAAACTGGATTTCCCGGAGCCGGAAAGCCCGGTAATCACCACGAATTTTTCCCGGGGGATGTACACGTCGATATTTTTGAGATTATGCTCCCGGGCGCCTTTAACGATCAGATATTCTTTCTTGGTCATAGCGGTTTTATTTGATTTGCGTTTATCCACCTGAGTATGGGCCAATCCTTTCCCTCGTTCGGAGGGGGGGCATAATATAGCATTCCCAGGGGGGATGTTTAAGGTGCAAAATAAATTTTGCACTCCCAATCCGCAATCAGCCATCCAGCTTTGCCCGTACGCTCTGCACCTTATCCTCCATGCTCTGCTCCCGGTCGGTGCGGGTTCCTAAGCGGATGTTGGTAGAGATGCGCGGCGCGCCCATCTCGTGCACCACCTCGTGGCAGCGTTTGATGGCCGCCATAACATCCTCCCATTCGCCCTCTAAGTTGGTTCCGTAAGCGTGGAGATTGATTTTCAGCCCCGCCTCCCGGAAGACCCGCTCGCACGCGGCGATGTATTTGGACAGCGAAATTCCCACTCCCAACGGCACTAAAGAAACATCGGCAATGACTTTCATGGCGGAAAGAATCCTCATTTTGAGTTAGTGAACATAAATTCACGCCATGAATATAGGCGGTGAAGAGGAGAACTTCAAGAGAATTTAAAGAAAGGGGGAGGGGAGGGGTATTTTTTACCGCAAAGCCGCTAAGACACAGAGGTTTTAGAGAGTTCGCGTCTGAAAATTCTGCTGAATGAATTCTCTGTAACCCTATTTCATTGGGTGCAGGCGCAGGAAATCTTCACGCTCCAGCCTTTGCAGGAATTTGGCAATCCGGTCGTACAACGGTTCCGCTTTCTCGCCGAATTCTTCCCGCATCCGCTCCGCCATCTCTGCCACCGTGGTGTTTCCGTCGCACTGGCTCCAGACAAAACTGCCGTAGGCGTCCAATTTAACCCGGAAATTGGGCTTTGCCAGGCGGGGCATCAGCCATTTGGCGAGATAGCGGTTCTGAAATTTGGGAACCAGGAGCACGGTCAACCCGTTTTCCCCGGTTTCCCAGTGCAGAAGGTTGCGTACCGGTTTCAAATCCAGCAGATTAACGGCCGGGGCGCTTTTTTTTCTCATCGCTCACAGAAACAGTTTTGAATGAACATCTACCCTAAAAAACCTCGGGTATAAGGCATGGGAGAACGCCCCCATACCTTATACCTTATTACCTTTTACATTTTACCTTATTGCCTTACATCATCGCGCTGGGCGGCGCCGGTTCATCGGGCTTGCCGGCGTTGCGCACCGGAATGAGGGTAAGCACCAGGCCGATCAACAGGAACACGAACAAACTGGTGATAAACGAAGAGTGCTCCAGAATATGGGGAATGGGTTTTTCATAAAACGCCAGGCCGGCAAAGACCAGCCCCACCAGGGCCTCCCCGGCGATCAATCCCGAGGCTAACAGCACCCCGTTGTTTTCCACCCGGGCCTTTTGAGCAGCATTGAATTTTCTGCTTTCACCCATTTTATCCACGATACCGCGGATCACCCCGCCGATGAAAATTGCAAAAGTGGTTTCCAGGGGGAGGTACATGCCCACGCATACCAGCATGGGACTTTTGATCTGCACCAGGATAAAGGCAATGGCCATCAAAATGCCGACGATAATGAGCGGCCAGGCCATTTCCCCGCCCACGATTCCTTGCGACACTAACGCCATCAAACTGGCCTGGGGAGCGGGAAGGTTTTTGCCCCCGAAACCGGTGCCGCCGGTATTAATATCTCCCTGGTGCAGAATCACCAGGGGGAAGAACATGACCGCGGCGGAGAGGAGCACGCCAAAAATATCCCCCACCTGCATTTTCCAGGGTGTTCCGCCGAGAATGTGCCCCACTTTCAAATCTTGCAGCATTTCCCCGGCCACGGCTGCGGAAACGCAGATTACCCCGGCCACGCCCAACACCGCCGCGATTCCGGCGGCGCCCTTTTGCCCCAGGGCGACCATCAGCAGCGCCGCCACGATGAGGGTGGAGAGGGTCAGGCCGCTGATGGGATTATTACTGGAGCCGATCAACCCCACCAGGTAGCCGGATACTGCGGCAAAAAAGAATCCTGCGACGATCATCACCAGGGTGGCGACCAGGGCCGCGCTAATATCGCCGCTGAAATAATTGTAGAGGAAGAACGTCAAAACCGCGGAGATGATAATGCCGGTTAATACCCATTTGAAGTTGATATCTTTTTCGATCCGGTTGGTTTCACCCACTCCGGCGGCGGCTTTCTTCACGTCGCTGACCGAGCGTTTGAGGCCGCCGATCAGGTTTTTGCGCATCCGCCAGAGCGTATAAACCGCGCTCATCAACATCCCGCCGATGGCAATCGGGCGAACGATGAAACGCCACACCCCGTTGGCCTGATCGATCCAATGGTGTTCCGAGACGCCGCCCTCCGCTCCGACTTCAAAATTAGGCCCTAAAAAATACAATAACAGGGGAACGAATAATCCCCAACTGATCAGCCCGCCGCTGAAGTTGAGCGAGGCCAGCCGGGGACCGATGATGTAGCCGACCCCGATGTACGCCGGGCTGACTCCCGGGGTGGAAATCAAGGCCCCGCCGCTGCCCTGAACGGTAGCGCCGCCGGTGCGTAAATCGATCGCCGATTTGGAAAAGGGAATAAATTTTTCCCAACTGGCGGCAAACAGGTTCAATTGTTTCAGCGCCTGGATAAGCGCGCCCATCAACCCGGCGCCAAAAAGGTACATGGCCCCGCTGCCGCCCGCTCTCCCGGCTTTGTGGATTTCCGAAGCAGCCACGGATTCGGGGTAGGGGAGTTCCACGTCTTCTACCATCACCCGCCGGAGAATGGTAACGAACAGGATTCCGATGATCCCGCCTACCAGCATGATCGCGGTGGCTTCCAGGTAGCGCTGGGTGGTGGCAAACTCGGTCCATACCCCGGCGATAAGGAACGCCGGAATGGTAAAAATCGCCCCCGCGGCCACCGATTCACCGATGGAGCCGACGGTTCGGGCAAAATTTTCTTCCAGGATGGAGCCTTTCATGAGGCGCAATACTGCCATTCCGATTACCGCAGCGGGGTAGGTTGCCGCAATGGTCATCCCCGCTTTCAAACCCAGGTATGCGTTCGCCGCCCCTAAGATCACCGCCATCACCAACCCGATGATCAGGGCGCGAATGGTAAATTCAGCCATAGAGGTTTCCGCGGGAACATAGGGTTTGTAGCGATGATGCTCACCACCCGTGGTCTTGATTTCTGCCATACTCGTCTCCTTTTGCTAATGTTTGACAGGGAAATTTCATCATCAGGAATGCCGCTCCAAAATTAGAAGCCAAAATACTCAACTGCCGTGAAATTGTCAAGGGGGGAGTTGCCGCTTTGAATTATTTCCATTGCCTGCTCGCAACCCTACTGTCGCCCAACCTTAGTGATCCTATCACCTTTCTTTAACCGCTTTGTAATATTTCTTCCCTAAACTGTCTTGCCTGAATTAATACAGTCAAACAATTTTCACTTATTACGGGAGAAAAAATGAAACGAACCCTGTACCAGGCGAATGGCAGACCCCGCAAACGGGGACGCCGGCGGCTTTCTGATGTTAGTAAGCCGGCAATGCGCTTTTTTATCATACTTGCACTTCTCGCTATCTTTTTGCCGGACGCTATCCCGGCACAGGACCTTGCTCCCGGGCGGGTGCTTGGTAAATTAGTGGACGCCGACACCGGGGACCCCTTGATCGGCGCAAACGTGCTGTTGGAGGGCACTACCCTGGGGGCTTCTTCGGATTTGGACGGAACTTTTATTATTATGGATGCGCCCCCGGCAGTTTACACCGTGGTGGTCATGTATGTCGGTTACTCGGAAACCCGGGTAGAAAACGTGAAAGTGGTTCCGGGGCAGGCGGTCAAGCTGGATCTCTCCATCAAACCGGAGGTGATCGAATCCGAAGCGGTGGTGGTGGAAGCGACGCTGATGAAAGATACCGAAGCTTCCCTGCTGAAAAAGCGCCAGAAATCCGTGGCCATCAGCGACGCCATCAGCGCCGAGGCGATTACCCGCTCCGGCAGCGGCAACGCCGCGGAGGCAATGTCGCAGGTGACCGGCGCCTCCGTGGTGGACGGCAAATACGTCTATATCCGGGGGCTGGGGGAGCGCTACAGCGCCACCATGCTGAACGGCGCGGAGCTTCCCAGCGCCGACCCGGAGAAAAAAGCGGTGCAGATGGACCTGTTCCCTTCCAACCTGTTAGATAATATCGTAACCGTCAAAACCTTTACCCCGGATAAACCGGGCAACTTCACCGGCGGGATGGTGGATGTGAGCACCAAATCCTACCCGGAAAAGCGCACCTTCAAACTATCCGCCGGCTCGGCTTACAACACCCGCGCCAGCCTGAATTCCGGGTATCTCACCTACGCCGGCAGCTCCTCGGATTGGAGAGGGGCGGATGACGGCCTGCGGGCGCTGCCTTCGGAGCTTCAGCAAAACCCCGCCCCGCCCAACGGCGCCAGCAGCGCCACCCGGAAAAGCCCGGAGCTGGCCAACCAATTAGACCAGGCCAGCAAAGCATTCGCGCCGGTGATGGCGCCCTCTGCCGGAAAATCCGCCCTTGACGGCTCGCTCTCCCTCTCCCTGGGGGACCAGGCCACCCTGTTCGGCCGCCCCTTCGGGTACCTGGCCAGTTTTTCTTATAATCACAGCTATTCATATTATAATGAAGGGCAGACCGGGAGATGGAAGTTAGGAACCAATGTATCCGATACCGACTCCCTGACCTCGCAAGTGGCTCTGAAAGATGAGAAGGGCAGCGATGAAGTGCTCTGGGGCAGCTTGCTAACTGCGTCTTCCAAAATCCACCCCAACCACGAGATCGGTTTCAACCTTCTCTATACCCGCTCCGGGGAATCTACTTCCCGTTACTTAGTAGGCAACTGGCCGGAGCAATTCGGGGCGGACGCCACCAATACCTTCTTCGAAACCCGCGCGCTGGGTTGGGTGGAACGCAACCTGCAATCCTACCAGTTGTCCGGGGAGCACTATTTCAGCGGTTTATTGGGGATGAAGATCGACTGGCGCGGCGCCCTCACCCGAAACACCCAGGATGAGCCGGATATTCGCTACTTTTCCGACCACTATTCGATTCGCAACGTCCCCGGAACCGACCGTGATACGGTATTGTATTCCATCACCCCCTCAAACTATCCCCAGCCGGCCCGTTACTATCGCAATTTAGAAGAAGACGGCCAAAACGGGGCGATGAACCTGGAAGTTCCCTTCAAAAACTGGAACAATATTGCCGGCAAATTTAAAATCGGGGGATTTTATAGCGAAAAGACCCGGAATTTCGAAGAAACCCGTTACGAATACCAGCGCCCCCCGAACATCCGCTATAGCGGGGACCCGGAAAGGTTCTTCGCCGCGGAAAACGTGGGGATCATCGGTTACGACAGCACCCGCAACGAATATATTTTCGGGAACTATATCCAGTTGTCGCCGGATCCCCGGGGCGGCAACTACGCGGGAGCGGAGCGGGTTTCCGCCGCCTACGGAATGATCGAAATCCCCTTGCTGCAACGGCTGCGCTTTATCGGCGGAACGCGTTTCGAGGCCACCCGCATGGAAGTATCCAGCCCCAATACCAGCCTGCCGGACAGCCTGCGAAAGGGCGATTTGACGGGGGACGACTGGCTGCCTTCGCTGAATTTCATATACCTGCTTTCCCGGGACATGAACCTGCGCCTCGCTTACGGCCGCACCCTGGCCCGCCCCACCCTGCGGGAAATGGCCCCCTATTCCAGCTTTGAATTCGTGAATGATTACCAGTTTACCGGCAATGTAAACCTGGAAAGAAGCCTGATCGACAACTTCGACCTGCGCTGGGAATGGTTCGACCGCGCCGGGGAAATTTACGCCTTCAGCGTTTTCTACAAACAGTTCAAAAACCCTATCGAGCGCACCATCATCGCCGAGAGCAGCGCCGATAATCCGGAAGTCACTTACGCGAACGTGGATAAAGGCTCCGCCCTCGGGGTGGAATTCGAAACCCGTAAAAAGCTGGATATCATCCACTCCTGGCTCGCCAACTTCCGTTTAGGGTTCAACCTGGCGGTGGTGAACTCCCGGGTGGATATACCGGCGGAAAAGTTAGACCAGATTCGCCAGGTGGACCCGGAGCGCAGCGAATTCACTGAAAATACCCGCCCCTTGCAGGGCCAGTCTCCCTACCTGCTGAACCTGAGCCTGGCTTATGATAATTTCAGGACCGGCACCACTGCCGACCTCCACTATAACGCTTTTGGGGATCGCCTGGCGGAAGTGACCAGCAACGCGACCCCGGACGTTTACGAAAAGTCACGCAGCAGCCTGAATTTTACCCTGGGGCAGCGGGTATTCGGCGGCTTGAGCATGAACTTCCGGGCCATGAACCTGCTCGACGCCGCGATCCGCTTTGTCCACGAATACAAGGGCGTTGAATACATCCGCCGGGAATACAAAACCGGGCGCCGCTTTTCGCTCGGCTTCAGTTATGAATTGTAATCTTAGTATTCAGGTATTCATGTGTTCGTGTGTTCGTGTAGTTTGGGCGCTGATGTTCGGTGCTCGATAGGTACTCGAAACTTGAGTCTGGAAGACGAAATCCCGACAAGTATCCTGGATGGATACGTTTTGTCGGGATCAAAACTAAGATCATAAACTAACCATAGGAGGTTCTATGTTTTTGCGATTAATGAGCGTCTTTTTCGTGGCCGCGTTGCAAGGGCTTCTGCTCGCCCAGCCGGTCATTACGATTAAAGACGGCGATATCAACCCCGGCCAGAGCGTTACCTGGACGTCCGACAACGCGTATTTGTTGGACGGCCTGGTGTTCGTGGAAGACGGCGCGACCCTTACCATTCAAGCCGGAACGGTGATCAAAGGCAAAGAAGCGCCCACCACCGGCGATAATACCAGCGCCTTGATCATCGCCCGGGGCGGGAAAATCTACGCCCTCGGCACCGCCACCCAGCCGGTGGTGTTTACCGCGGAGAGCGACGACGTGAGCGATCCGAACGACCTGACCCTGAACGACCGGGGTTTGTGGGGCGGTCTGCTCCTGTTGGGCTACGCGGAGATCAACACCACCACCGGGGTGGGTCAGATCGAAGGGATTCCCT
>JABWBP010000155.1 GCA_013360445.1 Calditrichaceae bacterium | reverse complement strand
ATCTGCTGGCGCAGGCGGATAAGGTTGCGCACCCGGATTTTTAATTCCTCGGGATTGAAGGGCTTCACCAGGTAATCATCCGCCCCGGTTTCCAGCCCTGCTAACTTGTCTTCCGGGGCCGCCCGGGCGGTAAGCAGGATTACCGGGATATGGTTGGTTTTAGGGCTGGTCTTCAGGCGCCGGCAAAGTTCGTAGCCGTCCATCCCCGGCATCATAATATCGCTGATCACCAGGTCGGGAATCAGTTCCGCGGCTTTTTTCAAACCCGAGGTCCCGTCTTCCGCTTCGATGACGCGATATTCCGGCGCCAAGCCTTCGCGAATGAAATCCCGCAAATCCGGGTGATCCTCGACCACCAACACCAGGGTTTCGTCTTCCCGGGCGGTTTCATCTTCTTCCGGCGCCGGAATCTCTGCCCCCGCTGCTTCCCGTTCGTCGCTGGCGGGCGCTTCCGCCGTAAACACGGCTTCCGCGTCCACCCCGGCGAGGGATGGCTGCGCCGCCGTTTCCGCCGTTTCTTCGGCGATAATCTCTTCTTCCCGGAGATGCGCCCGCCCCAACGGAAGCCGCACCGTGAAGGTGGTTTCCCTCCCCTCCGCGCTTTCCGCAAACACTTCCCCGCGGTGCAATTCCACCAGTTCCTTCACCAGCGCCAGGCCAATGCCGCTGCCTTCGAATTTCCGGGTAGAACCGTCATCGGCCTGGTAGAAACGGTCGAAAACGTAGGGTACTTTTTCCGCCGGAATGCCCGGCCCGGTGTTGGCGACCCGGATTTCTACATATACTGCGTTGGGAGACATCCCCCCCAACGCCCCTTCAAAGGGGGGAGTTCCTGGAGTTCCCCCCTTTGAAAGGGGGACAGGGGGGATGTCCACGGCCACGTCGATCCTGCCCCCCGGCGGAGTGAACTTAAAGGCGTTGGAGAGCAGGTTATAAAAGACCTTCTCCATTTTATCGCGGTCGAAATAAGCGTGGATGGCGGTTTGCCCGGCGGCGGCGCTCAGGGGCGCGCCGTTGAAGAGCATGGAAACCTGCTTTTGCTCTCCCAGGGAGGCAAAAGACATGATAATCCGCCGCATAAAACGCACCATGTCGCCCCGGGCGGCCTGTAGTTTTTCGCCCCCGGCTTCTAATTTGGCCAGGTCCAACAGTTGGTTGATCAGTTGCAGCAGGCGGGCGGCGTTGCGTTTCATTACCCCATAATCCGCCAGGTCTTGCCGGTCTTCGGTTTTATTCATGAATTTGTCGAGCAGCCCCAGGATGAGGGTGAGGGGGGTGCGGAATTCATGGGAGATGTTCGCAAAAAACCGCGACTTCAGGCGATCCAATTCTTGCAGTTTTTCCGATTGCGCTTTCAATTGATTGCGCTGTTCCACCACCTGGGAGGTTCGCTCCGCCACAATTTTCTCTAACTCGTGGCTCTTTCGCTCCAACTGGCGCACCCGGTACTTCACCAGCCCGAATACCAGCGCCCCGCCGATAAGGGCGTATAGAAAATACATCCACGGGCTTTTATACCACGGCGGCAAGACCGTAAACTCAAAGCGGGCTTCATCGCTGAGATGCCCGTATATGTTTTTTGCCCGCACTTTGAAGACATAATCGCCCCCCGGCAGGCCGGTGTAATCCTTCTGCGCCTCCCGGGTCCAGCGGGACCAGTCTTCATCGAATCCTTCTAACATGAATTGATAGCGGTTGGCGGTAACATTATCATAACTTGGGGCGGCAAAGCGAAATCGCAGGGAGTTATAGCGCGAAGCCAGCACCGGCTGAAAGGGTTGAGAAGGAAACGCGCCGCCATAGACAATCGAATCGCTCGAAATAATCGACACTTCCCCGATCACCGGCGAATAGTCGAGCGCGTAATTTTGCGAGATATCCGGCGTATAACGCACGATGCCATCCGTACCGCCAAACCAGGCCACCCCGCCAGGTTCCGGGTAAATCGCGAACAAACCGTAGAAATCCTGCAAGCGCATAAACGGCACTTCCCGCCAGATGTACTCTCCCGGCCGGGCGGGGTGCGGAACCGCCTGCCCAACCAGGTTTTTTTCCTTTCCGATTCCGCCAAGCACCCAAACGTTCCCGCGCCGGTCCTCCTGGATTTGGAAGATCCAGCAGGAACTGTCGGCCAGGAACGCTCCGAAGGTGGTATCGGGAACGAACCTCTGCCGCTCCGCATCGAACTTCCGCAGCCCCTTATGGGTTGCAAAAACGATCCGCCCGCCCGCCGCCCGGGGGTTTATCTGCCTTTCCGGTAAACCGTGCTCCTGGCCAAAGCGGGCGACGGCGGCGCTCAGAAATTTCCCGCTGGCAGGGGCGCCCGGCTGCGCTATCTCCACTTTCAGCACCCCGGCGTAGCGGGTTCCCAGCCAGAGAACCCCCTCTTTATCTTCGGCGAGGAATTCGACCCGCTCGTCGATGCCGCGGATCATTCCCAAATCCTGCCAGCGCCCCTGCACCCATTGCAGCACGGCCAGGCCGGTGGATAATCCGACATATACCCGGTTGCTATCCTGCTGCGACCGATGCAGATTCCTGACTGCCCCGCCCTGCCATTGGGTAGGGATCGGGATCGCCCGTTCCCCATCGCCTTGTATTTCAAAAACCGCTTCGTTCGCCCCGGCCAGGAGATGCTCCCCGGCGGATACCAACGCCCAGACCTGGGTCGCCAATCCCTCCACCGGCTTGAAGCGGGGGAAAAACCCGCCCCTGCCCCCGGGCTGCGCCGTTCTCTTTTCTAAGTAATAGAGTCCCTGGTGGGTTGCAGCATATAGTTTTCCCCTGTGGCGGATGATGCCCTCCACAATGCTCTCGATCCCGGACGCCGCGGTGAAGCGCGAGAGCGGGGCAGGCGTTTCCACCCGCGCCAGGCCGTTATCCAGCGCCAGCCAGATGCCGCCCTGCTGGTCCGCATAGACATGGCGGACGTTATCGTTCTGCAAACCGCACTCCCGGTTTATCACCTGGCAGAGATTTCCCGCTTTGTCGATGATTGCCGCTCCCCCGGCATTGGTAGCCAAAACAAACAACCCCCCGGGCAGCGCCGCCCCGTGATACAATCGGTTAGCCT
This sequence comes from Calditrichaceae bacterium, assembly GCA_013360445.1. GTDB lineage: Bacteria > Calditrichota > Calditrichia > RBG-13-44-9 > J075 > JABWBP01. The sequence continues at coordinate 1,034 of JABWBP010000155.1, read as the reverse complement.
CTAAAAAAGCGTCTGCCGCGGTTTTGAACGGCGAAAATACGCTTCCGTCATACAAAAACAGCCCCCGGGTTGAAGCGCCGACGAGAATGGCGGTCTCGTCATAGGGCTGCATCACATAAATCCGCTCCTGGGCAAATCTCTCCCCTCCCGGCAGAAGTTGCAGCGAATCCCCCTCCATTCGCATCAAGCCGACGTTCCATTGCCGCACGTAGAACGTCCCATTGACCAGAAATGAAGTGTGAAAGCGATCTTGCGCCTGCCAGACCCGGAAACGCCCTTTCACCAGGCGGAAAATATATTTAGTGGTGCGGAAATAGATCTCATCCCCCCGGGCGAGGGTCTCCCAGACATCGTGGAAATCACGGTACCCTTCCGGAATGCTGTCGAGCAGGGAGATGAAGTGCAAATGGCCGGCCGGGTCGGAAGCGAGGTATCCCAGGTCGCTTTGCGCGCCCACATAAATCCGTTGCTCCGGGGAAGAAATCGCCAGCGAGCGCACCGTGCTCCTTTTAGGCGTTCTTACCAGTTTCCAGTCCACCCCGTTGTAAACCAGCACTCCCTGGCCGTTGCCAAAATACATTATCCCTCGCGAATCCTGCACGATGCTCCAGTTCTGGGGGTGCTCCCCGTATTCCCGGGGGCTGAAATATTGGATATAGGGGATTCCAGTCTCTTTCCAGGTCTCGGGCGGAATCACAATTTCCCTGGCAGCCATGGATAGTATGGCAGCCTGCCCAAGCCAGATGGAAAGTAACACGAATAAGGATCTATGGGGCATTTTTCGATCTCCTCGTGCACATAAAATCGGAAATTTGCAATACATATTGGGGGAAATTAAACACCTGTAGCAGTTTTTTCAAATGAAAATCTGGCCGAGATGAAAAAAATGAATGCGTTTTTCGGAAGGTGAAAGAATCGGGGTTCAAAGAGAGGTGTAGAAAAATTGTTACTATTCAGCCACAGAGACCACAGAGGTCACAGAGGAAGATTTGGGGGTATCCACCACTTCGTGGAGAGCATTTAGAGCCTTATAT
>JABWBP010000154.1 GCA_013360445.1 Calditrichaceae bacterium | reverse complement strand
AATACATTTCCCCCCGGCGTAACTCCGCGCTCTCCGCGCTCTCTGCGGTTGAAATAAACAGACTAGACCGCAGCAACATTCAACAAGGGGACTACCCAAATTCGCTCCTGTTATATCCGTTTGACTTTGCCCGGAAAGCGGGTTTAAATTGGTTTTCCTGGTTCGATTCCGCGATCCGGTTGCAACTATTTCAGCGTGTAAGCGCCGTCTCGCAAATACATACACCCTTTACCCCGGTTTTTTGATGAAAACGTCAGCCCGAATTCTTTACATCGACCATGATGATAAACAGCGCAGCCGCCTGGAAAGGGGGTTGCGTAAAAAAGGATACACGGTATTTTCCGCCGCTTCCGGCGAGGCCGGCCTGGAGGCGCTGAAAACCGTCCCGGTGGATCTGGCGCTCTCCCGCTTCACCCTGCCGGATATGGACGGCCTGGAATTGCTCCGCCGCTTGCGGGCGCAGCAGCCGCGTCTTTCCGGCGTTTTCCTGGGCGCGGGGGATTCGCTTCCCCGGGTGGTGGAAGCCATGAAGCGGGGGGCGGCAGATTTTGTACCGGAACCCTGCCGGCTCGAGGCAGTTGCCAGGGCGGTCGAGCAGGCGCTGGCTTCGGCGCCGCAAAAACCGCAATCCGGCGGGGCGGAGGCAGAGCGGGCATACATCCGGCAATTGGAAGCGAAACTGAAAAAGTGGGAGCAGAAAGCTTTTTCCCTGGGCATGGCCAACGTGGACATGCTGGCGATCCAGGAACAATTAGAAGAAAAGAATCAGCAAATGGAAAAGCTGTTAGCAGAGCTTTCCCGCCGCACCAACGAGCTTCAGGCGATCCTGGATGCGTCTCCCGCGGCAATCGTCATGGTCGATCCGCAAAACCGCATCACCGCAGTCAACCAGCGGATTTTCGACTTCTTCGGATTGAAAAGAGAGGCATTGCTGCGCCGCAGCTTTGATTTTTTCCTGAAAGAAATCGCCCCCTGTTTTGAAGATTTCAGCCTCTTCCAACCGCACACCGGGGAGATCGAACAGTTTTGCCGCGACTGCGATCCTCAGGCCATCAACATCCGCGATCTTTACTCCCTGGCCATGACCATCAACAGACCCCGCCCGCGCATCGTGGTGCCTTTTCCCGCCAGCGTTAAAGACCGCGACGGCCGGGAATTAGGCAAAATCTGGATTTTTGAAGACGTGACGGAGTTGAAACGCGCCGATGAATTGCTGCGCACCGTCGTCGAGGCTTCCCCGATCCCGATCATCGTCAGCCGTTTTAGCGACAGTAAAGTCCTTTTTGCCAACGAACCGGTGGCGGAAATCCTGGGCAAGAGCGTCGCGGAGATTACCGGCATGTCCACCCCGGATTTCTACTTCGATTTGGAAGACCGCAAAATCGTATTGGAAAAGCTGCAAACCCGGGGTTTCGTGCGCGACCACGAGGTGCGCGTCAAAACCGCCAGCGGGGAGGCGCTATGGATGATTTTTTCCCTGACCGTTACGGAATTGAACGGGGAGAAAGTGATCATCGGGGCGTTTTACGATATCAATGCCCGCCGCCAGGCGGAAGAAGCCCTGCGGGAGAGCGAAGAACGGTTCCGCCAGCTTACCGAAAATATCCATGAAGCCTTCTGGATGTACGACGTGAAAACCGGCAAGCCCATCTACCTCAGCCCGGCGTTCGAGTCCGTTACCGGCCTGAAGCGGGAAGCGCTGGCGGAAAGTTTCGGGACGGTGGCCAGTATCATTCATCCGGAGGATTTGCAAAGGGTGATGGCGGCCGTGCCGGAAAAATTCAAGAGCGAATATGGCCTGGAATACCGCATCATCCGCCCCGACGGGCAGGTGCGCTGGATTGCGGAACGCGCCTTTCCCATCCGCAATCCCGCCGGCGAGGTGTATCGCATCTGCGGGGTGGGGGCGGATATTACCGAGCGCAAACTGGCCACCGAGGCGTTGAAACAGGAGCGCAACTTCGTCTCCGCGGTGCTGGATACCGCCGGCGCGCTGGTGATCGTGCTGGATACCGCCGGCCGGGTGGTGCGCTTCAACCGCGCCTGCGAGCAAGTGACCGGGTATAAAGCGGCGGAAGTGATCGGAAAATATTTTTGGGATTACTTCATCGTTGCGGATGAGATTGAAATGGTGCGCGGGGAATTCGAGAAGCTGCGCTCCGGCCATTTTCCCAGCGAATTGGAGAACTGCTGGCTGACCCGGGAAGGCAAGCATCGCCTGATTTCCTGGTCCAATACCGCGCTGTTAGATGATTCCGGAAACGTGGAGTACATCATTGCCACGGGCATCGACATTACCGAGCGCAAACAGGCGGAAGAAAACCTGCGCCTGTACCGCAAAATTTTTATGAATTCCAAAGATCCCATCGCGGTGTTAGACATCCAGGGGCGTATTTTAGAGGTGAATCCTGCCGCGGAACAATTATACGGATACCGGGAAGCGGAGCTAAAAGGAAATACCACCGCGCTGATCTTAGGTGAGAAAGCGTTCAAGCGCCTGGTCAATGAGCTGCCCTTGAAGGGAGATTACGCCATCCGCCGGGAGATTGCCACCCAAACCCGGAACGGCAGCGAGCTGGTTTTGGAGCTTTCCGCGTTTCCCATTTTGAACGATAAGCAGGAAATTATCTACCGGGTCGGTTTTGCCCGGGATATTACCGCGCGAAAAAAAGCGGAGGCGGCGCTGCGCAAAGCCCATGATGAGCTGGAAATCCGGGTGCGGGAACGCACCGCGGAGTTAGCAACCGTGAACGAGATTCTCCGCGCCAGCGAAGCGCGCAACTCCGCACTGTTAGACGCCATCCCGGACCTGATGTTTCGCTTGAACCGCGAGGGCATATACCTGGACTACAAGGCCCCCCGCGACAGCGACTTAGCGGTTCCCCCGGAAGAGGTGATCGGAAAAACCGTAATCCAGACCCTGCCGCCGGAGCTGGCCCGCGAGACCCTGGAAAATCTCGCTCGCGTTTTGCACAGCGGGGAAGCCATGAGTATGGAGTACGAGCTTCCCCATGATGAACACCTGCACTATTTTGAGGCCCGCTTAGTGGTGAGCGGGAAAGACGAAGTTTTGGCGATTGTGCGGGATATTACCGAGCGCAAACACGCGGAAGAGGCGCTGCGCAAAGCCCACGAGGAATTAGAGCAACGGGTGGAAGAGCGCACCGCCGACCTGGCCCGCGCCAACCGGGAGCTGCGGGAGACCCAGTTGCAGTTGATCCAGTCGGAGAAAATGGCCGCCCTGGGAACCCTGGTGGCCGGGGTAGCGCACGAAATCAACACCCCGGTGGGAGCGATCAACAGCATGCACGATACCTTAGTGCGGGCGATGACGCAATTGAAGAAGCGAATGGGAGAGCGTTTCCCGGAGGATATTTCTGCGGATCCGAAGTTAGCGGCGGCCTTCAAAGTAATCGAAGACGCCAACCGGGTGATCGCCAGCGGCAGCGCCCGGGTAACCAATATCGTCCGGCGCCTGCGCAGCTTTGCCCGCTTAGACGAAGCGGAATTGAAAGAGGCTGATATTCACGAGGGGCTTGAGGATACCCTGGTGCTCATTCACCACGAGATCAAGCATAACATTCACCTGGTCAAAAATTACGGGGAAATCCCGCGCATTCGCTGCTACCCCGGCAGGTTGAACCAGGTTTTTCTGAACCTGCTGATCAACGCCAAACAGGCCCTGCAAGGGCGGGAAAACGGAACCATTACCGTCACTACCTGGCATCAGGATGGCATCGTGCACGTCAGCATCGCCGATAACGGGGTGGGCATTCCCTCCAAAAACCTCAGCCGGATATTCGATCCCGGGTTTACCACCAAAGGGGTGGGGGTAGGCACCGGTCTGGGGCTGTCAATCGTTTATCGCATCATCAAAGAAGACCACCGGGGAGAGATTACGGTGCAGAGCAAGGTAGGGGAGGGGACGACGTTTACGGTGAGTATTCCGGAGGGTTTGGGGGAGGGGTCGGAATCACTGCTTTGAAATTAAGCATTCACTATTCCGTATTCACTATTCTGCATTCTCTGCGGTTTATACAGTGATGAGTTAAAATCACCACGTAAAGCGCATGTGGAGGCGAGCGAGTTGACTCATATTAAAATGTAACTTTCATGGTATTAAAAAGCCAGTTTTTTTTGGGTAGAGTTTTCATGGATTTTTTGTGAGTTCAGAAGATGCT
>JABWBP010000078.1 GCA_013360445.1 Calditrichaceae bacterium | reverse complement strand
GAAAGGCGCTGTCGTTCTCTAAAAAGTTAGAAAACCATATCGGAGCTATTAAATATTTTATCTGCTATTACAATGCAGCATTAAACGTTTAGGACTACCGTTATCAAAAATCATGAGAATAAATGTTTAGGCGATAATGGAAAGCACTACTGGTCTTGCAAGAACAGGGTACTCAAATCCGCGGAATAAAACAATAGCGTTTTTCAGAAGCCCGCGCTACCGGCGCAAAAACTGCGTGAGTTCTCTGCCGGCTAAAATCTCACCCCTCCTCGCCGAACATCTCTTCCGCCAAATCCAGCGCTTCCTGATGGAATTCCTCCGGCACGAACAGAAACGCGGAATCGCCCAGGGGCGCTACCCCCCGCACGCTCAACGCCCCGGAAAACCAGTTCTGGGAGATAAAATACGGAATATCGCGCTGCTTCAAGGCTTCCGCGACCATCTCCGCGTGAATTAACCCGGTAAAGGGCCCCACTCTTTTCCAGCCTGACGGTTCCTGCATTTTTTTTCTCCCTATTTTGGGGTTGATGTATTACATTCTAATTTAGTTTACAAAAAACCGGATGAAAAGCGTTTTGAGATTCTTCCGGTTCGCGCACTTTATCAGGATTGGCAAACGGGGAAAAAACCGCGCCCCGCGGGGAGCTTAAATTTCTCATCCGAAACCCCGGAATAATGTTGTGCGTTTTAACTCCCGTTTTACGCATTGGAAAGGAAGGCAGCATGACCGCGCCACATAAATTTACTGCCATCGTTTTGACAACCGCTCTACTGGGAGGGATCTCCATGCGCGCCCAGCCCGAAAAGGCCCTCGATGCCGCGGAGCTTCAATTAGCTTTGAAGAAATTGACCGTCCTGGGCAGCGTGCTCTACGTGGCCGCCCATCCGGACGACGAGAATACCCGGGTGCTGGCTTATTTCTCCAAAGGGAAGCTGATGCGCACCGGTTACTTAGCCATGACCCGCGGCGACGGGGGGCAAAACCTCATCGGAACCGAGCAGGGCGACCTGTTAGGGGTGATCCGCACCCAGGAGTTGCTGGCCGCCCGCAAAATCGATGGGGCGGAGCAGTTTTTCACCCGCGCCATCGACTTCGGATACTCCAAAAACCCGGAGGAGACCCTGAAAGCCTGGGATAAAGAAAAAATATTGTCCGACGCGGTCTGGGTGATCCGCAAATTCCGCCCGGACGTGGTGCTCACCCGCTTCACCCCGGCATTGGGGGGACACGGGCATCACCGCGCTTCCGCAATCCTGGCGGAAGAGGCTTTCCATGCCGCGGGAGACTCCGCCCGCTTCCCGGAGCAGTTGAAATACGTGCAGCCCTGGCAGCCGAAGCGGTTGTTGTGGAACGCCTGGCGGCCGGCGCTGGAGGAGCAGAAGGCCGATTTGGCGCAGTTCCTGCAAATCGACGTGGGGGAATATAGCCCCCTGTTGGGCGAATCCTATGCGGAGCTGGCCGCGGAAAGCCGCAGCATGCACAAAAGCCAGGGATTCGGGGCGGTGGCCAGCCGGGGCGCGGTGACGGAGTATTTTCAGCATACCGCGGGGGAAGCGGCGCAGGGCGATTTATTTGAAGGCATCGACACCACCTGGTCGCGTATTCCCGGGGGCGAGGCCGTGGGCGCCCTTTTAGAGGAGGCTTACCGGGCTTTTCAACCGGAAAATCCTTCCGCGGCCCTGCCGCACCTCCTCAAAGCCTCTCATTTGTTAGACAGTTTGCCGCCGGATCCCTGGATCGCGGTGAAGCGGGCGGAGCTCGTCGAAGCAATCCGCTCCTGCGCCGGCATCTGGCTGGAAGCAATCGCCGGGGATTATTCCGCTCCGCCGGGCAGCGAGGTCAAGCTCCGGGCTATGATGGTCAACCGTTCCAATTTCCCCGCCGTGCTGGAAAAGGTCAGCCTGCCCTTTGGCGCGCCGGATTCGCTGCTGGGGGCGCCATTGAACAATAATCAGCCGGTAGAGATCGAAATTTCCCTGCGCCTGCCCGATGATGCGGAATATTCCCAACCCTACTGGCTGAAAGAGAAACCGGGCAAGGGCCTCTACGACATCGGCGACCAGCAATGGATCGGGCTGGCGGAAGATCCCGCCCCGCTTTCGGTGAAATTTACGGTGTTGCTAGGAGAAGAATATCTTAGCTATGAAACCCCGCTTCTGTACCGCTGGCGCGATCCCGTGGAGGGGGAAAAATACCGCCAGTTCGAGATCATTCCCCCGGTAACGGTAAATTTCGAAGAGAGCAGCTACATTTTCGGCGACGCCGCCCGAAAAGAGATCCGGCTGCGCATCAAATCCGGCAAGGCTGGCGCCCAGGGGAAAGTACGCCTGAATCTGCCCGTCGGCTGGCAGGCCGGGGCCACGGAGATTCCTTTCTCCTTCACGAAGAAGGATGAGGAGATTTCCCAGCGGATATCCATCACCCCGCCGGCCACCCCGATGAGCCGCACCCTGGCAGCGGAGGTGGTATTGTCCGCTCCCCAACCGGCTCGCAGCCTCGTCAATATCAATCACCCCCACATCCCCTTAAAAACGCTCTTTCCCCCCGCGGAGGCCAGCCTGGTGCGCATCGACCTGAAAAAGATCGAGCGCAAGATCGGCTACGTGATGGGATCGGGCGACGATATTCCCCGCGCCTTGCAGCAGATCGGCTACCCCGTAACCCTGCTCTCCGACGAAGATTTGCTGAATCTGAATCTAAGCCGCTACGACGTGATCATTACCGGGGTGCGCGCCTACAATACCCGGCAGGCGCTGAAGCAAGCCCAGCCCCGCCTGTTGGAATTTGTGCGCAACGGCGGAACCCTTATCGCGCAGTACAACACCTCCCAGGAACTGGTAACCGAGGAATTAGGCCCCTATCCCTTCAAGCTTTCGCGCGACCGCGTTTCCGTGGAAGAAGCCCCGGTGGAGTTCCTGAACCTGGATCATCCCCTGCTGCACCATCCCAACAGCATTCTGCAGCGCGATTTTTCCGGCTGGGTGCAGGAGCGGGGACTTTATTTCCCCGGGGAGTGGGATAAAAATTACCAGGCGGTGTTGAGCAGCAGCGATCCCGGTGAAAAACCCCTGCGGGGAGGAATTCTGTACGCCCGCTATGGAAAAGGAGTGTATATCTACACCGCTTACTCCTGGTTCCGGCAACTGCCCGCGGGGGTGCCGGGAGCCTGCCGCCTGTTCGTGAATATGATATGCGCAGGAGCTGCGCAATAAAATAGTGTTCAGGTGTTCAAGTGTTTCGGTGTTTTAGTGTTTTGGTATTATAGCAGTTTCGTACAAAGTTCCTGTATCACTCAAACACTTGAACACCTGAATACTTGAACACCTGAACACGATAAAACCTGAGCACTCGATTTCTTTGCCGATGAAGAAAGAATTCAATCCCCCTGAATCGCAGATAGAGGAACCGCCCCCGGTATTTCAAAGCTGGAACGGGTGGTACGCCCTGGTGCTGGCCACTTTGCTGGCGCTGATTGCGCTGTTTTACGCTTTTACGAAGGCGTTTGAATAATAATTGTATGTTGATGGTGGTTCGTTGTCGGTTGTCCGTTGCCCCTCCCCTGGCAACTGACAACCGACAATGAATAACAAGCAACAACTGACAACCAATAACCGACAACCCCCCGCTCCATGCACACCCTCGACTGGATCGTTCTCACCGCTTCGCTGGTTTTTATCGTGGCCTACGGGGTCTGGAAAGGCCGCGGCAGCAAAGATATTGCCGGCTATTTCCTGGCCGATAAATCCATGCGCTGGTACACCATCCTGCTCTCCATCATGGCCACCCAGGCCAGCGCCATCACCTTCCTCTCCGTGCCGGGGCAGGCGTTTGTCGATGGGATGCGCTTCGTGCAGTTCTACTTCGGGCTGCCCCTGGCGATGATCATCCTGTGCATTACCTTCGTGCCCATTTTCCACCGCCTGAAGGTGTACACCGCCTACGAATTCCTGGAAAACCGTTTCGATTTGAAAACCCGGGGGCTGGCCAGCCTGTTGTTCCTTACCCAGCGGGGTTTGGCCGCGGGGCTGACCATTTACGCCCCGGCGCTGATTCTCTCCGTGATCCTGGGCTGGGATCTTTACCTGACCAACCTGCTCATGGGCGGGATGGTGATCATTTACACCGCTTCCGGGGGCACCCGGGCGGTAAACTGGACCCATTCCTACCAGATGTTGATCATTTTTTTAGGAATGTTAGCCGCTTTCGCGGTGCTGCTCTATCACCTGCCGGGGGATATTTCATTTTTGGAAGCCACCCACGTCGCCGGAAAAATGGGCAAATTGAACGCGATTGATTTCAGCTTCGATTTGAACAACCGCTACACGGTGTGGTCCGGCATCCTGGGCGGGTTGTTCTTGCAACTTTCCTACTTCGGCACCGACCAGTCGCAGGTGCAGCGCTACCTTACCGGGCGCTCCATCGCCCAGAGCCGCATGGGTCTGCTGCTCAACGGGATGGTCAAAATCCCCATGCAGTTTTTCATTCTTTTCATCGGGGCGATGTTGTTCGTGTTCTATCAATTCGAGGCCCCGCCGGTATTTTTCAATTCGGTAGAGACGGGAAAAATCCGCGCCAGCCAATATGCAGAGGAATTCAGCGAGCTGGAGCGCCAATACGAAGCCGCCGCGGCGGAAAAAGAAGCGCGGGTGCGGGAGCTGGTCTCCGCCCTCCGCTCCGGCGACGAGGCGCGGATCGGCGCGGCAGAGCGCAGTCTGGCGCAGGCGCAGGAAGCGGCGCTGGCCACCCGCAGCCAGGCCGTGGAAGTGCTCCGCGCCAATGATCCGGGAATGGATCCCAAAGATACCAACTACATCTTCCTCAGCTTTGTCACCCGCTACCTGCCGGTGGGGCTGGTGGGGCTGGTCATCGCGGCTATTATCGCCGCTTCTATGTCCTCCACGGCTGCGGAATTGAACGCCCTGGCCTCCACCACTATAGTGGATATTTACCGGCGCATATTGCGGAAAGAAGACAGCGAAAAGCAGTACGTGGGCGCCTCGAAAATAGCCACGGTGCTGTGGGGCGTCTATGCGATCATCTTTGCGGAATCCGCCAGCCGGCTGGGTTCCTTAGTGGAAGCGGTGAACATATTGGGATCGCTGTTCTACGGAACCATCTTAGGCATCTTTTTAGTGGCGTTTTACCTGAAACGCATCGGCGGCAGCGCGGTGTTCTACGCCGCCTTCGTCGCCGAGGCGGCGGTGCTGTACTGCTTTTTCTTTACTGATATTTCGTTTTTATGGTACAACGTGGTGGGTTGCGCGGGCGTGGTGCTGGTTTCCACGCTGCTGCATCCGTTCTTGAAGAAAAAGACCCGTTCCTGAGTCGAACGAATCCTTAAACCGAGACTCAATCAATTATTTCATCAAAAACATATAAACAGGAGGAAGCACACCATGATGCGAAGCGTTCTCGCCGTCATTGCCGGGGTCGTGGCCGCCGGTATTATCATCGCCCTGGTAGAAATGGCCGGTCAGCAGATTTATCCCTTGCCGGAGGGAGTAAATCCCGCCGACCCCGAATCCGTGAAAGCGGCCATGGCCAATATTCCCACCGGGGGGCTGTTATTCGTATTGTTAGCCTGGGCGTTGGGGAGTTTTGGAGGAGGCTGGCTGGCCGCCCGGATCGCGGGAAGTTTCAAGCTAATCAAACTAACCGAACAGTCTTTAGTAAATCTGAAATCAGAGGGACTTCCTATTGATATTATTAGTAAATTAAAAATCATAAAAGATATAGGGAGTGCAAAAGAGGAGGAAGAATTTTGGGGGATCCTTAAAGCAACGATTGGAGATGAGCAAAGTGTTAAGTACAAATTACTGATTCTGAAACATGCCCTGGTCACCAACCAACACCGGGTACTCCACGGAATGATCGTCGGCGGCATCATGCTGCTGGCGGGAATCGTGAATATGGCCATGATCCCGCATCCGTTGTGGTTCTGGGTAGTGGGGGTGCTGATCTTTCTTCCCGCGGCCTACTTAGGAGCGCGGTTGGGCATTCCCAAAACAGCGGGGTAAACAGTTACGCGCCCGTATTACTTTTTCCGGCTCGCCCGTTCGTAGAGTTTCAGGTATTTTTTGGCGGTCGCCTGCCAGGAAAAATCCCCCTTCATACCATTGCGCTGGATTCTGGCCCAGGTTTTTTTGTCCGGGTAGAGCTTCAGGGCGGCCTGGAGGGTGTTCACCATCTCCGATTTTTTGAAAGCGGAAAAAGTGAAGCCGTTTCCCTTGCCGGAATCCGGCTCAAAGTTGCTGATACACTCCGCCAACTCATTCACCTCCCGCACTACCGGAACGGTTCCGTAGCGCAGGCTTTCCAGGTGATAGCCATGGCGGGGATCGCTTTTGGCGGGAAGCAGCAGCATATCCGCCCCCGCCAGGATGAGGTGCGCCAGGCGGGTATCCCAGCGTTCGTAGAAAATCAACTTGCCGGGGTGCTCGCCGGCCAGTTTTTTGAAGGTCTCGTTGTAAGGCGATTCACCGGCGCCCATCACGATCCATTGCGCCTTCAACTTCAGCAAATTATTGATGCTTTCCAGCACCAGCTCTGCGCCGTTTACCTCCGAGAGTTCGCCCATCAGCGCAATCAGCGGCAGGGAGGTATCGTTTTCCAGGCTCAGTTCCCGGCAAAGCTCTTTTTTATTGGCGCTTTTATTCCCCAGGCTTTTGAGGTCATAATTGGCGGAGAGGTTTTTATCGGTTTCGGGGTTCCAGATCGAATAGTCGGTTCCGTTCAATACCCCAAAGATGTCTTTCTGGCGGGCGGCAATCACCTCGCGCAATCCCGGCGCGGCTTTGGGGTCGGAAATGATGGCTTCGGCGAATCTTTCCCCCACCGTGTTAATCACGTCCGCGAACAACATCCCCCCTTTCAGCAGATTCAGGCTGCCTTTCAGCTCGAACTCCCTGCCCGGGGCGATAAATTCTTCCCCGATCCCGATTCGGGCGGCGGTTTCCATGGGGAAAACACCCTGCTCGGAAAAATTGTGCACCGTCAGAATGGTATGGGTATTTTGGAAGAAATCGTCATTTTGATAATGGGTTTTGAGATAAAAGGGAATCAAGGCGGTTCCCCAATCGTTGCAATGGATAATATCCGGCTGCCAGTATAACAACTTAAGGGTCTCGAATACTCCTTTGCAAAAATAGGCAAACCGTTCGGCGTTATCCGGGTAGGTTTCCCGGGTTTGCGGATCGGCATAAAACCCTTTGCGGTCGAAGTGCTCCGGCACGGACAGGAAATAAACGTGTACTTTTGAATTCGGCAAAAAAGCAGTTTTGCCGTTCGCGATTTTGGTCTGGCTCGCTAACTCCACCTTGACTTCCCGCAGCCGGATCACTTCCCGCAAAACATATTTCCGTTCATTGATGGATTTGTATTTCGGCATCATCAACCGGATATCCTGTTCCATCTCTTTGAGCGCGACCGGCAGGGCATTGGAGGTGTCGGCTAAACCGGCGTTCGTATCCGTTGCCGCAAACGGATCGACTTCCGACGAAACGTAACAAATCTTAAACGCTTTCATTGGTTCCTCTGCCATATTTTCGGCTTTCGCCTCTTTTGGTTCGCCTTGAAGTGCTTCGATGAACCTGTTTGAGGCGGACCGGCATTCGACCCGTTAAGGCCCAATCCGCCTCAAACCCTAAACTCCAATTTCTTTCAAAAACTGCGCCGCATCTTCCGGGCTGGTAGGATTGATGTAAAACCCGGTTCCCCATTCGAATCCGGCAAAGCGGGTGAGCTTGGGCATGATTTCCAAATGCCAGTGGTAGTGGCGCATCGGGGATTCCTGCATGGGAGCTTTGTGGAGCACAAAGTTGTAGGGCGGCGTTTGCAGGGCGATATTCAATTTCTGCATGACCGTTTTGAAGGTGATCGAAAGGTGCCGGATACGGATTTCGTCGATCATTTCGTAGTGGGAGAAGTGCTCCTTGGGCAAAATCCAGGTCTCGAAGGGAGAACGGGCCGCAAAGGGCTCCAGGGCGATGAAGAACTCTTCATCGTACACCACCCGGGTATTATCTTTTAGTTCCTGGCGGATAATATCGCAGAAAATGCAGCGCTCTTTCAGGTTGTAATAAGCGTTCGCGCCGTGCAGCTCTTCCAGCACCAGCTTGGGAATGATGGGGGTAGCGATCAATTGGGAATGGGAGTGCTTTACGGTTGCCCCGGCGGCGAAGCCGTGGTTTTTAAAAATCATGGCATATTTCAAGCGGATATCTTTTTTCAAGTCCAGGATGCGTTCCTTGAACACCCGGAACACATTCTCGATAGAGGGAATGTCTAAATCGCCCAGGGTTCTATCCTTATCCGGGGTTTCGATGATTACTTCATGGGCGCCCACCCCGTTCATCATGTCATAAATCCCGTCTCCCCGGCGGTTCAACTGCCCTTCCACCCGCAAAGCGGGGTATTTGTTGGGCACCACCCGGAGTGTCCAGCCGGGGGTGTTGGGAGCGCCATGTTCGGGCCGGATGGCGAATATTTCCGGGGGGGTCATATCTTCATTGCCGGCTGTAAAGGGAGAGAATATATCTTTTTTTTCTTCGACGATGTTGAGGAAGTCTGTAGGCCGTTTTCCACGCTCGGAAGAAATGATCACCCAGCGATCGACGATCGGGTCTTTTCTTAGTTCGGGCATCCTGGTACAAAAAATAGTTTATTCAATATTTTTTAATAGGTTACAAATATATCGAAAAACCCAAATATAATCAAGAATAAAAAAATGCCGCCGAATAGCGCCCGGCGAAACGTCTGCGGCAGGCGGCTCGCGTCACTTCCTGACTGTGCCGCCGGAGGTCTAATGACGGGAAACGCAGCGCAGCGCCGTTGATGCGCGGGGGATATGAGGGAAGGATAAGAAGTAAAAAGGTAAAAGTAAAAAGGTAACGGGATGAACTTGAAGAAGCGCTTTTCCCTGGCTCCCTTTTCCTACGTTACTTCACACTTTTTACTTATTCAGGAAATTTTCGGTCAATTCCCGCTTCAGATATTCAAATGCTTCTTCCGGGGTATTGGAAAAGTGGATCAGTTTCAGGTCTTCCGGGTTGATCATCAGGTTTTCCACCATCAGGTCGAAATTGAGCAGTTGCTTCCAGTATTTCTCCCCGTAGAGAACGATGGATATTTTCTTTTGCACTTTCCGGGTTTGCCGCAGGGTAAGCAGTTCGAACAACTCATCTAAGGTGCCGAACCCGCCGGGGAAGACGACCATGGCCTTGGCCAGGTAAACGAACCAGAACTTGCGGGTAAAAAAGTAGTGAAATTCGAAATTCAATTCATCGGTAATGTAGGGATTGCAATCCTGCTCCATGGGAATGGAGATGTTCAGCCCCACCGAGCGTCCGCCGGGCACTTCCCCGGCGCCGCGGTTTGCCGCTTCCATAATTCCCGGGCCGCCCCCGGACGTAACCAGGAAGCGGCGCTGGGTATTGTACAAGTTCAGCGACCAGCGGGTAAGCAGGCCGGCCAGGATGCGCGCGTCTTCGTAATATTGGGAAAGCTCAAGCTGTTTTTCCGCAACCCGTTTCAGATGCAGATTCTCCTCGCCGGGGTCATTGCGATGGATTTCGATTGCCCGGGCCAGGTTTTTTTCGGCGGTTTCCCGGTCCACCATGCGCGCCGACCCGAAAAAAACGATGGTGTCTTTTACCTTTAGCCGCTGAAAGCGCGATTGCGGCTCCAGGTATTCGGCAAGGATTCGCAGGGTTCGCGCCTCGGCGCTGTTCAAGAATTCGAGATTCTTATAGGCTTTGGCGGGTTTTTTCGACATGGTTACCCTTTTAGTTTCCGGATAATCGCATCCGCGAATTTTTCCACGAAACGCGTATCACTGGCGGTAATAATATTATCGTCAACGATCACGTTATCATAAGTATGATTTGCCCCCTGGCTCTCCAGCGCCTGGATGGACACGTAATCCGGATAGACGGTCGCTTTTTTGTTTTGCAGGATGCCGGCGTTTGCCAGGGCCACCGGGGCGGTGCTGATTGCGGCAATGATTTTGCCGGATGCCAAAAACTTGCGCAGCAGTTCATGGGTCTTTTCGTCGTCCCATAAATAAACCCGCGCGCCGTACCCGCCGATCAACACCACGGCGGCGAATTCCCGGGGATCGACATCTTCGATTGTGCAATCCGGGGCAACGTGGCCGTTGATTCTCCCCAGCGCTTTTTCCAGGGTATTGCTGGCCACGCAAACGTCCGCGCCCTCGCTTTGCAGGCGCTCGAAAAGATAATCAAATTCCTGGTCGTTATAGTTTTTCTGACCCAGGATGATTACTACCTGTTTTCCGTCCAGAGATGCCATAGGTGCCTCCAAATCTCTAAGTCGCATTTGGTGTTTGTAAGGTTATCTCATTTTACCCGGTTCAAGACTTCCGGATTTACAATCGAAACCGGCGTTTCCCCGTGAAGAACGTGAATGATATTCCGCGCCGCGATTTCCGCCATTTTATTGCGGGTGGCCACCGTGGCGCTGGCGATGTGGGGAGCCAGCAGCACGTTGTTCCGTTCCGCAAGCCCTTCGGCCAGCGCCGGTTCGCGTTCGTACACGTCCAAGGCCGCCCCGGCAATTTTACCCTCGCGGAGCGCCCGCACCAGCGCCGCTTCGTCGATGATGGCGCCCCGGGCGGTATTCACTAAGTAGGCGGTGGGCTTCATCAGGGCAAATTCAGGCTCGCCGAGCAGGTGGGTGGTTTCTGCGCTGAGGGGCAGGTGGATGGTGACGAAATCGGCCTCTTTGAGCAGCACCGGGAAGCTTACCCGCCGGGCATGAAAGGTATTCTCCAGGTGCGGATTGGGCGCGCGATCAAAGTAGAGAATCTTCATTTTCCACCCCGCGGAGCGTTCCGCGACCGCGGTTCCGATCCTTCCCGCCCCGACAATCCCCAGCGTTTTACCGGCCAGGTCTGCTCCCAGTAAAAACAAAGGGTCCCAGCCGTGGAAGCGGCCGTTTCGCACCACTGCGTCGCCCGCTGCCACGTTGCGCGCCAGGGCCAGCAACAGGGTCCAGGTGAAATCCGCGGTGGCGTCGGTGAGCACCCCGGGCGTGTTGGTGACCGCGATTCCCCGGCGGGTGGCGTAAGCGACGTCCACGTTATCCACCCCCACGGCGTGGTTGGAGATCACTTTCAGTTTCGGCGCGGCGTCCATTACCGCGGGGGTGATGGCGTCGGTGAGCAGGCACAATACTGCGTCGGCGTCTTTCAGCTTGCGCTTGAGCGCCTCGCCGGGCAGGGTTTCGCTGCTTGCATGGAGTTCCACCTCGAAATGTGGCTTCAAGAGGTCGATGCCGATTGGGGGAATGTTGCGCGTGATAAAGACCTTCACCGGTTTCTCGCCAGTTTTTGATTGCCGAAAAAGAGGAAAATATTACGGATTTTCAACCCTGAAATCAACAGCTTAAGAAAGTCCCGCGCGATGCAATGAAATGATGCAATTAAAAACCGCTAACGGCAGGGGATCGCGCTTGCGATCGCTTCCCGCCATTAGCGGTCAAATCGGCTACGGAAACAGGCAGCGGCTTTATTTGTTGATCGCCAGAATCTGCTGATACTGCTGCATGTTGTGCAGCACCTCAACGGCGCGCTTTACTTCTGGATCGTGGGAAAGCTGCACCCGGGTGCGGGCTTCGGAGTCCTGTAACTTTTCCGCGAATTCCGCTTCCAGGTTTCGGATGATGTCCTGGCGGTGCTCGGCGAACTCATCGCGCTTCCGGGTATCCAATTTCTGAAGCGCCACTTCTACCAGGTCGCGCAGGTCTTCGCTGTATTTCTTCTCCCGGGCAATTTTGAGGAATTTGTTTAACTCCGCCTCTCCTTCCAACTCGAAATCGAGCCCCTGCCGTAAAACGTAGGCTTCGAATTCCTGCAAGAGCGGCTCATCCACCGCCGCCATTCCGGACTTTTTCAACCCCGGGTTCTTGCTCATATACTCTACCGCAAACTGGAAGAAGAGTCCCCGCGCCAACAGGGTTTGCATAAAGGGATCCAATTCTGCTTCCGGCATTGCCACGTCCGGTTGAATTCCCCCGCCGCTGTGAACCACCCGGCCGTTGGCGGTAAAGTAGTCGATCTTGGGATCGTACTCCACGCTGTCGGAAAGGTCGGTGAACACGGAATTGTTCTTTTTGTACTCCTCTTTCTGGATGGAACGTCCGGAGGGAACGTAATATTTGGCGGTGGTGATTTTCAGATAAGCCTGGGTCACTTTATCGATCGGGAAGACCTTCTGCACCAAACCCTTGCCGAAGGTTTGAGTTCCTACCAGCACTCCCCGGTCGAGATCCTGAATGGCCCCGGCGACGATTTCCGAGGCGCTGGCGCTGGAACGGTCGATCAAGACCACCAGGGGCTGGACGGGTAGTAGGGGATTCTCTTTGGTAAAAAATTTGTTTTCGCTTTCATGAACCCCGCGGGTGGAAACCACCAACTGGCCGGGTGGTAGAAACACATTCGCTACTTCTACCGCGGAGGTGAGCAGCCCGCCCGGGTTTCCCCGCAAATCTAAGATGGCCCGCTCGATGGGGCTTTGCATTTGCAAGGCGCTGACGGCGTCGCGCAACTCTTTGCCGGCTTTATCCGAAAAGGCGGCGAGGCGGATGTAGGCGGTTCCCGGCTCCAGGAACGCTGCGTAGGTAACGTCTTTTAGCACGATCTCTTCGCGGGTCAATTCCACGGTAAAGGGTTGGTTCACCCCGGGACGCTCGATTTCGATGCTCACCCGGCTGCCGATTTTGCCGCGCAATTTTTGCGAGGCGTCTTCCAGGTTCATGTTGCGGGTCGCTTCCCCGTCGATTTTGGTGATCACGTCGCCGGGGCGAATGCCGGCGCGCTGCGCGGGGGTTTCTTCCATGGGCGCAATGACGGTAATTTTTTTGTTCTGCATCCCGATCTCCATGCCTACCCCGCCATATTTACCGCGGGTAATCATGCGCATTTGCTGGGAGCCGGGATCCTCGAAGAAGACCGTGTAGGGATCGAATTCCTGAAGCATTCCCTTGATGGCGGATTTGCTGAGGGTTTCCGGGTTCAATTCATCCACGTAATTGCGGGAAACCGTCTCGAACACCTCTTTGAGATAGAACAGCCCCTTGTCGATCTTATAATAGATATCGTCGTTATCGTTTGCGCGAGACTGGTTGGCGAACCAGCCCGCGGAAAACAGCACGGTAAAAACCGTGAGCCAGGCGAGAAATTTTTTACGGCTGAACATTCCGAAAACCTCCGGTTATTTTTCGGTATAAAGCATATATTGCGGCTTCCCTGCAAAAGTTTCCTGGATCATTTTCAAGAGAGCACCGGGATATTGCCTCCCGCTAAAGCTTTAAAATCGGCTGAAAACGGAAATAGTTTAAGATAAGAATCGGGCAATTGCAAGGGGAGTGATGTTGTGACAGAAAAACGGAGGAGAGGCACATTATTCACCGCTGCCCTCTTTTTCCCTTCCTTGACAATTTCCTTCATTTATTGCTAAATTCATTCATCATAGGAGTATCTCCTTGATTTTGCTGCCGGGTAATTATGGCTGCGCCTTTAGCGGTTATCCAACACAATCACTCAACAGAGGAGGAGCAAATGAAGAAGTATGGCGCTGAACTTATCGGAACATTTTGGCTGGTTCTGGGCGGATGCGGCAGCGCAGTCCTGGCCGCTGCATTTCCAAATTTGGGCATCGGCCTGCTCGGTGTAGCGCTGGCCTTTGGCCTGACAGTCCTTACCATGGCGTTTGCCATCGGGCATATCTCCGGCTGCCATCTTAATCCGGCAGTTTCGGTCGGGCTGTGGGCCGGGGGCCGTTTTCCCGCAAAGGACCTGTTGCCGTACATCGTTGCCCAGGTTTTGGGCGCCATTGCCGCTGGCGCAGTATTGTATCTCATTGCCAGCGGTAAGGTTGGCTTTGAGCTTTCCGCAGGTTTTGCTTCGAACGGCTACGGAGAACATTCACCCGGCGGGTATAGTTTGTTAGCTGCCCTGGTAACGGAAGTGGTTATGACCGCGATGTTCATCCTGGTCATTTTGGGCGCCACGGACCGCCGGGCGCCGCAAGGATTCGCGCCGGTCGCAATTGGGTTGTGTCTTACGCTGATCCACCTCATCAGCATTCCCGTTACCAACACCTCGGTGAATCCCGCACGCAGTACGGGTGTTGCAATATTCGCGGGCGGCTGGGCGGTAGCGCAGCTCTGGTTATTCTGGGTGGCTCCGATCATCGGCGGCATCCTGGGAGCGGTGCTCTATCGCAGCATCGCAAGTGAACGAAATTAGCCCCCTGTCCTGCCGGGGGTAATACGGCCGTCACGCGGTTTGCAGGCGCTGAAGCTCAGCAAACCGCGCGCCGGCCGGTCAGCGCGGGGCCGGTTACAGGTGGAAGTCCCCCGCAGCTTCCGGTTGATAGAGAATTTCCAGCACTTCGAACCTTTTTAAGCCTGCCGGCACGTTCCATTCGATAATATCGCCGACTTTGAAGCCGATCAGGGCTGTTCCTACCGGCGCAAGGATGGAGATTTTATTCTTGCTGATATCTGCATCGTTGGGAAATACCAGCTCGCAGATTATATCCTTCTCGGAATTTACTTCCCGAATCCGCACTTTAGAGTTCATGGTAATCACGTCAGGAGGTACATTTTTCGGAGAAACGATCTCCGCCCGCAGCAGTTCATTTTCCAATTCGCTCAAATGATCTTTCTTGTTGCTCATTTCCCGGTGCGATTCGATAAGCTGGATCAGCCGTTTCTTGTCGAATTCGGTAATATAAATCGTTCGTGTTTCCATACGTCTCCTCTTGTTACATAATTTTTCAACCTAATTTAATTTCAGGATTTTCCGTTTCAAATCAATAAAAATCTCCTCCCTTGACAACTTCCCTGCCCCCTTTCTAACTTCTATCAAAACAGCCGGTGCACCCCTCGGCAGGAGGACAAAACGCTATGAAACAGTGGTATGAAGAGTTATTCGAAAACTACGGAATGAAGTATGACCGGGAAAGTTTCACTCAAGGAACCGCCGGAGAGTGCGATTTTATCGAAAAAGAGATCGGGTATAACAAAAAAACAAAGATTTTGGACATCGGATGCGGCACCGGCAGGCATTCGATTGGATTAGCCCGCAGAGGATATACGGTTGTCGGGATCGACCTCTCCGAATCGCTTTTGCAGCGCGCCAGGGAAAAAGCATCCGGGCAAAATCTGCCGATTGTCTTTCAAAAACAGGACGCCAGAAACCTTCCTTTTTCCCAGGAATTCGATCTGGCCATCATGCTGTGCGAAGGCGCATTCCCCTTGATGGAAACCGACGAGATGAATTTCCAGATTCTCCAAAACGCCGCCAACGCCCTCAAGCCCAATGGAAAATTGATCTTTACCACCCTGAACGGCCTGTTTCCCCTGTTCCATTCCGTGAAAGAATTTCTCGATTCGCAGACAAAGGAAGGAAACGCAACATACCATAACAACACCTTTGATCTAATGACCTTTCGGGAGCACAGCACTACCTGCGTTGAAGATGACCTGGGAAACAAGAAAGAACTGGAGTGCAATGAGCGATATTACGTGCCCTGCGAAATAACCTGGCTGCTGAAAACGCTGAATTTCAAGACTATCGACATCTTTGGAGCAAAACTCGGCGCTTTCAGCCGTTCCGATAAATTATCAACCGAGGACTACGAAATGTTGGTCATAGCGACTTGAGACGGCCGTTCATATTTTTCCTCCGCCGGAATATTTGCCCCGCCATAGCCCTCCCCGCCGACCCGCACCTGACAAACTCCTTGACAGTTCCAGGGGGCTTTATTAAATTCGCAATCCGTTAACTTGAGCATTCTATTCTCTAAGCATCGGGAACTTGCCAAACATTACAGGAGGACCTCTCTTGAAAGTTTTTAACAGCGAGCACATTCGCAATATCGGCGTCGGCGGGCACAGCGGTTCCGGTAAAACCTCCCTGGTGGAAACCATGCTGTTTGCGATGGGAGAAACCACCCGGATCGGAAGCGTGGAACAAGGGAACACCGTCTCCGATTACAACGAAGACGAAATCGAACGCCAGGTTTCCATCAACACCTCTCTGCTCCACGGGGAGTGGAAAAACAGCAAAATAAACCTGATCGATACCCCCGGCTTCAGCGATTTTTTCGGCGACGTGTCCAGCGGTATGCGCGCCGCAGACGTGATGATGATCGTGGTTTCCGCCGCCTCCGGGGTAGAAGTAGGCACGGAGCGGGTGCGGGAACTGGCCGATAAATACAACATGCCCCGGTTCTACGTCATCAACAAAATGGACCGGGAAAACGTGGATTTCGATAAGGTGTTCAACGACCTGCGGGAACGCTTCGGGAAAAAGCTGACCGTGGTGCACCTGCCCCTGGAATCCGGCCCCAACTTTCATTCCGTAGCGGACGTTTTGAGCCAGAAGGTTTACAAATACGCCCTGGATAAAAGCGGCAAAGTAACCGAGGAAGCCATCCCCGGCAACCTGGCCGCTAAAGTGGCGGAAATGCGTAACCAGTTGATCGAGACGGTTGCCGAAAGCGACGACAAACTGTTGGAAAAATACTTAGAAGCCGGGGAATTGAGCGAAGAGGAGTTGAAAAGCGGCTTCAAGAAAGGGGTCGTCGAACGCGGGGTGGTGCCGGTGCTTTGCGCCGCGACAACCGCCAACGTGGGCGTCAAAAGTGTGCTGGATTTCATTGTTGATTACCTCCCCGCTCCCAACGATCTCCCGGCCATCCAGCACAACGGCAAGCAACGCAAGCGCTCCGCCGCCGAGCCTCTCTCCGCGCTGGTGTTCAAAACCGTGGCCGAATCCCACATCGGGGAGCTCTCCCTGGTGCGGGTAATGTCCGGGGTGCTCAAACCCGGCGACGAAGCCTACAACGTCAGCCAGGGCAAATCCGAGCGCATCGGGCAGATGTTTGCGCTGAACGGGAAGAACAAAAAGAACGTGGATCAGCTCCCCGCGGGGGACGTGGGCGCGTTGGTGAAGCTGAAAACCACTCACACCGGCGACACCCTGAGCACCAAGAACGACTCCTTCCCCCTCCCGGCCATCGAGTTCCCCGAGGCGCTCTTCAGTATCGCCGTGCACCCCAAAACTAAGGGGGATGAAGACAAGATCGGCAATGGCTTGCATACCCTGCACGAAGAAGACCCCACCTTCCTGGTGCGCTACGATGGAGAATTGAAGCAGACCATTGTTTCCGGCCAGGGAGAGCTGCATTTGAATATCATTCTGAAACGTTTAAAACAGCGCTTCGGGGTGGACATCGACACCGAAGACCCCAAAATTCCCTACCGCGAAACCATTCGCAAAAAAGCGGAAGCGCAGGGCAAATACAAAAAGCAAACCGGAGGCCGCGGGCAGTACGGCGACGCCCACCTGCGCCTGGAACCGCTGCCGCGCGGAACCGGCGTCGAGTTCGTGGACGCCATCGTGGGCGGGGTCATTCCCAACAAATTCATTCCCGCGGTGGAAAAAGGCGCCCGGGAAGCCTGCGAAAAAGGGATACTGGCCGGTTACCCGGTGGTGGATATCCGGATGATCTGTTTCTACGGCTCTTATCACACCGTGGACTCCTCGGAAATGGCCTTCAAGATCGCCGCTTCCATGGGCCTCAAGAAAGCTTTTATGGAAGCCAACCCGGTGTTGTTAGAGCCGATATACATTTTGGAAGTGAAAGTGCCGGAAGAGTACATGGGCGACGTGATGGGCGATATTTCCAGCCGGCGCGGCAAAATCTTGGGAATGGACGCCGACGGGCGCTTCCAGATCATCAAAGCGAAAGTGCCCCTGGCGGAACTGCACAAATATTCCACCATCCTGCGCTCCATGACCCAGGGACAGGGGATCTTCCACCGCGAATTTTCCCACTACGAAGAGATGCCCGGGGAAATCGCCCAGAAAATCATCGAAGCGGCGCAAAAAGAGAAGAAAGAAGAAGAGGATTGATTCTCTTCTGTTTTTCCATATCTCCCAAGCATTTCAGCCCTGTGGCGCGTTCCACAGGGCTTTTGTTTGCGGGAAGGGCATCAGTTTTAATTGCCAATTGGCAATTGCCAATTCATAAAGAACGTAGCCAATCAAACCCAGGACTCGCCGCTATGAAAGCGGAAAAACCGAAAGAAATTTTGTGGGCGCCCTGGCGGATGGAATACATCCTCAGCGCCAAAGATGAAAAAAATCCCCGGTGCATTTTTTGCGACCGCTCCCCTTATCCGGACAGGGACCAGGAAAACCTGATCCTCTACCGTGGAAACACCGGTTTTGTGATCATGAACCGCTTTCCCTACAACAGCGGCCACCTGATGGTGGTTCCCTACCGCCACAGCGGCGATCTGACGGCGCTGGAAAGCTCGGAAAAGCTGGAGATAATGGAGATCATTCAGTTGTGCGTGGAAGCGCTCGACGAAGCGATGCAGCCGCACGGTTACAACATCGGAATGAACCTGGGGCGGATTGCCGGGGCGGGAGTGGAAGACCATTTGCACTACCACGTGGTGCCGCGCTGGAGCGGGGACACCAACTTCATGCCGGTAATCGCCAATACCAAAGTGATCTCCGAGGCGCTGGAAAAAACCTACGCCAAGCTGAAAACGGTTTTCGACCGGGGAAAATAAATCTCTCGCAAAGACGCAAAGGCGCAGAGGAAATGACAGAAAACGAATTGTCTAAAATTATTGTGAACCGTTGTTTCAAGATTCATAAGACGCTGGGGCCGGGATTGCTGGAATCGGTTTATGAGGAAATTCTTTTTTATGAACTCAATAAGCAACACTTAAATTGTGATCGCCAGGTTGCTATCCCCTTCATTTACGAAACAATTACATTCGACTTCGGATTCCGGGCAGATTTTATTGTCGAGAAAAAGGTGATTATCGAATTAAAATCGATTGAAAACGTTCTGCCCCTACATAAAAAGCAACTCTTGACTTATCTTAAACTTTCCGGTTTGAAACTCGGACTCTTGATAAACTTCAACACCGCTTTAATAAAAGATGGTATCACCCGTATCGTAGACAATTTATGAGCTTTGCGCCTTTGCGTCTTCGCGAGAGAATAACAAGGAACCCAAAATGATCAAAATCCTCAACAACCTCCGGGGCACCATCACCCCCCGGTTAGATTTGCCTTTTGGCAAATTATCAATTGAACCGGGCGCCGCCCTGGCCATGGAAAACGATACTATCCTCGCCATTGCCCCGCCGGAAACCCTGCGGCAGCAATACCCGGGGGCGGAAACCATCGACGGGCAAAACTGCTGGGCCATGCCCGGCTTCGTGGATCCCCACACTCACCCGGTGTTCTACAAAACCCGGGAAGAGGAGTTCGAGATGCGCATCGCCGGGAAATCCTACGAGGAGATCGCCGCGGCCGGGGGCGGCATTCGCAACAGCGTGCGGGCGCTGCGCCAGGCTTCCTTTGATGAGTTGGTGGCGCTGGCCTACCGCCGGATGCGCATCTTTACCGAATACGGAACCACCGCCATCGAAGCCAAGAGCGGCTACGGCCTCTCCCTGGAAGACGAGTTGAAAAGCCTGCGGGTGATCAAAAAACTCTCCGCCCTGCTGCCCCTCACCGTCGTTCCCACCTTCTTAGGCGCCCACGAAGTGCCCGATGAGTACCGGGACCGGCGCGATAAATATGTGGATCTGTTAGTGGAAGAAATGATTCCCCGGGTAGCGGAAGAAAAATTGGCGGTGTTCTGCGACGTATTTTGCGAAAAGAACGTCTTCACGGTGGCGCAGAGCGAACGGATTCTGTTAGCCGCCCGCGACCATGGGCTGGTCCCCAAGCTCCACGCCGACGAGCTGCATCCCACCGGCGGGGCGGAGCTGGCCGCAAAGGTGCGGGCGATCTCCGCCGACCACCTGCTGAAAGTTTCCGACCGGGGCATCGCGGCCATGAAAGACGCCGGGGTGGCGCCGGTGCTGCTGCCCGGAACCGCCTTTTTCCTCGCCAAAACCGAGTACGCCCCGGCGCGGAAGATGCTCGCCGCGGGGCTGCCGGTGGCGCTGGCCACGGATTTCAACCCCGGCAGCAGCATGATCCAGAACATGCAGTTGATCCTTACCCTCGCCGCGCTGCAAATGAAAATGACCCCGGAAGAAGTGATTGCCGGGGCTACCCTCAACGCCGCCCGCGCCATCGCCCTGGAAAAGGAGCTTGGCTCGTTAGAGGCGGGCAAAAAGGCAGACGTCATTTTGCTGGACATTCCCGGCTACAAATACCTGCCCTACCACTACGGCGTCAACCACGTAAAAATGGTGATCCGCCACGGCCAGGTAGTTCACCGGGCGGGAGAATGAGGTCGATTGCGGATATGAAATCAGGAGTGGGAGCCAGAAAAAAATAATGTACCCAACTGAGCGCACAGAGTTATTGAAACACATTAGCGTTCAGTGGTACAATAAAAAGGGCGAAAGCCCTTAATTCATTGAACCTGAAGTTGGAGAAGCGCCTATGAAACGCATTCTTTGGATATCAATCCTGTTACTGCCGGTATTCACCGCCGTCGCGCCGGCAGACGACGAAGAAAAAATCCTGGACGCGAAACTGCTCAGTTCCGCGGAAAAGCTGCTTCCCGGCGGGAGCACCCGCGTCGCGGTGCAGTTGCAAATTCACAAACCCTGGCACGTCAACGGGCACGTGGTGGCGGATGATTTTCTCATCCCCACGGTGATCGAATTTACCGCTGCGGAGGGCATTTCCTTCGGGAAAATCGACTACCCCGCTGCGGAGGAGAAGACCTTCGCATTTTCCGAAAACCCGGTGTTAGTGTACGAAGAGACCGTGTACGTTTTTACCGCCGTGGCCGTTTCCCCGGATCTGGCCGGTAAGGAAGCGACCCTGGGCGGGGTGATAAGCTACCAGGCCTGCAACAATGAAATCTGCCTGCCTCCCGCGGAGTACGAATTTTCTCAGACCTTCCCGGTGGCGGGGCAGGGCGAGCCGGTGAAAGAGATCAATGAGAACCTCTTCGGCAGCGCCCCTCCCCCGGCCGAGCCGGGCATGAAAACCGGGGACAGCGATCTGGTGAAAACCATCGAAAGCAAGGGATTTTTTTGGGCCTTCGCGGCGATTTTCCTGGCCGGGCTGGCCCTGAATTTAACCCCCTGCGTGTATCCCCTCATCCCCATTACCATCAGCTATTTCGGAGGCCAGGCGGAAGGCAAAAAAGGCAATTTGCTCTTTCTCAGTTTGGTGTACGTCATCGGAATGGCCATTACCTATTCCGTGTTAGGGGTAGCGGCGGCGCTCACCGGCAGCATTTTAGGCGCCTGGCTGCAAAATCCCTGGGTGCTGGCTTTCATCGCCCTGGTGATGGTCGCGCTGGCGTTGAGCATGTTCGGGCTGTACGAAATTCGCGTTCCCGCCGGCCTGGCCAATTTCGCCGGGAAGAGCAAGCAGGGCTATTTCGGTACCCTGTTCATGGGATTGACGGTGGGGATCATCGCCGCGCCCTGCATCGGGCCGTTTGTGTTAGGGCTGCTCACCTACGTGGGCGAGAAAGGCGACCCGGTAATGGGATTCCTGATGTTCTTCGTGCTGGCGCTGGGTTTGGGCGTGCCGTTCATTTTTCTGGCGGTTTTCAGCGGCGCAGTGAAATATATGCCCCGCTCCGGCGGCTGGATGGAGTGGATTCGCAAAATTTTCGGCTTCATTCTGATCGGGATGGCGTTTTATTTTATCAACCCGCTCTTCAAAAACGATCTCTGGTACTACACCCTGTTGGGGTTGACCGCCCTGTTCGCGGGAATCTACCTGGGCTGGATCGACGCCACCCAGGGGCGGGGCGGGAAGGCTTTTCCCCTGGTCAAAAGCCTGGTGGGAATTCTCTTCATCTTCGCCGGGGCGTTTTTCTGGGTAACCAGCGTGGAAGCTTACGTGGATGGGCGTTTGCGGGAGCTGCGCCAGGGCGGCCCGGCGAGCGGGGCGCTGCTGCCGGCCAACGAAATCGCCTGGGAAACCTACTCTGAAAGCCAGCTGCAAGCCGCCCGGGCGGCGCAAAAGCCGGTAATGATCGACTTTTACGCCGACTGGTGCATCCCCTGCAAGGAGTTAGACAAGTTCACCTTTAGCGATCCCCGGGTGATCGAGCAGTCGAAAAAGATGCTGATGCTGAAAGCGGACCTCACCCGCTCGCAGAGCGAGGAGGTGCAGGCGCTGCAGAAAAAATACAACATCAAAGGAGTGCCCACCCTGGTCTTCCTCTCCCCTTCCGGGGAAGAAATCTCCGCCGCCCGGGTGGTCAGCTTCGTGAATGCGGATAAATTTTTGGGAGTTCTGGAAAGCGTTTTGCCGTAAACGGGCTGTGAAGCGTGAAACGTAATGCGTAACGGAATACGAAATACTCATTACGAGTTACGTGTTGCGTCTTACGCTTTACGCTATTCAAAAAAGGAGTTTTTTCGTGCAGAATAAAACATTGCTGATATTTTTCGTTGTTTTGGCGCTGGCCGCGATTGGTTATTTATGGCTTAGCCCCGGGTCAAAAAGCAGCTCTACGCCGCACACAATTTCCGGCGGCGCGGGAACGGATGCCGCGAGCTTGAATTTTATCCTCAAAGACCTTCAGGGCAATAACGTTTCCCTGAAAGATTACCGCGGCAAGGTGGTGTTGGTGAATTTCTGGGCGCACTGGTGCCCGCCCTGCGTGAAGGAAATCCCCGATTTAGTGAAATTGCGCCAAAACTACAAAGATAACGGATTCGAGATATTAGGCGTGGTGGTTCCTTTCCGCGCCGATCAAAACCAGGTGCGAAACATGGTGAACAAGTTCGGGATCGACTACCCGGTGCTTTGGGGCACTAACGAAGCCGTCGCCCAATTCGGCGATATCCCCGCCATTCCCCGCACCTTTATATTGAACGGCGAGGGACAAATTGTGGAGGACCTGGAAGGGATGGGCAATTACCGGATGTTCGAAAGCCTGGTTAAAAAGCACCTGAAAGGGTAAAAGACAGTAGGCAGTAGGCAAATAGGCAGTAGGCAAAATGTAATGAGTCGCCAAGAATTGCCTACTGCCTATCTGCCTGCTTGTCTATTGCTTACTATTCGTTCAGCGCACCTTCACCTTCAGCGTAATCACCCCGAAGAAATACGACTCTGCCACGTCATCGAATAAACTGTTGCTGCGATCCCCCCCGTACAATTGATCGTCGAACAGGTCCGGGTAGGGATAATCCACCCGGCAGAATCCCCCCGCCGCGCCGACTTCCCAATTGCGCCCCATAAAACCGGTGCCGGCGCTAAACAGCAGGCGGGTATTGCGGTGATCCAGGAAAAAGGTGCGGTACTGCACCCCCACCTGAAAGGGGATTTGATTGAAAAAGATATGCTCGATGCCGGCTTTGATCTTGAAAACGTCGTCGTAATTAGGATCCTGCGCCTGGCCGTCGCGCTCGTACTCTACCGCCGACCACCATTCGTAAGTGACATCAACATTCAGGCGCGCTTGCAGGATTTGCTGGCTGCGGTACTCCAACCCCATGGTCAGTTGGTAAGGGTATTCATGGGATTCCCGGTAAGAACCGCTTTGCGATGCCGCCCCGGTAGCGCTTTCCACCACATCATAATCCACGGTATAAGGAAGGCGCAAATGCCCCCCCACGCTCAGCCTGGGATTGGCCTGGAAGGCTGTTCCCAGGGAAAGGACCAGCGGGGTATTTTTTAAAGAGCGGCTGCTGCTCTCGGAATAATCTTCGCTGCTGCCGCCCACAAAGCTTACCGCGGTGGTCTGCTCCAAATCCCCGTTCAGGATTCCTCCCTGAACCCCTAAGCTCCAATTTTCCAACACCCGGAACGCTGCGCCGAGAGAGTAGCGGATCAATTTCCCGTCGAAGCTGATGGTATTGAGCGCCAGGGGGTCGTCCGGGAATTCGTTTTGGCGAACGTCCTCTTCATAGTCGTAGCGTTGATCGATCTCATTGAAAACCCCCACGGCCAGGGCTTTCAAGTAAGGAATCGGGGTAGCGCCGAAGTTGTATTGCACTCCCCCCTGTATCACGGACTTCCAATTATCGTTGATCACGTAAATGCCATACTGGTTGATGTCGCCGAAGCGGTCGAAAATCGGAAAAGAACGGCGCTCTTCCAGGTTCCGGAGCGCCGGGGACAGGGTGATATCCAATCCCACGGGATGATTGGCCAGCGCCGCAGGGTTGAGCATCAGTGCGGCGACGGTGGTGTTGGAAACCGAGCCTGCGCCGGCCAAACCCAGGGTGCGGGCGTCCGGAAACTGCCAATCTTCCCCCACCGGAAAGGCGGGATAGTTTTGCGCGAATAATATTCCTGCCAACAGTAGCATCAAACCGAAAGCCTGGTAGAAAAGACGCATGTCGAATTCTCCTGTGAGTAGGCGCCTCTCAACGCATCGAAACAATGAGCTGAATGCTGAGAGTTGACCGCTGATACTTTCAAAAGTGGAAGTTGAACTCCATATAATAGTATTCCTGGCTGGGCTGAATCAGGCTGCCCTGGTAATATTTCCCCGCCTCGTAATTGCTGCTGCCCGGGCCGATCAGCTGGTTGTTGCTGTCGCGGGCCTGGGAAAAGGTAATGGGATATTGCCGGTCGCGGGTGTATTTCAGCCGCATGCTCATGCGGTTGCTGATACGGGAATACACCGAAAACCAGTAACGCATGGCCCCACGCTCGCTTTCAATCGCAAAAAACTGGGTATCCTCGAAATTCCAGAAAAACCCCCGGTAAAACCCCAAAAATCCGCGGATTTTCAGCCATTCGTTAAAATTGTGGGTGTAGGTTGCTCCCAGGGCGCTGCCGGGAAGGGCGGCGGTGCCGGCATAGTTGGTTGCCGGGTCAACCCCCGGCTCCGCCGGAAAGGAGAGCCGCGGGCGGGGCCGGAATTCCACGTTGGAGTTAAAATAGAGCAGGCTGAGGGCGCTGTACCGCGATAGACGGAAATCCAGGGTAGCGCGGAATTCCGAGTTCTCATAATATTGCAGGGTTTTGTCATTGTCCGAGGCGCGTCCCTGGTATTTCTGGCGCAACGAGAGGCGGATCGGGAACACCGGGCGAAACTCCAGGGTTCCGCGCAGCCGGTAGTGGGGCATGTCGTCGGCGTTGCGTTTCCAGTTGTCGTACTCCATTTGCAGGGTGAACTGGCGGTTGATCTGGTAGCGGGTATCGAAATAAAAACCCCGCTCCGACTGCGGCTGGGGATTGTTCGAGTATAACTGCAAATAATAGGGAGTCTGGAGGTAGAAATAATCTTCGTAAATGGTGTTCTCAAAACGGCGATAGTTGGAAAATGAGCGCTGGTAGGGATTGTCATATTCCAACTGGTAATTGCGATAAAGCCCCATCAGGTAAAAACTGTTGTATTGGACGTAAGCGCTGCCCACGAACGCCCAGGGATTGCCCTCGCTGCCGAACAGGGAGAGTCCCCGGTCCTTGTCTAATTCTGCGTACTCCGCCTGGAAAGCCACGTTTTGATAAACCGATTGCAGGTTCATCCCGTACACCCGCCGGAAGGATTTCGCCTCGCTCCAAAAAGGGTTCTCCCCGTCGGAAATGCTCCCCCCGTAAGAAGCGTAAATTTCGTTATCGGTGAGGGTGGTCTGCCCCAAATCCGCGGGATTGACGATTTCGTCGATATTGGGGCGAATGGGGCGGTCGTAGGCGCTTTCGTAATAGGTGACGCCTAATTGAGTGGTGGGCAGCAGGTCATACGCGGCATGGAATCCGTAGAGCAGCTCTTTGACGGTCTCCCGCCAGGAAAGATCGGCGCGGAAACGGGCGCTGTCTAAGGGCGCGTATTCGAAGCGCTGGTCGAGCACCACGAACTGGTTGACCGGGTGAATGAGTTCCCCTTTATACAACACCGGGGTCTTGTTCAACACCGCGTCGCGTTTGGCAAAAGAGCCGAACAGGAACAGGTGGGCGTTGTGAAAGGCAAATTCCGTGGCCAGGCCGCTCAGCTTGAATTCCCGGGTGCGGGAATTGTCCCCCGCCAGGCCGATGAAGCGCTTGCGGAAACCCAGGCCGGATTTGCGGGGAACGAAAAAGTCGGTAGATTCCATCACCACCCCCTGCCCGAGCGCCAGGGAATAGTTTCCCAGATAGAGCTTGCGCATTTCCAGGGGCCCCAGGCGCTTATTCTCTACTCCGAAATAAAATTTCACCCGGGGCGCCTGAACGAACCCCAAATCGTAGGTAAAGGTTGGCTCTCCCAGGGAATGCCAGTAGGAGATGCCCAATTTGAGATCCGATCCCCAACTGGCGATCAACCGAGAATAGACGTCCGGGTAAAGGTTGACGCCGATGCCCGACAGCTCATTGGTGCTGGTGCTGGTCACGTCGCTCTCCTCGGTCAAAAAGGGCGTGTTGGTCATACGGAACAGCAGGCTGCCGTGGAATTCCCGCCTGCGGGAAGGAGGAGAAAAGGAAATAAAATCCCGGGCATTGCGGTATCCAAAATAGGAGAGGTAAGGAGCGCTGCGCAGGTCGCGCAGACTGGTGATCTGCCCCACCTGGTTACGGTAATTCACAATCGCAGCGGCGTCCACCGGGGACACGCTCTGGAGATTCCAAAATTCATCATAACGCATGTGATTGACGTTGACCGGCTCCAGCGCCTGCTCGATCCAGAAATCGATCAAAGCCTGGTTGGTGCCCTCGTCCCCTTCCCAGCGATCCAGCCGGTAATAGAGATCGGAAAGGCGGGTTTCCCGTTCCGAAACCTCCCGGTAAGGCTCGATGCGAATCAGGGGGCGCAGTTGCAACAAGATTTCCTGGGTAACGCCCTCGATTTCCCGCAGTTGGAAGACGCTGGTGAACGGCCCTTCGTACTGGATTCGCTCGTAAATCCGCTCGGCAATTTCCCGGGGAATGGGCAGTTTTTCGATCTCTTCGTAGGAAGCGTTATTGATGTCGAGCTGGTTTTCGGAGGAATAGACCATTGCGGTTTCTTCCTGGGAAATTCCCCTGAACGGGGCCGCCATAATGATCAGGAGAAAAAGGAGATATTGGTAACGGTTGTGCATCTTTTACCCTGCGCGATTTTTGTAGAGTTTGTTGCGGCAATGAATTGGCAATTGCCAATTGGTAATTGCCAATTAGAAACTGTATGCAACCCCGAACGAATGGGTCTCCCCCAGCTCGCTGTGGGTGCGCAGCCCGTAATCGACGTTGAAATCCTGAATCTTGAACCCCACCCCGGCGGAAAAGCGGTTGGGGCTGGTAGTACCCCCGAAGCGCAGGAAAATATAGTCGAACACCCGGAATTCCGCCCCGCCCCATGCCTCGGTATTTTCGGAACCGATCAGGCGGTTGAAATCGAGACTGGTGGACACACCGTCGTAGGGTTGGTAGGAAATCCCGGCCACGATCCGCTGCGGAAGGTCGTGCTTCACAGACTGTCCTACCTGGGGAGCATTCAGGTTCAGGAAATAGACCCCGATGTAGGTGCGGGAATATACCGAGGCCTGGAATCCCACGTCCAAACCGAAGGTGGTGGCGCTGCCCAGGTTGATCCCTCCCACGGAAGTGCCCAGGGTCCAATGATACCCCTTTAAAGAATATCCGAACGCTAAACTGGAGTGAATATCCTTGAGGAGATAGAACCCGTGCGAGAGGGCAAAGGTGTACTCCCCGGAGAGGTTTTCTCCTTCGTAGTCCACCCCAAAGTATTGGAAATTGAGCGATAGGGTGCCGTACTTTTTCGGCAGCGGGTAAGCAACCCCGCCGAAAAAGTTCTTGAAGAAATTCAAATTATAGAGCCGCAGGTAGGCCGCCCCCATTTGCAGGCGCTCCAGGCGGCTCAACCCCGCGGGATTGTAGTAGGCCGACCAGACGCTGTACTCCGTGGAAACGCCGGCCCCGCCCATGGCCGCCACCCGGGGGCTGGGGAAACGGTCGTCGAACAGCCCGGCGTTGGTCTGTAAAGAAAAGCTGAGGATGAACAGCAGCGCAGACAGTATCGTTCTTTTCATTGCCGATAACCCGGTTAAATGGTTCAAAAAATTGCTCTTCAGCACTTAAACTCGCCCGACTCGCTCTTCTTAAACTCGAAACTCAAAACCCAAAACTCGCGACTGTCACTTCAACACCGTCCCCACCACAATCGGGGCCATCTTGATTTTGGTTTTGGCGGAGACCGGCTCCACCACTTTCAGGTGGCAAA
The DNA here is from genome assembly GCA_013360445.1 of Calditrichaceae bacterium. GTDB lineage: Bacteria > Calditrichota > Calditrichia > RBG-13-44-9 > J075 > JABWBP01. The sequence goes on along the minus strand of JABWBP010000078.1, from coordinate 7,952 downwards.
TATAAGTGCCCAGGGGAACCCGTTCGTTGCGGCGGTCGCGGCCATCCCAGGTGAAGGTATTTTCAATCACTTCCGCCGCTTCATCTAACAGGGTGGTTACCAGCCGCCCGCCGAGGTCGAAAATGCTGAGGGTAACCCGGTTGTTGACTGCGGCGGCGTTGTAGGAAATCTCGATGGTTTCCCCCCGGTCCGGCGCAAATGGATGCGGTTCCACCTTCAAGGCGACGTCTTCAATGGAAGGCGCGTAATTGGGATCGACTTCGAGCTGGTCCTGGTAAACCGGGAGAATCTGGAAAATGCTATCGCCGTCATCTAAAAAGAGGCTGCCCACCCCTTCCACAAAGATCCGGGCATTTTCATTGAACTCCGACAAATCCAGCCGGGCAGTATCCCAAATCCGCACGTTGGTTCTGCCCCGCCCGTCGCTGATTTCTAAGGTAGTGCCGTTCCCGGCGGAAAAGCGCTCCACGATCACCCCTTCGGTGGCGACCAGGGTTCCGTCCCAGCGGGGGGAATTCACCTGGGCGTTGGTCAGGCGCAGCGGCTGCGGCAGTTCGGAAGAGGTTCCTAAGTAAGTAATCGAGGTATATTCGACCTCCGTCACCCCGTTGAACTCCGTTACCACCCCGCGCGCTTCCACCAGGTTGCCGCGCGCCAGTTCCGGCTGGATCAGCCCGAAGCGGAACAGGTTGATTCCCCGCCCGGACTCATCCTGGATGTAGGCGGTGGTGAGGGAATCGCCGGCGGAAGAGACTTCCCGCAGCTTGCCCGCGCCGATGGTGGTCACGCCCCGCACCGTAATAGTCCCCGGGAAGGCCGCGGAGTTGGTTTGCAGATCGTAGATCAGGTAGCGCTCTCCCCCGGCAACGCTCAGCCGCGGCGATACGTTGATCAGTTGCAGCCGCCCTCCCTCGCCGGCGGTGCGCGCCCAGAACACCGAGGTCACCGGTTCGGCGGGCGTGGCCAGGTTGCTGAAGACAATTTTAGCGGTATCCGGGGAGGTGATCGAGGTGTTGCGAATCAACACTTGGTGAACCCTGTCGAACGGATCGGTTTGCACCTCCACTGCGGCGTCTTCCAGCCCGTTCCCTTCTAACGCAACCTCGGCGGGATTTCCGGACCACTGCCATAAGTGGGGCAGGTCGATGCGCAGGGTGGTAATCGGCTCTTCGATGGTCCCGATCAGGGAGACGGTGAAATTTTGCAGGATTTGATTGGTATCGACCGCGGCGACGGAAAGCGAAGCAATCCCGCTGCCGTCAGCCCGGGCGGTTTGGCCGGGAATGGTGATCTCGTCCTGGTAAGCGGGAATGAGCTGGGAAGCGTTGTTGAACACGTCCATCACCCCCTGCACGGCAACGCTGTCTCCTGCCCGGAGAAAACCCAAGTTGATGCCGGTGATATCCCACACCCGCACTAAAACGGTTCCCTTGTCATCGCGCACGGTAATATTGGTTCCGCCGCCCACGCCCGAGGCAATATCCTCGGCCACGCCCACCACGCGCATGTAGGTTCCTTCGTAAGTAAGGTCGTTGGCGATCACCGAAGAAACATAGAGCGGAGCCGGCAGCGGGTTTCCGGCGGAAACAAAGCTGACCGTGAAGTTGGTGATCTCGGTAACCCCCCCGAATTCCGTAATGGTTCCGCTGATTCGCAGCCGGTTCCCGCGATCGATGCGGTCCGCCGGGTTGGGGGGATCGAAATCGAACAGGTTGATGCCCCTGCCGGAATTGTCCTGAATGTAGGCGTCGGTGCGGGTGGCGATGGTCTTCCCCGCGCCTAAGGTAACAACGCCCTCGACGGTGACGTTGGTGAATCCCCCGGGATTGGCCTGGATGTCCGCGATGGAGGTTACCACGGCCACGGTGTATGAACTGGTGGGAGAAACGGTGGTCAAATTATCATTGTCCCTGGCTTTCAGGTAATATCGCACCGTCGCGCCGCTGGGTTGGGGAGCAATCGTGGCGCTGTAAGTATTTCCGGTGGCCACATTCATGGCGGTGCTGTCGAAAGGGGAATTATTGGCGGAGTAGAACAGGTACACGCTGACCAGGGTTCCGTCATCGGTAACGGTTGCCGTAACCGTAACGGCGTCGCCGGGGAAGGGCGTGGCGGGCGTATGGGTTACGTTGCTCACCTGGGGCGGGTCGGAGGCCGGGGGCGCGCCGTTGGGCGTGGGCAGATTGGGGCGGAAGGAGGCCGCCAGGTCTTCGCTGGTTTCATCATGCCCGCTGATGCCGTTGCCGCCGGATTGGGTCTCGCCGTTTTCGGCGGCATCGGAACGCTGCACGGACTGGCCGTTTACATGGGGATCGGCGCCGGAAACGGAAATCTGCTCGGGGATGGAGGTGTCGTCGAGGTAAGTAGAGGGGTCGCTGTCCGGGTCCGGCCCGTCGAGGGAAACCCCGCTTTTATCCACCGCTTCCACCTTGTCGCCCCACACCGCGTAATCCACGTCCTGCACCAGGTCGCTTTCACCGTCCCAGGTATAGAGGATGATGACTTCCCCGTCGTTGCTCAGCCCGCCCTGGTTATTGATCGAGCCGGGCAGGGCTTCGCGCATGTCCGGAATGGCGGCGTCGGTGTTGAACAATTCATAACTTGGGGAAATCCCGTAAGCGCTGGTAAAATTGCTCCCGTGCATGGCGACGGTTTGATATTCGCCCGGGGCGATCACCGCGCCCTCGGGAAAGCGGGCGTGAAAATCCCCTAAGCTTCCCCCCCCGGCGTTGCTGCCGGCGACGATGTTATAGTAATAGAACCCGTTGCCGGGATTGGTTGCATCGGTCAGGTAATAATTTGACAGGTCGATGGGGCTGGCGGTGGGATTGTGGATTTCGATGAACTCCCCGGCGGTGGGGGTAACCACAAATTCGCTGATCAACAGGTGTTCCTGGGCAGAAACGAGCAGGGGGAACCACATCGCGAGGGTGAAATAACGCAGAAAGCTCATGCCGCGTTCTCCGGTTTGAAGTTGCAAAGAAAACGATCCCAACTCCCTGGCCGATGAATATAGAGAACGAATACTTTTTTATCAAGGGGAGATTTAAGGGCAGGCGCGACGAACATCCCCGTTCGTCGCCACGCGCCGGCGGGGGGAAAAATTTGGATTGCATCTCAAACCTCGATTTGTTAACATGCCTGCGGTTGGGCCGGTGATGTCATACCGGCTTTTAACTTGACGGAAATATACTGAGTAAGGCTTAGAATTTTACTTTTTATGTCATTCCTCCCGGCTATCCGGGAGAAATCCATTGTTTTTTAAGGCTATGGATGCCCGCTTTCGCGGGCATGACAGTGCAAAACTAAGCCTTAACAAGTATAGAAATGATTTCCGGTTTTATTTCCACGGGTTTATCTTCAAGAGAAAATCATCCAAACCATCATTACAATTAAACCACAGGAGGTCTTATGCGAGGATTCTTACTTACCCTGTTTTTGTTATTCTGGGCGACGGCGGCGTTCGCCCAGGTTTATATCAATGAGCTGGATTACGACCAGCCCGGCTCCGATACCCAGGAATTTATCGAGTTGGTCGGTCCCACCAACAGCAGCCTGAATGGATACACCATCGAGTTGGTGAACGGAAACGGCGGCGGGGTGTATCGCTCGGTTGATCTGGCCGGCCAGACCATCCCCGATGACAACGTGGCCGGCTATGGCTTTTTTGTAATTGGCAACCCCACCGTCCCGAACGTTGACTTTACTCCCGGCGATTGGGCCAGCCAGGACAATGTGCAAAACGGCGCTCCCGACGGAATCGTACTGAAATTGAACGGCGTGGTAGTGGACGGTTTTTCATACGAAGGGGTGCTTTCCGGTAACCCGGATATCACCGCCGGCATGGCCATTACCCCGACTGAAAACTCCAGCCCCCCCAACCTGAGCGTGGGCAGAGTTACCCTGGGCTTCGATCCCAATAACCAGGATCAGTTCTTCGCCGCGGAAGCGCACGATCCCTCCCCCGGGGCTCAGAATGCCGCGCACGGGCAAATTCTCAGCGGCGACCCGCCCCCGGTGATCAACGGCGCCAGCATCGCCCGCACCCCTAAAATCCCCGACGCAGATCAGAATACCACCGTCAGCGCGGAAGTCACCGATAACAGCGCGGTCACCCTGGTGGAACTGCGCTATCGCATCAACGGCGGGGCGCAGCAGGCCGCCGCGATGGTGAACACCAGCGGGGACACCTATACCGGCGATATTCCCGAATCCGCCTACAACGACGCCGACCGGGTGGAGTACTGGGTGTACGCGGAAGATGATTTTCCCCAGGGCAGCGAAAGCGCCCACTTCAACTTCTTCGCCGGGAACACCCCGGTCTTCGATCTCCACGCCGCGGGCAGCAACGGGGTGCTGCTCTACCTGGACTACGACGCCCGGGTAACCGGGGTGGCTACCGTGGCGCACGGGGTCTTCTCCACCACCAATTTGGACGTGTACCTGCAGGACGCCTCCGGGGGCATCAACCTGTTCGCCTTCGGGCTGGAACCCGGTCTGACCATCACCGTGGGGAACAGTTACACCGTAACCGGGGCGGTGGACCAGTTCAACGGGAAAACCGAAATCATCCCGGAAAACCAGCTCACCGAAATCATTGATAACGGGCCGGGCGTGCTGCCGGGCGCGGTGGTGAAAACCATCGCCGAATTCCTGGCGGACGCAGAAACCTATGAAGGCATGTTAGTCGCCATTGCCCAGGTCACCAACACCGGCGCGGGGCAGGCCTGGCCGGCCCTCGACTCCGACGCCAACGTGGAAATCACCGATGACGGCGGCGCCAGCCGGATCATCCTGCGCATCGACCGGGATACCGACATCGACGGCTCTCCCGAACCCGCCTGGCCGGTAAACGTTCGCGGAATTCTCACCCAGTTCGATAACGGGGGCGCGCCCCTGGATACCGGCTACCAGGTGCAGCCCCGCTCCCTGGAAGACATCGACATCATTCTCGGGGTAGAGCCGGTGAGCGGCGGCGAGCTGGTGCGCACCCTCAAGCTGCACGGCAACTATCCCAACCCCTTCAACCCCGCCACCACCCTGCGCTTCGATGTTCCCGCCTCCGGGCAGGCCGCGGCGGTCGAGTTGGCGGTTTACAACGCCCTGGGGCAGAAAATCGCCGTGTTAGTGAATGAGAAGCTGGCCGCGGGGCGCTACGAGGTGCAGTGGAACGGGCGATCCGATGCCGGCGCAGCGGTTCCCAGCGGGGTCTATTTTGCGGTACTCTCCCTCGACCGCAGCGAGCAGCAGGTCGCCAAAATGGTCTTGATGAAGTAAAAATTTCTATTGAAGGGGCGAGCCGGCGGCTCGCCCCTGGTTTTTTGCGCCTCGAAAAGTGTTTTTCATTTTGCAAATCGTTTTTGAATGAGCTATGTTCTACCCTCAATGATTCCAATTATCCATCGGAACCGCAGTTCTGAATAAGAGAGCCTTCGCTCTCCTGTCCGCTTTTACCTGTCATTTACCGTTTTTTGACATACAATCGAATCGCCCGGCTGCGTCCACGGACATCTTTTTTCCCCGGGAATTCCGGTTTGCTCCGATTTGCCGGGGAACGCGGCAGACTGGAAGGCCGGGATTGGCCAGCGCCACTAATTTCCCATTCACCAACAAACCAAATCCAACCGAGGTATTTTATGAAGAATTTGTTCCTTACCGTTCTGGCATCCTGCCTGTTTTTTTCCGCCCTCGCGCAAGAGAGGGAAACGCCTTACCAGGAGGGGGAGCTGCTGATTCAGTTCCTGCCTCGCGCCGATATCGAAGCCTTCGAAAATGATTACACTTTTCTGGAGCTGCGGGCGAAAAAATTATTGTCGCGCCGGATGAACATCTGGTTGTTCGAGTACAATCCCGCCCGCGCCACGGGGGAGGAAGCGGTAGCCGCGGTGTACCAGCATCGCGACGTGCTGCTGGCGCAGCTCAACCACTTCGTCACCCTGCGGGGGGAGAGTTCTGATGCGAAAACTACGCCCCCGGCAATCGAGCAAACCTTCCCCAACGATCCCCAATTCCCCAACCAGTGGGCCTTGAATAACACCGGGCAGACCGGCGGCACCCCGGACGCGGACATCGACGCGCCGGAAGCCTGGGACATCGCCACCGGCGGGGTTACCAAATTGGGGGACGAGATTATCGTGGCGGTAATCGACGGCGGGGGGGAGTTGACCCATTCGGATTTATCTTTCTGGAAAAACATCCACGAAATCCCCAACAACGGCATCGACGATGACAACAACGGCTACGTGGATGATTATAACGGTTGGAACGCCTACAGCAGCACCGGGAACGTGCCCAGCAGCTCCCACGGCACCCATGTCTCCGGCATTGCCGCGGCCAAAGGCAACAACGCCCTGGGAGTGAGCGGGGTGAACTGGAACGCCAAAGTGATGCCCATCGCCGGCTCCTCCGGCACCGAATCCATTGTGGTGGAAGCCTACGGCTACGCCCTGGAGCAGCGCGCCCGCTACAACGAGACCAACGGCACCTTCGGGGCCTTCGTGGTGGTCACCAACTCCTCCTTCGGGGTGGATTTCGGAGACCCGGCCAATTTCCCGATCTGGTGCGCGATGTACGATTCCATGGGCGCGCAGGGCATTTTGAGTTGCGGGGCCACCGCCAATCTGAATATCAACATAGATATTGAAGGGGACATCCCCACCGCCTGCCCCAGCGACTACCTGCTCTCCGTTACCAACACCACTTCCAATGACCTGAAAAACTCCGGCGCCGCCTACGGTTTGACCACCATCGACTTGGGCGCGCCCGGCACCAGCATTTTGAACACCGACGTGGGCAATTCTTACAGCAGCAAAACCGGAACCTCCATGGCCTCGCCCACCGTGGCCGGGGCGGTCGCCCTGCTCTATGCCGCCGCCAGCCCCGGTTTGATCCAGATATACAAGGATAATCCCGCGGAGACCGCGCTGCTGTTCAAGCAGTGGATTATGGACGGAACCGACCCGATCCCTTCCTTGCAGGGAATCACCGTTACCGGGGGGCGCTTGAACGTTTACAACAGCGCCGTTTTAGTGCAGAGCTTTGCCGACTCCCTGGATCCCAATCCCCCGGCCAATATTACCGCTTACAGCGATTATACCACCCCCGCCTCCATGCAGCTGGCCTGGGATGATCCTACCCACTACGCCGGCGGCGACCCCTTGCTCCCCGGGGAATTCACCATCGAAATCCAGCGCGACAGCGTTCCAGTGGCATCGATTCCCGGCGGCGCGGAGCAATATACCGATATGGGGCTGAACGACGGCCAGTTGTACACCTACCGGCTTTATGCCAAAGTCATCGCCACGGACAGCACCAGCGAGGCGCTGGAGGTCTCCTGGCACGCCGGGGGATCGCCGGTTCCCGCGGCCCCCGCCAACCTGGCCTGCGCGGCCACGGCCACCAGCGCAATTCTCACCTGGGAGGATCCCACCGCCCAGGAAGACGGCACGCCGTTGGATGACCTGGACCATATCAACATTTACCGCAACGGAAGCCTGGCCGGAAGCGCCCCCCCCGGCGCCCAGACCTACACGGATAACCCCCCGCCGGGATTTACCTACACCTACACCGTGAGAGCGGTGGATGACGAAACCCCGCCGAACCTGAGCGCGCCCGGCAACGCCGTGGAATGCTTTGTCGGCTCCACTCCCAATTTCTTGGTCTGGGTAGGTCCGGACGCCACCGGGGCCAGCGCCGCCAGCGGCGACAGCATTTTCGATGCCCTGGTCGCCAACGGAAAAAGCTCCTTTTTGACCAACGACCTGTTCGAATTCGGAGCCGATTTGAGTATTTATGACGCGATTTTTGTGGTTTTGGGGATTTTTCCCAATAACCACGAGATCGTTTCCGGCGACCCGGAAGGCCAGGCGCTGCAAAGCTACCTGCAGAACGGCGGCAGCATCTACTTGGAAGGCGGCGACTGCTTCAACTACGATCCGGAGACCGGCGGATAC
>JABWBP010000153.1 GCA_013360445.1 Calditrichaceae bacterium | reverse complement strand
ATGCTCTCCACGAAGTGGTGGATACCCAAAATTCTTCCTCTGTGGCCTCTGTGAACTTCGCATGGTGAGTTTATCGAACCATGTGGCTGAATAGTAACGGAAGATCAATTAAAAAAGACGCGCCAGAGTTGTTCTACGAAGAGCTTGCCTTCTAACAGCCCCTGGCGCAGGTAATTTCCCATATCCGCCCAGCCTCCCCGCAGCGCGGTAATACACAGCCCTACAAACAGCAGGTTGAAGAACAACACCACGATAAATGAAAACACCATCCCGCTTCTTTGCAAATCCGGCTGGGAAGGATGAAACTCCGTGGCCAGGTGTACCAGGTGGAACATCAGGGTAAAACCGATCAAGCCCTGCAATATCCACTGGTACTGGTTCAGAATGGAAGGCTTGATCACCACGATGGCTATGGATAGCAGCGGGAAAAAATAGGGCGCCAGGGCAATGATGAAATTATCTCCCTCGATGACCACGTTGCCGCCGCGCCGCCTTTTTGCGGAAAATGAATGCACTTTTTTGAAGAACAGCAGCGCGAACAGCGCGTGGGTCATCTCGTGCTCTATCACGCTCCAGAAGCTTCCCCGCTTCGATAAAAACATTGCCCACAACAAAAAATAAATGATTCCGCCAGCGGCGAACGCAGCCAGGGTGGGGGGATCGTTCAGGTTTGTGTGAGCGGCGTTCAGAAAGGCTCTTCCGTAGCCGGCAATCCCGGCCAGGCATAGGATCGCTACTACAAATTTTAAAAACGGGTTCATCATTGCGCTCAAAATTAACTTCTTAACCGGGTAAATCAAACAAATGTAACCAAAAAACTGCACGGAAAGAAATCGGGAATGCATCCCGGCGTGGCAGACTGTTGCAGATTCAAAAATTAACTGCGAATTACGCGAATATATACTTCGCGCGGGATTACATGAGACTTTTGAGTGGTTAAAAGACGAATCCGCAACAACCACCGTTCCGGGATGCACTGGCGCTGGCAGTGCAAAATGAATTTTGCACTCCTGGGGAGGGTTGCCTGGATGCCAGCGGGGAAAAACTTTTTGGATGATTTGGCCCCTTGCTTTGGGTACATTCATAGCGTATCACTTTAACTTAGACTGGAAAACTGACGTGGCCGATAGATCTCATCAACCCGATCCCGATGCTCCCGCTCCCGCCGGCGCGGAGAAACTCCCCCTGGCGGCGGAATTGGCCGCGGCGCGGAAAAAAGCGGAGCGAATGCTGGGCAGCCATTCACGGCTGAATAAACTGCTCCGGCAGGCAACGGCCCGCATGAAGAAACGCCGCAGCCGCCTGCAAAACATCCTCAATGAACTGGAGTTGTTGGTCCGGATGGTTCGCGCCTACGCCGAGGGAACTTATCGCCGCGTCCCCCGGAAACCGATCCTGGGGATGGTGGCTGCGATTATCTACTTTGTAAACCCGTTCGATATCATCCCGGATTTCATCACCGGCCTGGGATTTCTCGATGACGCTACCGTGATCGGGCTGGTGATCAAATCATTCAAAGATGAAATCGATCTCTTCAAAAGCTATCTCACCGCGCAAACCGGCATTCCCCTCGAGGAGGCGCTGCCCCGCCATGACGAAAGCTAAATTTTACAAATCGGGATTGCGCTTCGAATGTAGCGAGTGCGGGCAATGCTGTACCGGGACCGGCGGCTACGTGGAAGTGAGCCGCCGGGAGGCGGAGACGATTGCCGGTTTTTTGAAGCTTGCCGAGCAGGAGTTTTTAGAACAGTATATAGATTTTCCCGAGGGGGGCGACCGGCTTCGCCTGAAATCCGGCGCGAACGGCGATTGCGTGTTCCTGGCCGATAACCGCTGCCGTATCTACCCGGCGCGACCTCTGCAATGCCGCACCTTTCCCTTCTGGCCGGAGAATTTGAAATCCCCTTACCGCTGGAAGCTTGCCGCCCGGGTCTGTCCCGGGATTCACCGCGGCCGGCGTTATTCCGCCGCGGAGATCGAAGAAATCCTGGGAGCGATGAAAAATCGCGACGCCAAAGAGTGACGGCGTCGTGGAACAGCTTAATCCTGTTTCCGGGGGCTGATTTTCAGCGAGCCTTCCAAATCCAGAATTCTGGCGTAAAATCCGTACCCGCCGAGGTTGTTTTCGATTTTCAACAGCAGTTCATTCCAGCCTTTTTTCAGTCGCAGGGGAACGCGATCCTCATCCACCTTCGCAATCCGCACGGTGAGTACTTCGTGAATGGGCTGGCCGTTCAGGAAGACTTTGACGCCGTCATCGCTGCCCAGCAGCAGGGGGACCTCCTGTTCTGCCGGGGAATGGATGTAGGCCAGGGCATAGACGACCACCAATTCGAAGGGATCGTATTTGCCGTAGAGGTCGATGTAGCCGTTTTCCGGGGTGGTTTTCAATTGCCAGCGCACCTCCCGGCCATCGGCGCCGGGATAGGTTTTATCCAGGTCGATCTCCTTTTCGGGGGGAAAGATTTCCTGCAAACCCAGGCGGTTCTGGTTCGCGCCTTTGCGATTGGGAAAGGGGCCGATCATATACCATTCCGGGATGAACTGGCGTTCCGGCTCCAGCGCGAAGGCGTCGATCCCCACCGCATAACCGCTGGATTGGGGCGCTTTGCCTGTCACCACAAACGTCAGCGGAATGGCGGCGTCAACAGTTTTTAACAGGTGCAGGCGCACGTACCCGCCGGGATGGATTTGGGGGTGGTACCCGGCAAAATCTCCCACCTTCCGGTCCCCATAAAAAATATCCAGGTTCCCGTACTGCGGCCCTTTGCTGAAATAGACGTCCACCCGGTAGCGGTCTTCGATGGTTCCCGGGATCGCCAGGGAGAAGCGCTCACCCGGCTGCCCGGCGAAAATGGTAAGCTGCTTCAGCCCGCTCCAGTCCGGGCCGTAATCGGACATCTCCTCTACCCTGCTTTCCAGGGCAGTTTGGGTGAGGGTAATTCCCTCGGCTTCAATCGCGCCGGGCGGAACCGCCGTCCGCAGGGGAATGCGCAGCGACGCTTTGGGCATCTCCGGGAATTTTTGATGCGGCTCTTTTTGATACCAGTAGGCGGTGCTGCTGTAATCTCCCGTTTCTTCGTTGGCGTGGCCGTGCTCCATGGTAAAGCGCAGCGATTTTTTGAAGGGAATCGCATCACCCACGTGGAAACGGTAAGCCGCAATGCGTCCCAGGGAATCATCTTTCAAGATCAGGCCGTGATAAGGCCCGGCAAATTCCCCGCGATTGAAATACCACCCGCCGGTAAAATAATCCTCCGTGCCGGTGCCGTACAGCGAGGGGAAGGCCTCTCCATCGACGTAAACCATCTCATCCCCTTCCAAAAACCAGAGATTGCCGCGGTAGCTTTGCATACTCATGTTGCAGCCCACGAAATGCCCTTCCCCGGCCGCTTCCAGAATGGTATAGTTTTTTGCCGGATCGGTTTTGATCTCCCGCCGCCATTGGGCGTGGAAATAGGCGACCTCCTTCGGCAAAGGCTCTTCCAATTTCTGGTAGTTGACGTGATAATAAAACGCATCCACCTCCCGCCCGGTCTGGTTTTCCACCTCGATGCGGGCGGATTTGCGGAAGGGCATGGGGAAATAGCAGTAATACCCCCCACTGGACATTCCCACGAAATGAGAAAGGTAGTGGTAGTAGCCGAACCCGCTGCCGAAAAAATCCCCCACCGGCGTCTCCACGGAGGGGTTCTCTTCCCCGTCCCAGTACATCCGCAGCACGATCCGGCGCAGGAAATAGGGATCCCGGGAGGCGATGGTCAGCCAGATGCGGGTAATCACCCCCGGCCCCTCCAGGGTTGCGATGCTGGCGCGCTGGCCGTCCGCGAGCGCCAGGCGGTCGGCGTTCCCGCCGCTGGAATCGAAGCTGGAAACCTGGTAGAGTTTGCTATTTTTCAGATAAGGAAGGTGAGCCGGGGATAAAATATTCTCCAGGCCGGGTTGGGCGAACAGGCCGGAAAAGATCATGGCCGCAAAAACGCTCCACTTCCATGGCGTGAATCGCATAGTGGCTCCTTAAGTTGAAGTAAAGAGCGGTTAGAGGCTGTTCTAAAAGTTGTCACGAAGGCTCTAAGGCGCAAAGTTCCATAAAAAAATGTTTAGAAATCATGGTGAAACTTTGCGCCTTCGTGACTCTGTGGCAGAAAAAAGGTAACTATTCAGGCATCTTGCCACAGAGAGCACAGAGAGCACAGAGATATAAAAAGCTTGCTAAAAAAACCTGTTTGGTAGAAAAAGATGTTCCACAAG
>JABWBP010000077.1 GCA_013360445.1 Calditrichaceae bacterium | reverse complement strand
CACTTCGGGGTTGCTCCGATGCGTAATAAAGTTTTTTAAAATCATAGCCCAATATATGAATTTTTTAAGTATTTTTTTAAAGTCTTAAAGTAGAATTAAATATGATTATTTTCATCATCGGAATTTAAAATCGATGCACGTCTCTGAATACACTGATCCCGTAAGAACCGGAGCCGGTTCACACTGGCGCGCAGATTGTAGGATACTGCTGCGAATGGATGTTTATCCCAGTAGGATGGAAGATAATAATCAAACGAAAATGAATATTCAAGAGAAAAAAAGGAGTGCAAAATTTATTTTGCACTGCCGGCGCAGAATAAATTCTGTGGCAAAGCCACTCCTTTCCGAAGGAATCTACGATTGGAGCACTCCGGATATCAACTCCTGCCGGATTACTTTACCAGGGTTATTTTCCTGCTCTGCCGCCCGGCCGGGGATGTTAATATCAAAAAATAGGTTCCGCTGGCCGCTGCCGCCCCCGCGTCATCAGTTCCGCGCCAGGAGACGGAGTAATAACCGGGAGCGTGCGCGGCGGAAATAAGTGTTTTCACCCTCCGCCCGGTTGCATCGAAAATGCTGATGTCAATCCAGCCGGTTTGGGGCGCGAAATAAACGACGCTCGTGGAGCTGTTGAAGGGGTTGGGAAAGTTTTGGTACAATTGCCAGGTTTGGGGGGCAGGGGAGGGGGTATTCATGCCGGGAAAGATGGGCAATGGCGGGTTCGGGGTCAGCAGAATTTTCAGCCCGCTTGCCAAAACCGGGTAATTGCTGATGGAGAGGGAATCCGCCGCGGCCATGTTCAGGCTGAAAAAGGATCCGTTGATGTTATCCGTCATCCAAAAACTGCCCAGCGAATCCGCCAGCGCTGCATCCCAGTACAGGGTGAGCGAGCGCCCGGTTTGGGGAGCGTAGAGCATGAAGAATTCTTTTTCGTTGATGGAGTTGTCGCGTACGTCTCGCAGGTAATCCTCGCCGAGGATGCGCAGCCGGGCGTCGAACGCGCCGGCGGGCGGGGGAGGGGGGGCGAAGAGGTCCAGCCCCGGGTCATAGCCGCTGCTGCCGTTGGGATCCACCCCCACGGCTAATTGCTGGGAATTAAGCCCGTCGGAGACCAGGATGGGAAAATCAAAATCCTGGGCGGGCAGGGCGGGGGAGAGCAGGCTTGCCAGCCCGCCAAGCGCGAGGAATAACATTCGTCTCATAGCGATTTCTTTATCCTCTACAAACACACCAACTGCCCCACCGGGAATGGCACCGGAAAGCCCACATCCTGGCTGAGGATGATCAGGGCGTCCGTGGAGTTGCTGCTGCCGTCGCCGTTCACGTCGCCAAAACCGGCGTTGATGCGCTCCAGAATGGCCGGGGGTATCGCCAGCCCCACGTCGTAGGAGAGCAGGATCAGCCCGTCCCCGGAATTGGCTGCGCCGTCGCCGTTGACGTCTCCCAAAATACCCGGCAGGCAATCGACCCCCACCGCGGTCCACAGGGAGAAGGCGTCGATGCCGCTGAGGGTGATAACGTTCAGCGCGGGGTTCACCGATCCGCCGGCGAAAGCCCAGCTCTGGCCGTTATCCGCTGAACGGAACAGCTTGAGATCGCTTTCCGGGGTCCCGTTCAGCTCCGATTCGTCATACTTGAATGCCAGGGTCGCATTCAAATTGAAATTGTTCTGGGGAATGATCTCGTAAGAACGCCGGATGCTGGTGTTGCCGTTCACGAGCCGGGTATCATGCCAACGGGTGATGGTGGTAGCGCCTAAGTTCTGATTGCTGGTGATGGTCGCGCCCAATCCCCCGGCGTCCACTTCCGAGGGGGCGTTCAACGTCCGGGTAATGCTGATCGACCCGGCGGCGCCTTTCACGGTGTTCCCGGGCGTCTCGCTCAGCATCGCCCCCGCCGCCAGGGTGATGCTATTTCCGTTGAGCTCCAGGTCCCCGGAAATTACCTCCAGGCGCTGCTGGATGAGCAGCGGGCCGTTCAGCGCCAGGTCGCCGCTTTTTTCAACCGTCAAATGATAAAACCCCTGGGGGGAAAGATTCATCAGGCTCTGCGCTGCCGGCCCGTTGAAGACCACCACACCCTGGCCGGGGAGAAAGTTTCCCGGGTTGCTCCAGTTCCCGCTGAGGATCATTTGCGGTTCCCCGGAAACCGTTAGCGTGCTCCCCGGCGCGATAGAGAGCGAGACCTGCCCCGCCGCGCTAACGCACAGGAACGCCGATAGCATTAACGCCCGGCGCAGCCGTTCAAAATGGGCGATCCGCGCTTTTCGCTTTTCGATTTTCGATTTATGATTTTCGATCTTCACTTTGTTACCGTGCATTTTTTTAAAAACAGCGAATTTAGCGTAATTTGTCATGCCCGAATGTAGTAATCGGGCATCCATAGGCTTGATTTTCCCTGGATTCCCGCTAAAGCTTGTCCCCGCAGGTATTAAGCGGGGAACATGAAGGAATGACAAAAGTGCACGGTAGTGAATCTTCACTTTACATTTTACACTTTTCATTTTGCACTTTGCACTTTTCATTTTTCACCGGCCGCTTAACTCCGCTACCTTCGCCTCCAATGTTTTAATGGCCTGCTGCTGCTGCTCGATCAGCGCCTGTTGTTCCTGCACCGCTTTCACCAGCAGGGGGATCAATTCCGTGGGATTGTAGCCCAGGTAGCGGGTCGGCTCCCCGCCGTTTTGTTCGCCCTGCAGAACCTCCGCGGAGGGGTGAAAGGCTTCTTTTACCAACTCCGGCAGCACGGTTTGCACATCCTGGGCGAGAAATCCGTAGCGCCGCCCGGCGGGCAGGTGCAGGTGGGCAAAGCGGGGATGGTCAATAAAAGTAAACTGGTATGGGCGAAGCTGGCGGATGGCCGCTAACGCCCCTTCTACCGGGCGAAGATTTTCTTTGAATTGTTGATCCGAGAGGGCGATGAGGTTGCCGGTATAAACCAGGTCGCCGGAAGCGTACACCGCGTAATTGGTAGCCGCTCCCCCGGCGGTGCCGAACACCCCGTAGCTGAAAGTGCCGTTCAGGGCGCTGCCGAACACCCCGTAGTTGGCCACCCCGTTAGAGCCGGTTCCCCGTACCCCGTAGCGCTCCCCGATGCCGGCGGCCAGCGCCATGCCGTCCGCCCCGATAAACCCCCCTTCAAACCGGCCCCCGTAGCCGTAATAAGGCGCGGGACGGCACATTCCGAAGATGGCCGCGGCGTTGAGCTGCCCGGTGGCGGTAAATTCCGCCCGCAGGGTTTGGGAATTGGCGGTCGAACTGTCGGAGACGAAATGCCCGGCGTGGAGGCGGGTGGATTTCACCCCCAAAAGCGTGGGAAGATTGGAATTTGCCGCCCCGATTCTAACCATACGGTCATTCTGGATTCGCATGATGGTATCGCCGGCGCTGTTGATAAAATCGAAGCCGGTCGCTTGCGTAGCCTCTCGTCCGCGGGAACGAGAAAAATCGGATTGCTGGCTTAAGGCATATTGGGATAAGAAAATCAGGCAAAAACAGATCGACCGGCGGAGGGTTGCCTGAAAATTGGCGACGCCGGCGACGTTCCGGGATGGGCGCAGGGCCATGGTGCATCTCCTTCTCAAAGTGACAGGCATTAATCTACTAAAAAGTTATTCAGGCGGAAAGGAATTTATCGCCGGCCGCTGTTTTGGCAGGTGAAGGCCGGGGCCAGGTAATTTCCCATTGCAACCGCTTCGCTGAATCTGTAAACTTGGCTTTGATTTTGTCGCTGGCGAGGAAATGATGGTTAAATTGTCAAACGGCTAAATGGTTGAATGGTGTACTATCACGTGACATTTGAGAATTATCGGGAAATACGTGGTTTCAGCGCCACTTTAACCTCACCCAACCCCTCCCCAACCCTCCCCTTCCCTCTCCTACAGGAGAGGGAAGGGGAGGGTGGCGCGAAGCGCCGGGTGGGGATGGGTGAGGTTAAGAGCGGGAAGGAGACCACCTGGTATCAAAAATTCTCATATGTCAGGTGATAGTACAGGTTGAATGGCTATCCGGCTATTCGTACCCTTCAACCGCTCATTAATCCACTAATCCATCGATATATTCCTCCACGCCATAACATCAACAAATTCAGGGAGCGCATCCATGAAAATTTCCTCTAAAATGACCTGGCCAGGGCTGTTGCTGCTGTTGTTGAATATGCTGACCGGGAACGTTTATTCCCAATCCGCTTCGCCGGAAAACGCCGGCCCGCTCATCCGGGTCGAGCCGGAATCCCTGAGTTACCAGCTTCCCCGCTATACCTGGATGAACCGGGATTTCCATATCTACAATGACGGGGACCAGCCCCTCGCTGTATCCATTACCGACGTGCAAACCGGCGCGCGGGCGGCGGGCGGC
Organism: Calditrichaceae bacterium; assembly: GCA_013360445.1. Taxonomy (GTDB): domain Bacteria; phylum Calditrichota; class Calditrichia; order RBG-13-44-9; family J075; genus JABWBP01. The sequence goes on along the minus strand of JABWBP010000077.1, from coordinate 30,966 downwards.
CCGCCGGCGACGGCCGGCCCGCCGGCGACTATTTCCGGCGAGGCATTTATACGCTCCTTTCTGCGCCGCTTAGACAGGGTGAATCTTCCCCCATCGCCCCCCGTTGCCAGTCGCGCGGAATCGCTCTCTTCCCCCTCGCTGTTGCGCTCCGTGGTCATCAACGATCCTCCCGGCGACACCAATAATCCTGGCATTGACGTGGTGTCCGTAGAAATCGAGGAAAATTTTTTCAACTATATTTTTACCATCAATTTTAGCGCCGCGCCGGATACCGCCGCCCTGGCGGTTCTCTCCATCGACCTGGATCAAAACTTCGCCACCGGGGCGTTTCCCGCGCCCTTAGGATTCGGGTTGGGAGCGCACGACGTGGGCGCCGAATACGATATCGTTTTCGACATCGGCAATTTGTTAGGCGATACCCTGGGTCTCTCCGCTTCCGCCTACGTCATTCAAGGAGGAGACACTTCTTTTACCCCGGTGGGCATCTCCCTGCCTTTGAGCATCGCCGGAACTTCCGTGGAGGCGCAGTTCGTCAAATTTTTAACCCCCTCGCTCATCGACGATAACCTGAACGCCTGCCTGGTTTCCCTGGGGCTTTTCAACCCCGCTCTGCCGGATTTTGCGCCGGACTACGGGCATGGTCTGTTAGGGCAGGAGAACGGCCTGAGCTGGCTCACGGAATTGGATGCCAGCGGCTTCTCCGCCATTCCCCTCACCGGAACCATTGCGCCCGGCGATTCCCTGCCGGTGCAGGCGCGGCTGGTCAGCGTCAATCCCAATGGAGATTACAGCGCGGAAATCCGCATCTCTAATAACAGCGCCAACGCTCCCAACCTGGCGCTGCCGGTAAGCGTTTCCATCGTGGGGCTTGCCAGCCCGGTGCTCCAGGTGTCGCCCGCGCAGATTTCCGATACCCTGTCTGCGAACCAGGTTCCCCAGATCTACGATATTACTATCGCCAACATCGGGCAGGGCACGCTTCTGTTCCTGGTGAGCGATTCCCTTCCGCAGGGCGAGAACTGGTTGAGCGTGCCCCCGCTCGCTTTCGGGCAGCTTGCCGCGGGGGAGTCGGAAGTGGTAGCCGTTACCGTGGATCCTGCCGGTTTGACTCCCAATCAAACCTACCTGGGATACGTGCAAATCACCTCGAATGACACCCTCACGACCCGGCTCAATCTGCCGGTGGAGATATTTATTCAGCCCCCATCCGGCCTGGAGATTGGCGCAACCGTTCCGGGGTCCCCGGCGCTGTACCCCAATTATCCCAATCCCTTCAATCCGGTTACCCGGATCACTTTCGATGTTCCCCGGAGCGGCCCGGTAAAACTGGAGATTTTCAACATTCTGGGGCAGCGCGTGTCCCTGTTGGTAGCGCAGCCCTTGACGCCGGGACAATACACCGTGGAGTGGAACGCCCAAAACGATCTCGGCGAGCCGCTGGGCAGCGGGATGTACGTCTATCGCCTGACCGTTGGGGAAAAGACGCTCAGCCGGAAGATGATTTTGTTAAGGTGAGGACAGGAGCAGGGGCAGGGGCAGTAAGCAGTAGGCAATAGGCAGTGAAAATTCGCTTACTGTCTATTGCCCCCTGCTCCCTGCCTCGTAATTGGCAATTGTCAATTGGCAATTGCTAATTGGCAATTTTACCCTACCCCCCTGCTCCTGCCCCTGCCCCTTGCCCCCTGTCCCTACCTACTACTTCGCTAACAACCTCCCGGGCAGCCAGGTGGCCATTTCCGGGAAGAGGATTACTAACAGCAATGCCGCCAGTTGGATTATGATGAACGGGATCGCGCCCCGGTAGATATGGCGGGTTGTAATTTGCGGGGGGGCCACCCCTTTCAGGTAGAACAGGGAGAATCCGAACGGGGGGGTCAAAAAAGAGGTTTGCAGGTTCATCGCAAAAAGAATTCCTAACCAGAGCAGATTGACGCCCATTTTCTCGAAAATCGGCGCCACCACCGGAATGATGATGAAGGTGATTTCGATGAAATCGATGAAAAATCCCGCGATGAAGATCACCAGCATCACCAGGGCCAGGAACAGGTGCGGGCTGAGGTTGGATTCTAAAATAAGCTCGGTGAGGTAATGGTCGCCGTTCATTCCCCGGAAAACCAGCCCGAAAGCGGTCGCTCCCACCAGGATGATGAACACCATGGAGGTCAAATGGGTGGTTTCGGTCATCACCGCTTTTACGGTAGAGAGGGTCAATTTTTTCTGAATCAAGGTTAACAGCGAGGCTCCTAACGCTCCCACGGCTGCGGCTTCGGTGGGAGAAGCGATTCCGGCGAAGATGGAGCCTAACACCGCCAGCACCAGGAAAAAGGGCAGTAAAAAAGCCATGATCACCCGGCGGATCATTCCCGCCTCTCTAAAGCGGCTGCGCTCTTCTTTGGAAAGCGCCGGGGCGGCTGCGGGCTTAAAAACACTCACGATAACGATCCAGATCAGGTAAAGAACCACCAGCATCGTTCCCGGGATCACCGCCCCCATAAACAGGTCGCCCACCGGCACGTTCATCACGCTGCCCAATAAAACCAGCACAATGCTGGGGGGAATAATCTGCCCTAAGGTTCCCGCGGCGGAGATGGTTCCGGTCGCAAGGGTGGGGCTGTATTTCCATTTTAGCATGGTGGGCAGGCTGAGCAGGCCCATGGTCACCACCGTTGCGCCCACGATGCCGGTAGAAGCGGCTAACAGCGCTCCCACGATCACCACGGAGATCGCCAGCCCGCCCCGCAGCTTTCCGAACAACAGCGCCATGGTTTCCAGAAGGTCTTCCGCCAGGCCGGATTTTTCTAACATCACCCCCATGTAGATGAACAGCGGCACTGCGATCAACACGTAGTTGGTCATAATGCCCCAAATCCGCAGGGGCAGCAGGTTGAAGAAATTGAACCCGAAGGTGAGCAGGCCCAGGATGATGGAGATGCCGCCGAGGGTGAAGGCCACCGGGTACCCCATCATCAGGGCGGCAAACATGATCAGAAACAGCAGCAACGGGAGCGCTTCACTCATGCCGGTCCTCCCCGGTTTTCAGCGGCTTGCCCAGCAGGGTCAGCAGGGAACGAAAGCTTAGCGACAATCCCTGGAGCAGCAGAAGGAAAAATCCCAGGGGAATGGCGGCTTTGAGGAGATAGCGCGCCGGAAGCCCGCCGGGGTCGGGAGATATCTCGCCGATGCGGAAGGAATTCAGCACGAAGTGCTGCGAGGCCAGGATGGCGACGATGCAAAGCGGAACCAGGAATACCAGGCTGCCTAAGAAATCCACCCAGGCCTTGCCGCGCCGGGAAAATTTGAGGTAGAAGACGTCCACCCGCACGTGGCGGTCGTGTTTCAGGCTGTAGGCGGCGGCGATGAGGAATAGCACCGCAAAGATGTGCCACTCCAGCTCCTGCACCGCCACGCTGCTGGTTTTCAGGATGTAGCGGGTGAACACGTCGTAGCAGACCACCAACACCAAAAAGCTGCTCAGCCAAACCACGCCCCGCCCGATGGTTTCATTCAGCCGGTCAACCACCCGGATATATTGTTGAAGAAATTTCACGCCGCCTCCGCATTTAGAACCGGGCGAATTTATTACATTCGCAGGAGATATAAAAAAGAAAAAGTACTGTTCACCGCAGCCGTTTGTAATAGTTGATCAACCCGTTGGTGGAAACGTCGTGGCCGGTCACTTCTTTATCGTCGCGAAGCTCCGGCAGGATGGCGTTGGCTAATTGCTTGCCCAATTCCACCCCCATCTGGTCGAAGGAGTTGATGTTCCACACCACCCCCTGCACGAAGATTTTGTGCTCGTACAGGGCGATGAGGGTTCCTAAGGTCTCCGGGGTCAATTTTTCAAACAGGAAGGAATTGGTCGGTTTGTTGCCCGGAAAGGTTTTGGCGGCGGCGAGCTGCTCCAATTCCTCCCCCGTTAGGCCGGCTTTGGCCAACTCATCCCGCGCTTCCGCGGTGGTGCGCCCGCGCATCAGCGCCTCGGTCTGCGCCAAAAAATTGGAAATGAGGAGGGTATGATGCTCGCCGATGGGGTTGTGGCTCTTTGCCGGGGCTAAAAAGTCGCAGGGGATGAGTTTAGTTCCCTGGTGGATCAATTGGTAAAAGGCGTGCTGGCCGTTAGTGCCCGGCTGCCCCCAGATCACCGGCCCGGTGGTGTAATCCACCGGCTCGCCGCCCAGGGTTACGCGCTTGCCGTTGCTCTCCATGTCGCCCTGCTGAAAATAGGCCGGAAAGTATTCCAAATAATGGTCGTAAGGGAGAATGGCGTGGGTTTCCGCGCCCCAAAAGTTGTTGTACCAGACGCCTAACGCGGCCATAATCACCGGGATATTTTGCTCTAAAGGAGCGCTGCGGAAATGCTCGTCCACCTGGTGCGCCCCGCTCAGCAACGATTCGAAGTTGTCCATCCCAACCGCCAGGGCGATGGAGAGGCCGATGGCCGACCAGAGCGAGTAGCGCCCCCCCACCCAGTCCCAGAACTCGAACATATTTGCTGGATCGATGCCGAATTCCCGCACCGCCTTTTCGTTGGTGGAAATGGCAACGAAATGGGCAGAAATCGCCTTTTCCGGTGCGCCGTTAGCCAGAAACCACCCCCGGGCGGAGCGGGCGTTGGCCATGGTCTCCTGGGTGGCGAAGGTTTTGGAGGCGACCAGGAACAGCGCCGTTTCGGGATGCAGTTTTTTTAGCGTTTCGACGACGTCGCTGCCGTCCACGTTGGAGACGAAGTGCAGCCGCAAATCCGCTTTGGCGTAGGGAGTAAGCGCCCGGGTGACCATTTTCGGCCCCAAATCCGACCCCCCGATGCCGATGTTCACCACGTCGGTGATGGTCCTGCCGGTATAACCCTTCCAATTCCCGGAGCGCACCGCCTCGCTGAAGCGGCGCATCTGCTCCAGCACCCGGTTAACGCCCGGCATCACGTCTTCCCCGTCCACCAGAATGGGGCGGTTGGAGCGGTTGCGCAGGGCCGCGTGCAGCGCCGCCCGGTTCTCGGTGAAATTGATCTTATCGCCCCGGAACATTGCCGCGATTCTTTCCCCCAGCCCGGCCTGGCGCATCAATTCTAACAGCAGCGCCATGGTTTTTTCAGTAATGCGGTTTTTGGAGTAATCGAACAGAATATCCCCGAAGCGCAGGGAGAATTTCTCGAAGCGGTGGGGATCGCCGGCGAAGAGGTCGCGCAGGCGCAGATTTTCCATTTCCTGGTGGTGGGTTTTCAGGGCTTTCCAGGCAGGGGATTCGGTTAAGGATGGCATAGGGTCTCCTTGATGGATTCGGGTGGTTGCAACAGGGTGCAAGGGGTCAGGGGGTTATTTTCCCTCCGGTATGGAACGGTAATATCGGTCGATTTCGTTATCCGGCGGGTCGTCCGTAGGGAACGGTCGCGACCGTTCCCTACCACGCCGTTCCCTACCACCACGCGACGATTCTCCACGGGTATGTTTCCCGCCGGTATCGGTATTATCCGAATTTTCAATATCCATTGCCCAGCGGACGGGATTGGTTTCGATATATCTCCGAATATTGTGTAATTCTCGTTCATTGCGGATGATATGGTCGTAATACGATTTCTGCCACCGGAAATCGGCCAATCCCGATTGGTGAATGAATTTCGACGAGGTGGTTTTGAACGCGCCCATCAATTCCGGCACGGGTTTGAATTTGCGGTGCGGGGAATCGGGATTGCCGGGTGTGGAATCGGTATCCCGTACGGAACGGTCGCGACCGTTCCGTACGGGATCATTTTCCCCGATAACCAAAATCGCATGAAAATGGTTCGGCATGACCACAAACGAATCCAATACCAGATAATCGTATTGGCGATGCAGCCATTCCCATTGATTTTGCACGATTTTCCCCCGGGCGTTCAAATACATTTGGCCTTGATGGATTTCGCCGAACACACAGCGGCGATCTTGCACGCAAACAGTGATGAAGTATGCCCCCGGCGTAGAATAATCATAATTCGCCAGACGGATTTTCTTTCGTGCGGGCCGTGGTTTCATGGATTGTTCTCGACTCGACCTTTAATATCATGCCGTTCACCCGAAATTGACCGTTCATCACCATCCCGGCAAATAATTTAAAATATAAACCGGGGTTACAAAATAATTCTTTTTTTGACCCCCGGAAAAAAACGCAATCTACCGCGAAGCGCCGGGATTGCCCATTTTCCCGATTTCTTTCAAAAAGTATTGAATCTGCCCGCAAAATGCTTTATTTTTTGCGCCGTTTCCGTCGGAGCAATGATTGCGCGATAAGGAGTTTCAGGGGGCTGGATGAGCGGATGGATCATTGGATGGAGTATTGGCGTGATGGATTAATGGATGATTGAATGGAGCATAGGATGAATGGATTGATGGATTGATGAAGTGTTTCCTCCACGCTCTAACGCAATTACTCCAATAATCCACTAATCCACTAATCCACTAATCCAATACTCCATCACTCCAACGCTCTAAATTCTACCAATAACATAACATTTTCAAACAGCGAGGTTCGGATATGGCTGGCGAAAAGCCCAAAATGATGATCGAAGCGAAAGGCCTTTCCAAGTATTACGGGCCTTTCGTGGCAATCCAAAACGTCTCTTTCACCATCCCGGAGGGGCAAATCTGCGCCTTCCTGGGACCCAACGGGGCCGGCAAATCCACCACCATGAAAATCCTCACCGGTTTCCTCTCGCCCAGCGAGGGCAGCGCGGCGATTGCCGGTTACGATATTTCCACCCACCGCCTGGAAGCCGCCCGCCGTTTAGGATACCTGCCGGAAAACGGCCCCCTCTACCAGGAGATGACCCCCCTGGAACTGCTGAATTTCTTCGGGGAAGCCCGGGGGCTGGAGCCCGGCTACCTGAAGCAGCGCATCGACGCGGTGGTGGAGCAGTGCGCCCTGCAATTGGTGCTGGAAAAACCCATCGGCAAGCTCTCCCGGGGCTATAAACAGCGGGTGGGGCTGGCCCAGGCGCTGCTGCACGACCCGGAGGTGCTGATCATGGATGAACCCACCGCGGGGTTGGACCCCAACCAGATCCGCGAGTTCCGCACCAACATCCGCAAAATCGCCCATAAAAAGACCATCTTGCTCTCTACCCACATCTTGCAGGAGGTGGAGGCGGTGGCCGACCACGTGATTTTCATCCATAATGGGAAATTGGTTTTCAACGGCGCTCCCGGGGAATTGAAAGAAAACGGCTCCCTGGAGAAACCCTTCTACCGGCTCACCGGCGAAGGGCATCCCGTGGAGGCGGGGAATGGTTAATAGTGAATAGAGAATTGAGAATAGTGAATTGTTAATGGGCAATACGGAGGAAGCAAGGCAATGAAACTGAACATAAACTTTCAAATGGTGAAGGCGATTGTCAAGCGCGACCTGCGCCTGCACTTCGCCAACCCGACCGGGTACGTGTTCATTACCCTGTTCATCTTTTTGAGCGCCTACGCGGCGTTCTGGCCGGATCGTTTTTTTGCCAACAACCTGGCCAATTTAGACCAGTTGAACGCGGTATTTCCCATTCTGTTAGTGCTCTTCATTCCCGCCCTGACCATGGGGGTGTGGGCGAACGAGCGCAAGGAGGGCACCGACGAGCTGCTGCTCACCCTTCCGGCCACGGACCTGGAAGTGGTGTTAGGGAAATATGCCTCCATTATGGGCGTGTACAGCGTTTCGCTGGCGCTATCGCTCGTCTATGTATTGATCCTGGCCTGGTTAGGCAGCCCGGACTTAGGGTTGATGTTCGGGAACTACGTAGGCTACTGGTTCATCGGGGCGGCGCTGGTCTCCGTGGGGATGTTAGCCTCGCTGCTAAGCCCCAACGTGACCATAGCGTTCATCGTGGGAGCGGTATTCTGCGGTTTTTTTGTGTTCATCGACCTGATCGGGGGGCTGTTTGGAGAGGGGCTGCGGAGTTTCCTGGCACCCTTGGGAGTTCACGGGCACTTCGGGGATTTTGCCGGGGGGGTGATCAGCCTTTCCGGTTTGCTCTACTTTATCTCCCTTACCGGGCTGATGCTCTACCTGAACGTGCTGCTAATCAGCCGCCGCCACTGGCCCCGGGAAGCGGACGGCTACAAAATGTCCTGGCACCACGCCGTGCGCACCGTCGCCCTGGTAATCGGGGTGATCAGCCTGAACGCCATCTTAGGGCGGCTGACCCTGCGCCTCGACGTTACCGCGGAGCAGTTGCACTCCCTTTCTTCGGAAACCAAACAAATCTTGCATGAGCTTCCCGCGGATCGCCCGGTATTGATCCAGGCCTATATCAGCAAGAACGTGCCGGAACAGTACGTGCAAACCCGGGAAAACCTGCTCAATTTCCTGAAAGAAATCGACGCCAGCGCCGGCGGCAAGGTGGAAGTGCTGGTGCACGATACCGAACCGTTCACCCCGGAAGCGCGCGACGCCCGGGAGAAATTCGGCATTATGCCCCGGGAGGCGGCGGACCCCCGCAGCACCCAGTCCAGCGTGCAGCAGGTGTTTATGGGGGTAGCCTTCACCAGCGGGGCGGAAGAAGAGGTGATTCCCTTTTTCGACCGCGGCCTGCCCACGGAGTACGAGCTGGTGCGCAGCATCCGGGTGGCGGCCAAAACCGAGCGCAAAAAAGTGGGCGTGGTGGTTACGGAGGCGAAATTGTTCGGGGGATTCGATTTCCAGGCCGGCAGCAGCGCCCCGGAATGGCAGGTGGTGCAGGAGTTGAAAAAACAGTATGAAGTGGTGCGCATCTCCCCCGCCGCTCCCATCACCGAAACGGTGGACGCGCTGTTAGCGCCCATGCCCTCCACTCTCTCGCAGGAAGAAATGGACAACCTCCTGGCGTACATCAAAAGCGGGGTTCCCACCCTGATCTTAGACGATCCCCTGCCCATCGTCAACGTGGGGATTGCGCCGTCGGAGCGCGCCGGGGCCAACCGCAATCCCTTTATGAGCCAGGGCGGCCCCCCGCCGAAGGAAAAGGGTAATATCAACGGTTTCATGGTCGAATTGGGGATCAACTGGAACACCAGCCTGGTGGTGTGGGACGCTTACAATCCCCACCCGGATTTCGGCAACTTGCCCCCGGAGATCGTTTTCGTGGGGCGCGGGAATGAAAACCCGGAAGCGTTCAACAAAGCCAATCCCGCTTCCGCCAACCTGCAAGAGCTGGTGCTGATGTTCCCCGGCTTTCTCAACAAAGCTTCCCGCGCGGAAGTGGAATTCGAGCCGTTAGTGAAGACCGGGATGGTGTCCGGAACCCAGCCTTACGGGCGCATGGTGCAGCGCCACTTCCTGTTCGGCCCGCAGTTGAACCTGCGCGGCCTGCCGCATTTCCCCACCGACGTGGATTATACCCTGGCGGCGCGGGTTCGCAGCGCAGTTGCGGGGGCGGATACCGCTGCTGCCGCGCAAAACCCCGGGCAGAAAAATCTCCACGTCATTATGATCGCCGATATTGATTTCATCTCCGAGCAGTTCTTCGAGATTCGCAGGCAGGGATTCGGGACCCTGAATTTCGACAATATCAACTTTTTCCTCAACTGCATCGATGAACTGGTGGGAGACGACTCCTTCATCGCCCTGCGCAACCGCCGGGTGAAACACCGCACCTTGGAATACGTGGAAGCGCAGAGCTTAGAATATCAACAGCGCCGGGCGGAGGACGAGCAGAAAGCGGAAGCGGAAGCGCAGGCCGCCCTGGCCGAGGCGCAGCGCCGCCTGGATGAAAGAGTGGCGGAAGTGCAGCAGCGCGAGGACGTGGACGCCCAGACCAAGCAGATCATGGCGGAGAATATCCGCCAGGTAGAGCAGCGCAAGTTCGACGCGGTGAAGAAAAACATCGAGGCGGAGAAAGAGGCCAAGATCGCGGGGAGCAAAGAGCGCATGGAAACCCAGATTCGCGCCATTCAGAGCGGCATCAAGCTCCTGGCGGTATTGCTGCCGCCCATTCCGGTAATCATCGCCGGCGCCTGGATTTTCATCCGCCGCCGCAAGCGCGAGACCGAAGGCGCCGCCGCCGCGCGAAGATTGCGAAGCTAAGAACCTGTCTGGCCGGTACATCCTGTAAATCATAAAAGATTTGTAACTATTCAGGCATTTTGCCACAGAGTTCACAGAGCACACAGAGACATGGAAAAATTTGCTCTCCACGAAGTGGTGGATACCCAAAATTCTTCCTCTGTGGCCTCTGTGAACTTCGCATGGTGAGTTTATCGAACCATGTGGCTGAATAGTAACAAAGATTTTTTGACAGGATAACAGGATTTACCGGATGAGGTGTTCTTCTGGCGTAATATACTGGTTAATGAATCCTGTTCATCCGGTTCATCCGGTCAAAAAAAAGAGTCTGAAGTAGGAGTCAGCCATGAACGAAAAAAAGAAAACCCTGATATTTGCCGTAACGGCCATCGCCCTGGCGCTGCTGGCGTTTGTGACCGCCCCGAAAAAGGTCACTCCCAACGCTTTTCTCGACCAGGGAGAACCCTTCTTCCCGAATTTTACCGATCCCAACGAAGCCACTTCCCTGGAAGTGATCAACTATGATGAAGAAACCGGTGAAGCGATCCCCTTCAAAGTGGTGTTTGCGCAGGGAAAGTGGACCATTCCCTCGCACTACGATTACCCCGCGGACGGCAAGGAGCGCCTGGCGAAAACCGCCGCCGGGGTGATTGCCCTGCGCAAGGACGATTTCCGCAGCGATAACGCGGCCGATCAGGAAGCCTGCGGGGTAATCGATCCCATCGACGAAACCGCGACTGCACTCAAAGGGCGCGGGAAGCGCGTGACCATTACCGGGAACAACGAACAGGTGCTGGCGGACATCATCATCGGCAAAGCGGTGCCGGAGCGGGAAGGATTTTACTTTGTGAGGATGCCCGGCCAGAAGCGGATTTACGCGGCCCGGGTGGATCTGGATATCTCCACCAAATTCAATGATTGGATCGAGGCGGACTTGCTGAAAGTGGAGAAAAACGACATCAACCAGGTCGTTTTGAAGGATTATTCCATTAACGAGCGCACCGGCAGTGTAAACCAGCGCGACGTCTTGACCCTCAAAAAAGAGGGCGATAAATGGGTCGCCGACCGCATGTCCGCCGGCCAGGAAGTAGATAACAGCAAAGCCACGACCCTCCTCACCACCCTCGACGAGCTGAAAATCGTGGGCGTGCGCCCCAAACCGGCCGGGCTTTCCAACAGTTTGAAGAAGAGCGAGGCGGGGGTGGAGATCACCACCCCGGATATGCTTTCCCTGCAAAGCAAGGGGTATTATTTTGCCCGCGACGGCAGCCTGCTCTCCAACGAAGGCGAGATGCAGGCGCGCACCGGGGACGGGGTGGTTTATACCCTGCGCTTCGGAGAAGTGGCTTACGGAACCGGCTTCGAGGTGAGCGCCGGCGGCGATACGGTGCGGCAGAGCCCCGCCGGCCCGGCGGAGAACCGCTACCTGTTCATTACCGCCAGCTTCGATCCTTCCCAGTTGAAGGAGCCGCCCAAACCGGCCAATACCGATTTTCTGAACAAGGCGGACAGCCTCTGGAGCGACGGCGACCGCCGGAACAAGGAAATTTACGACGCCCACGAGGCCTGGCGGCAGAAATTCACCCGCGGGCAAATGGCCGTGGATGAGCTGAACAACCGGTTTGCCAACTGGTATTACGTGATATCCGAAGAGAGCTTCAAAAAGCTGCGCCTCACCCGGGCGGACCTGGTGAAAGCGAAAACTTCCTGATGGCTGGAGTGCCACGAAGTGGCTCCTTTGGAGCAAAGCTTCAGCTTTGCACTCATTCCATGCGTGCAAAACTGAAGTTTTGCACTCCCCTCAACACCAACTAAAATCGGAGACGACGATGAAAAAACTGTTTAGCGCACTTTCGATGGTTTTATTGATCCTATTGGCCGGCTGCGGTAAAGACGACAGCGCCCAACAATCCCCGGAACACTCCGAAGCCGCGGAGAGCGCGGCCTTGCAAAAAGCCGATCCCGCGGGAACCTACGGCAAAGCCATCAGTTCGGGCGATACCGTGCTCGTTTCCCAAATTTTAGAAACCCCGGAAGCGTACCAGGGGCGGAAAGTGATCATCAGCGGCGACGTGGTGGAGGTGTGCCAGAAACGGGGCTGCTGGATCGAAGTAGCCAGCGATAAACCCTATCAAACCATCACCGTTAAGGTGAATGACGGGGAGATCGTATTTCCCCTGAGCGCCCGGGGCAGCCGCGCCGTAGTGGAAGGAACCGTGGAACGGATCGACCTGACCGCGGAGCAGGCCCTGAAATGGAAAGCGCACCAGGCGGAGGAAAAGGGATTGCCCTTCGACTCTACCACGGTGCAGGGTCCGCTGACGATCTGGCGCATCCGCGGCCTGGGGGCGGAGATTAAAGGGTAAAAAGCAGTGTTTGGGTGTTCAGGTGTTATAGTGTTCGAGTTGCCAAGACACCAAAACACCTGAACACTATAACACTAAAACGTCCCCAATCAACAAAAATGGCATGAAAAAATCGAACTGGCGGAAATGGAACCGTGCGATTCACCGCGATCTGGGATATATCTGCGCGGGATTGACCCTGATTTACGCCATCTCCGGGGTGGCGGTGAATCACGTTCAGGATTGGAACCCCAATTACAAAATCGAACGCACTACCGCGTTCGTCGGGCCGGTAGAGCACTACGCGGAGGACACAGATGACGCCCTGGCGCGGGAAGTCCTGCGCCGGCTGGGGCTGCCCGGGGAGTATAAAAACACCTTCCGGCCGGACCCGGAAACCCTGCGGATTTTTGCGGGGAACCGTACCATCCAGGTGAATTTACGAACCGGGGAAGCGGCGCAGGAGATCGTGCGAACCCGCCCGCTGATTTACCAGACCAACTTTCTGCACCTGAACCATCCCAAACGGTTGTGGACCTATTTCGCGGACCTCTACGCCGTTGCCCTGGCGCTGCTGGCCGTCACCGGGCTGTTTATTTTGCGGGGAAAACAGGGAATTACCGGGCGCGGCGCCTGGCTGACCGCCATCGGCATTCTCCTGCCGCTGTTTTTCCTGTGGCTCTATTCTTGAATTGTTGCGAAATAAGAAAAAAGCCACGAATGTTCACGAATTATCACGAATGGTTTTTTTAGAAAGTGCTTGTTTTTCTTTGTGTTCATTTGTGTTCATTCGTGGCTGGTTTTTGAGCAAACCGGTTCAAATTGTGCCCGCTTGCATAATAACAAGTCACCTCAACAAAATCATCTTCCGCGCCGCCCGGTAAGCGCCGGCCTCCAAGCGGTAGAGGTACACCCCGCTGGCGACCAGCGCGCCGCGGTCGTCCGTACCATCCCAGCTAACGACATATCTTCCCGGCGCTTTATCTTCACTGACCAGGGTGCGCACCAGCCGCCCGGCCACATCATAAATCTGCAAATTCACTTTGCTGATAGCTGCCTGCCTCGTTGAGGATAGCTGATAGCTGATCGCTGTTTCCGGGTTGAACGGATTGGGATAATTCTGCTCCAGTGCAAAATCTCCCGGAATCTCCCCCACCGGCAGTTCGCCAATCCCCACCGCGATGTTGACCACCACCCGCAAAGTATCCTGCGCAAACGCGCCTTCCGGGTCGGCCGCGGTGATGCTGAGCAGCATCTCTCCTAAGAATCCCGGGGCCGTGGATAGCGCCAGCGTTCCGTCGCCGGGGTGGTAGCTGTAGAGCACGCCGTTGTTAGAGGCGGAAAAAGTAAAGCTCAACAGGGAATCCGGCGTCTCCACGTCTTCCACAAAATCCCACAGGCTCAGCGACGCGGAGGAGTCCGGCGGCAGGCTTAGCGAATCCGGCAGCCCGGCGATTTCCGGGGGGTCATTTACCGGCAGGATGATGACCGTGAAGGTATCTCCCGCGGCCAGCCCCCCGTCGTCATAAGCAATCACGCTAACCTGCCCCTGGCCGAAGTAATTCAGGGAGGAAACGACCGTTAAGCTGTCTCCCGCAAGCAGCGCCTGGATATCCGGATTGTCGGAGCTGAGGCTGAAACTGAGGCCGGCCCCGGGATCGGGATCGTGGAAAATGGCCGCCAGGCTGGCGGCGGCTAAGCGCGGCCCGCCGTCTTCGGGAAAGGCGAGATCCGCAATAGGCGAAATCAGGGTTGGGGGATCGTTTACCGGGGTAATCGCCACCGTAAACGTGTCGCTAACGGCAAATTCCCCGTCGTCCGCCATTACCGCCACGCTCCCCTCGCCGAAGTAATTCAGGGTTCCCTCCACCCACAAACTGTCGTTCTGCACCCAGGCCAGAATGTCGGGGTTATCCGAAGTTGCGCTAAAAACGAAAGCGCTGCCGGGGTCGGGATCGAAAAATACCGCGTCCAGGTTCGCAGCCGCGATTTGCGGCCCGCTGTCTTCCGGGAAGCTGAGATCGGGGATCGGATTCAGCAGCGCGGGCGGGTCGTTGGCGCCGGTTACGGTAATCAGAATGGTATCCGCGTCTGCCAGCCCCTGCGGGTCGGCGACGGTGAATTTTACGGTAAAAATCCCCGCGGAATCCGTGGTCGCGGTGAACACCGCCGCATGGGTCAGCGGATCGATGCTGATTTGCAAATCGCTGGTGTCCACCTCGATTCCGCCGGGGGCGGGTTGGCGATTGAAAATTGAAGATTGAAGATTGGCGGTTCTTGCGCCGGGGGAATTCGTTCCCTGCGCCCCGAGCACCTGCGCCGACCAGGAAAGCTCCGCGGGATCGTTATCCGCGTCGTTCACCCACTCATCCAGATCGAGGCTGTAGCTGCCGTCCTCCGGGAAGGTAACGTCGGGCAGCCCGCTGATGGCCGGGGGATCGTTCACCGGGGTGACCGTAACCGCGAAGGTGTCGCTGGCGACCGTGCGGGTTCCGTCGCTGGCGGAAACGATGACGTTCCCGCCGCCGAAGAAATTGGGAGAGGAGGAAACTGCCAGGCTTGCTCCCTGCAGGGCCGGCTGAATATCGGGGTTATCCGAAAAGGCGCTGAAGGAGAGCGCCGCGCCGGGATCGGGATCGGAAAACACCTCGTGGAGATTTGCGGCTGCAATGACCGGCCCGCTATCTTCCGGGAACTCCAAATCCGGTATGGGATTGGCCACGAAGGGCGGATCGCCCGCCGCGCTAACCGTCACGGTAATGGTATCGCTGTCCCACAGCCCCCCGGGATCGCTGACCGTGAAAACTACCGTGAAAACGCCGCTGCTGTCCCCGGCAGCGCTGAAAACCGCAACCTGGGTAGCCGGGTTGATGGCGATTTGCAAATCTTCCGGATCGACTTCGACACCAGAAGCATAGCGCATAGCGCTATGAGCATAGCGGTTTATGCTCTCGCTCTCCCAACCTTCTGCACCCTGCGCCCCGGGCTTTCCCGAAAGGAAGGGCTTATGCCATGCGCCATGCGCCATGCGCTCTGCGCTTTGCGCGGCGATCACTTCCGCGATCCAGCTCAATTGCGCGGGGGTATTGTCCGCGTCGCTGGCGTGATTGGCCAGGTTCAGAACCGCGCTGCCGTCTTCCGGGAAGGCAAGGTCGGGCAGGGGCGAGGTGATCACCGGGGGATCGTTCACCGACTGCACTTCGACGAAAACCCCGGCGTTGTCGGTCGCGCCGCTTTCATCGGTAATGGAATAGAAGAAAGAATCTAACCCGAAGAAGTTTGCCGCAGGGAGGTAGGAAAAACTGCTGTCGCCCACCTGGACAGCGGTTCCGTGCGCCGGGGAGGTGTGCCCGGTAATGCTGAGGTGGTTCCCGATGGAGGCGTTATCGTTGCGCAGCACGTTCAGCGACGTCCCCTGGTCTTCCGCGGTCGCGGCGTAGTCGTTTACCGCGGTCAGCCCGGCGCTCAGCCGCACCGCGGTGAGGGTTATGCCGGCCGGCTCGTAATTGACTTCGAACATGGGATACCCGGCGATGGCGGGACCGTTCACCTCGCTGAACTGCCCGCTCCGGGAGGCGTGGGTGAGGATGGTGAATTCATCGCCCTCCGCGGGGGTGAAATTCTGCGCCAGGGTGATATTCAAAGCCCCGTCCAGGTTGGCCGCCCCGGAAACCGCCAGGCGGTCGTACTGGCTGCCCGCGCTTAGCCCCGCTAACTCCACGTTCAGCGCTCCCCCGGGAGATTGGGCGTAAGCGCCGGCCACGCTGAGGACGCCGGGAGACATTCCCGGGCTGAGGGCGCCGTTGTTGGCAAACGTGGCCGCGATCAAATCCAGCGTTCCGTTTCCGCGGATTTCCCCTCCGCTTTCATTGGAGAGCAGGTGGGTGAATTTCAGAACCCCGCTCTCCACCTCCGTAACCCCCGCGTTGATAAAATCCACTCCCACCGTGGAAAGACCGGCGCTGTTCTTTTTGAGAAACACGCCAAAATTTTGGATGCTGCCCCCGTTGGGCGCTACAAAATTGATCGCGGCGTCGTTATGGATTTCGAAAACCGCCCCGGCTTGATTGGCGATTTGGGCAGAATTCTCCAGCCGGATGGCGCCCGGGCCGCTCCAAACGATATCTCCTGAGTTATTCAAAAGTTTTCCGTTCAGGGTGCGGGAGTAATCGCCGCTAAAATTCAATTTGCCGGTAATTTTCAGCTCCCCGGTTCCGCGGGCAACGCCGCGCCCCCAGTTGAGGGCGCCTTTTACCAGCAGGGTTCCCTCCCCGTCGATCACAGCTAAGTTATTATCCATGTTCACGGTGACGGAGCTGGAAACGTCCAACCCGGAACTGTTGATCAGGAGTGTGGCGTCCTCGATCCGTACCGTTCCGTTGCCGGTGAAATCCGCGTTGTTGAACGCAAAATTCCTTTCCGCGAAGACCAGGGTGTTCCCGGTGGTGGTGTGGAAATCCCCGGTGCTGTTGTTGGGGGAGCCGCGCTCGAAGCGCAGGGTTCCGCTGTGCGCGTTCACGTCGCCGGTGTTGACGAACACCGCGTCGATATAGCTGACGCCGCTTCCGGCGCTTTTAGTCATCACCCCCTTGTTCTCGAAGCTGCCGCCGTTATCGGCCAGCACGTAATCCATCAACGCGTCATTTTGAATGTCAAACGTTGCGCCGGATTTGTTGCTGATTTTGGCGGAATTTTTCAGCTTGATCGCCCCGCTGCCGGACCAGGTCATCAGCTCGTAATTATTGAGGGTCAGACCGTTCAAATCCTTGAAATCGTTGCCGCTGAAGTGAAATTCCCCCCTGGCGTTGATGTCCTCCGACCCGGTAATCACCCCGTTGGTCCAATAAAAAATACCCTGAATGCTTAAATCTTCGTCACATTGCAGTTTTGCCGCGGACATGGTCGCAGTAACGCCGGACTCGATCGTCGCCCCGTCGCCGTCCACGGTGATATTATCTTTGGAAAATTGTACGCTGCCGTTCCCGCTAAAAACCACTCCCTCGAGGGTCTGGCTTCCCCCGTTGAAATCCAGCAGAGATCCCGCGGCAATATTGAAAACCGCGTCGCTGTGCAGCCCGCCTTTAGTAAGCTGAAAAGCGCCGCTGGCGATGTTTGCGGTTCCATGGTTCTCAAAATAGACTTTTACCGCGGCCTGGCCGTTTCCCCCGCTCTTGGCCAGGGTTCCGTAATTCAAAAAGCTCCCCCCGCCCGGCTCCAGGTACTCCACAATCGCGTCAACGGCGAGGTCAAAGGTTGCGCCCGCTTCATTGCGCAGCGCCGCCCCGTTGACCAGTTTGATAGAGCCGCTCCCGCTCCACGCCGCCGCGCCGTTATTTTTCAAGGCGGCGCCGTCTAACTTGCGGGCATTCGCGCCGCTGATTTCCAGCGCGCCGTTGACGGTTACGGGCGCGGGGCCTTGAATGGTTCCCCTTTCCCACCGCAAATTGCCGTTCACGGTTACGGGAGCGCCGGCGGAGAGGATGGCGTTGGATTCGCGCAGGGTGAGGGTGAGGCCGGGAGCGAATGCCGCCGCCGCGCCGCTAACAGCCACCGCGGCGTTGACGATCTCCACGGTTCCGCCGCCTTCAAAAACCACGCTGTTGAGGGCGTGCGCCGCGCCGTTGAACTCGAATTCGCTGCCTGTTCCCACGGCGACGGCGGTTCCGCCCAGGCTGCTGTTCTTTTTTAGCATCATGGCCCCGGAATTTATGGTGATGGGGCCGGTCGCGGAGAACGCGACGTCGATCAAGGAGGTGCTGTTGCCGGCGCTCTTGAAAATCGTTCCGGCGTTGATGAAACTTCCCCCGCCGGGGATGAACGATTCGATGTTGGCGTCATTTTGAATCTCGAAAGTCGCTCCCGCGTCGTTCAACAGTTGCGCCCCGTTGCGCAGCCCGATCTTTCCTGCCCCGCTCCAGATTGCGTTGCCGCGGTTGAGCAGGCTGCGGGTGTTCAATTCCTTGACGTTGTCGCCGGAAATTCGCAGCGCCGCGCCGGGAGCCACCACGACGCTGTCGCTGCCCTCCAATTTTCCGCCGGCCCAGATGACCAGCCCGGTGACGTTCAGCCTGCCGCCGCCGTTCAAAATGCCCCCGGTAAGGCTGAAACCGCCCACTTCCGCGTCCGCGGAAAGCGTTGCCGCGCCGGAATTGATCGCTGCGCTATCCGCCGGGCCGGGAACGCCCTGGGGGTTCCAGTTGCCGGGAACGTGCCAATCCCCGGAGCCAACGCTCCAGGTGTATTTTGTCTGGGCGATTCCCGGAATCGCCAAAACCCCGAACACCAAAACCATCAAACTGTAATACACCAAATCACACGCGCGCCGCATAACTTTCCTTTCAATAAGTAACGCTAAGCAGGTTTCTCCTGCCGGGCCGGCGGATATTTTCAGAAAAATGATAAAAGGATCCCTTGCAGGGGGGCTACTTCAAGATGTTTCCTGAAAAATGAAGAAGTGGAAAACGAGGGAGTTGCCGTTCACAAGAGGAGAATACAAAGATCGCCCGGAGGTTGTTACATCCCTGTTAATAACTGATGTTACGCAGGCCAAAAAAAATCGCCACAGAGTCACAGAGGGCACAGAGAAAATCAAATATTTATTGAGCCAAAGCCCGCACTGAGAAGCAAAGACACTAACAAAGTGATTAAAACTCTGTGGTCTCTGTGTCTTTTGCATGGTGAGTTTATCGAACCATGTGGTAAAATGCGTAACATCAGTTAATAAACAATTAAAGCAAAAATTTAGAAATTGGCAACCGTTGCGGGCATGATAGAATTCACGAAATCCGGTTTTCAAAAATCAAGCTGCGGCGGGGGGCACGGCGGGGCTTGCGGTTACAAAAAACCACCCCCAACGTCCCTGTTGAGGGTGGTCAAAATTCAAGTGCGTCTATGTTATAGTGTTCTGCCTGCCTGACTGCCGTATTCCAGGCAGGCAGGGTGTTTTCATAATCCGCGTACTAAAACACTAAAACTCCCCCCTCACCGCTGATCCAACAAGGTTTGCAACCCCGGGCGTTCTTTCCCGCCGAATTTGGGCGCCGGGGGAGCGGCGGGAACCCGGGTGGTCTTGCCCAGGTTGGGCCGCCAGTAGAGATTCAGGTCGCTGGCGTCGATGCCGCCGTCGAGGTTGAAATCGCCGGATTTGCCGTATTCCCACTCCGTTCCGTTCTGCGCCCGCCAGCCGCTGTCGCGGTCTGCGGCGTCGATGCTCCCATCCGCGTCCGCGTCTCCCACGTACATCCCGAAGACCCCAGGCTCCAACTCCTTCATGGGATTAGCGCCGTAGGCCTGGGACTGGGCGGTGGTGAAATCGTACAGCGGGCTGGCTTCGTTCAAGGGCAGCGCAGTCGCGCTCATAATGCTCAGGTGGTTGCGGTGGTGCACCACCACGTAGTAATTATCGTGAGGAACGTCGAAGGTGAGGGGAGTAACCCCATCGATATCCAGCACGCTGCCGTTGCTCTGCAGCCAGGCGGCGCGCGCTGCCACAATGCTGGCGGCGGTGGTGTCGCTGCGCAATTCCACCAGCACCCAATCCACGATTCCGTCGGGAATATCCGCGGCGTTCTCCGCGCCGGAATAATTCCAGGGGGCATTGTTGAACGGCTGGTTCAGGGGCAGGAGATTGCCGGCGTTCAGGCCGGTTTGCATCGCCGCGCTGCTGTAGGGGCCTTCCAGCCAGAGTTTGAGGTTGGCCCGCGTGCCCACCGCAATTACGTTTAGCTGCAGGCTGCCCGGCGTATAGGTGGTATCCAGCGCCTTGCCGATGCCCACGTAGGGCAGGTTGAGGCTATCGAAATCCCCGCTGCGGCTTCCGAACAGCATAACGTCGAACTGGTCTCCTAACTGGGGCAAAAATCCATTGATAAAGTTTACGTTCAAATGGCCGCCCAGATTGGCGCTTCCGCTGACCGCTAACCGGTCATATTCGCTGCCCGCGGTGGTTCCTCCTAATTCGATGTTCAGGGCAGCGGTATCGCTCTGGGCATAGTTCCCGCTCACGGTTAGAATGCCGGGGGAGGTTCCGGGAGCAAAAGTTCCGTAATTGAAGAACGTCGCGGCGCTCAAATCCAGGGTCGCGCTGCCGCGAATAACGCCGGTAGTATCATTGACCAGCGCCGCGGTGAAGGCCAGCGTTCCGCTGCCCGCTTCTAATACGCCGCGGTTCTGGAAACTGACATCAATCGCAGCAACGCCCGCCCCGGCCTGCCTGGCTACCAGCCCGGCGTTCTCGAACGTCCCCCCCAGCGGGTTTATGAAGTCCATGATCCCGTCGGTTTGGATCAGGAAAGACCCGGCCGCCTGGTTGACAATTTTTGCGTTATTTTCCAATTCCACGGTTCCGGTTCCATTCCAGGAAATCGCCCCGTTATTGGTGAGGGTGCGAGCGTTAAGGGTTTTCGAGCTGGTAGTGCTGATAGCGGAAGCGCCGTCCAAGATGAAGGGAGCGCCGCCGCTGATGGTTCCCCGGTTCCAGGTGAAATTCCCCTCGATGGCGACCGGCCCGTTTCCGAAAATCGTTGCCCCGTCGCCGTCCATCAACAAGGTAGCGCCGGAATTTACCGCGATGCCATCGCCGATGATATTCATAGACGCGCTATTGATAAAGACTGCGCCGCTGCCGTTGAAAACCAGACTGTCCAGTGTGTACGTGGCCGCTTTATTATCGAAAAGCAGGGTAGCGCCGTTGCTGAAGTTGACTGCGTGATTGCTGAGGCTGCCGCTGTTCGAGAGCCGCAGGGTTCCGCTGCTCAGGTTGACGGTTCCGGTATTGGTCAGGAATACCCCGATGGAGCTGGTGGTAATGCCGCCGCTTTTGGAAAGAGTGCCGGCATTGGTCATAGTGCCGCCGCCAGGGGTGCGGAAAAAGATGCTGGCGTCGCTTTGAACGTCAAAAAGTGCTCCCGGCTGGTTGGATACCAGGGAGACATTGGAGAGGCGGAATTGCCCGGTTCCCGAGAGGGTTGTGGCGGCGTTATTGGTCAGAACCATTCCGCTCAGGGTTTTGGTTGAAGATGAACCGATATTCAGCAGGCCGTTAACCGTGAAGGCGGGTAGGCCGCTGAGCGTGCCCCCGTTCCAGTTGAAGGTTCCCCAGATCGTAAGGGGGGCGCTGCCGCTGAGAACGCCGTCGGAACCGCCGCCTAAGGTAAGAATTGCCGGCGAATTCACTGTCAGCCCGGTTCCTCCGAGAGTAATGATCGGCTCATTAAGCAGCAGGGTACCGTTCCCATTCAAAATAATATCCTGGAACATGTGGGTTCCCTGCTTGACCTCGAAGGTAGCTCCGCTGGCAATGGTAAAGATTGCGCCGGTTTGGGAGCTGTTTCCCTCCAATTGCAACTTGCCGGTATTGACGTTTACCAGCCCGGTGTTGGTGAAACTCGTCTGCATAACGGTGGTAGAAGCTCCCGCGCTCTTGGAGAGCGTGCCGGCGTTGTTAAATTCGCCTCCCAGGGGCGCAATTGTATTCATATCGGCGTCGGTTTGAATATTGAAGCTGGCCCCGGGCAGGTTCATTATCACCGCGCTATTTTCAAAATTGATATTTCCGGTTCCGCTCCAGGCCGCAGCGAGGGTATTCGTGAGGGTGCGGCCTTTCAGGGTCTTGGTGGCGGAGCCGGTAATGTTCAAAGCGGCGTTGGCGGTTAACGCCCCGCTGCCAGTGATTATCCCGCCGCTCCAATTGAGAGCGCCGTTCGCAATGATATTTCCGCCGCCGTCCACCACCCCGCCGGAGATTGCCAGGTTAGTGGCGGCGATTACGGTAAGCCCTGCGCCGACAACTTTTACCGAATCGCCGGAAAATTGCACCGTTCCGCTGCCGGCAGTGGTGATATTATCCAGGGAGTGGGCGCCGCCGTTGAAGTTCAATAACCTGCCCGCGGCAACAGTCAGGGTGGTGTTGGTGTGGGCGCTGCCCCGGGTCAACAGTAAGGTTCCGCTGTTCACGGTTATGGCCCCGGTATTAGAAAGGGGAAGATCGATGGTGGCGAGGCCTGCTCCCGCGCTTTTGACTACTGTCCCGGCATTGGTCATGCTGCCGCCAAGGGGCTCCAGATAATCGAGCGTTCCGTCGGACTGAATGTCAAAAACCGCCCCGTTTTGAATCGAGATCATGGCATCGTTGGAGAGTTCCACCAGCCCGGTGCCGGTGCGGTACATCGAACCGGCGATGGTAATGGTTCTACCGTCGATATTTTTGGAGCTGCTGCTACTCAAATCGAAAACCCCGTTTACGGTAAAAGATCCCGATCCGGTAATCGTGCCGCTTATCAACGTGAAAGTACCGTCGATAACGGCCGGGCCGCTGCCTTTGAAGAAAGCCCGGGATTCATTCAATTCCATGTTCACGCCGGCGCCCACGGTTATGCCCGAGCCTCTGACGTCCACGACCACTCCCTTGCCTTCATCCACGTCAAGAATCTGCACCGTCCCGCTGCCGTTGAAGGCCGCGCCGTCGAAAAGAAAGCTGCGCTCGGCCAGCGCCAGGTAATCGCCGGCGGCGATATTGAAGGTTCCTGCGCTGCTGACGGTGGTGTCGCCGCGTTCGAAGCGCAGAATGCCGCTATTGGCGTTGACCACCCCGGAAGCGGTATTGATAAAGACCGGGTCGATCTGGGTCTCCCCGCCTCCGGCGCTTTTGGTCAGGGTTCCGGCGTTGGTAAAGCTCCCACCGCTGTCGGCCAGCACGTAATCCATGCGCACGTTATTTTCGATCTCGAACAGCGCCCCGCTCTCGTTCTCGATGTGGGCATGGTTGCGGAGTTTAAGTTCCCCGCCGCCGGCCCAGGTTACCGTACCTTGATTGAACAGGGTTCTTTTGATCAGATTCTTGTGATCGCTTCCGCTGATCGCTAACTCCGCGCCGGGATTAATGGTAGTGGCGCCGCTTCCGGACAGCTCGCCGCTAATCCAGTTCATCTGCCCGGCGATGCTCAAGTTTGCGCTTCCGGTAATGGCGCCGGCAGCTAAAACCAGGTCCTTTACCTGCACATTAGTCGTCAGCTTCACCGTTCCGGAGCCGATGATCACATTATCGCCCGTTCCGGGAACGCCGTTCGGAGACCAGTTAGCGGGTTCGTTCCAGGTACTGTCGCCTCCGATCCAGGTATAAGTGGTTTGAGCAACGAGGGGGGAAAATGCGGTGAGAAGGGCCATCCCGATAAAAATGATGGTAAAAATACGCATATTGATTAGCCTTTCCCATTTATGATGATGGTTCATTAATAAACCCTGATATTACCAGGCCGTAAATTCCGGTAACCATCGGGATATAATTCATAGAACTTAGCCTGTCCGCATCCATATTATCTGCCTCGCGCAATATAGCGGCGGGCGGAGGATCGCGGATGATTCACCGCACATACTTTTATTTCCGAACTTAAGAATGCTTTACCTGAGGCGGCATTGAGCGCCGGTAAATTGAGCAATCACGTGGAGAAAATGCCGGGGAGTAAATTTTTTTTCTTGGTATTCTTAAAAATGCGCTCTAAATTCGCCCACTACCGGGTGAATATAGGAATCATTTGGTCTTGTGCTTACTCGGGGTTAGTTAATTTTTAATTAATATTTAATCGAGGAGATTTTTTAGTTATGGCAGAGCGTGAGATCGGTACTGTCAAATGGTTTGACGCGAAAAAGGGTTATGGATTTATCGCCAATGAACAAGGAAAGGATATCTTTGTTCATTACACCTCGATCCAGAGTGAAGGATTTAAAACTCTGGAGCAGGGGATGCAAGTCGAGTACACCATCGGAGAGGGTAAGAAAGGCCCTCAGGCGCAGGATGTGATTGTTCTCAACAAGTAAACAACGGCCATATACCCGAATGACCATACGGCGCACCGCCCGGTGCGCCGTTTTTTTTTGCCCTCCTAATCTTTTTTAAGTATTCCTTCATTCCAACAATTTCATTAAATTATTACCGCAAAGGTTAAGATTGGCGAATGGCCGGAAACCGCAGCTAATAAAGGTTTTGAGTTGCTGTTCGCCGATATTTGATAAAAGCAAATTTTTAACCGGGATTATAACCTGGCATCCATATACCTACCTATTTCTAAAAGGAGATTCCGTATGAGTTATCGTGAAGAAGCGCTTGCTTACCACCGCAGCGGACGCCGCGGGAAAATCGAAGTGACGGTAACCAAACCTTGTACCACGCAGCGTGACCTTTCCCTGGCTTACACCCCCGGGGTGGCCGAACCCTGCCGGGACATCGAGAAAAACCCGGAGGATATTTATCAATACACTGCTAAAGGAAACCTGGTGGCGGTGGTGACCAACGGCACGGCGGTGTTAGGATTGGGAGACATTGGCGCAGGCGCCGGAAAGCCGGTGATGGAAGGCAAGGGCGTTTTATTCAAACGCTTTGCCGACATCGACGTCTTCGACCTGGAAATCGATTCCCATGATCCTGAAGACATCATCAAGGTGGTAAAACTGCTGGAACCGACTTTCGGCGGGATCAACCTGGAAGATATCAAAGCGCCGGAATGTTTTTACATCGAAGAGACCTTGAAAAAGCAGATGAATATCCCGGTATTTCACGACGATCAGCACGGCACGGCGATCATTTCCGGCGCGGGTTTGCTCAATGCCCTGGAAATTGCCAATAAACGAATTGATGAGATTAAAATCGTGGTGAACGGGGCCGGGGCGGCGGGAATTGCCTGCGCGGAATTTTACATAGAATTGGGCGCCCGACGGGAAAACATCGTCCTGCTGGACACCAAAGGGGTGATTTACAAAGGCCGGAAAGAGGGCATGAACCCCTACAAAGAACGATTCGCCTTTGATACCGACATGCGCACCCTGACAGACGCCATGAAAGGGGCGGATATGTTCTGCGGCCTCTCCGGCCCCAATATCCTGACCCGGGAAATGGTGCGCTCCATGGCCGACCGCCCGATTATTTTCGCCATGGCCAATCCCGATCCGGAAATTACTTACGACGAAGCCAAAGCCGCCCGGGAAGACGTGATTATGGCCACCGGGCGCAGCGACTATCCCAACCAGGTCAACAACGTGCTCGGCTTCCCGTTCATTTTCCGCGGGGCGTTAGACGTGCGCGCTACCCAGATCAATGAAACGATGAAAGTCGCAGCCGCCCGGGCGTTGGCGGCGTTAACCAAAGAACCGGTACCTTACTCGGTAATGCGGGCTTACGGGGTAGAGAAAATGGAGTTCGGCCCGGAATACATCATTCCCAAACCCTTTGACCCCCGGGTGCTCATCTGGGAAGCCTCCGCCGTGGCGAAGGCGGCTATTGATAGCGGCGTGGCCAAGATAAAAATCGACATCGAGCAATACAAAGAGCAACTGGAGCAGCGCCTGGGAGTGGCGCGGCAGGTGATGCGGGTCTTCATCAATAAAGCCAGGAAAGCGCCCAAGCGAATCGTATATCCCGAAGGCGAACATCCCACTATTCTGAAAGCCAGTGAGCTTATCGTTGGTGAAGGTATGGCTTACCCGGTTCTGATCGGGCGCCGGGAGGTGATCGAGCAAAGACTTTCGGATATGCGCCTGGATATCGAAAAATCTGTTGACATCATCAACCCGGAGACCTTCCCGGATATTGAGAAATATGCCAGGACGATTTATGAGCTGCGCCGGCGTAAAGGATTGGTGTGGGAAGAAGCGCGCAAATTGATCCGCAAACCGATGTACTTCGGGAATATGATGGTGCACCTGGGAGAGGCTGACGGTTTGATTGCCGGGGTGACCCAGCACTATTCCGACGTGATCCGGCCGGCGCTGCAAGTAATCGGCATGCGCCCGGGAGTGAATAAAGTGGCCGGGTTATACATGATGGTAATGAAAGACCAGGTCTATTTCTTCGCCGACGCAACCGTCAATATCGATCCTACCGCGGAAGACCTGGCAGAAATTGCCATCCTTTGCGCCAGCCAGGTGCGGCGTTTAGGGGTAGAACCGCGCGTCGCCATGCTGTCGTTCTCCAATTTCGGCAGTTCCCGCCATCCCTATGCAGAAAAGGTTCGCCAGGCCACTGAAATCCTGAAGAAGCGCGATTTGGGCATCCTGGTGGACGGAGAAATGCAGGCCGACACCGCCGTGGTGCCGCGTATCCTCGATGAACTGTTCCCCTTCAGCGATCTGGCCGGAAAGGGCGGGGCAAACGTGCTCATCTTCCCCAACCTCTCCGCCGGGAACGTGGCTTACAAACTGTTGCAGCGCTTAGGCGGCGCCCAGGCCATCGGGCCGATCCTGACCGGGATGCGCAAACCGGTTCACGTGCTGCAAATCGGCGATTTCGACGAGATCGACGTGGTGTACATGACCGCCATTGCAGTGCTGGACGCGCAGACCGAATACAATACCCCGCTGGATAAGAAATTAGCCGAACTGGCGCAACACCGACGATAGATGGCCATACCTCAATCGCCAATCGGAACCGGGTTTTCGATTGGCGATTGACGATTGGCGAAGGCAAGAGGGCGAGGCGGCAAATTTTTGCCGATGAAGGGAAGGGGGGGATCGTCAGTCGTCAATCATCAATCAAAAGTAGAGGTGCCCAATGAAACAGCAGACCTTTTACCTCTTTTTAATGGGAGCGTTTCTCTGCGCCCTTTTAACCGCCGGCCCCGCCCGCGCCGGGGTTCTCTCCGATACCACCCGGGCGGATACCACCGAAACGCAAGTCGTTGAGAGCGACACCAACGTTGTTTATACAAACGTGGACGTGGTGGTAGAATCGGACTGGAGCAAACCGGAAAGAACCGAGCGGGTCTCCGTCGAGATTCTGTTCAAGAACAAGAAACCGGACAAGGTGCTGATGAAAGGGGCAGGTTACAAGATGTGCGAAATCACCTTGATGGAAGGCATGACGGTTAAAATTATCAACCACAAGACCGGCAAATTGATCAAAACCTACAAGCCGTAGATGCGCCGTTGTTTTTTTGTTTCCGACCTTCATGGCCGGCCGGGGCGTTACCGCAAGCTGTTTGATGCTGCGGCGCAGGAACGCCCCGCGGCGATTTTCTTAGGGGGAGACCTCTTCCCCAGTGGAATGGCCTCCCTCGCCGTCGCAGAAGCGGCGTTCGATGATTTCATCCGCGATTTTTTAGCGCCGGGCTTTGCGGATTTACGCGCCCGCCTGGGAAAAGCCTACCCGCGAGTATTTTTGATCCCCGGCAACGACGACCTTCGCTCCGAGGAGGCAATCCTCCGCGCCCTGGAAGCGGAGGGGTTGTGGGAATACATTCATGAGCGAAAAGTTGCCTGGGATGATTTCGCGGTGTTCGGATATGCCTGTGTGCCGCCCACGCCCTTCCAACTGAAGGATTGGGAGCGCTACGACGTTTCCCGTTACCTCGACCCCGGCTGCGTTTCCCCGGAACAGGGCTGGCGATCCGTTCCGGCGCCGGAGCGGGAGATCCAGTACGCCACGATTCAGAAAGACCTGGAGGCGCTGGCGGGCGCCGATGATCTTTCCCGGGCGATATTTTTGTTTCACACCCCGCCCTACCAAACCCTCCTGGATCGCGCCGCCCTGGACGGGAAAATGGTCGATCACGTCCCCCTGGACGTGCACGTGGGGAGCATCGCCTTGCGCCGCTTTATCGAAAAACGCCAGCCGCGCATCACTCTGCACGGGCACATTCACGAATCCGCCCGCCTCACCGGCTCCTGGAAAGACCGCATCGGCAATACCCACCTCTTCTCCGCCGCGCACGACGGGCCGGAACTGGCGCTGGTGCGCTTCGACCCGGAAGCCCCGGAGCAGGCCAGTCGGGAGTTGATATAGGAAGATAAATTCCATTTTGAATGAGAGGGGTTGTTTTGCGGGAAACTATGTCTTAAAATCGGATAAAAGTGGAAAAAATCGTATGAACGTTCAAGGCCATGATACCCCATCCCATATTCAGAAAATCTTGATGGAAGGCTATCGCCGGATGTCTCCCCAACAAAAACTCCAACGTGTGAGCGAGATGACCCGCGGGGTACAACAACTTGCGCTTGCCCGGATTCGGAAGCAATATGGAGCGCTCCCAGAACGAGAACTACGCCTTCGCCTGGCTGCGCTATGGTTGGATCGTGAGACCATGATGCGCGTATTTGGCTGGGATCCTCACGTGGAGGGATATTGATTTGCTCCTTGCGGAACCTATCCAGATTACCCGTCGAATCGCCCGGGAATTTGAACGGCTGGGTGTCAGATATTTGATTGGAGGATCGTTAGCCAGTTCGCTGCACGGTATTCCCAGGGCGACCCAGGACGTTGACATGGTTGCCGAAATCACCAACGATCACATTCCGGAGCTTGTCCAGGAACTCGAAGGAGAATTCTACATCGATGCGGAAATGGTGCGAGAAGCAATTCGGCGCCACAGTTCGTTCAATGTCATCCATCTGGCTACCATGTTTAAGGTGGATATTTTCATTTTGAAAACGGACGCCGCTTCCCAGGAGGAAATGAACCGCCGGGAACAATACCAACTCTCAGAGATTCCTGAACAACCTCTTTTTTTAGCCAGCGCCGAAGATGTGATTGCTCATAAACTGTACTGGTATCAATTAAGCGGAGGCGTATCGGAACGGCAGTGGAATGATGTACTGGGGGTTTTGCGAGTTCAGCAAGACCGGTTGGATCGAAGCTACCTGGAGCGAGTTGCTCAGCAACGGGGAGTCAGCGACCTTCTCGAACGAGCTCTGAAAGAGGCTGAATTGAAAGTATAAAGTTGATGAATTCTCTCCTGGTCAAAAAAATTCTGCCGATTTCGTTTTCTTACCTACTGTTAATCGCCGGGGCGATCTTAGCAGACTACCTCCTCCACCGCGCCGGTTTCGCGTGGATCGGGCGCTACCTGGGGATCGTGGGCGCAGCATTGATTATGCTCTCGTTTATCTATTCTCTCCGGAAACGCAAAATCATCCAAACCGGCTCGCCGAAATTCTTGTTAGGGCTGCACGAGAAATTAACCTGGAGCGGCGCAATGATGGTTTTAGTCCACTCCGGCATCCACTTCAACGCGGTTCTGCCCTGGTTAGCCGCCGCGGCAATGATGCTGGTGGTTGCCAGCGGGCACGTGGGAAAATTTCTGCTCAAAGCCGCCCGGGAAGACCTGCGCCGGAAAACCGAAACACTGGCCGGGGAGGGTTTGAGCAGCGCGGAAGTGGAAAAACAGCTTTTCTGGGACTCTCTCACGGTGCGGCTGATGAACCAGTGGCGAATGGTTCACGTGCCCATGGTGATGGTGTTCGTTACCCTGGCAATTCTTCATATTCTTTCCATCCTATTTTTCTGGGCCTGGAAATAGGCAACATGAAAACCCTTGTTCCCCATATATTCGCCGCGGCTCTCCTGCTCTTTCTGATGTTCCGCTATCCCGCGGCCCTGATCATGCCCGGAACGCTAATCGAAGGCCACCGGGAGGTCCGCAATGACTGTCTTGCCTGCCATGCACCCTTCAAAGGGCCTTCTACCGGTAAATGTATTTCCTGCCATCCCCCGGAGCAAATCGGGGTGGCAACGGTTGCCGGCAATGCCATTTCCGGGGACGCCGCGCGGCCTGTCTTTCACCAGGCGCTGGCGAAGCGGGACTGCGCGGGGTGCCACACCGACCATGCCGGTTTGGAGGCCGGCAACGCTACCCGGGGATTTTCCCACGGCCTCCTGCCCGACTCGCTGCGGAACGCCTGCGCCTCCTGCCATGGCCGGCAACGGCCGGATGACCCGCTGCACCCGCGCGTGGCGGAAAATTGCGCCTCCTGCCATTCCAGCGAGGATTGGCAGTCAGTTTCGTTCGAACACCGCCATATCCTGGCCGGTTTTGAAAAGGATTGCGCCGCCTGCCATCAAAAAGACAGGCCGGGAGATGAGTTGCACCGCCAGGTAAAAGCCTGCTATCAGTGCCACGAGAACCGCGCCTGGAAACCGGCGACTTTCGCGCACGAGCGCTATTTCCGCTTTGACCGCAACCATCCCGCGGACTGTCTCATCTGCCATACCAACGCGCGGGATTTCTCCGAATATACCTGTTACAACTGCCACGAGCATTCCCCGGCAGAAATTGCCCGGGAGCATCGCAAAGAGGGTATCTTCAACATTGAAAATTGCGCGAACTGCCACCGCAGCGGCAATAAAGATGAGGCCAAACAAACTGGTCGCCGGAAAAGAGAAACCAAAAGAGCGGGGAGAGAGCAGGAGCGGGATGATGATTAAAAAATGTAACAGGTTTTAAGGGGAGCGAGATGAAGAAGTTTTTAATGGAGCCGATTGGAATTATTCGCTCAGAGATCAAAAAGAGAGAAGACGCCCCTTTGTTTTATACCGAGGGCGCTCCCAATGCTTTTCTGGATATATTCCCGGGGTATGCAGACGGCCTGGAGCGAATGCAAGCCGGCGACGAAATTATTGTCATTACCTGGCTACATCGCGCCGACCGGGAGGTGCTAAAGGTACACCCCAGAGGCGATTTGTCCAATCCGCTTACAGGAGTATTTTTGACGCGATCGCCGGATCGCCCCAACCCCCTGGGTCTTCATCGCGTGAAAGTGTTGGAGATAGTAACTATTCAGGCATTTTGCCACAGAGTTCACAGAGCACACAGAGACATGGAAAAATTTGTTGAACAAACCCGTTTTGTAGAAAAAAATGTTCCAT
>JABWBP010000076.1 GCA_013360445.1 Calditrichaceae bacterium | reverse complement strand
CGCCGCGGAGCTGATCAAGCAGGACGCCGGGAACATCGCCGAGATCGCCTACATGGTGGGCTTCAACAGCCAGGCCTATTTTACGCGCTGTTTTCAGGATGCCTTCGGCTGCTCGCCGCGGGAATATAAACGCAAGGCGCAGGAGCGTTAACGCCGGGGTATCAGGCTCACCCGCATCGGCGTAAACCTAAGCAAATTTTGCGGGGAAAAGCGAGAAAATTCCCCGCCTTATCAAGGAGGGGAATTTTTCCCATTTGCTTCCGGATACGCGTTTAGGTTCACGCCTATGGGTTCACCCCAGATGTTCAGCCGGCCGGGTGGGAGGAAAATGAATAATGTTTGCACTCTCACCAAAGCGGGAAGTATATTTTCAATGAATGGTGAGAATGATCTAAAGTTTTATGAGCTATACAAATGAAGACCTTAAGCGAGATCAAACAAGTTTTACAAGCACAGAAGCCTTATCTGGCGGAAAAATATGGCGTAACAGAGGTCAGCATATTCGGTTCCTATGTGCGAAACGAACAGCGGCCTGACAGCGATCTTGATATCTTGATCGAGCTTGAAAGACCGCCCAGAATCAGTTTGATCGGATTGGTCGAGTTGGAAGATTATCTCAGTAACGTGCTGGGATTAAAGGTTGATATTGCGATCAAAAGGAGTCTTAGAAAACGGATCGGCGCACGTATCCTTTATGAGGCCATCCCGGTATGAGTAACGAATTTCTGGATTATATCGAAGATATGTTGGATGCGATGGAAAAGGCCGAAATTTTAGTCGCGGGAGTAACTTATGAACAATTCGAATCCGATTTCCGCATTCATTTTGCGGTTGTCAGGGCTTTAGAAATCATCGGTGAAGCCACAAAACGCCTGCCAATGGATATTCGAGAGCAATACCCTGCGATCCCCCCTGGAAAGGAATGGCCGGTATACGTGACCGGATAATTCATGGCTATGATGTTGTTGATATGCAGATTGTATGGGATGTTGTTAAACAGGATATTCCCCGAATCAAACCTCAGATCAAACAAATTTTGAAGGATCACAATAAATAAGCGATCAGAGTAACCAAAAAAACAGGAAATCATTGTGTCAAAGATACAAAACTATCTCCGCGCCGGGGTGTATGTGGACGTCTCCAACATTACCATGAACGGCGGTTATGGAATGCAGTATGATATATTGCGTGAATTTGCCTGTAGAGACGGGGCCACTCCGGTGCGCCTGAATGCTTACATCAGTTACGACCCGGAACGGGAAAGATCCGACCGGAATTACCGGGAAGCGCAGTTTGGGTTTCACGATAAGCTGCGCGAGCAGGGTTTTAAGGTCATTCTGAAATACATGAAGTGGTATTCCGACGAATCCGGGCGAATCGGGAAAGCCAACGCGGACCTCGACCTCGCCGTTGACGCCCTGCTTCAATCGGAAAATTTAGACCGGGTTTTGCTGGCCACCGGGGACGGGGATTTCGTTCAAGTCGTCAACGCCTTGCAAAACCGCGGCTGCCGGGTGGAGATCGTGGCGTTCGACAATGTTTCCGGCGATCTTCGCAGCGCCGCGGACATGTATTTTTCCGGCTATCTCGTCCCCGGCCTGTTGCCGGTAGCCGATGAAAACGGGAAGAAATGGGGCGAGATCGGTTCCGCCGTACGGGGGCAGTGTTACTATTTCAACCAGTCCAAAAAATTCGGTTTCATGCGCTTTCTTGAAAAGATCGACAGCGAATTGTGGAAAGTGGATACACGCCTGGAAGATTCCCCCTACAAAACCGCCTACTTCCGCGCCGGCGATTTTCAGAACAGCGTTGACCTGGAGAGGCTCCCCAACCGCGATATGGTGTTCGAATTCCTGCTGGCGAAGAATCCCGTTTCCGATTCCGCACAATCGGCGCAATTGCAGGCCGTGGAGATACGGGTGCTGTGAGGCGTTATGAATGGTTAAATAGCTAAATTGTTGGTTAGGTTTGAGAGGCCGGGAAAAAAAGGATGGAAAAGAAATACCTGGGCGTTGGATTGGAATGAAAAATCAAAAATCCGCAATCTACTGCAGCCTGAAGAATACCGGCACATTTTTGATCAATTAACTCTTCTTCCCAAGGAAATCAACGCGCTCATAAAGTACACCAATCAAAAATTAGCAATTTAGCCATTCAACAATTAGCAATTTCCCCCTTTCTGCAACATATCTGCAAATTTTTGCAACATAACTTCAAAATCGCCGCGCCGCTTGCCGGCGCGGCGATTTCCCGCCGTTTTTGCTCCTCTCATCCCGCAACATTTTTCCAAATCTTCGCAACATAGCTGAAAGATTTGCCCCCCGCTTTTTCGCTATCTTAGGCCGCGATGCTTGAACAAGGAAGAAGAAACAAGCATCAGGCGCCAAAGAGAGTAAAGAGCAATGTTCAATACATTGTCAAACAACTAACAGGTTCAACTAACTAAATAGATGAAGGAGTTAAAAATGAAACGGGTAATGTATTTCTTATATGGCGTGGTTTGCTACTCCATTTTCTTCGGCACGTTTTTATATGCCGCGGGATTCATCGGCAATATCCTGGTTCCGAAGTCAATGGATTCCGGTCCCCAGGGGCCGCTGGGACAGGCTTTGCTGATCAACGCCGCGCTGCTGGGACTGTTCGCCATTCAACACAGCGTAATGGCGCGGAAGGGCTTCAAAGAGGTTTGGACGAAAATCATCCCCAAACCGTTAGAGCGCAGCACCTACGTGTTGTTATCCAGCCTGTGCCTGATCCTGCTGTTCACCCAATGGCAGCCCATCGGCGGGGAAATCTGGAACGTGCAAGATCCGGTCGGGCGCATTGTGCTCTATTCCTTGTTTGCCTTCGGTTGGCTGTTAGTGCTGCTGGCCACTTTCCTGATCAACCACTTCGATCTGTTCGGGCTGCGCCAGGTGTGGCTGTACCTGCGCGGGAAAGAGTACACCCCCTTGAAATTCCGCAAGCCTTTCCTTTATAAGTACGTGCGCCATCCGCTCTACGTGGGCTGGTTCTTTGCCTTCTGGGCCACCCCGACCATGACCATCGCGCACCTGGTGTTCGCCATTGCCACCACGGCGTATATCCTCATCGCCATTCAATTAGAAGAGCGGGATTTGATTGCCGAGCATGGCGAATCCTACGCCAGCTACCGCCGGGAAGTGCCCATGCTCATCCCCGTCAAGCTGAAAAGCAAGAGCTACGACAAGGTGATGAACTAAGCCGGTTTGTCCGAAACGATCCGGCGCATCAAAGAACCCAATTCAGATCGTATCCCTGAAAATGGAAAAGGGGCAGGCCGGCAAGCAGGCCCGCCCCTTTCCTTAAAACTGAAAGGCATGAGAGTTATGTTGAGTTTAATCGTAAAAACCATCCGGCAGAATCTGCTCTTCCGGTTGTATAAATACTACATCATCGACAGCATTCTGATCGTGAAGCGGTTCGGCTTCAAGGAGCTTTGGAAGCGGAGAGGTCTCAAATTTCTGCTGATAATTGTATCATACTACCTGGTGCGGGACACGCTGCTATACGTGGTCATTCCCTTTTGCATCGCCAGGGGACTTTTTTAACGCCGGGCGGCAGGAGGATACCGCCATGGTTCGAAACCGGAATGATTCGATGTTGATAGCGATTCCCGTGTCCGAAAATACCTGGTTAGAAACAGTCGCAGCCGGCACATACGCCGGCGCAAATTTTATCTTCAGCGACCCGGCGTTGGAGGCCCTGTCACTGGCCGAAGCGATTGTTCGAGAAGAAATTTCCGTGCTGGCCACCACTCCGCAGGGGTGGCTGCTCGTCTATCGCCATTTGAATGCAATGGACCCCGGTAAAATCAGAAATCTCCGGGTGATCGTGATATAAACGCAGCGGCGGGTTTTAATACAACCGTCGCCCAATTTCCGCAGCTTACACAATGAAAGAAAACAGAACCGAGAGGAGATCATACATGTACCAGGAAATTTCCACCCATATTCGTGAACGCGCAGCAAAATTCGCTGACGCGGTCTTACACCCGGGGGTTTTTCTGCCCAATGAAATCGAAGAAAAGCTCCACGCCGGCGCGCACCTGGCCGAGATCGGCTGCGGCGAGGGGGAATCACTTATCCGGCTGGCGCAGACCTACCCGAAATCCTTTTTTAGCGGCATCGACCCCGGCTACACCTCCATCATCGCGGCGCGCCGGAAAGCGAAAGAGGCCCGGGTAACCGATCAGGTCAGTTTTTTGGTGGGATCGCTGAAGAGTTATTTCGGAGAGCAGTATGATATTATAACCACCCGCCACGAGTATTTAGCGCCGGTAACGCTGGCAGAAGCCGCGGCCTACGTGCGCGAAAAGCTCCGGGAAGATGGCGCTTGGCTGTTTTCCCTGCCGCTAAACGGCAATAGTGAGAAGCGCCTGGGTGAGATGGTCCGGCAGGGCGGGTTTACGCGTTTTCGCCGGGCGGGAGAAAACCGGTTCCGGGCGTTGTACGAGGCAAGACCGTAATCGTGGGGGCGAATCGCGATTCGCCCCTGCATAAACCGTGCTGTTCCCCGCTTCACCTTCCCTACAAAACATTTGGCTTTCCGGCAAATCCTCCTTAAAATCGCACTCATTTGCGATCAACCGCGGGCGCCAGTCCCCCGGCTTTTTTGATAATCCATTTCGGCAGTCATCCATGCCCCGGGTCTTGAAAAACATTTTCAAAGCCTACGCCGCCTCGTTTGCCGGCCTGCCCGGCGCGGCCTGGCTGCTCTCCCTGGTGGTGCTGATCAACCGCAGCGGCTCTATGGTGCTTTTTTTCATGTCGTTGTATTTAACCAACGAACTCCATTTCAGCGTTGCGCAGGCCGGGAAGATCATCAGCATTTATGGGTTCGGTTACCTGGCCGGCTCGTTCTTGGGAGGCTGGCTGAGCGACAGGTGGGGCACTTCCCGGGTTCAATTGCTCAGCCTGGCGCTCTCCGGGGTCGGCTACATTGCGATCCGTTTTTTAAGCGGTTTTTACGAGATCGCCGCCGCGCTCTTTCTCCTCGCCGTGGCCGCGGAAGCCTTTCGCCCGGCCAACGCTACCGCCTTAGCCAACGTTGCCCCCCCGGAAAAGCGCGCCCGCGCCTTCGCGCTCAATCGCCTGGCCATTAACTTAGGCATTACCATCGGCCCCGCCCTGGGCGGGTTCCTGGCCGCTTTAGATTACCATTACCTGTTCTGGGTGGATGGGATTACCAGTTTTGCCGCCGCGGTGATCTTCTACCGCCTGCTATTTCGCACGAAGGCCGCCGGCTCTGCGCCCCCGGCAAATCCCGCGGAAGCCGGCTTATCGCCGTCGAGAGACCGGGTTTTCCTGTTTTTCCTGGCGCTGGTCTTGCTGATCGGGGTACTGTTCTTTCAAATCTTCAATACCTGGCCGCTATTCCTGCGCCAGAACTACAACTTGTTAGAAAACCAGATCGGCGTTTTGTTAGGTTTGAACGGCTTGCTGATCATTTTGTTAGAAATGCCCTTCATCCACCGGGTGGAAAACCGCAATTCCATGAGCATTATCTCCGTGGGGGTGCTGCTGCTCTTCGGGGGATTTGCGATTTTGCCGTTAGGGCACGGTTTTGCATACGCCGCCTTTACGGTGATGGTCTGGACCCTGGGCGAGATTCTGATCTTCCCCCTCACCGCTGCGTTTATCGCCAACCGCGCGCCGGATTCCACCCGCGGGCGCTACATGGGGGCTTATATCCTTACCTATTCACTGGCCTTCATTGTGGGGCCGGCATTGGGTTCCTATCTATATGACCATTTCGGCCCTGCGACGTTGTGGGGCTGCGCCGGGGCTGCCGGGCTAATCGTATTTGCGGGATTTTTGACATTGAAGCGCTTTTTGGAACGGGAAGCGATGGCAATGTGAACAATAAAATTTGCGAGATTCGCCAGACTAAAGCTATCCGGGGCGTTAGCCCAATCAGGAGAATGCCACCATGGAACATGAAATCGGGCGCGTGGAGGGTAAAGTCGCATTGATCACCGGCGCGGCCTCCGGCATCGGGAAGGCTGCGCTTCTGCTGGCCGGGGAGGGGGCAAAAGTCGCCGCCGCGGATATCGACGAAAACGGCGCTCGCCAAACCGCCGGGGAGATCGAGGCTGCGGGAGGGATCGCGGCGCCCTTTTCCCTTGACGTGGCTTCGGAAGAAGATTGGCGGCGCGTGGTCGCTGCTCTGTTAGCGCAATGGGAACGGTTGGATATCCTGGTCAACAATGCCGGCCTATCCTTCGCCAGGCCTTTGGTAGAAATGAGCCTCGCCGAATGGCGCAAAGTAATGGCGGTAAACTTAGACGGCGTTTTCTTAGGCGTAAAATACGGGGTAACGGCCATGCGCAAAAACGGGGGAGGCAGCATCATCAACATTTCCTCGGTTGCCGGCATAAAGGCCGCCGCCGGGGCCAGCGCCTACGCCGCCAGCAAAGCCGCGGTGTGCATGTTCAGCAAGGCCATTGCGCTGGAGTGCGCTCAACAGGGCTATAACATCCGGGTAAACACTATCTTGCCCGGCGGGGTGATAACCCCCATGTGGCAGGGCATGGAATTCTGGCAGGAAATGCGAAAAGAATTGGGGAGCGACGAGGCGGTCTGGCAGGCCCTGGCGCAGGAGACCCCCCTGGGGCGATTTGCCACGGCGGAAGAGGTCGCCGAAGCCATTCTCTACCTTGCTTCCGGGGCCAGCGCTTTCGTCACCGGGGCAGACCTGGTCATCGACGGCGGTTATTCGGCGTAGCGTTCCGGAGTTCAGGTGTTTGAGTGTTTTCGTACTCAGTCTCCCGCAGTTCAAAACTCGCAACTCAAAACTCGCAACTCGCAACTCAAAACTATCCCCTCCCCCATCGCCCTTCCTGCAACATATCTGCAAACTCTTGCAACGTCAGTTCAAATTTCCCCGCCGGCACTGTTTCCGGTATAAAAAAGAGGGCGAAAAATCCCTTCTGCCGGCTACATTTTTACAAATACTCGCAACATAGCTGAAAGATTTGCCGGTAAAATTGCGGTATCTTTATCTCGCGCAATTTGATTCGCCCGGCAACCAGAGCGTAGCGCAGATAGCCATTAACCCAAAGAAGTTTAGAAAGGAGAATAACGTGCTTTCCCAATTCATTATAAAAATATTCAGAACCGCTTTCAAATTAACGGAAATGATTGCCCCGCCCCTGGCAGGCAGGTGGGCCATCCGCTTGTTTTTCACTCCCGAAAAATCCCGCCGGCCCCGGCAGGAGGATCCCTTCCTGAAGAGCGCCCAGCGGCAGAAGGTTCTGTTCCGCAGCAATTTCAAGTTAGATGATTCCGACGATTACTACATCCGCTATAGCTGGGGCGACGGCCCCCCGGTGCTGTTGGTGCACGGCTGGGGCGGGAACGCCGCGCAAATGGCCCCCCTGGCCAAACCGCTGTTAGACGCCGGCTACCGGGTAATCGCCTTCGACGCCCCGGCGCACGGGGATTCTCCCGGAAAGCGCACCAACATGTTAGAGATTGCCCAGGTGGTGGAAGATATCTCCCTGCACGTGGGTGAATTTTACGCTATCGTCGGCCACTCCTTAGGCGGGGCGGTAGCCGGTTACGCGATCAGCCAGGGGGTGCGGGTGCAAAAACTGGTCACCATCGGTGCGCCCGTCTCCGTGGGCTTGATCTTCGCGGAATTTGCCCGCCAGATCAACGCCGGGCCGG
The DNA here is from genome assembly GCA_013360445.1 of Calditrichaceae bacterium. Classification (GTDB taxonomy): domain Bacteria; phylum Calditrichota; class Calditrichia; order RBG-13-44-9; family J075; genus JABWBP01. Next base: position 13,237 of record JABWBP010000076.1, on the reverse strand, counting down.
AAACCATCTCCCGGCTGAGCCGCTTTGTGGAGAGCTTCGGCGGGAAAAAGAGCGAAGAGATTTCCCTGGTACACATCGCTCCCCGGCTGCGCGCCCAGGGACTCATCATTCACGACAAAGACGACCGGGAAATCCATTACACCCAGGCGCTGGAGCTTTTCCGGGAGTGGCCGGGCAGCGAGCTATTGCTTACCGAAGGTTTGGGACACCGCCGGATTATAAAAGACCCGCAAGTGGTTGCCGAAGTGCTTAAGTTCGTCAACCTGGGGTATAAAGAAGTATTGATGAGCAATTCGGCGTCGTAAGGAGCGCCGCAAAGTGGCTTCTTGATATAGTATTGTAAGACAATGACTTACAGGACATCGGTGTATGAAAAAGCTCTTTTTCTACATATTTGCCCTTATTTGCGGCGTCGCGCCGGTTTTTTCGCAGGATGCGCCCGGCTATACCATTCCCCCGTCGGTGTGGAAAGAAGCCGGCTTCCCCTACCTCCGCAACTTCAGCCCCGCGGAATATAAGGAAAATCCCCAGAACTGGTGCATTGCCCGGGATGAGCGGGGAATCATGTACTTCGGAAATTACGGGGTGTTAGTGTACGACGGGGTAACCTGGAAACACGTCAAAACCGGGGATACCGTGGTGCGCTCGCTGTGCGTGTCCGGCGAGCGAATTTATTTAGGCGCACAGGGCAACCTGGGTTTTCTGGCCGCGGACGCCTCCGGGGAGTTGCGCTTTGTCTCCCTGTTGGACAGCATTCCCGCGGAACACCGCGATTTCAAAGACGTCTGGCGCACTTTTGCCCTCGACGGCGCGGTTTACTTCCAGAGCTTCAAATATATCTTTCGCTGGAAAGAGGAGCGTTTCAGCATCTGGAAATCGGAGGATGAATTTCACCTCTCCTTTGCCGCCAACGGAGCCTTTTACGTGCGCAAATGGGACGCCGGATTATTGCGCCTGAACGCCGAAGATTCCCTGCAATTGGTTCCCGGGGGTGAAATGTTCGCCGCGGAACGCATTATGGTGATGCTTCCCTATTCTGCAAGCGACGGCTCAGGCCGCCAGGGCGATACGCTGCTGATCGGCACGCCCACGAACGGCCTCTTTTGGTACGATGGTTCCCGGTTCAAACCCTTCCCATCGGCGGCGGACGCCCTGCTGCGGGAGAATTTTCTCTACCACGGCGCGGCGTTGCCCGGGGGCCTGTTTGCGCTGGGCACGCTGCGCGGCGGGGTGATCATCATCGACCGGGACGGCAACCTCTGCCAGGTTCTCAACAAATCTACCGGCCTGCGGGATGAGCGGATCCATTATACCTTTGCCGATGGCGCGGGAGCGCTCTGGCTGGCCCTGGATAACGGGCTGGCGCGGGTGGAAACGCCTTCCCCGTTCAGCCGTTTTACCGCCGCCCTGGGGATCGACGGCACCGTGGAATCCCTGGCCCGGCAGGGCGGGAGGCTCTACGCCGCCACCCACCTGGGGGTGTACTATTTAAATGAAAAAAACGCCGCCGAAAAATCCTCTCAACCAAAAGCTGCCCCTTCCGGCGGCGCAGCCTTTCCGAAATTCAAACCGGTTGCCGGCATATCCGCGCACTGCTGGGAGTTGGCGACTATTGGAAATCATCTCCTGGCCGCCGCCGACCCGGGGGTGTACCAAATCAGCGGCGACCGTGCAACTTTGCTGAAAACCGGTTGGGCCGGCGCTACCTGTTTCCAGCGCTCGCGGCAGGATAGCAACCGGGTTTACGTCGGTTTATTCGACGGCCTGGCCGCCCTGCAGCTCAAAGATGGCCGCTGGATCGACCTGGGGCGTTTCAAAGAAGTCGCCGAGCAGGTGGTCAGCATTGCCGAGGACGCGAGCGGGGCGCTGTGGTTGGGAACCCAGTTCGAGGGAGTGCTGCGGGTATCCGCCGGTTCGCGGAACGCCGCGCCGTTAACGGCGCAAATTACCCGTTACGGCAAACCACACGGCCTGCCGGAGACGCGCACCGGCGTCGCGCGGGTGGGGGAGAAAATCGTTTTTGCCACTCAAAAGGGATTGCGCCGTTTCGATCCCGCCCGGGAATGGTTCGCGCCGGATTCCACCCTGGGAGCGGCGTTTGCGGATACCGCCTGCTGGATTTTCCGCATCCGGGAAGACCAGCGCGGAAACGCCTGGGTAATTGCCGGGGTCGGGAAACAGGCCATCAACGGCCGGGCGGAACCGCAGGGGGACGGCTCTTACGCCTGGCAGGGCGCGCCGTTTTTGCGATTGAATGACTTGGGCGACATGTTCATTATCTATCCCGAATACCACCCCGGCGGGGGCGGCGCGGTCTGGTTCGGCGGTTCGGAAGGAATCGCCCGCTACACTTCGGAAATCCCGAAGAATTATGCCCTCGATTTCGAAACCCTGCTGCGGCGGGTGCTGGCCAGCCGCGGGGGAGCGCGCGGCGATTCGGTGATCTTCGGGGGGACATCCTCCCAAACCCCTCCCGGCCATCCGGGAGGGGAGCAATTCCCCCCTTTTCCCGAAGGGATGGCTTCGCCAGAAGGGCGGCAGGGGGGGATGTCGCCCACGCTGCCTTACTCCCACAACTCCCTGCGCTTCGAGTTTGCCGCACCTGAGTACGACGACGTTTCCGCCAATCAATACCGGGTGATGTTAGAAGGGTTTGACGCGGATTGGTCTAACTGGACATCGGAAACGAAGAAGGATTACACCGGCCTTGCCGAAGGAGATTATGTCTTCAAAGTGCAGGCAAAGAATATTTACGGCCGCCTCGGCAGGGAAGCCCGCTTTGAATTCACTATTCTGCCGCCCTGGTATCGCAGTTGGTGGGCGTACGGCCTTTACCTCCTGATATTCGGAACCGCTTCTTACGGATTCGTTCATTTTCAAATCGGGCGGGTTAGGAGAAGAGAGCAGGAAATAGCCCGGCTAAAAGAAGCGGAGGTGGTGCGCGAAAAGAACGAGGAGCTTCGGGGAAAGAATAGCCAGTTGGAAAAACTGTTGAGAGAATTGAAGGAAACCCAGGTGGGTCTGCGCCGCTCGGAGACGCGCTTCCGGTCCGTTGCCCAAACCGCCAACGACGCTATTATCACTGCAAACGGGGAAGGGAAAATCACCTTTTGGAACCAGTGCGCGGAGAAAATATTCGGTTACGCCGAGAGTGAAGCGCTGGGAAAACCCTTGACCCTGCTGATGCCGGAACGCTATAAAGAAGCGCACCTGCGGGGGATGGAACATCTGCTGCAAACCGGGGAGAGCCGTCTGGCCGGGAAGATCATGGAGCGCGAGGCGCTGCGAAAAGACGGCACGGAATTTCCCATGGAGCTTACCGTCGCTTTCTGGGAGACCGACGAAGGCCGCTTTGTGACCGGGATTGCCCGGGACATTACCCGTCGCAAGCAAGCGCTGCGGGAGTTGGAAGCAGCGCATTCCCTGTTAGAAGCGGAAAACCAGCGTAAATCCGCGGAGTTGGAAAAAGCCCGCCAGTTGCAGCTCTCCATGCTTCCCGGGCTTATTCCCCAGCTTCCCGGCATCAAGATAGACGCGTACATGAAAACCGCCGCGGAGGTGGGTGGGGATTACTACGATATTCACCTCGGCGAAGACGGCGCCCTGACCGTGGTAACCGGCGACGCCACCGGGCACGGCCTGCACGCCGGCATGATGGTCGCCGCCGCCAAGAGTCTCTTCGCTACCCTGGCGGATGAGCCGGACATTCTCAAACTGCTGCAACAGATGAACCGCGCCTTCAAGCGGGTGAATTTGCGGGGGCTTTACATGGCGTTGCAGATTGTTCGAATCAAAGATTCTCACTTAGAGGTCTGCAGCGCGGGAATGCCGCCCCTGCTCATTTACCGCGCAGCCGCTAAACGTGTGGAAGAAATTACTTTGAAAGCCCTGCCCTTAGGCTTCGTTCCGGAATTGCCCTCCCAGAAACGTAAAACCCAATTAGCCCCCGGCGATACGGTTCTGATGATGAGCGACGGCTTCCCGGAACGGTTCAACGAACAGGGCGAGGTGTTCGATGATCACCGGGCGCAGGCGGCATTTGAAAAGATCGGCCGTCTGTCCCCGGAAAAAATCATCGCCGGGCTGGCGCAGGCCGGGGAAAACTGGGCCGGCGGCCAGCCCCGCAATGATGATGAAACCTTTGTGGTGTTGAAAATCAAATAGGAAGGCATAAGACCTCAAAGGTTTCGCAAACCTTTGAGGTCTTAACCGATAGATGGGTTTTGGAATTCTACTGCATCACTTCCACTTTATCGGAAATCAGGTTCCCGTCGGCGTCGATGACCTGAATTTTGCCGATGCCCAGTTCCGCAAGACCCGCTTCGATTTTCGAGCGGTCGCCCACGACGACCCAGGCTAATTTATCCGGCTTTACCACCTTCTTTGCCGCGTTCGCCGCGCTTTGCACGGTTACCCCTTTGATTTTCTCTGCATAGGTCCGGAAATAATCATCCGGGTAGCCGAAGCGCACGATCTCGTTAATAGCGTTGCCGACATCGTTGTTGGTTTCCCAGGAGCCGGGAAGTTCTAAAATCATATTCTCGGTCACCCGGGAAAGTTCTTCTGCGCTGGGCGGGCGGGCGCTGATAATGTCTTGCAATTCTTTTCGCAGCTCGGCGACCGCTTCTTTGGTTTTATCGCCCTGCACCGGGGCATAAACCAGGAAGGGGCGCTGTCCCCGGGCGTCCCACAAAAAGGTATAAGCGCCGTAAGCCCAGTGTTTGTCTTCCCGGATGTTCATGTTCACCCGGGCGGTAAATTGGCCCCCTAACACGTTGTTCATGCAATCGATAGCAATTGCGTCGGGATCGTTCTGGGGCGGGGCCACGTGCCCGGCCAAAATCAGGGATTGCTGGGAGCCGGGGCGATCCACGATGTAAATAGCCGCTTCCGCGGGAAGATCGACGGCGCCGATGTTTTTCACGGGAACCTCGCCGCTTTTCCAATCTTTGAACCGCTTTTCTAATTTATCCTGCACTTCCGCGAGGGTAATATCCCCCACCACCACCAAAGTGGCGTTATTGGGTTTGAACCAGGTGTTGTAGAACTTCCGCAAATCTTCCCGGCGCATGGTTTTGACGGATTCTTCGGTGCCGGAGCCGGTGAGGGGATTGCCGTAAGCGTGGCCGCTGCCGTAAAGGAACTTAGGAAATACCCGCAGGGCCATCTGCACCGGCGCAGCCTGTTCCTGCTTGATGGCGGAGAGGCGCTGTTTTTGCTGGCGCTGGAATTCATCTTCCGGGAAAGCGGGATTGAGGATGACGTCGGCGTAAATATCCAGCGCCGCGTCCAGGTTGCTTTTCAAAGAGGAGAGATACACGTTGGAGAGATCCAGGTTGGAGCCGGTATTCAATTGGGCCCCCAGCTGCGCTAACTCCTCGCTGATTTGCAGGGCGCTGCGCCGGGCGGTGCCTTCGTCTAACATGTTCATGGCCATGCTGGCGGTTCCGGGAATAGCGAACTGGTCGGCGGCGTAACCGGCGTCGATCAGCAGGTTAAAATTGACCACCGGCACGCTGGAACGCTGCGCTAACACCACTTTCAAGCCGTTGGAAAGGGTAGCGCGCTGCAATTCCGGGAATTTGGCAACCGGGGGGTTGCCGGCTTCCGGCAGTTTGCCGGCCACGCGCTCCGCGCCGGTCTCGTTGGCGGAATATTCCGGGAAAGGGGTCACTTCCAAAATATACACCCCGTCGGAGAGCCATTTATTGGCCGCAGCTTTGATATCCTGCACCGTGGCGGCGTTGATCCAGGCGTGGTATTTTTTATAATAATCGGGGCTGCCGCCATAGACCTGGTTCATGGCTAAAATATCGGACTTGCCGCCGAACCCGCCGATGCGCTCGATCCCGCGAACGAAACCGGCCCGGAACTGGGTTTTGACCCGTTGTAATTCCTTTTCGGTGGGACCGGCGGTTAAGAAGCGATTCAATTCCTCATCGATAGCGCTCTCGATCTTCGCCAGATCCTCCCCCGGTTTGGCGGTTACTTCGATAACGAACTGGCTGGCGATCTCCCGGTCGTCCAGACCCACGCTCACCGCCGAAGCGGCCTGATCGTCATACACTAACCGTTTGTAAAGCCGGGAGGTTTTACCGCTGCCCAGAATGTCCGAGGCCAAATCCAGGTACGCCAGTTCCTGTGTGCCCCACTGGGGAACGTTCCAGATTTTGTAGATGCGGGCCGCGGGAACCCGGTCTTGCACGCTCTGGCGATGCACCCCGCTGCGCTTGGCGATCCACTGGTTGTGGCGCGCCACCGGGGGGCCGGAGGGGATGTCGCCGAAGTAGTGGTTCACCTTTTCGTAAGCGGTTTGGGGATCGATGTCCCCGGCTAAAACGATCACCGAGTTGGCCGGCCCGTAGTAAGTTTTGAACCATTCCTGCACGTCTTCTAAGCTGGCGGCGTTCAAATCCTCCATGGAGCCGATCACGGTCCAGGAGTAGGGATGGCCTTTCGGCCAGGTGCTGAAGGTCATCAATTCATAAGTAACCCCGTAGGGTTCGTTTTCATACTGGCGTTTTTCATTCTGCACCACCCCGCGCTGCTCATCTAACACCGCCTGGTCGATGGCGCCCAACAGGTGCCCCATGCGGTCGGATTCCATCCACAGGGCGATGTCCAGCGCGCTGGTGGGCACGTTCTGGAAATAGTTGGTGCGATCCTCGTTGGTGGTGCCGTTCAGATCGGTGGCCCCGATCCGCTCCATCACCATGAAATAGTCTTCGTTGAAATTTTCGCTGCCGTTGAACATCAGGTGCTCGAAGAGATGGGCAAACCCGCTCTTGCCGGGTTTCTCGTTTTTCGATCCCACGTGGTACCAGACGTTGACCGCCACGATGGGCGCTTTGTGGTCTTCATGCACGATCAGGGTGAGGCCGTTATCAAGCACGAATTTCTGGTAGGGGATGTCGATCTCGGCGTCGTTGCCGGGAGCGGCCCAGGCCAGGGCAGAGATGCCGAGGAGACCAATCAGGGCCAGAATGAATGATTTTGCGTTACGCATGATTCCTCCGGTTTAGGTGAAAAGGGGATAAATGTAATTTTCCCGAACCATAATTCCAATAAAAACATAACGGAGTTTGCTACGCGGTTTTGGGAGGGGAGGTTTCCGGGGAAAGAAATTCCCCGCGCCGGGAAAGGATGTATTGGAATTTTGCTCCAAAGGGAACTTGATTTTTTGAAAAGGCAGTTGTATTTTTATCGTGACTCAAAAATCCCTTGAGGTTTCCCAATGCCAGTAAAGTCTGTTACACTCAAGTTATCCGATACCATATATAAACGAGCGCGGCGCGCGGCAATGCTTTTGAACCGTTCAATCGAAGAAGTATTGGAATCTACCCTCAACACGGCGCTACCGGAGTTAGAAGATGCGCCGGCAGAGTTGGCGGCAGAAATGGCAAAATTACCAGAATTGTCGGATAGCCAACTGTGGCAGGTAGCCCGCCGCCAGATGGAAGTCGCAAGGGAAACTTTATTGTACGATTTGCTGGATGCACAGGCCGAGCGATCACTGACATCCGAAGAAGTTCGCCAGCTTGAAGAATTACGCCACCAGGCCGGGCGGATTATGGTGTTAAAATCGCAAGCTTACGCTTTATTGCATCAACGCGGGTATCCCGTTCCCCAACCGTGATAGATGAGCCAGCGACATATACCAGCATCTTTACGCCGGAAAGTAGCTGAACAGGCAGAATATCGTTGTGGTTATTGCCAGACAGCGCAGGCATATAGCGGCGTGCAATTGCATGTCGAACACATTATTCCCCTGGCTGCGGGGGGACGCACCATTGAATCAAATCTTTGGTTGGCGTGTGCGCTATGCAATAGTTACAAGGGTGCTCGAACGCATGGTATCGACCCAACCACAAGTCAGAGTATCCCCCTTTACAATCCCCGAGTTCAAAATTGGTTTGACCATTTTACCTGGAGTGCTGATGGTTTGTCCATCATCGGTACAACTCCATGCGGGCGTGCAACTGTTGCCACGCTTCAACTCAACAACGAATATATTCTCATAGCGCGCAAGAATTGGGTTCGGGTTGGATGGCACCCTCCCTCCCAATAAAAAACCCCTCTTGTTTAAACCATACATTTAAAGACCTGCCTCGAATGTTCGAGCAGAGCAAACCGGCTACCGAACAAGTATCATCCGAATCGTTTTTACATAATCTTCTCCCCGCAAGCGCAGAAAGTAATGCCCGGAAGCCGCCGGATTTCCCCGTTCGTCCCGCGCGTCCCAATAAATTTCGTACACCCCGCCTTCAATGAAACCGTCATACAGTTTTTTCACTTCCTGCCCTAAACTGTTGTAAATCGCCAGGGTGATTTTGTGCCGGCCCGAACCGGTTTCCGGCGCCTCGAATTTGACAGTGGTTCCGGGATTGAAGGGGTTGGGATAGTTGGGGTGGAGGCGGAATTCGGTAATCAGCTCCCGCGGCGCGGCGCTGATGATTTCCGGGTAGTAACTGCGCACCCCGGCCAGGTCCACGTCCGAGAGGCGGTAATAATACACCTCCCCGTTGCTCAAATCTTCATCCGTGTAGGCGTACTCCACCCGCTGGTTGGAGTTGCCCTGCCCGCGCAATTCCGGGTGGTAGAGGTATGAGGCGATCTCTTCAAACGGGCCATTTTGCGACAACCCCCGCTCTAAAATGAATCCCAAATTGTTCAACTCCGATTCGGTGGCCCATTTGAGGGTAATTTTCTCAAAACCGGGCGCGGCGGTGAAGGAGGAGAGTTCCACGGGCAGGGAGTTATCCGGGCTGGCGGAGGCCAGGGCGTATTCCGTGCCGCTTTGCCCGGTTTTGGTAAGGGTATTCGCCCCTTCATCGAGGGCGGCGGCCAGGTCTGCCCAGCTATTATCGGAGTGGTTGTCGCGCACGGCCAGGCGCAGCCCGCTCTCGCTAACGATGCCGGGGTGGCCGTCATAATCGTAAACCACGGTGTACTGGGGAGAGCTGCTTCCCACTACAAAAACACCCCAAAAGCGCAGGGGGTCGATGGTCCAGTTAGCGGGGATGCTGGCCTCGGGGCGCAGGGCAGTGGCGTCGGCGCGGTAAACCTGGATGCCGCTGATGGTTCCGGAGGTGGTCGTGGCAGAGATGTTGTCGCCGTGGAGATGGGAAATACCGGCGGTGTAGCCGCCCGCGGCCTCATAATCGAAGGCGCTCTCGTCGCCCAGGGCCGCGCCGGACCAGACGTGGTCGTTCTCCGCCATGTTGGTCAGGGCGCCGTCGTTGTTGTTGGCGGTTTCGTCAAAAGCAGTCAGGCCGGAGTTCTCATCCATCCGCCAGTAGCCCACCAACCCGGTTTCGCTGCCGGTGAGCTTTCGGCACATGAATTCACGAATTTGCTGCTGGGTGCGGGCAATGTTCCATAACCGCGCTTCGTCGATGCAGCCGTTAAAAGGTTTTGAGAAATCGATGGGATCTGCCCCAATCAGCAGGTTATTGGTGTTTGAAACGATGGATGATGGCCCGGTGATACTGCCCTCTAACACACCATTAACGTACAACTTGATCGTTGAGCCGTCATACGTCGCAGCGACGTGCATCCAGGTTTGCCCGTCCCGGGGATAAAGAGTGCTGGAATCGATCCGGTAGGTTGCGCTGCCGTTCAGCCTTACAAATACTCTTCCGTTATTGGGTTGCGACAGGCTTAATTCATACCCGCTGGCGGCCGTATTTTTCTTGATAATGGATTGAGTTGCCAGAACATCCGGTCGTATCCAGGCCTCCATGGTAATAGCGCCGGTAATATTAACGCTGGAAGAATTCCCGCAGTTGACGTAGTCATTGCTTCCGTCGAAATCCAGCGCTTTGCCGGCGCCGTCCGTAGCAAAAGTAGGCATGGGCGGCGGGGGAATGGTTGCCAGTACGGTGATCTCCGCGCCGCTCAGGGCGCGGCTGTAAACCCGGGCGTCGTCCAAAAGTCCCTGGAATTTGTAGAGGGCGTTTGCATCAGGTTGAGCTCCGATTCTGAGGTTGTCGTCATTTGTTGCAATGGTGAAAGCCGCGGCCAGAACACTATCCTGGACGCCGTTTATATACATGCGGATGACTGAACCATCATAAGTTGCGGCGATATGCATCCAGGCGCTGTTATTCAAAGGATAAGAAATCTTCGAATCCAGCCGGTAAGTGTTTCCAGAGGCCACCTGGTTAAAGCGTACAAATACCTTACCTGTGCTGGCAAGGGAGAGCTCATACCCGTTGGTAGAACCCATAATTGCTTTTTTAATAATATACTGGGTGGCAAAGTCCGTTTTACTCGGCCTGATCCACGCCGCCAGGGTGATGGCGTCGGTAATATCGAGACTGGGATCATCCGGGGCGGTGGCGTATTGGTTGGTTCCGTTCAAATTCAGCGCCAGACCCCTGATGCCGGTGGTCCAGGTGGGATTGTTGGTTGTCCCTGCATCATTCCCGTAAGCGGAGGAATCCACCAGGGTGGTTCCGCTGCCTTCTTCCATGGCCCAGTGCCCGCGCAAATCCAGCGGGGGCAGGGGCGCCCTGGCCAGCACGCTGGCGCCGGTGGCGCCGTTAGAAGCAAAAAAGACAATCTGGTCGCTGAAATTCTGCTTGGTGCTGGTGACGTTATTGTAACTGCCGCTCAGCAGGGTGATTGAGGAGCCAAAGGAGATCGAAGAAGTCGCGGATTGTTTGCAGATAATATCGCTTGCGCCGGTAATCCGGCTATGCGCTACGGTAACGACGCCTTCCGCTTCATTCAACACCACGATTCCCCGGGTGCCCTGGTCGCTTACCGGGTAAGAATTCCAGGTGGCATCGGGCAGGCGCCGCAGGAGCACAATGGTGGGATAGCCGGAAGCGTCGAAGCTGGTTTTCACCGCGGCATAGATGGTCCCGTCAGAGGCAACCGCCACGTTCAAATGGTCATCTCCAAATCCGCCGCCGGTACTGCCAAAGGGATTGGGGGGATTCTCTTTGGAAGACCAGGCGGCGGGATCCGCCCCGTCGAGATGCCATTTGAAGCCGAATTCCTTTAAATTCTGATCCGACCACAGCACCCCGATCTTATCCGAAAAAGCGCTGACCACGCAGATATCATCTTCGTTTACCCGGGCGCTCACATTGGTTGCCAGGGTTACCGGGCCGTTCCAGGTGCTGTAGGGGGAGTCGCTATAGCGGACATTAATTTGAGTAGTGCCATCAGAGGCCAGCCACATCCGCCCCCGGGAATCAATGTCGATGGTAGCGGTTTCCAGGCCGTCGTCTAAGGTGATGTTCACCGAACCGGAGGGGCGGCCGCTCCAGGTTTGGTAAGTCTGGGTGGCAGGAACGTATTCCAGAGAGACCAGCTCTACCGTTGTTGAAGCGCCCTTTACTAGCAGAATATGCACGACGCTGCCCACCGCTTTACAATCCGCTTTGCTGTTGGCGGCGCTGGAGATCGACAGCACGGTGCTCCAGGTGGTTCCATCCAGCCGCCAGAGGTGGGTGCCGGAGGAGTTGGGCAGCGCCGCCCACCATTTGGCGTCGTGATACCAGACTTTCGACTGCGGTTTTTCCCCGGTGATGTCGCTGGTGAGGGTGATGTTGTTCAGGTTGGTAAGGTTGAAACTGGCCAGATTTTCCGCCGGCGAAATCGTTTCGCCCGGCAGGGCGAACAGGGTGAAAAAAAAGCCGGAAAATACCAGGAAAGCTAAGCGGAAAAAAAGTTCTTGAAAGTGGAAGGAGGCATCGGTAAATCTTCCGGAACGGCAGAATTTTGCAGGATTCGCGATCATCGGCATCCCCTTGCTTGGGTGAAACTTACCCGGTAAAAAAACCGGTCTCTATATTAGAGTTAAGCCGTAATCTGCGTTTACTTGCACCCTGCAAAAAATCATCATCACTGAAGATAGCGAATCAAGCCGTCGATGTATTAGAGCAAGAGGAAGTCTCCGATTCCTTCTGTACTGGTGCGAAAAGAAATTAATAATGTTTTAATGGGTTTTCAAGGGGATACTTTATTAGTTCTTATCGGAAATAATCCCGGCCATCCGGCGGCGGAGCAGCCGGTCAACGAATACGGGTGATCGCAATTGTTTTTACATAATCGTTTCCCCGCAGGCGCACAAAATACTGCCCGGAAGCCGCCGGATTGCCGCGCCCGTCCCGCGCGTCCCAATAAATTTCATGCGCCCCGCCTTCAATGACGCCGTCGTACAATTTCTTCACTTCCTGCCCTAAGCTGTTGTAAACCGTCAGCGCGATCTTCTGGCGTCCCGCCCCGCTCTCCGGCACCTCGAATTTGATGGTGGTTCCGGGGTTGAAGGGGTTGGGATAGTTGGGGTAGAGGCGGAATTCGCTGATCGGTTCTTGCTGCCGGGTGGTGAAGGCGAGAGCGTATTCGGCGCCGGCCTGGCCGGTTTTGCCCAGGGTATTTGCCCCATTATCTGGCGTTGCGTCCAGGTCCGCCCAGGTATCCGCGGCATGGTTATCGCGCACCGCCAGGCGCAGGTTGCTCCCGGTAATGACGCCGGGATGGCCCCGGTAGGCGTAGGTGACGGTGTATTGGGGATTGCCGCTTCCGGCCACGAACACTCCCCAGAAGCGCAGGGAATCGATGGCCGCGAGTTCGGGAGGGAGGGTAGCCCCGGGGCGGAGAGGGTTGGCGTCGGCGCGATAGATTTGAATGCCGCGAGCATCCCCGGCCGCAGCCGCGGCGCTCAGGTTATCGCCGTCGCTGTGAGATAAACTGGCAATGAAACCCCCGTTTCCGGCGTCGTAATCAAAGGCGCTCTCGTCGCCTAAGGGCGCGCCGGACCAGACGTGGTCGTTCTCCGCCATGTTCATCAACACCAGGTCGATATTGTTGCCGCTTCGATCGTACGCCGCCATGCCGGATTCTTCGTCCAGCGGCCAGTAGCCCGCCAGCCCGCTCTCGCCGCCGCTGAGTTTTCTGCACATGCCTTCCCGGATTTGCTGCTGGCTGCGGGCCAGGTTCCAGATGCGCACTTCATCCAGCCGGCCCACAAAAAACGCGCCGGTTCCCTCCGGCTGCGCCCCGATGGCCAGGGGATCGCCGTTCGTCCCGATGGCGATGGCGGCGTTCAAGGTTGCTTCCTGCACCCCGTTCACATACAGGCGGATCGCGGAACCGTCATAGCTGACCGCCGCGTGCATCCAATTGCCGTTGGTGGGATAATTTGTAACGGAAGTGACCGTGTAGGCGGTTCCGGAGCCGGCCTGGTATAAGCGGGCATAGACTTTTGAGGAGCTGTTCAGGC